>JAHFUP010000070.1:17604-28224 GCA_023265025.1 Acidimicrobiia bacterium | reverse complement strand
TCTAGGTCAACGTCCGAGGACGTGAGGTTCCCGCGACCGCGTCGTGACCGTCGTCTCATAAACGACCGTTTCTGAGACCGTCGGGACGTCCCGGATACGGCACCCCTGCGGGAATCGAAGCCGGACGGGTCTCACGGGACGGCCTGACCAGGACACGCCCTGTGACCTGGGCCTGCCCCGCAAGCGGTTGGTCCTGTGGGACGTCGCCTGTTGCCGATCCCGCAAGTGACGAGCGACCGACCGGGATCGTTGCCGGACTGATCACCAGCGCGCTTCGACGTCGCCCGTGGGTGGCCACCACCGCGACGGAACCGAGGCCTCCTCCGTTCTCGGGAGTGGCCCGACGGTCCCGTCGTCACCTGAGCGCGGCGACGGCAACTGCACCATGGGCAACTGATTTCGCGCCAACCGTCGGCCGCCACGAACGCCCGCGGACCTCGTGGCCAGGTCCCTTAGGTCGGCCGCCCGGCGAGGCCGTGCTCGTACGCGAAGGCCGTTGCGGCGGCCCGGGACGTGACGCCCAGCTTCGTGAACATGTGGGTGAGGTGGCTGGTCACCGTCTTCTCGCTGATGAACAGTTCCTCGCCGATAGCCCGGTTGGTGAGGCCTCGGGCGACGAGAACGAGGACCTCGGCCTCGCGGGGGCTGAGCCCGCCCGGAAGCGGGCGAGGGATCGTGGCCCCGGCCCCCGACCCGAGCTCGTCGAGCACGGCCTGCGCCGCGGTGCGTTCCATCCGGGCCCCCTCGCGGTCGCCCGCGGCGTCGCATGCGGTGGCGATGAGCAGACGGGTTCGGGCGGCGTCGTACGGCGCATCCAGAGCGCTCCACCCGGATAGGGCGCGCCGGAGGGCGAGGAGCGCGCGGGCGCCATCGCCCAGGGCCAGCAGCACCGCGCCACCCATCTGGTGCGCTTGGGCGTCGAGCAGCCGGGAGCTCAGCTCGCCGGCCACCGCCGCCAGCTCCATCTGTGCCGCCTCGGCGGCTGACACGTCCCCTGCGGCGAGCAGGACCTCGATGCACGGGGCGAGGATTCTCGCCCGGCCGATGGGTCCTTCAGCCTGGGCCAGCGCCCGACGGACAGCCGCGGCGGCGACGTCGACCTGGCCCTGGGCCAGGCGCAGGAGGGCCAGGCCGGGGTGGGGATCGCATCCCGCCTGGTGGGCGCGTTCGTACGCCTGCTCGGCTTCGGCGAACTCGGCGCGCAGCCGATGCAACTCGGCTTCGACGTAGTGGGCCCCGCCCATCACCACCGGGTTCAGGGGTTCGGACAGCCGGCGGCACGCGTCGCGGGCGAAGGCAACCCCGTCCGCCCACCGCCCGTGCAGCTGCAGCAACTCCGCCTGGTGGAGGAGGCAGTGGCCCCGGTAGAGGACAAGGTCGGGCTGGGCGTCGCACCACGCCACGAATGCCGCGCTCCACACCTCGCAGCGCCGCACGTCGAACAGCTCGTGACAGGCGTCGATCACGATGCAGTAGGCGTCCCCGACCATGATCGGCGAGACCTCCTCGGTCTCCACCGCCACCATGGCCTCGTCGAACAGGGCGAGGCCTTCGGCCACGTCGCCCAGGTAGATGACGCAGCGGCCTTCGAACAGGCGGGCCACGGTGCGCAGCTCGACGTCCCCGAATCGGTCGGCGATCTTGATCGCGCGTGCCGCGAACTCCCGGGCGCCGGCCATGTCGCCCGCTTCGAACATGCGGCCGAAGCACATGCCCAGTTCGAGATAGCCGTGCTCGACGCAGTCGATATCGACGTCCTCGAGCAACCGCCGGACCCGCGCCACCCACCCGCTGGCACGGGCGATGTCCCCTTTGAAGCCCATCCCGCTGGCGATGCGGAAAGCGAGACGTACCGCTCGCCCGGTGTCCCCGGCGCCGAGGGCGGCGCGATGGGCCTCGGTCCAGCTGTCGAACGCCTCTTCGTCCCTCCCGGTCAGGTAGGCCGCGGTTGCCAGCCAGTCCAGCTCGTCGACGGGAAGGGACCCAGCGCCGGCCCGCTCGGACAGCAGCCCATACGCGTGGCCCCACTCCCGTCGGTCGAGCGCAGTACGAGCGGCGTCCGGCGGCTGCTCCACGCCACCAGTATGGTCAGGCGAAGAACGCCCTGCCCGCTTCGGGGTCGGCCCCGATGAACATCCACATCTCGGCGATGCGGTCGCCTTCGAAGCGGTAGATGAAGGCGTTCTTGGACTCCAGCGTCTTGCCGTTGCGGCCGAGCGTGGCGTGCTCCCACTCGGCGGCCCAGCCGTCGGCGCCGATGCAGAACTGTTGCTCGAAGCGAACGTCGCCTCCCGTCGCCTCGAACACCCGGCCCACAGCGCCGAGGAAGCCCTCCACACCGGCGTGGTCGCCCGTCCAGTCGTCGGGGCCGCGCATATGGAACGCCAGGTCCTCGGTGAAGATCGAGGCCAAGGCGCCGTAGTCCTGGTTGAGGATGGCCGGCGTCATGCGGTTGACGGTCGTAACGTTGGGGTGGTCGCTCATGGGGTTGCTCCTCCGGGTTCGGCGGGTTCGTTGAACTGGAGTATGCGAACCGCGCGCTGTCGAGGCATCCGACAAACCTCTGATTCGGGGGTCGGAAATCGACTGGCGTCCCCGTCCCCGCGACGCCTTCGGAGTCGGCCAGCGTGGGTCACCGTCCACGAAGCCCGACCACGCGGACCAGACTCGCCTCTCCTGGGTCGAGGGTCAGGGTGGCTGCCTCTGCCGTGAGTTGAGTGGACCGGTCGACGTGAGGCGAGCGAGGCGGGCAGGCCTTTTCGGCTTCGCTCTTCCGAGCCTTCGCTTTGGCCGAGCGGCCAGTAGGTGTCCCGACGATCGGCGGTCGGAACACCGAGCCGCAGCGGGCGGCGTCTCGGGAGAGCAGTCGTCCGAGCGTCGCGAAGGCCGTTCCTCCTGCGGGTTTGGGCCGTCGTTCGTCATTCGGACCTTGAGAAGCGTCGGCCTCAACAGATCGCCGGCGTCTCGGTAACGTGCTCGTATGCCTATCAAGTTGGAGAACGTCGGCATCGCCGTCCGTGACCTAGAAGCGACGATCGCCTTCTTCACCGACCTCGGGCTGACCGTCCTGGGCCGGGACACGGTCAGTGGAGAGTGGACGGACACCGCCGTCGGCCTCGGCGGCAACCACGCCAACATCGCCATGCTCCAGACGCCAGATGGCAACGGTCGCCTCGAGCTCTTCGAGTACATCCACCCCGACGCGATCGAGACGGAGCCCACACGGCCGAACGAGATCGGCATGCACCGCGTCGCCTTCTCGGTCGACGACATCGACGAGGCACTCGAGATTGCCGCGAAGCACGGCTGCCACCCGCTGCGCGGCGTGGCCACCTACGGAGACGTCTATAAGCTCACCTATGTACGCGGGCCCAGCGGCATCATCGTGATGCTCGCCGAGGAGCTGAACAAGAGCTAATTCTGCGGTCATGGCCGCCCGACCATGAACACGCCGAGCGTGCCGTTCGCCGATCGGGTTTCGGGATTGGTGTCGGGGCCGTCGGGCGTTCTGAGCTGGAACCCGCCCGGCGTTCAGCCGTCCACGGCGCTAGCCGACGAGGCCAGCGTGAAGCTGGAGGTCGTCGAGAAATAGGCGGGACGGAGGCGGGCGGCGGCATAGGCTCCGCCATGGTGGTAGCGGGTTCCCGGCGGGTTCTGGTTCGGCAGCTGCCTGAGGTCAGCAAGCCTCTCACTGCGGGTGCGGCGGTGTGCGTGGCCATCGGCGCCGTCCTGCCCATTGCGTTCGCGGTGGCGACGGGAGCCGCCGTGGCGGCCGTACCGGTCGCCGTCGGCGGCGGTCTGAGGTCGCCCGCTGGCCAGCACCTGCTGAACACGGTGATCCTCGTCGGCGTCCTGCTCGCCGCCCAGCAGACCCTGTCGCCCATCCAGGACGCGGTGACGAACATTCTCTCCCGGCGGGTGCAGATGCGGATCTACCGCCGGTCGATGGTCGCCGCATTGCAGCCGCGCACTATCGCCCACCTGGAGGACCCCGAACTGCTCGACCTCGTGGCCGGCGCCACCCTGCTGTCCCCCGGAGGCCCCAATGGGGCGGTCCGCAACGTCCTCAACCAGTCGCGCCGCTACATCAGCGGCGCCGCCTCGTTGCTGCTTGTCGCCCACTACCGCTGGTGGCTTGCGATCCTGCTGTTCGGGGCCGAGCTGGCGCTCCTGCAACGGCATCGGGCGTTGTATAGCGAGATGGTCTCCTTCCGAGCCCGCCAGCTGCCTGGCCTGCGGCGCTCCGTGTACCTGCGGGGCCTGGCCATGAACCCGGATGCGGCCAAGGAGACCCGCATCTTCGGGCTCGCGGGCTGGGTCGTCGAGCGGTTCCGAGGCGAGTGGTTGGAGACGATGACCCGGCTGTGGGAGCAGCGGCGGGGATCAGTCCTGCGGTTGCTCGCAGCTGCCGTGCCCGTGTTCGCGATCCTCCTCCTGTCGGTCTGGCTCATGGGCCGCGACGCCATTGACGGGTCGATCAGCCTTGGGGCGATGGTGGCCTACGCCTCGGCGCTCTTCGCCACCATGCAGCTCGTCATGCCGGGCGACGACTTCGCCATCGAGGAGGGCGCGGCCGTGGTGCGCAAGACGGTCGAGCTGGAGAAGATCGTGGCGTCCGATGCGCGCCTGCGGCTGCCGGGCGACCACTCGCCTCCGCAGGCCGCCCCCCAGCGCGACATCCGAGTCGAGGGCGTTCGGTTCCGGTATCCCGGGCGTGACGACGACGTCCTCCACGACCTGGACTTGGTGATTCCGGCGGGTCGAAGCCTGGCCATCGTGGGCGACAACGGAGCTGGCAAGACCACCCTGGTCAAGCTCCTAGCCCGCCTTTACGACCCGGCTCAGGGCCGCATCGTGGTCGACGGCGTGGACCTGCGCGACATCGATGCCGCCGGCTGGCAGGCTCGGGTGGCCGCGGTGTTCCAGGACTTCGTGAGGTACCCGATGACTGCGGCCGCCAACGTCGGCTTCGGCGCCAAACGCAACGGGGCCCACAACGATGCGGCGCGGCGAGCCGACGCACTGGAACTGGTCGAAGGCCTGCCGCACGGCTGGGACACCGTGCTCACGCGGGAGTTCGACGGCGGAGTCGACCTATCTGGCGGCGAGTGGCAGCGGCTGGCGCTGGCCCGAGCGTTGTTTGCCGCCGCAGCCACCGGGGGTGGGCTGCTGATCCTCGATGAGCCCACCGCCCACCTCGACGCCCGAGCCGAGGCGTCGTTCATCGGCGGCTTCCTGGACGTCACTCGCGGGTGCACCACGATCGTCATCTCGCACCGGTTCTCGACGGTGCGGCGGGCCGACCGCATCGTGGTGCTCGAGGGCGGGCGGATCATCGAAACTGGTTCCCACGACGAACTGGTGGCGCTCGGCGGCCGCTATGCCGAGATGTTCACCTTGCAAGCGGAGCGGTTCACCGATGCGTGAGAACTTCCGCGCCGCCCGGTTGGTCTTCCGCTACCTGTACCGCGCCGACCCGGCCAGAACCGTCGCCAGCACGCTGCTCTCGGTGCTTCTGCTCGTCGGGATGCTCTTCGGGGCGTTCGTCCTCAAGCTCCTCACCGATGCGACACTGAGCAGCGATCAGGGCAAGGTGATCACCGCAGCCGTGCTGATGGTCGCAAACGCCGCCCTGATGGTTACCGGGAACTTCGGGTCCCTCGCCCTCGATATGGCGCTCCGGGAGCGGGCGACGCTGTACTTCGAACCGGGAGCGGCACCGGCCCCGGGCGGGGGCGGCGCGCGCAAGTCCCGAGCAAGCGGGCGGACTACCCGCGCAATTCGGCGCCAGAGGCGCGCAAGAGCGAGGGCGCACACTCGGCGCGTCCCCGGTCTGAGGGCAGGCGATTCGCATGAAGACCGGTTGGGCGGGACGGACCGCGAAGTGTCGGGAGGCGTCGCTACGGGCGACGGAGCGCACGAAAGGAAGAACACCGTGTCAACGAGGGGGATCACTTCGAAGGGTTGGCATCGACGACTTCTCGCCATCGTCATCGCGTCGTTGGCGGTTGTCACTTCACTGACCGGCATCTCGACAGGACCGGCTGGTGCCGCTCCGTCCAAGACCACGACGACGTCGTCAACATCGACGTCAACGTCGACATCGTCGACGACCACAATCGCGCCGTCGCCCACGACGACGGTCGCGTCCGGCGGCAACGGAGTCGCCAACCCCAAGCTGACGGCCGTCGTGTCCTTGAGCCGCCACCGGGTACTGGCCACCTATGACCGGCCTCTGGACGCGGCCGCGCTGCAGGTGTCGAGCTACGCCTTCAACTCGACCCAGGCGGTCAACCTCCCGGTGACCGGTGTTCTACGAGCGACGGACAACCAGGCGTACGTGATGACGGCAGCCCAGGAGCCCGTGACCTACACGGTGAAGCTGCCGAAGACGTCCAAGCCACTCACGTTCACCGGAAAGACGGCCACGGAGCCCAAGGTCGTGAGCGTCACCCCGTTGAGCAAGACGCAGATCCTCGTCACATTCAGCGAGCCCATGGGCCCGAGCGCCTTCCTCCCGGCCAACTACCAGGTCACGGTGCAGGGCTCCACGGCGACGCTCGCCGTGACCGGGGCGACCCAGTTCGGGTCGAACGGGACGCAGGTGCTGCTCACGACCGCGCCCCAGTCCCCGGGAGTAGCCTACATCCTGACCCTCGGACCAGGCATCCTGAGCGCGACCGGCACGTACCCGGACCCGACGTCCACCAACACACCACTGACGGGCAGCGCGGTCGCGCCCGGGCCGATGATGCTGAGCGCGACATCCGACGGGAACACCAGGATCGTCCTCAACTTCGACGTCCCGCTGGACCCCACCTCGGCCACGAGCCCCGCCAGCTACACCATCACGCCGAACATCACCGTAGAGAGCGCCACCCTGCAGGGCAACAACAAGCAGGTCGTGCTCGTGACCGGCCCCCAGTACGTCGGCCAGTACACCCTCGTGGTCAACGTGAAGGGCACCGACCTGAGCCCGGTCAACCCGGGCTACAACTCGACGACGTTCACGGGAACCCAGCCGGTCCCGCCGCCCCCTCCGCCCCCGCCGCCCGACTCCACCCGACCGAAGGTCGTCAGCGCCGCCTCGACGAATAACAAGACCGTCGTGGTCCAGTTCTCCGAGGCCATGGCCGACAACACCCCCGACACCAGCCACTTCGCCATCGTGCAGACCGTGACCCACCCCGAGGTGGGCGCGCTCGTGGTCATGGCCGCCGAGTTCGTCGACAGCACCCACCTGAGTGTGCGGCTGACGACCCTGTCCCAGGCCGAGGTCACCTACCAGGTCACCGCCAACAACGTGACTGACGTCGCCGGCAACCCGTTGGCCGACAAGACGAACGTCGCCGGCGTGATCGTCGACCCGACCAGCTTCGTCTTCCCGGGAACGCCGCCCACCGAGTGCGCCGGCAACCCGACCGCGGGCACCGTCGCCACGACGGCGGGCTCGAAGACCCTCACCGGCACGTCCACAAAGTTCAAGACGCTGTTCAAGGTCGGTGACGTCATCCACGTCGCCGGCGAGACGGACCGGACTATCGCCACCATTCTGACCGACACCAGCCTCACGGTGACGACCGCCTTCGCGACCACCGACACGGGCTTGACCTACCGCATCGGCTGCCCCGACGAGCCGCTCAACAGCGACACCGACACGCTCTACGACCACGAGGAGACACGCGGCTGGCAGGTCGTCATCAAGCTGGCGAACGGCACGACGCAGCTCCGCCAGGTCACGAGCAGCCCGTTCTCCATCGACACCGACGGCGACGGCCTGAAGGACCACGAGGAGCGGGCGCTGAACACCGACCCCCGTGACGCGGACACCGACGACGACGGCATCGGTGACGAACCGGAGTTCAACGTCTACTACAGCGACCCGACCCAGCAGGACAGCGACGCCGACGGCCTGTTCGACGGCTTGGAAACGTCGTTCTTCCTGACGTCGCCGATCTTCGCCGACACCGACGGAGACCAGCTCAAGGACGGCTACGAGATCAGCGTCAACCGGAACCCGAAGGTCGCCGACCTGCCTCAGCCCGCACTCACGGTGGGCGAGATGAGGATGGGCCTCGACGTCCGGTTCGTCGAGAGCAACGGCACAACCACCCGCCAGCTCGCGGCCGAGACCGCCGAGGCCACCCTCGTGCAGTCCGCGAGCCAGGAGTTCAGCTCCAGCGATTCGACCACCCATGAGACCAGCTCGACGTTGGCGGCGTCCTTCGGGCAGTCGCTCACGGTCGGGTACGGCACGGGGCTTTTTGGAGGACCCGAGGCCTCGGCCACCCTGTCGTTCAACCAGAGCACCGAAGCCACCAACACGAACTCCTTCACCAGCGAGTTCACCGAGAGCTCGAGCCAGGCGACGGAGCAGGCCTACACCAACTCCCTCACCACGGAGGCCGAGGCGGCGACGGACTCGACGGTGACCCGTGAGGTGCTCGGAGCCACCATGCAGCTGGCCGTCACTCTCGCCGGCCGCGGCAACGTGGCCTTCACCGCCCGCAACCTCCAGGTGGCCGCGCTCATCCAGGACCCCTTCGACCCGAAGCGCCTGACGCCGATCGCCACCCTGGTGCCGGCGACGGGGCTGGGGACGGAGTTCAACCTGGGCCCGCTGGTCCCGCCCAAGGGCCCCATCGTCTTCGAGACCACGAACGTCTACCCGCTGCTCATCGACCAGCTGATGAACGACCCTCGCGGCCTTGTCTTCCGCTTCGCCAACTACGACATCGTCGACGAGGCCGGCCGCAACTTCGCCTTCACCTCGCAGGAGGTCAACGACCGCACCGCCCGGGTCGCCATCGACTACGGCGGGTACGACCCCGACGGCGACGGGCGAGGGACTGAGACCGAGATCCTGCGGGTCGCCACCGGCATCATGGGCCGGGTCGTGGACACGAACGGCGACGGCGTGGTCGACGACAAGGACCGCAAGGTCGTGTTCGACCCGTCGGGCAAGCAGGTCGGCATCACCCTCCGCGACGCCCTCAGCGCCGCCGGCCTGCAGTGGTACGACGAGGCCACCACGCCGAGCAACACACTCACCGCCGCACAGCGGGCCAGCAGCTACTCGACGTTCAAGTCGACAGACAAGACACGCGAGATCATCTTCCGGGTCCGGGACCGCCAGCTCAACCTGTCGACGCCCGAGTCCTGGGAGATCGTCAACCGGACCGGGATCGACCGGAAGCCGACCCTCGACGAGCGGATCCTGTACCCGGGGGACAACGTGACCCTGATGCTGCTGTCCGACCTCGACGGCGACCGCATGCCGGCGCTGACCGAGGCCGTGCACAACTGCAAGGACAGCGCCAACCCGGCCGACGGGACGATCGACACCGACAAGGACGGCCTCGACGACCGCTTCGAGGTCATGGTCGGCTGGACGGTGAACACGCAGTTCGGCTCTCACGAGGTGCACTCGAAGTGCTCGACGGCCGACAGCGACAAGGACGGGCTCACAGACCTTCAGGAGGCGCCGGGCGTCATCAACAAGGACGCCAAGGGCCTGGTGATCTTCGAAGGCCCGTCCGCCCCCAGGCGGAACAGCGCCGCCTCGCCCGGCTCCGTCCAGGCCGCGCTGGACGACCCGGTGACCGACCCCACGAGCAAGGACACGGACCTCGACGGGTTGGCCGACGGCTTCGAGACGACCCCGTACAAGAACGGCCTGAACCTGCCGCTGCAGACCACGAGCCCGGAGCACCCCGACACCGACGGCGACGGTCTCAACGACGGCGTCGAGCGGAAGCTCGGCGGGAACCCGCGGGTCGACGACAGCGACCGTTTCACCGACAGCGACCGTGACGGGTTGACTGACGCCGAAGAGATCGGCGATGACAACGGCGACTTCCAGATCGATCTCGATGAGATGGGGTGGGTCGACACCAACGGGGACGGTGTCAAGGACCCAGGCGAGTTCGGTGGATGGGTTGTCCTCATCCATGGGATGAACCCACGCTCCGCCACTGGCGACCTGGCATCCGTGTGCCAGAACGCCGTCTGCCCGCCGCAGCCCCTGACCGCCCGCTATGTCTTCTCGTCGAGGTACGACGCAGACACCGACGACGACGGCCTGTCGGACTACGAGGAGAAGCAACTCAAGACCGACCCGGGCTGCACCGTCACGGGCGTCTTCACGGTGATCTGCGTCCCGAACGCAACGAACGCGGACGTGGACGGGGACGGGGTCCGCGACGGCCTGGACACCGACAACGACGGGCTCAGCGACTTCGCCGAGGTGCGCGGGTTCAAGCTCGCGGACGGCAGCACGGTCAAGACCAAGCCGACGTTCGTCGACACGGACAACGACAAGCGCAGCGACGGCGAGGAGGCCGGCCTGGCCGGCGGCGAGTTCATCGTCCGCCTTCCGGGTGGGGTCGTGTACCAGGCCCAGACGCACCCGCTGAAGGCCGACACCGACTTCGACCTGCTGGTCGACGGCGACGAGCAGTCCTACGCCATCGATCCCACCAAGCCCAACACCGATGGAGACAACCAGGGCGACTACGGCGAGGTGCTCGCCGGCCGCCGCCCGGCTGTCGCCGACATGTTGGTGAAGGTCCACTTCGCACGGCTCCTCGTGGAGCAGGACTCCGAGCCGGGTGGGGACGC
>JAHFUP010000070.1:0-17504 GCA_023265025.1 Acidimicrobiia bacterium | reverse complement strand
TGCCTGCTCGGGCCGTTCGAAGTCGCGCTGGGGGGTCGAAGGGTCCACATCGGGAGCCCCAAGCAGCGGGCCGTCCTGGCCTTGCTCGCCCTGGAGGCCGGGAGAGTCGTCAGCTCCGACACGCTGTGCAACCTGGTCTGGGGCGAGGAACAACCTGCGGCCCCCTCGGCGACGCTCCAAAGCCTGATCTCACGCCTGCGGGCCGCGCTGGCCAGCGTGTCGGGATCCAGGACCGAGCCGGAGCGCGAGGTGCTCCGCACCCGTGAGCCGGGGTGGGTCCTCGACGTCGACCCCGCGGCAGTCGACGCCCTGCGGTTCCAGGAGCTGACGGCGCGGGCCCGCCGGCGCAACGAGCGGGACGAGACGACGGCTGCGGTCGCCGACCTGGCCGAGGCCATGCGGCTGTGGAGAGGCGCGGCGCTGGTCGATGTCGTGGACGCCGGCTATCTGGCCGCCCACGCCACCCGGCTCAACGCGGCCCGACTCGACGCCATCGAGGACCTGGCGGAGGCCGAGCTGGCGATCGGCCGCGCCCAGGACGCCCTCACGCGTCTCGAGGCCCACGTCGAAGGCGAGCCCTTGCGGGAGCGGGGGTGGGGCCTGCTCATGCTCGCGCTCTTCCGACTCGGCCGTCAGGCCGCCGCCCTGCGGGCCTTCCAGCAGGTCCGGGCCATTCTCGGCGACCAGCTCGGCCTCGATCCGTCGCCCGCGCTGAAAGAGATCGAACAGCGCATCCTCGGCCATGACCCGACGCTGGGCGGCCAGGCGGCTCCGGCGGCTGGTGGCGCGTTGACATCGACGCCGCACCAGTTCGCACCTCGCGCACCAGGACCGCCACCGAACGCCGGCGGCGAGTTCGCCGACTACACGGTCGTCGTCGTCGAGGACCACGACTTCCAGCGCCGCACCGTCGTCCAGCTCCTGCGCAATCTTGGCGTCGGCACGGTCGCCGATGCGAGCGGCGGCGCTGACGCGTTGGCGCTCCTCCACGCCGGCTTGGCGCCCGACATCATCATCTGTGACATCGACATGCCGGGCATGGACGGCGTCGAGTTCGTGGCCCGGGTAGCAGAGAGCAACCTTGCCTGTGCCTTCGTGATCGCCAGCGGCCTCGACGCCACGGTCCTCCGGGCGGTCGAGGCGATCGGTGAAGGCCATGGCCTCCGGGTGCTCGCCGCCCTCGAAAAGCCGCTCACCGCTCGCCGCCTCGGCGAGGTGCTCCGGCAGTACACCCGGGTAAACGGCGGGTCCGCGAGTCACGCGGACCGCAACGGCATCAGCAGCGAGATGCTGCGGCACGACGTGGAGAGCGGCGGGCTGACGGCCCAGTTTACGCCGAGGATCGACCTGGCCACCGGGGCCATGAGTAGCGCCGAGGTCATCGGGCACTGGCCCGGTGCGAACGGCTCGCCTATCCCGCCGGCGCAGTTCGTTCCCGTGCTCGCCGACGAGGGTCTTCTGCTCCCGTACGTGGAACGCCTGATCGACGAGTCGTGCCGGTTGCTCGATGCGGCAGGAGAAGCCGGCCTCGACGTCCACGCCACGATGCGGGTCGCGGTCGATGTGTCGCTGCTGCCTTTGGCTGACGTGTCCCTCGCCGATCGGGTTGTCCAGATGGTCAAGCGCCGAGGGCAGGACCCGCGCCGCTTCGTCTGCGAGATGGACGACGTCGGCCTGGCCCGGGCGCGGACGTCGGCGTTGAGCGTGCTGACCCGCCTGCGCGTCAAGGGCTTCGGGCTGTCGATGACCCACACCGGAGCCGGCCCCTCCTGGACGCACGCGCTGGATCGCGTGCCCGTGAGCGAGGTCAAGCTCGATGGGCGGCTCGTGGCCGCGGCGACGGAAGATGCGAAGCGGTTCGAGATGCTCGAGTCCGCGCTGGCAGTGGCGCGGGAGATGGGGCTCCCGGTCATCGCGGACGGTTGCGACTCGCGTGCCCACTTCGACGCCCTTGTCTCGCTCGGATGCGCAGAGGCCCAGGGTCGGTTCGTGGCCGAGCCGATGCTGGCGGCACACATGGTGGCGTGGGCGCTCGCCGGCTACGAGCCGGACGGATCCGGGGTGGCCTGGGGTTGAACCGGGACGCCCGCTCCATCCGCGGCCAGCTGGGGGCACTCCTGGTCACCCTCGGAGCCCTGGTCGGTGTGCTCCTTGTGATCACCACGCTGCAGGTGCGGGCGTCGGCCACCCAGACCACGGCGGAGAACCGGCGTAACCGGTCCTTCCGCCTGGCCGACGACATGCGCCAGAGCTCGAACGACCTCACTCGCATGGTGCGCCTCTACGTCTCGACCGGAGAGCCCCGCTACCGCGCCTACTACGACGAGATCCTCGCCATTCGGGCGGGGACGGCACCGCGACCGAGGGACTACGACAGCTCGTTCTGGGACCAGGTGCTCGCCCGCGGGAAAGGGTTCGTCTCCTACGGCGAGCCCGAGTCCCTTGTCGACCAGATGCGGGCGGCCCACTTCACCGACGACGAGTTCGACGCCCTCAACGCCTCGCTGCGGGCGTCGAACAATCTCGCCCTCGTCGAGCTGGGCGTCATGGAGCGGGTGGCGCCGCGCATCGCCCGGGGCGTGGACAGCGCGTACCTCGCGGACGTCGCGGCCGAGTACCGACGCCTCGTGGATGACACCTACCTGACCGAGAAGGGGGTCATCATGGGGGCGATCGGCGACTTCATCGCGCGCGTCGAGGGGCGAACGCTTCGAGCCCTCGAACGGGCGCGCTCGGTCAGTCGCACGCTCACGTTGGGCCAGATCGCCATCCTCGCCATGATCGTGCTCGGTGGCGTGACGGCCATGGTCCGGTCCCGGCGAGTCGTCCTCCACCCTCTCGGCGAACTCGCCGTCGCCACCGCGCAGTTCACCGAAGGACGCTATGACCGCCGGGTTCGCATCCGGGGTGCATCTGAGCTCGAGCGCCTCGCCACCGCATTCAACGGCATGGCGGCCGCGGTCGAGTCGGACGTGGCCCGGCGCGAGCACGCCGAGCGTGAGGCGCTGCAGGCCCGGGCCGCCGCCGAGGAGGCCAACCTGGCGAAATCGACATTCGTGGCGGCCATGAGCCACGAGATCAGGACCCCCATGATCGGGGTGACCGGGATGCTCGACGTGCTCGCCCAGATGGACCTGAGCCCGGAGCAGCTGAGCATGGTCTCCACCGCCCAGGGCTCGGCGGAAATCCTCCTGCAGATCATCGGCGACATACTCGATTTCTCGAAGATCGAGGCGGGGAAGCTCGAGCTGGCGCCGAACCCGTTCATGATCCGGCCCTTGGTCGAGGGGGCGGTCCAGACCTTCTTCCACACGGGTTCGGCGAAGGGGCTCAAGCTCAGCTGCACCGTCGATGAGGACGTCGCCGGTGCCCACATTGGGGACGCTCTGCGTATCCGTCAGATCCTGAGCAACTTCATCTCCAACGCCGTCAAGTTCACGGCGTCCGGGAGCATCGACCTCCGCGTGCGAGTGCTCGCCGACGACGGTACGACGCAGCGCGTGGAGTTCTCGGTCACCGACACCGGGATCGGTGTCGCGCCGGAGACACAGCAGGCGCTCTTCCAGGAGTTCGTCCAGGCCGACGCGTCCACCGCGTCCCGGTCAGGCGGGACCGGCCTGGGGCTGGTGATCTGCCGGCGCCTCGGCACCCTCATGGGCGGCGAGGTGGCGATGCAGAGCGCTCCGGGGCTGGGCACGACGCTCTTCCTCACCGTCCCGCTCCCCCTCGCCGATGCGCGCGAGGTCGAGGCCGGAGCCGTCGCCGCCGGCCGCCTGCTCTCGAAGCGCCCGAAGCCGAGCAGGGACGTGGCCGAGCGCGAGGGAAGCGTGGTGCTCCTCGCCGAGGACCACCCGATCAACCGCCGGGTGCTCGTCCATCAGCTCGGCATCATCGGGTTCCACGTCGACGGCGCCGAGGACGGCAGGAAGGCGTTCGAGCTCTTCGCCCAGGGCCGGTACGGCCTGGTGCTGACCGACCTGAACATGCCCGAGATGGACGGATTCGAGCTGGCCGGCGCCATCCGCCGAGAGGAGGCGGCGACCGGCCGGCCGCGGACCCCGATCATCGCGCTGAGTGCCAACGTGATGTCCGGCGAGGCCGAGAAGTGTGTCGCCGCCGGCATGGACGACTTCGCCGGCAAGCCCACGTCGATGCCAGTGCTCGCCGAGAAGCTGCGGCGCTGGTTGCCCCACGTCGCCTGGCCCGAAGTGCCGGAGCCCTCCTCCGACTGGCCCCCGGGCGCGGAGGTGAGCTCGGACCAGGAGGACGTGATCATCGACCACGCCGCGCTGCACGAGCTCACAGGTGGCGACGGCGATCTGGCCGCCTCCATCCTCGTCGACTACGTCGACTCTTCTGGCCCTGACCTGGTCGCGCTCCGCGCCGCATTGGATGAAGCGAGCGCCGACGACGTGCGCCGCCACGCCCACCGGATCAAGGGTGCGAGCCGGACCGTCGGCGCCGGCCAGGTGGCCGAACTGGCGGGCCGCCTCGAGGCGGCGGCGTCGACGGCAGTCAACGACTGGCAGGCGCTGCGTTCAATTGCCGACGACCTCGAGGTCGCCATGGCAAGGGTCGCCAAGGTCGTGACCGCTCCGTCGCCGGCGTCGGGCTAGCGGACGCTCGTCGTCGGGGAGTCCTGCCGGCGGGAGCGGATGACGAGGCCAGCACCGAGGCTGAGGGCGGCGAGGGGCAGGAGGCCCAGGGCCAGGAGGGCGCCTTCGGCTCGGGTGGCATCGTGCTGGGGGGCGGTGGCCACCAGGACGGCGGCGGCCAGCACGTAGAACACGATCTGTGCGATCACAGCCGTGCGGCGCGGGGCGGTGAGCCCGAGGGCGACGCCGGTGATGAGGGGGATGATGGCGAGCATTGGGGGGCTCCTCTGGTGGACGTGCCCTCAGTCTGCGCCTCAGGGCAAGCCGTCGCTTCGTGGCCAGCCCGGATTGTCATTGCGTGGTGGCCACGATGTCCCCTTTTGTCCGGCATGGGACGATGACGGTTGTGCATTGGCGCTCCGATCGCTCGGCCCGAGCGCGTTGGGCCGTCGCCGGCGTCTGGACGGCCGCTGCACTCGGCATGGGCGCCGCCGTGGCCGGAGCGCTGCTGGCGTCCTCCGACGGTTACGCGCTGGACTCCGGTGGCGGACCGTCGAGGGCGATGTCGATGACGATGGCCCTGTCGCTACCGGGCCTGGCCGCCGCCATCCTCACCTTGCGCCCTCGGGACCGGGTGGGCCGAGTGCTCGGGGCCCTGGGGATGCTCCGTGCCCTCTCGATCTTCGCCATGGCATGGAGCTACCACGGCCTCGTCGCCGCCCCAGGGTCGCTGCCATGGGCCGGCGCAGCAAGCCTCATCGGCCTCATTGCCCTCGTCGCCACGCCCGTTGTGCTGCACCCCTTGATGGTGGCGTGGCTCCCGGACGGACAGGCGGCCCCATCGTTCGCGTGGATCCCGAAGGCCGTTTGCGTCTTGGCCTTGCTGGTTGTCGTCGCGGGCGTGCTGGCGTGGCCGTTCCGAGGCCGGGAGCTGCTCCTGGGGAACGACCTCCCGGCGGGGCGCGCCTCCCTCGCCGATGGACTGGTCACCGCTGCGATCCTGTTCGCTTCTATCCTGGCCGCTCTCGGCCTGGTGGGCCTCCTGGAGAAGTGGCGCCTCAGCGCCGGCGTGCTGCGCCAGCAGCTCAAGTGGGTGCTCCTGGGAGTGATCGTCGCCGTCACCACCAACATCCTGGCCGCGATCATCCCCGTATGGTCGGCGGTCCGGCTTGCCGGCTTCGTCGTCATGCTGGTGTCGATCGGTGTGGCGGTGTTCCGGTACCGCCTCTTCGATATCGACCGCCTCATCAGGGGCACGATCCTCTACGGCTTTCTCACCGCCGCCCTGCTCGCCGTCGTCGCCACCGCCGGGGTACTCGCGGGCTCGACGTACCGGCTGGGCACCGGCGCATCCGTAGCGGCCGCATCCCTCGCCACCGCAGCCGCCCTCTTCGTGCTCCGACCGGTCCACGGATGGGCCCAGGACCAACTCGATCGGATGTTCGACCGTGGAAGCTGGGACGCCACCCGTCGTGTCCGAGCCTTCACCGCCACCTCGGGGACCGAACCACCCGAGCCCGGCGCCCTGCAGACGCTTCTCCGCGAGGTCCTCGACGACCCCCAGCTGGCGATCAGCTACCGCTTTGCGGACGGCGCCCACGTCGACGCGTGGGGGCGCCCGGTCGCGAACATGCCCGACGGCCTTGCACTCGACGTCGTTTCGCTCGGGACCGGGGAAGCGCTCGTCACCCACTCGCCGACGACGACTGGCGACGGCAACCGGCTCCGGCGGGCTTTGGAGGAGTCCGTCGTCGCCTTCGAGCACGGACGGGTGCAGGCTGACCTCGAGCGCCAACTCGCGGCGCTTCGCGACTCGCGCGCCCGTCTGATCGCCGCCGGCGACACCGAGCGGCGTCGTATCGAGCGCGACATCCACGACGGCGCGCAGAGCCAGCTCGTCGCCCTGGGGCTGGCACTGCGCGGCGGTCAGCGCCGAGCCGGGCCGGCACTGGGTGCCGCGGGGGACGCGCTCGTCGATCAGGCGGTGGTGGGCATCCAGGAGGCCATCGCCGAGTTGCGGCGCTTCGCGCAGGGCGTCATGTCGCCGCTGCTCGTATCCAACGGAATCGCGGCGGCAGTGTCCGAGCTGGCGACGAGGCTGCCGGGGACAGTGATGGTGGACGTCGACGTCCCGACCCGCCCTCCGGAGGGCGTCGAGTCGGCCGTCTGGTACGTCACGTGCGAAGCCACCACGAACGCGCTCAAACACGCCCCTGGCGCCGCCATCAGCATCTCGATCCACACTGCCAACGAGGAGCTGTGGGCCGAGGTGGCCGATCGCGGGCCCGGTGGGGCGACGTGTGGGCCCGGCTCGGGCCTGCGCGGGCTCATCGACCGGGTGGAGGCCGTCGGCGGACGGCTGGAGGTCATGAGCCCGCCCGGCGCCGGCACGACGGTCCGGGCGGTGATCCCCTGCGCGTCGTGATCGCGGAGGACTCGGTCATGCTGCGCGAAGGCCTGGCCCGCATCCTGGGCGACGAGGGCTTCGAGGTGTCGACCGTCGGCGGCCCCGACGAGCTGCTGGACTGCATCGAGGCGCAGCCTCCCGACGTCGCCATCGTGGATGTCCGCATGCCACCGACACACACCGATGAGGGCATCCGCGCCGCGATCGAGATCCGCCGCCGTGGCCACCCCACCCCGGTGCTGCTGTTCAGCCAGTACATCGAGACCACGAGGGCGATCGAGCTGCTACGCAGCGGATCATCGGGGTTCGGCTACCTGCTCAAGGACCGAGTGCTCGACGTCGACGACTTCCTCGCCGCCGTTCGCCGTGTCGCCGGCGGCGGGACCGCCATCGACCCGCTTATCGTCTCGGCGCTCGTCGGCACGAGCCATCCTCCCGACCTGCTCACGTCTCTCTCACCCAGGGAGCTCGACGTGTTGCGGCTGATGGCCGAGGGACTCACCAACTCCGCCATCTCCAGCCGGCTGCACATGGCCCGCAGGACGGTGGAGACCCACGTCAACGGCGTCTTCACCAAGCTGCGCCTCGTCCCCACCCAGGACGACCATCGCCGGGTGCAGGCCGTGCTGACCTACCTCCGGAACGAGCCGTAAACCCTTTCAGCGCGGCCCGGATCAGAACATGCCGTTGTCGTTCGCCGCCGTGTCGGGGATCACCTGGAGGACGTCCCAATGCTCGATGATCTTCCCGTTGTCGTCGAAGCGGAAGATGTCGATTCCTGCGTAGTCGTGGTCACCGGGCCAGGTCTGGTGGCAGTGCAGGACGGCGAGATCACCATCGGCCAAACTCCGCCTCACCTCGACGTGCTTGCCCGGGTACTCGGCGGCCATGCGCTCGAAGTACTCGATGAAGGCCTCCTTGCCGTCGGGCACGCCGGGGTTGTGCTGGGTGTACGAATCGCCGGCGTACCGTTCGATGGCCTCCCGGGCCTGGCATTGGTTGAACATGAGGTCGTAGAACGCGGCGGCGTCGGCCTTCATCTGCTCGGGGTCTCTCATGACTTGGCTCCAACGCCCTGCGGGGGTCAGAAATGCCGGAGAGGTCACACCGCAGGCCCCCGGTCGATCACGCGTTGCACGGCCGACGGAGTGACGGTGAACGGGTCGAAGGCGGCGAGCCACCACGTGGCGCCGGCGTCCCGCCACGGTCGCGGATCCGCTTCCGCGTCCGCATGTACGACGACCTCATAGGGGTCGCTCGCCGACGGACGGAGCGGTTCCACGAACTGCAGCGCAGTACGCAGCGCCGGCGGCTCGATGTCGATGACGAAGAGACCGTCGTACCGCGCCGCCCGGCGGAGGGGACGTCGGTTCGGCCACCGAGCGGTGACCCAGATCGGGATGGCGCCGTTGACCGGTGGCGGGAGGAACCTCACGGCTGACGCGGTGAAGTACCGGCCCCGGTGGTCGACAGGCGCGCCCGAGAGAATTCCGGTGGGCGCTGCGGTCGTGTTCGCGCGATCGTCCGCCTCGCTCGCGACGGGGACCCCGACCTGTGCGCAATCTGCTGGACCGGCCCCACGGTGGCCTATGAGTCCTGCGGAGAGGTCCGCCCGTGCCGGGGCGAGCGCCGCCGGCGCATGCTGTGCTCGAAGTGCTGCCCCGTCGCTCCCCAGCAGTGCGTCCATTGCGGCGGCCTGAAACGGGTGGCGGCCCACTGGCTCGAAGGGCCGCTCTGCCAGGCTTGCTATGGCCGGGCCCTGGCGGCGAAGGCCGACTGCCCGGGGTGCGGAGGCTGGCGCCGACTCCGTCTCTACACCGGCTTCGTGGACAAGGTCTGCTCCGACTGCGCGGGCGTGGCGCCCTATGCGGTGTGCCGCACCTGCGGGGTCGAGGACCGCCTCCACGACCGGGGACTGTGCCCGGCGTGCTCCCCGACGTTCGTCTCGCCGCGATCTTCGGCAAACCGGGCAGTGGGGACCTCGACCCGGTGCACCACATGCTCCGGACGCTTGACAGCCCCGCGACGTCATCAGCTGGCTACGCAAGAGCGACGTCACCGGCCTGCTCCGCCGCTTTGCGCGCTCCGAGCTGGCCGTGAGCTTCGAGTCGCTCGACGCCCTGCCCCGGTCGAGAGCGGTGTGGTTCGTCGAGCACCTGTTTCACGACGACGGGGGTGCTCGCCGGACGTGACCCGGTTCTGGCCCGTTTCGAGCTCTGGCTGGCCGACTACCTCGACAGCATCGACGTCGCCGACCACGAACGGCTCCTTCGCCGCCACGCCACCTGGGAGGTTCTGCGCTCACTGCGGGCCGCCTCGGCCCGGCGCCACCTCTCCGACAACGCCCACAACGGGGCCAAAACCAAGTTGAAGGCGGCGCGGGCTTTCCTGGCCTTCCTCGCTCAGCGGGACCGGACGCTCGACGGCTGCAGGCAGGCCGACATCGACGCCTGGGAGCAGCCGTGACGGCCAGCACCTGCAAGAACGCCCGACCGTTCGTCGCCTGGGCTATCCGCCAAAGGCTCGCCCCCGACGTCGTCTACCCGTCGCGCATCATCAGCGGCGGGCCGAACGTGGTCTTTGACGACGGCGAGCTGACGCTCGCCCGCCACCTCCTGCATGACGACGACGTCGATCCTCATGACCGGGTGGCCGGGCTCCTCGTCGTGCTCTACGCCCAGAGCGTCGCCCGCATCAGCCGCCTCACCGCAGAGCACGTGACGACGACGGGCCCGGTGGTCAGGCTGCGACTGGGAACCACCCCGCTGGTGCTGCAATCGCCCATGGCGCAGCACCTTCAAGCATTGCTGCCACCGCGTCGGGAGACGACGGCGGCGAAGCTGGCCGGGACCACCCAGTGGCTGTTCCCCGGCCAACACCCGGGCCGGCCGGTCCACGCCACCGTGCTGGCTGTTCGTCTGCGGGCCATCGGCGTCCGAACCTCGACGGCCCGAACCTCCGCTCTGGCCAACCTGGCGGCCAGGACGCCGGCTGCCGTCGTCGCCGATCTGTTGGGGATCAGCATCCAGACCGCGGTGGCATGGGCGGACGCGACCGCGCGGACCCGAGCCGAATACTCGGCCCATCGCTGACCGCGGCGCGACACAGTTGCCCAGGCCCACGCAGCTCGACCGGGGGCCTACCGTGGGGTCATGGAGGTTGAGCGGACGATCGGCACCGTGCGCCTGTTGATCGCGGAGGACCAGTACCTGATGCGGGAGGGGATCCGTTCGCTCCTCGCTGAGGAGCCGACGGTAGAGGTGGTCGGGGTAGCCGGCGACCTTGCTGGAGTGATCGACGAGGCGGAGCGCCTTTGTCCTGACGTGGTCCTGATGGATGTGCGGATGCCGCCCACGTTCACGATGGAGGGCATCAGCGCCGCTCATGCCATCAAGCGCCGTTCACCGAGCACGGGTGTACTCGTCCTGAGCCAGCATGACGACGAGGAGTACGTCTGGGCTCTTTTTGAGAAAGGGTTTGGTGGTCTTGGCTTCTTGCACAAGGTGCGGCTCGGTGATCTTGGCCAACTGGTACGGGGCCTGCACGAGGTCGCAAACGGCGGGTCGGTCGTCGACCCGCGGATCCTGGAATCGTTGGTCCAGCGCCGTGTCCGAAAGCCGGGCTCGCCGCTCGCCCGGCTGACTCCGGGCGAGCTGGACACGCTTCGCTTGATGGCCGACAGTTGCAGCAACGCTGCGATCGGGTCGCGGTTGTCGATCTCGGTGGCGACGGTGGAGAAGCGCATCGCCGCGGTGTTCTCCAAGTTGGGTTTGGCGGAGGAGCCCAACCTCAACCGGCGGGTGGCGGCGGTGCTGCTGTACCTACGGGAGTCCGCCCTGGGCGCGTGAGGTCCGTCGCGTGGCGATGTCAGCGACGGGCGACAGGGCGGGAGCTCGGGCGCTGACCCAGGTCCCGGCGCCCGGGCGGCTCTCGATTGTGAGGTTGCCGCCGACGGCGGCTGTCCGGTCGGTCATGTTGAGCAGGCCGTTCCCCTGGTGGGCGACGGCCCTGGCGGGGTTGAAGCCCGGTCCGTCGTCGCGGACGTCGAGGCACACGTCAGAACCGTCGCTCCGAAGGGTAAGGGTGACACGGGCTCCGGGAGCGTGCTTCTGGCTGTTGGCGAGCGCTTCGAGGGCCACAAAGTACAGGGCGGCCTCCACCGAGGGGACGAAACGGCGGCCGACGATCGCGGGTTCGACATCGAGGTGCACATCCGCGGCGAGTCGTTCGGCCTGGGCGCCGAGGGCCGGTCCTAGGCCGCGGTCGGTGAGTACGCTCGGGTAGATCCCGCGGGCGAGGTCTTGGAGGCTGAATACCGCGTCCTCGGCGCGGGCCGCAGCTTCGCCGAGCGCCTCGCCACTCTCGGCGGGCGGCCGCGATGCGAGGCGGCGCAGGTCGGCCGCTAGCGTGACGAGCTGCTGTTGGACTCCGTCGTGCAGGTCTCGGCCGATCCGGCGCCGTTCGTCGTCTTGGACGTGGGCGAGACGTTCCCGTGAACGGCGCAGCTCCGCGGCCTGGGCCTCAAGCTCGCGCACCCGGTCGTTGACCTCTCCTTCGAGCTGGCGGTTCTGCAGCGCTAGGGTCGCCTCGCGGGCGATGGCCTCGAGAAGCTGGAGGTCGCCGTCGGCGAGGGGCTCTCCTCGGCGCTCGCCGCAGGCGAGCAGGCCGAGCACGGCGTACTCCGACCGGAGCGGTACCACGAGGGCTGGGTCTCCGAGGGCGGCCAGCATGCCGCTTTGGTCATTTGCCTTTGGCAACACCGAGACGGCGGCCAGTTGGTCAAGGAAGGCGCCAAGCGCGATGGTCGGCTGCCTAGCCGCTGAGCCGCTGCTGCCGCTGCTGTGCAGCACCGTCGCGTTGTCGCCGAGGAGCCACACCTCAGCCCAGGGGACCGACAGGGCGCGCCGGGCGGCGTCCGCGACCGCCGTCCCGAGTTGCCCGCGCGCTCCGGCGTTGGTCAGGTCTCGTCCCAGGCCGTTCAGTACCGCGTAACCGTGCGGGCGCTCGCCGTACACGACACGCCGCACCGCCCGATCGACGCGTCGCCGCGGTCGTTGCGCCACCAAAACGAATGCGGACAGCATCGCCACGGTCACTGCAGACCGTTGATCGAAGCCGCCGACCAACGCGCTGGCGGCGAGGGCCATGGCCGCGAAGGCGACCGACACGACTCCGGAGAGCGCGGCGAAGGTCAAAGCCTTTGACAGGACGACGTCGATGCCCCACAAGTGGTAGCGGAAGATGGCGACGGCGATCGCGGCCTGGATCCACAGCGGGCTGAGCATGACGAGGATCTCGCCGGCGCCCCGCACTCCGTGCCACGGGTGAAGGGTGGCGGGGAAGGCGTTGATAGCCACGACGGCGGCCACCATCGCGGAGACGAGCCATTTCGCCTGCTGGCGTTCGACTGGCCCGGCACGTCGCATCCGCAGGACGAGACCGGCGAGGGCCACTACCGGCAACGCCAATCCGAGAAGGGACTCGACCTGCGATGGCACGGCGTGAACGGTGCTGGCCCACGGCCCTGACACCGCGGTTGTCACCGGGAGGTCGAACGGTCGGACGTGACCGGCGGGAGCCGTCAGATAGGCGGCGACGGACGCGATTACATCGATCGTGAAGGTGGTCGCCACCCACCGCTCCCAGCGGCGGCTCGGGAACCGGCCGGTCGGGAAGCAGATCAGTTGCAGCTCCCACACAATGTTCAGCGGCGGGACGAGCAGATAGGTGGCGGCGAACGCGATCTGCGCCGCCAAGCCACCCCCCGACGGACCGTTGCGGACCAAGATGCCCAACACGAGCAACGTGATACCGAACGCCACGCCGTTGGCCAAGACGATCGGGCCGTAACGCAGCCGGGGCCGGGACCACACCAGCACAAAGCCCGAGATTGTCGTCGCCGCGCCGACCATCAGGAGGTGGAGACCGTCGGGCCGGCCAGCCTGCCCGTCGAGCGCGAGCAGCACCATGCCAGCGGTGCCGCAGGCCGTCCCCGCGACGGCGGCGAGTAGTGCGACCCTGCGGACACCGACGTCCATGCCACATTGTGGAGCGGGGAAGCTGCCTTCGGCTAGCCAGCGCGCCTCCCGAGTCCTCGGGGTAGCCCGAATCAAGAAGACGGTAAACCCGCCCCGACCAGCGGGCTAGCCGGCTACCCGGCGACAGGTCGCGGCCGTACCGTCACAAGCACCCAACGGAACGAACGGAGTATGACGTGAAACGGAAGCTCGTCTTGGAGACGGACCCGACCGGGCCCACGGTCCTCCCGCACGCTGCCTGCCGAGTGGCGGATGCCTTCGCCGCCGGTTTGAGCGGACAACCATCGTGCTAGTCATCCTGATCCTCATGGCTGTCCTGCTCGCACCCGTATGGGGCGCCCGGCTCAAGACCAGGAACGCGGCCCGAGTCGCCACCGCCACGGGTTGGGCGCTCGCCATGGGCATCGTCATCTTGGGCGCCGTCGCGCAAGGGACCACCGGCGATCTCGACCCGGGCTTCTGGATCTTCAACAGTGTGCTGCTCGTTGTCGCGCTCGGGCTTGCCCGGCTCGGTGAGCGCTGGAAGCGACAGGGCGCGAACAGCGTGTCGACATGAGACGGCCGCTCGCAGTCACGCGGCCATCGTCGGGCTCATCGGCTTGGTCTTGTCAACCCGAATTGGCCCCACCGCGATGATGTCGTTTGCCACGCCGGCGCGGGGGCCTGAACCTTGGAAGGGCGCGGCACGTCCGGTGAGGTAGACAATTCCCAATTCGGCCTCGTTTCGCGCATAGCGCGTGCACGGGATGAAGTCTCTCCGCCAGTGGCGACTTAGAGATGGACGTCCCAGCCGCGGGCGCGCGCCTGTTCAGCCAGCACCTGCCGGTACATGATGGAGTCGGCGTGGGCTTCGTAGGGTGGGCGACGTTGCACGACGATGTCGTCGGGGAAGTCGAGCGGCCAAGCTCGCAGCGACATCGACACGACCGGTTCGGGCACTGCGGTTGCGAGTTCGTCCAGGGACGCCGATGTTGCCCGCACTGCCGACGCTCGCACCGTCGCCACGAGCGCCGCGGTGGCGGCGTCGTCGAGAGGCTTGCCTTCGTGGTGGATCGGCGCCACCGCCATGCCCGGTTCGATCAGCTCGATCCTCCTGCGGTCCACGACTTTGTGGTCGGTCGAGGCAACGACAAACTACGGCCCAGCCGAGATGATGTGCGATCCCCACCCGCGTGCCATCGATTCTTCCGCGCGTCGCAGGCGACGTACACGAGGATGGTAGCGCTACCGCCCCGGGCGTAGGCGAGGTACCTCCGCTCGCCCGACGACGGTCGCCGGCTCGAAGCGGACGATGGACCCATGACAACCACGACTACAGCCACCCGCGTGGCGGCTCGGGCCGTCCACGCCACCAAGGTCTACGGGTCGGAAAGCACGGAGGTGCGGGCCCTCGACGATGTGAGCGTCGACCTCCCGGGTGGGCGGTTCACCGCCGTCATGGGGCCGTCGGGCTCGGGCAAGTCGACGCTGATGCACTGCGTCGCCGGCCTCGACACCCTGACCGCCGGCCAGGTGTTCCTCGGCCCGCTTGAGCTCGGCGCCCTATCAGACAAGGAGCTCACGATCGTCCGCCGGGAGCAGGTCGGGTTCGTGTTCCAGGCGTTCAACCTGCTGCCGACGCTGACCGCCCTGGAGAACATCACCCTGCCCCTCGACCTCGCCGGCACCAAGCCCGACCGCGACTGGCTCGACACCGTGGTCACCACCGTCGGCCTGGGCGACCGGCTGACGCACCATCCCTCGGAGCTCTCCGGCGGCCAGCAGCAGCGCGTCGCCGTCGCCCGGGCCCTGGCCAGCCGGCCGCAGATCGTCTTCGCCGACGAGCCCACCGGCAACCTCGACTCCCGGGCCGGTGCCGAGATCCTCGGCTTCATGGCCGCCGCCGTGCGGGACATGGGCCAGACGGTGGTCATGGTCACCCACGACCCGCTCGCCGCGTCCTACGCCGACGGCGTCGTGTTCCTGGCCGACGGGCGGGTCGCCGGCCACCTCGACGACCCCACGCCCCAGTCCGTCCTCGACGCCCTCAAGGCCCTCTGAGATGCTCAACGTGACCCTGAAAGGCCTCCGCGCCCATAAGCGCCGGCTCCTCGGCACCTTCCTCGCCGTCTTCCTCGGCATCGCGTTCCTATCGGGCACGCTCGTCCTGGGCGACACCCTGCGGGCCAACTTCGACACCCTGTTCGCCGACGCCAACGCCGGCACCGACGCCGTCGTGCGCAGCGCGTCGACCATCGAGGCCGACGGAGGTCGCGGCCCCGACGTCGACGGGCGCTCGCTCATCCCCTCATCCCTCGCCGATCGGCTGCGGGGCGTGGCCGGCGTGGCCGCGGCCGAGCCGTCGATCACCGGCTACGGCCAGCTGATGGGCTCTGACGGTCAGGCCGTCGGCGGCAACGGCCCGCCCCGCCTGGCCGGCAACTGGATCACCGACGCCGAGCTGAACCCCTACAAACTGGTCGAGGGGCGGGCGCCCCAGACCACCGAGGAGGTCGTCGTCAACCGGGGCGCGGCGAATGCCGGCAAGCTCCACGTCGGCGACACGACCATCGTGCAGACCCCCGAGCCCGTCCGGGTCACCATCGTCGGCACCGCCACGTTCGGCACCGGCGACGGCTTCGGCGCGGTGACGTTCACCGCCTTCAACCTGGCCGGCGCCGAGGCGCACGTGACCAAGAAGCCCGGCCAGGCGTCGAGCATCGTGATCCGCGCCGAGCCCAGTGTGAGCCAGCAGCTGTTGGCGGAACGAGTTCGCCCGCTGGCGGGCGACGGAAACGAGGTGCTGACCGGCACCCAGTTCACCGCCGAGAGCACCGACCAGATCGGCCAGCAGTTCCTGAACCTGTTCACCACGTTCCTCACCGTGTTCGCCGGCGTCGCCCTGCTGGTGGCCAGCTTCAGCATCTACAATACGTTCTCGATCCTCGTCGCCCAGCGCAGCCGGGAGTCGGCCCTCCTGCGGGCCCTGGGTGCGGCGAGGGCGCAGATCGTGACCTCGGTCGTGATGGAGGCGCTGCTCATCGGCCTGGTCGCGTCGACCGCCGGCCTGCTCGGCGGCGTGGCGATCGCCGGCCTGCTCAAGGGCCTGTTCGACAGCTTCGGCTTTTCGCTGCCCGCCGGCGGGCTGGCGTTCCAGGCGTCCACCGCCGTCATCTGCATGCTGGTCGGCACGATCGTCACCCTCGTCGCCGGCGTGTTCCCGGCGGTCAAGGCGTCGCGGGTGGCGCCCATCGCCGCCCTGCGGGAGCACGCGGTCGAGGCGACCCGGACGTCTCGTGTGCGGGCCGGCGCCGGCGCCGTCCTGACCGCCCTCGGCGTGGCGGTCGTCCTCAGCTCGGTGCTCGGCGATGGGGGAAGCGTGCTGGCCGTCGCCAGCCTCGGAGCGGTGCTGACCATGGTCGGTGTCGTCGTGTTCGGCCCTGTCGTGGCCCGGCCGGCGGCGGCGATCGTCGGTTGGCCGCTCGCCCGGATACGGGGCGTGACCGGCGGGCTGGCCCGCCAAAACGCCATGCGCAACCCCCGCCGGACGTCCGGCACCGCCGCCGCCCTGATGGTCGGCGTCGGCGTCGTCACGCTGTTCACCGTGTTCGCGGCGTCGATCCGCTCGTCGATCGACGACACCGTCTCCAAGTCCTTCGGTGGAGACCTGGTCGTCAGGACCGGCAGCTTCGGCGGCGGCGGGCTCAGCCCGGCGCTGGCCGGCGAGCTGACTGCGCTGCCCGAGGTCGGGACGGCGGTCGGCCTCGGCCAGGGCGTAGCCCAGGTCGACGGCAAGGGCCGGCGCATCACCGTGGCCGACGTCGCGTCGCTGGAGAAGGTGCTCGACGTCGGCGTGAAGGCAGGGTCGATCGAGCGCCTCGGCGCCACGCAATTGGCGGTCTCTGCTGACGCGGCCGACTCCCACGGCTGGGCCATCGGCACCGTGCTGCCCCTCCGGTTCGTGGACGGCGCCGCCGCTGATTTCACGATCGGCGCCATCTACGACGTGGCCGACCTCACCGGCGACTACCTCGTCAGCCGCGCCGCATGGGCCCCGCACGCGCCCCAGGACGTCGACAGCCAGGTCCTGATCGGCCTCGAGCCCGGCGTCAGCCTGAGCGACGGGAAGGCGGCGGTGACCAGGGTGACGGCGGCGGCCGGCGGGGCCGACGTCCTCGACCGCGAGGAGTACGTCGCCTCGGTGGCCCAGGGCGTCGACATGATGCTGGGCATCGTCTACGTCCTCCTGTTCCTGGCCATCGTCATCGCCCTCATGGGCATCGCCAACACGCTGTCGCTGGCCATCCACGAGCGCACCCGCGAGCTCGGCCTGCTGCGGGCCGTCGGCCAGAGCCGGCGCCAGCTCCGGTCGATGGTGCGCTGGGAATCCGTGATCATCGCCCTGTTCGGCACGGTGGGCGGGCTCGGGCTGGGCGTGTTCCTCGGCTGGGCGCTGGTGCAGGCTGCGTCGGCGGGTGGGTTCGG
>JAHFUP010000069.1:18117-28233 GCA_023265025.1 Acidimicrobiia bacterium | reverse complement strand
CCCCTGGTCCGTAAGGGCCACGTCGAGATCTGGCCCGACGACCGGATCGGGGTGGGCCGGCGATGGGACGAGGAGATCGAGTCAAGCATGCGGCCGGCGGAGGTGGCCGTTCTGCTGGTCAGCGCCGATTTTCTGGCCTCCTACTACATCAAGGGGACCGAGCTGCCCCGCCTGGCGGAACGGGGCGTGCCCCTGGTCTCCGTGCCCGTAGGGCATTGCGCCTGGCGCGACGTGGAGGCGATCGCCGCGGTGCAGTGGCCGCTGGCTCCGGAGAAGCCACTGCGGGCCATGCGGCGCGCGCAGTGCGACAGCGCCCTTGTGCGCGTCGATGAGGCCGTGAAGGAGGTGGTGACGAGGCTCGATGCAGTCGAGGGCGCCCAGGCCGGGCCCACGATCGGGCCACGGCCGGCCGGCCAGCTCGACGCAGCGCAGCCCGGCCCCCTCCGGGGGCGTCCCCCCTCCCTGCCGGCCGGCTACCAGCCTCGCCCCAGCGACCTAGCCGAGCTGAAGCAGCGGCTGCCGGCCAGCGCGGACGTGGGCCTCGTCGGCCGTCAGCACGCCAGCGGCCTCCACGACCAGGGCGGGGTGGGCAAGTCGGTGCTGGCCGCCGCCCTGTGCCACGACCCCGAGGTCCGCTCGTGGTTCCCCGACGGCATCTGCTGGGTCAGCGTCGGCGAGAGCGCCGAGCTGACCGGCCTCCAGCGCCAGCTGGCCCGCCATTTCGACGTGGAGCTGGGGGCCACCAACCTGCTCGCCGGCCTGGGGGGCCGACGGTGCCTGGTCGTGGTCGACGACGTGTGGTCGATCGCCGCGCCGAGGCGTTGGGGGCCACGAGTGAGGAGGGGCGGGTCCTGTACACGACCAGGGACCCCTCGGTGCTGGCCGCCATCGGCGCCTCGGCCCACGCCGTCGGCGTGCTCGATGCCGCCGCGTCGCCGGCCTTCCTGGACCAGGCGGTGGGGACGGTGACCGGGGCCGACCGGGAAGCGGTAGCGCGCCTGGTGGCCCACACGGGCGGGGTGGTGCTGGCCTTGTCCCTGGTGGCGGCCATGGCGCGGGCCGGGCGGGGGTGGCGGACATGGCCGCCGAGGTGGAGGACCTGGCCACGGTGTTCCGCGACCACCCCCACGCCGATGTGTTCAAGGTCCTGCGCCTGGCCGTCGACGGGCTGGGGCCGGCTGACGCCGACCACTACCGGCTGCTCGGGGTTTCCCGAGGACGTCGCCGTCCCCCAGGAAACCGTGGCCCGGCTGTGGGGCCTGGAGGATCCGGCCCCGACCCTGGTCCGCCTGGCCCGCGCCGGCCTGCTGCGCTGGGAGGAGGGGCACGTCGGCTTCCACGACCTGCAGTGGGCCTTCGTCATCTTCGACGCCACCGGGCCGTGGTCGCCGGCCCACCGCAGCCTGCTCGACGCCCACCGCCCCGCCCAGGGCTGGGCCTACCTGCCCGACGACGAGCCCTACCTGTGGGACCACCTGCTGCAGCACCTGCAGCTGGCCGGCGAGCACCACGAGATGGCGGCGGTGGCCAGCAACGGGCGATGGCTGGCCCGGCGCCGGCACCCGTGACGGGGCCCATGACGCGGAGCTGGACGCCACCCTCGCCCTGGCCGCCCGGCCCGGTGATCCCGCCCTGGTCACCACGGTGGCCGTGCTGCGGCGATGGGCGCCGCTGTTCTTTGGGAAAAACCTGAGCCTGGCCGCGACGGCCGCCACGCTCGTCTCCCGGCTGCCCGCCGCAGAACACGACGCCGCCGACCTGTCGGGCCGCGTCTGGCTCCAGCCGACGTCGGCCCTACCCGAACCCCCATCCGCTCTGGTCCGCTCCCTGACCGGCCACACCGGCGGGGTCAGCACCGTGGCCTTCGCCCCCGACGGGTGACGGCCTGACGTCGCCGCCTACTCGTGCCTCAGGGCGCGGAGCTCCGGAAGGGCGGCGCGGTCCTTCGGACGATCGGCCCATTCCTTGCTGGCAATCACATCATCGAGCGCAGCCACCCGAACCACGATTCCGTCGAGGTACAGCTCCGTTGCGCGGGCGACCAGCTCTCGGTAGGGCATGTGCCGGCCATGGCGATCCGGGATGTCGGCGAGGATGTCGAGGTCACCACCGTCGGTGCGCCATGTGGACAGCTCCATACGGACGAGGGTCGAACCAGTGACCTGGACCGGAAGTAGGGCCGCCTCCTCGTCCGTAAGCCCTTCGACCCGAAGGCGCGCATGCAGATCGCGCATGGCGGCGGCCAGCCGATCGAGGTTCGCCCGGCTCGGCTCCGGCAGGCAGTCGACATCGAACGTCGGCCGTTGAGCGCCGTATGCCCGTGCGGCGATGCCTCCGACGAGCAGGTACTCCACATCGTGACGGGCGAGGGCGTCGGTGATCCCTTGGAGATCAGGCCCTTCAGGTGCCGCCGTGAGCTCCCGGCGTGGGGTGCCCAACCGCCTCTTCAGCCTCGATCTCGGCGGCCACGTCGGCCCACCAGGAGAGTACGGATTCCTTGCTGTCAAGCCGCCTGCCATCACGGGTGATGGACACGTCATCAGACGTCGGGGGGAAAACGAGGCCGCGCCCGAACTCATCGAGACTCATATGGATGACCCTCTTCGCCACAGCCCCAGCATACTTCGGTGGCTGGTCCCTGGGTCTCCGTACGATGGTGGAAGAACGACGCCGGGTTCCCACATGCCAGGAATGTGGTCTGTTCGTCTCGTGGGGCGCGATCCGGGGTTCGGCTCGATCCACCCGATCGCCGGCTCGTTCGCCGGGAAGCGCCCCCAGGGTGAGCACTGCCACTCGTCTGCCTACCTGAATCTTGCCGAACGGCTCTCTCGACGAGCGCCGCCAGGCCGAGTACGCCTTGGCCGACCCGACCGAATGCGTCATCGTCTCGACGTCCACGCTCGAGTCCACAAAAAGTCCACACTCGGTCGCAGAACTGCGCATTCCAACGCGCAACAGCGCTCAACGAAAATGGCCTTAGACCTGGGCTTTTGTCCGAACGGCGCACGTCAGACCGCGGCCATGATCTCACTCGTAATGAGCAGGTCGTCGGTTCAAATCCGACCTCGGGCTCCGCAAGCCTCTGACCAGCACTTATGCTGTCAGAACGACACCAAAAAGAAAGCGCACAGCGCTCCACCACCTGCTAACTCGCCTGCTACGGTGAGGCCCGTAAGCGGCCCTCCGCGACCTGTCAGGCGGTCATCGAAGGGGTCCGGACGGCGTCGCGAGTCGCCGTCGATCGACGCGCTGGCCGAGTCCTTCGAGCTGTCCCTGCACGCCCGGAACCGTTCGCCCAGAACGATCAAGAGCTACTTGGAGGCCGTCCGGCTGCTCGAAGCTTTCCTGGTCGACCGGGGCCGCCCGACCGTCGTGGAGGCCATAGGCCGCGAGCAGGTCGAGGCGTTCATCGCCGACCAACTAACTCGTTGGACTCCGTCGACGGCCGCCACTCGTTACCGCAGCCTCCAGCAGTTCTTCCGATGGCTCGTCGAGGACGGCGAGATCGCCGTCTCCCCCATGGCCAACATACGGCCGCCGTCCGTTCCCGACGTGCCGGTGCCCGTCGTGGGCGACGACGGATCTGCGACGCCTGTTGGGCGTGTGCGAGGGCCGGGGCTTCAACGAGCGCCAGGACACGGCGATCCTGCGGCTGTTCTTCGACTCCGGAGTGCGACACGCCGAGATGGGCGGCCTGCGGGTGGAGGACGTCGACCTGAAGGCGCGTTCGCTCAACGTGCTCGGGAAGGGGAGCCGGCGGCGGACCGTCATCTTCGGGACGAATACGGCGATGGCCATCGACCGCTACCTGCGCGTCCGGCGCGGCCACCCCGACGCCGGCGTGCCGTGGCTGTGGCTCGGCCGCCAGGGCCAGCTGGGCGGCAACGGCATCGCCCAGATGCTCCGCCGGCGGTGCCGCCTCGCCGGCCTCCCGGAGCTCCACCCCTCACCAGCTTCGCCACACGTTCGCCCATGCCTGGCTGGAAGCCGGCGGTGACGAGGGCGACCTCATGCGCCTGGCCGGCTGGCGGTCACGGGAGATGCTGGCCCGCTACGGCGCCGCCCTGGCCGACGAGCGAGCCCGAGATGCCGCCAGCCGCCTCTCCCCCGGCGACCGCCTCTAACGCCCTGCCGCTCGCGCCTGGCGGGCCCGAGCGGACTTCAGAGCCAGCGCGTTGAAGTACGCCTTCTTCGCCGCCTCGGCCCGCCGCCGGCGCTCCGGCTCCGGCAGCCGGCCGTCCGGATCAGCCTCCCGCTCGAACTTCGCCAGGAACGCGGCCCGGGCCTCACGAGTCGTGTCCTGCGGGTCGTGGAGCGAGTGCATGCGGTACGCCGCGATCCGCGCCTGGAGGCTCCGCTGCGCCGGCGTCGGTCGTGCTCGCTCCTCCACGAGAGCGACCATGACGGGCGCGTGTTGCCACAGCTGTTGCCAATCGCGCTGCACGCGCAGATTTTCTCGGCTCGCTGGTGGATCAGCCCTCAGCGGGCGATCACCCCAGCACCGCCGATCAGACGAGCCCAGCGCAACCGGATGACGTATCTGGCATTCCTTGCCGAGATCCAGGCCGGCGTCTGACTCCGAGCTCGCAGTTGAACTAGACTAGACAAGGGCAATCGGGCGCACGCCGGCCTGGGTGACGGCGTACATCCATGGGCCTGCCGGCACCGCTTCGACGATGGCAGCGATGGTCGCACAGTGGCGCTCCAGCAGGGCGAGGCTGTCGGCGGTTGACTGGCTCGCCGTGCCGGTCAGTACGAAGCCGCGCACCCGATGGTCGACCCACATCCGCTTCTCGACCGGCTTGTACCGGATGCGCTTGTCGCGAGTGATCACGACCAGATCTTGGGCACCGATGACGGCCAGCCACTCGTCGTCGAGGCTGCGCCTCGGAACCCCAGGCAGATCGGGATGGCCCGGGAAGACGACGTTCCCATGCAGGTCGGCGAGCGCCTTGCCGAGCGCGAGGTCGTTCTCGTCGACGAAGAACCTGGCCGCCACCGCCGGCTACGCCGCCAGCGAACGCAACTGCTCCTCGTAAGCGATCGCCGCCCGTATCTCCTCGGCGGGCATCTCATAGCCATCGGCGATCTGCTCGATCGACTCGCCGGCGTCGAACAGCTCCCACAGCCGCTCAGTCGCCACCCCTTGCACTGAGGGACGGCCGAAGCGGACGAGGGGATCGATGACAACCGGCGACGCCAACCCGGCCGGGCGCAGCAGCCGAACATCGCCCTGGCCCGGCGGATCGAACTCGACCTTTTTGAAGAAGCGCTGGGCGTCGTCGGCCAGGAGGATCTGCTGGCCGGACCGGATCACGATGGCGATCGCCGGCGGGATGCCGTTCTTCTCCTGAAGGTCGAGGACCAGCTCCTTGCCGACGACGTACGGCTTGGCGATGGCGAGCGGATACGGCGTACCGAACTCGCGCCGGAGCTCGTCGACGACAGGGCGGAGACGCTGCAGGGGCACCCCCTTGCGCCGGTACTCGCGCAGGTATCCCAGTTCGACGAACTCGCCCCAGGTGACAACGTCCTCGCCGGTGGGCTCGACACGAATGACCGGCGCGTACTGGGAGCCTTCACGCTCGTAGCCATCGAGCCACGCCCGCGCCCGATCAGCGCGCAGACCAAGCAGGGCGGCGGCTTCCGCCACCCCGTACATCGGGCGCTCCAGGATCGACGTGGAACCTTTCGTCACGTTTCTCATCATTGCCCGGCGAGAGCCGGGGCGTGCGCTTCCAACTTCCGAGCAGTCGGCGACGACCTACTCATTCTCGGCGTCTGATCTCAGCCGGACCTCCCGGACCAGTCCACGAAAAGTCCACGCCCGCTCACCGGAACAGGTCCTTCCAGTGGGCCAACCTGCGCACGGTGAGCACGACCTCCGCCGCGGGCTGACCGGTCAACCGGCCACTCCTCACTCGAAGGCGTCGAGCAGGGTGGCGCCGGTCTCCACCACACGGGTCGGATCGGGCGGACGAGTCATGCGGACGATCGGCACGGCCAGCAGTTCGAGCAGGAGCAGAGCAGGGGTCGACAGGCAAGCCGGGAACATGCGGTGGGCCCCGATCACAGCCGGACGGTCCTCCATTGGCACGGAGGTGAGCGCGAACCGTTCCCCCCAGTCGAGGACGGCGATGCCGGCGAGGGGGAGAGCCGCTGGCACCGAACCGAGGGTGGCACGGCTGCGGTCCCCGCCCCGGACGGTGCGCTCCCCGCCGGCGGACAGGAGGTCGAGGGCGCGGGGCCCGGCCTGGACCTGGTCGCCGTCGAGGACGGCCAGATCGTCGGCGAGCACGGCCGCTCCAGCAGTGCCGGCGAGCCACGCCAGCGTCGTCGACTTCCCCGCCTCCTTACCGCCGACGACCAGGACGGCGATTCTGTGAGTACGTAGACGGGCATGACCGCCCGTCAGCAGCGACGTCGCGTGGCGCGCACGTGTGCGGGACGGAGGGTCCACCCGATCGGGGGCGGAGTCGCGTACGTTCCGCGCATGCGCTCGATCGTCGACTCCTCCCAGCTGGACGGTCTTCGCCGTCAGGTCGGGGGTGACGTGGCGACGATGATGGCGGTGGCGGGCACCGACGTGGCCGTGGTGGAGCTGCTGGCGGCCAGCTTGCTGGCGTCATTCGAGGCGGCCGGGGCCCCGATCGAGCTGCCGGAGGCGGTCCTCGACGCGATCGGGGCGCCGGGCGACGCCCGGTCGGCTTGTCTGCTGGCGGCCATGGGCGTCCTGGGCCGCCCGCCGGTGGCGGACATGGCCCGGGACCGGCTGGAGCACCTCCATCGGATGGGGGTCCGTTCGCCGATCGAGGAGCGGGTCGGGGCGTTGGAGGTGGTCGAGGCACGAGTCGCCGAGGGAGACGGCATCGAGGTGCTGTTGGCGCTGCTGCGCCGCCCGGGCCAGCGCGACCCGCAGTTGACGATGGTCGTCGTCGACCACGGGGAGCACGATGGATGCGCGGTCGACGGGTTCCTCAGCCCGCCGATCCGGGCCAGTTCGATCAGCGCAGCCGTGCGCAGGGCCGGGTGGCGGGGCCAGATGATGCCGCGTGGTGTGGCGGTCGGCACATCCGATCTGGCCGAGGCGCTGGGCGTCGCGTTGGCCCGGACGGCGGCCGACGGTGTGTCGGTGCCGGTGGAGTTGGCCGCGGTCGTGCCGGTGCTGGCGTTGGCGTTGTGCGGGGACCCAGCGGCGTTCGCCGCGGTTGCGGTCGACGCCGGCCACGTGCTGGACCTGGAGGTGGGCGACGACGAGGACTTCGAGGACCTCATGGAGGAGGTGGCGGGGCACTTCCTGGAGGTGGCGGGCACCGATCCGGCGGTGGGCCGCGCCGGCGATCTGGTGGCCCGGACGATGCTGGACTGGAAATGGCAGACCTGCGGCGGCGAGCTCGGCCGGTGGACGCGCTCGGACCTGGAGGACTACCTGTTCGGCTACTTCTGCTCGTCGGTGGTCACCCTCGACGTGCCTCTCACCGATGTCCCGGAGTGTGTGGCGGCGTTCCTGCGCTTCCTCGACGGCCACGACGCCTTGGCGGGGGATCCTCTCGATGCGTTGGTGTCCTTCGTCGCCGAGCGGGCCGCAGCCTTCGAGCACGCCGCCGCCGACCCTGCCCGCTGGGGTCCGGCCAAGACCGTGATGGCGGACCTGTGGGACGGCGCCGTCGATCCTGAGGACCCGTTCGGGCTCGGCGAGTGGACCGAGGAGGCGTGCCCCGATGTCGGGTGGCTGCCGCCCGAGACGCGGGCGCCGGGCGGCGAGCGCCGGGCGGCGGGCACCAAGGCCCACAAGACCCGGGCGAAGCGCAAAGCCGCCAGGACCGCCCGGCGTCGAAAGCGCTGACGCCAGCAGGCCCGGACGGCCCCGGCGATCGGTCCGGCTTCGGGCGCGGGCGTCACCCGGCCTCGTCGACGTGCACTCCGGTCAGCTCGACGCACCGGGCTCGGAGGCGGTCCTGGTCGCGGCCGGGGCGGTCCGCGGCGCGGAACACGGCCAGGGCGATGGCGGGCTTGTGGCCGCGCACCGCCGACTCGGCGAGGGCGAGCACCGGGCCGGCGCGCTCCGAACCGAGCCGTTGTGCTGTGGTCGGGTAGCGGCTATAGCGCCGTGCAGCGAGATGCATCCAGGCGACGAGCGCGAGCGCCTCCTCGGCTTCGGAGTCGAGATGAACCGAGCGATGCTCGTCGGCCACGCCGAGCAGGATCGACTCGATCAAGTCCGCGTGGGTCGCCTTGGCATGAAGGAACGGCAGCGTCGGGCGGCGGTAGGTGAGGGAGTAGGGCTCCCATGTCAACAGCTCGCACAGATCCTGCCAGTAGGCGGCGTCTGGCATTCCCGCCGCCGCCCAGTCGATGTCGACGTAGGCCTCGAACGCCTCGACGCGCAGGTCGCCGAGCGAGCCGAAGGAGTCATCGGCCCGGTCGGCCAGTTCGAGGCCGGCGGTGTGGAACGCCCGGTAGAGGGCGAGTTCCTCCGCCGGTCCCCGGCAGGACGTGGCGAGGCGGTCCAGGCGCTCCGACAGCTCGCGGGCGAGGGTGAGCGTTCGCCGCTCGCCGACGAAGTCGCGCCCCTCGACGGTGCGCCGGAACTTGTCGTAGAACCCGGCGGGGTCGACCGGGAACGACCCCCAATGACCTCGGCGGGCGCTGGCTTCCAGTCGTGCCCGTGGCGTCTCGACCATGGCGGTGGTCATGGACGACGACTGGTAGGCCGACTGCTTGAGGATCTTGGTGCGGGCCTTGGACAGCACGCCCGGCCCTTTCCCCACCGCGACCAGGTCGGCGACATCCGCGCCGGCCCCGGCCAGCCGGGCACGCAGGTCGCCGAGATGGCTCAGCTTGGCCTCGATATCCTCCCGGATGAGACCGCCCACCGATCGTGGCGAGCGAAGCCCGCCGACCAGGTCGGCCTCCAGGCGGTCGAGCTCACCGCCGAAGTCGGCCACCGCCACCACGCAGAACCACAGATCCCACCAGGACCACTCCGCCCCGCCCACCACGTCCCACCGTTCGGGCCCATACACCCATGGCCGATGCGAGCCCGGACCGGTCGCCGCCGGGCTCACCGGGGTCCGGGCCGGGCCTCGACGCCCGACCAGCGCCGGTAGGCGGCGATCAGTGCCGCCGTCCGCTCCGTCAGGCGACCGGGTGCCACGTCGATCAGCGCGACGGTGTAGCCCTGATCGTTCCGGCGGCAGCGGGCGACCAGACCCCGCCGCTCGTCACCCTCGTAGTCGACGCCCACCACCTCCACCGGAGAGCCGACCACCTCGGCCGGGAACGGGAAGGTGGCTTCGTCTTCGAAGAACTGGTGGAACGCCCAGAGCTGCTCGTCCTCCCCGTAGGCGTCGACCACGATTTCCTCGACCACGGCGTCGATGTCGTCGCTCATCGACGCCAACCTACGCCCCGCCGCCGACCAACCGGCGGCTCCCGCAGGAGCCGTATAGCATGGTCGCTATGTGGGGTGAGGTCGAGCTCGGGCCGGCGCTCGATGAGCCCCATACCCGTCAGCTGGAGGCACGTTGCGAGAGCTGCGCTTCTACCTGGCCGGGTGGCCGACGCGCCTCACCTACTGGATCGCGGCGGGACGGCGGATCATCGTGCTGACGGTGTTCGTCAAGACCCAACGCCGCGAGCGGGCTGAGATCCGGAGGGCGAGACAAGCGATGCAACGATGCATGGCCGGGGGGCACACGGCCACCGAGGAGGAGCGAGGGTGATGGACAGGCGAACGAGCTGGGACGACATCAAGGCGCAGCGGCCGCTGACCGCCGAGGGCCGCGCCGCGTATGAGAACGAGGCCCGGATCAGCGCGTTCCGCGCCATGGTGTTCCGGCTGCGTAGCGAGGCGGGGCTCACCCAGGCCGAGCTGGCCGAGCGGATGGGCACCACCCAGTCGGCGATCGCCCGCATGGAAGGCGGCGGGGCCCGCCCGACGCTGGAGACCCTCGAGAAGCTGGCCGCCGCCGTCGGGGGTGAGCTGGTGGTCGGGGTCGGTGTGAACCTGTCGGACAATCGCAGCATCGCCAAGCTCGTGCGCGACGGCCACGCCGTCGTCCGCCGCGCCGGCTGACCGAGCACCTTGTCGTGTCATGGGCGGGCACGGGGCCG
>JAHFUP010000069.1:0-18017 GCA_023265025.1 Acidimicrobiia bacterium | reverse complement strand
GAGCGGAGGCTGCCTGTCCGCCGTTCAGACCGACGAAAGGTCGACGAGGCCCGTCCGCGCCGCGGCGCGCACCAGCTCGGCGCGGGTGTGGACCCCGAGCTTGCGGAACAGGTGGGCGCGGTAGGTCTCGACCGTGCGAACCGAGACGATGAGGATGTCGGCGACCTCTGCGTTCGTGTGACCGAGGGCGAGGAGGCGGCCGACGGCCATTTCCCGATCCGACAGGTAGACCGGCACGTGGCCGGCCCCCGTCTCTCCCCGGACCATCGCGACGCCCACGGAGTGATGGATGTAGTCCTCCCCGTGTGCCACCCGGCGCACCGCATCGATGAGGTCGGCGCTGGCGGCGGCCTTCGGCAGGTACCCGCGCGCCCCCGCAGAAAAGACAGTCTTCACGACGACCCAGTCGTCGACCATGGACAGCACCAGGACCGCCGCGGCAGGGAACCGGCCCCGTAGCGCAGTCACCACCTCGGTGCCGTGGGCCGGGCCGAGCACGAGGTCGGCCAGAACGACGTCAGGTTCGGGTTCGATCACCAATGCCAGCGCGGCGTCGAGGCTGCGTGCCTCACCGACCACCCGTATCTCGGGCTGACCCTCCAGGAGCAGGCGCAGCCCGTCGATGACCATCTGGTGGTCGTCGATAATCAGGACGCGCACGCAGGCTCCTGTCCGCATGGCACGACGAGGCGAACCGTCGTCCCGTGCCCCGGCTTGGAATCGAGGTCCAGACGACCACCCAACGCCGCGGCGCGCTCGCGCATGCCGAGGATGCCCGCGCCGCGAGTCCCGGCTCGTGCTGAAGGGTCGAAACCCGTACCGTCGTCGTCGACGACCAGCCTGAAGGTGGGCCCCCGCCGGCCGGCGAGCACCGAGAGCACCGACGGCTCGGCGTGCTTGACCGCGTTTGTCATCGCCTCCTGAGCGACACGGTAGGCGGCGGTCTCGACCGTCGGGTTCAGGTGGTCCACGGCGGCGACGTGGAGGTCGACCTGCACGCCGTGGCCGCGGAGGAACGTCTCGGCCAGCGCCCGCAAAGCCCCCTCGAACCCGAGCTCCTCGACCGCGGTGGGTCGGAGGCGCCACATGATCGTCTTCGTCTCGGTCAGCGCCGCCTCGACCAGCCGGCGCAGCTCGGCAACCGGGAAGCCCGCGGCGGCGCCGTTCAGCTCCAGCGACCGTGCGAACAGCGCAGCCGACGTGAGGGTTTGCCCGAGGCCATCGTGCAGCTCGCGCGCCAATCGCAGGCGCTCCTCATGCCGTCCCTCGGCCCGTCCCTCGGCCAAGACCCGGGCGCGCCGTTCGGTGAGCTCGCGCAAGTCCGTACGCATCGAGTTCCACATCCCTTGGTCGATCACTCTCAGTGTCGGTACGCCGCCGCCGCCGCTTGAGGTGCATCTGCACCTTCTTGCGGGTTCTCCGCAGCGTTTCCTGCGGTTTCCCCGGCCCACCAAAGAGGGAACTCCCGGATGCCGACCGCCTCCATGACCTCTACCTTCGTGGATATGACCAACGGCGGCCGTGAACGGGCGATGCTCGACGGCCAGAGCTAGGTCAGAACCGGCGGACTGTGGCGAGTGGGGTCGCCACGTCGGTGGCCGGCGCAGCACCGAGACTACGACGGGGCGTGGTCTCTCCGATTCACATGTCCACGCCACCAAACAAGGAGCAACAGAGTGAGCAATGACGACTTCAGCATCGGGGAGCTCGAGGCCCAGCACACCGGCGAACTGCCCGGACGTCAGCTGATGACCGGGCTGGCGTTGGGCCTCCCGCTACTCGGCCTCGGTGGGGTCGAGCTGTACGTCGAGGCCGGGCCCGTCGACCTCTTCGTCGGCGTCTACGTCTAACTGCCCGGCGTCGCCGGCCCGGCCTCGCCCCCTTCTGCCATGACGGCGACCCTTCAGCACGTCGCAGTACCAGAAGGGCGCCGGCCGTCTCCCGGCCTGGCCCCCGGCACCGAGCTGCTCGGCGCGTACCGGGACTCGGGCCGCATCGAGGCGCCTTCCATCATCCGCCGCAACGACGGGCGGATGATGGAGGTGTCGCCCCTCCTCCACCAGCTGGCCGCCGCGCTCGACCCCGGCCGTGACCTCGAGTGGGTTGCGACCCAGCTGGGCGCCTCCGTCGGACGTTCCATCAGCGCCGGCAGCGTCGCCTATCTCATCGACAACAAGCTCCGCCCGCTGGGCGTGCTGGCCGACTCGCCGCCGGCCGATCAGCGTCGGTCGACGGCGGACGTTCCTGGGCTCACGCTCCACGCCGGGGTCGTGCCGGCGCCGGTCGTCCGGGCGTCCACCACGCTGTTGCGGCCGCTCTTCCTCCCGCCTGTCGTCATCCTCGCCCTGGCCCTCGTGATCAATGCCGACGTCTGGCTGTGGCGCAGCCATCAGGTGGGCGCCGGCCTCCGCCAGGTGCTGACCGAGCCGGCGCTGATGCTCGGTGTCGTGGCCCTCACCCTGGTCGCCGGCGCCTTCCACGAGCTGGGGCACGCCACCGCCAGCCGGTACGCCGGCGCCGAGCCGGGCGTCATCGGCGCCGGCATCTACCTGTTGTGGCCGGTGTTCTACAACGACCTCGACGACTCCTACCGCCTGGGCCGCACCGATCGCCTCCGCTGTGACCTCGGCGGGGTGTACTTCAACGTGCTGTTCATACTGGTGCTGGTCGGCGCCTTCGGCCTGACCGGGTTCACGCCGCTCCTGGTGGTCGCCGCCGCCCAGCACCTGGCCATCCTCCAGCAGTTCCTGCCCTTCGTCCGGTTGGACGGGTACTACGTGGTCAGCGACCTGGCCGGCGTGCCCGACCTGTTCGGGCGGATCAGGCCCGTGCTGGCAAGCCTGGTCCCGGGTCGCAACGCCGGACCGGCGGCGAGCGACTTGAAGCCGTACGCGCGCATCCTCGTGACCGTGTGGGTGCTGCTGACCGTCCCGGCCTTGGCCGCCTCGCTGCTGTACCTGGGGCTCCGCCTGCCTTCTCTGGCGACAGGCATCGCCGGGTCGGCGGCGTCGCTGGCCGAATCGGTTGGAAGCGGGAAGCTCTCCGTGGCCGCCCTCGACGGGCTGTCCCTCCTGGCCCTGGCCATCCCGCTGGTGGGGCTGACGGCCGCCCTCGTCCGCGCCGCCCGGCGCGGCTCGGATCCCGTGGTCAGCCGGCGCATCGCCACGGCCGTCCTGACCTTCGGTGCCCCCCGGTAAGCTGCGCTCCTTCTCAAGGTCACGCCGGCACAGGGCGGTCTCAGTCCTCGTCGAGCGCGCCGAGGATGAGCGACCACGAAGCCAGTCCGTGCAGGCACCATCCGTCGGGTCGGACCAGACAGTCGTCCGGGCACCGGCACACGCCATCGGCGAGCCACTCGGCGAGCTCGTCCTCGTCGGGTGGCGCCCAGCCGCTGTTGACCTCGAACCACTCGTGGGCGTTCCTGATGGCCTCGGTCGCGTCCATGGGAGGTGCAGGATCGCACCCTTCGCTACCGGAGGAGCGGCTCGAGGGCCGTGCCCACCGCAACGAGAAGGTCCTCGCGCCAGGGACGGGCAACCAGCTGCAGACCCACCGGGAGTCCACCAGGGCGACCGCACGGCAGCGACACCGCCGGAAAGCCGACAAGACTCCACGGGATCGCGTTGCGGGACAGGAGCAGGAGGTGGCGGGCGAAGTCGGTGGCCAGCGGCGCGACGACCGGTGCGGTGGGCATGGCGAGCACGTCGAACGTGTCGAACACGGCGAGGAGATCGCCGGCCAAATCGGCCCGGAGACGCTGCGCGTCGATGTACTGGATCGCCGTCACGCCGGCCGCCGCGTCAAGCTGGTCGGCCACTTCGTCCCAGTAGCGCGCCCGGTCGAGGCCGAGCGCCTGGTGGAACGCCGCCGCCTCGCACCGGCTGATCACCAGCCCGGCGGCGTTGGCGGCGTCGAGGTCCGCGGCGGACGGACGGGCGCATTCGGAGACGACGCATCCGAGCTCCTCAAGCCGGCGTAGTGCCGCGTGCACCTGCGCCTCGACCTCCCGCTCGGTGCCGGCGAACGTCGCCGAGGGCACGCCGCGCGCAGACCGCGAACGCCGGCGCCGGCCGCGTCAAGGACCGGTGGGCGGTCCGGCGCAGTGAGGACATCGAGGAGGAGGGCGGCGTCGGCCACGGTCGACGCCATGGGGGCGACGTGGTCCATCGTCCACGAGAGCGGGACGACGCCGGCGGTCGGGACAGAGCCGAAGGTGGGCTTGAACCCGACGGTCCCCGACAATGCCGCGGGCACGCGGATCGACGCCCGCGTGTCCGTGCCGATCGACCCGAGCCCCATGCCGGTGCTCACCGCGATCGCCGACCCGCCGCTGGAGCCCCCCGGGATGCGCAGGATGTCGTGCGGGTTCCGGCTCTGGGGACTGGTGACACCGAGGGCGAACTCGTGCGTCGTCACCTTGGCCAGGATCACGGCGCCGGCCGAGCGGGCCCGGGCCACGGCGGTGGCGTCGACCGTGGGAACGTCGAGGTAGGCCTCCGACCCGGCTCGGGTCGGCACGCCGGCGACATCGATCACGTCCTTCACCGTCAGCGGGATGCCGTGCAGCGGGCCACGCCAGCGTCCGGCCGCGGCGTCGACGTCGCACGCCGACGCATCGCGTCGGGCGGACTCGGCCAGGAGCTCGGCCACGGCGTTCAACTCGCCGTCGAACTTCTCGACCGCCAGCAGGGCCTGCTCGACCAACTCGACGGAGGAGATCCGACCCGATCGCAGGTCGGCGGCGGCTGCGGTCAGCGGGCCCGACAGCGGCCCGTCCGCACGGCGTCGGCCGTCCCGCGTCGGCTCGGCTGCATCGGGCAGCGCGTACGTGAAGGCCGGCGGACGGCTCGGTGGTTGGGGGAGGTAGTCACCCAACGCCACCAGCGCGGTCGTGAACGCCTCACGGCCCTGGCTTCCCCGAATGCGGCGCGGCCCGCCGGTCATCGCAATGCTGCGGTCGAGGTGCCGTGGATGACGGCGAGGAGCTCGCGCTTGAGCTCGTTGAACTCGGGTGACGTGATGTCGCGTGGATGCTCCAGGGCCACGGGCAGGACGAGTTCCACGTGGCCCGGCGTGCCGACGCTCGGCCCGCCGCCCATGACCACGACACGATCGGCGAGGTAGACCGCCTCCTCCACGCTGTGGGTGACGAACACCACGGTCGTCCGCAGCTCGTCGCAGATCTGCTGCAACTCGTGCTGCATCGTCTCCCGGGTGAGGGAGTCGAGGGCGCCGAACGGTTCGTCCATGAGCAGCACGGCCGGATCGTTGGCCAGGACGCGGGCGATGGCCACCCGCTGTTGCATCCCTCCCGACAGCTGGGCGGGGAACGTGGTCGCGAAGCGTTCCAGCCCGACCAGCGAGAGGAAGCGCTGGACGGCGGCGTCCACGTCGGCGCCGGGCAGTCCCCGGCGTCGGGGGCCGAACCCGATGTTCTCGGCGACGGTCAGCCACGGGAAGAGCCCGTAGTCCTGGAACACGACGCCCCGGTCCGGCCCCGGGCCGCGGACCGGTTCGCCGCGCACGGCGACCTGTCCGGTCGTCGGCGTCTCGAAGCCGGCGATCATCCGCAGCAGCGTGCTCTTCCCGCAACCACTACCACCCAGGAGGCACAGGAACTCCTGCTCGGCGATGGTCAGGTCGATCCCGTCGAGGGCGTGGACCTTCTTCTCCCCGTCCGCGGACCGGAAGACCTTGCCGACCCCGTCGAGGGAGACGGCGGGCGTGGCCGTGATCGACATGGCTCTCGCCGCGGTCTGCATGTCGTGGCGTCCTCTCTCAGATCAGCGGCCGGCGCCGGGTGGCGAGCCGCACGCCCGTGCCCAGCAGGCGGTCGGTGGCGAAGCCGGCGAGACCGATGAAAGCCATGCCGGTGATGATGAGGGCGGTGTTGCTGATCTCCCGGGCCTCGCTGATCACCGATCCGAGCCCGGTGCTCACGCCCACCGTCTCGCCGACGACCACGACGACCCACGCGAAGCCGAGGGCGATGCGCATGCCGGCGAAGATCGACGGCAGCGCGGCCGGCAGCACGACGCGAACCAGCATCTGCCGCCGGCTCGTCCCGAGCATGGCGGCGGCCTCCACCAGCCGTGATGGAACGGCCCGGACGCCGGCCACCGTGTTCAGCAGGATCGGGTAGAAGGCGGCGATGAAGATGAGGATGACGGCCGACCGCGAGCCCAGTCCGAACACGATGAGCACCAGCGGGACCCACGCCGTCACCGGCACCGGCCGGAGCAGGCTGATGGTGAGATCGGTCATCGCCGACAGCCGCTGGTTGCGCCCCATGAGAATCCCAAGGGGAACGGCCAGCACCGTCGCCCACGCGAAACCCCGCAGCACGCGCGAGGCGCTCGCTCCGAGGTGGGTCAGCAGCGACGCGCTGTAGGCGTCGTCGTGGATCCCGCCGAAGGCGAAGTCCCAGATCTCCTTGCCGACCTCATCGAGTTGCGGGATGAGCCTGACCCAGTTGCGGTCGACGGCCAGCGCCCAAAGGGCGAGCAGGGCGACTGGCAGCGGCACGCCCCAGAAGATCCGGCGGGACAACTCAGCGGGCCTTCATGAGCGGCGTGACGAAGTCGGTGTTGAAGAAGGCCTTGTAGTCCGGCTGCTTCTTGATCTGCTTCAGCAGCTCCAGCTGCTCGCCCGGCACGCGGGCCTGGTCCATGTAGGCGGCGTCGATCGCCCACCGCAGCTGGATGTTCTTGAGGGCGAGCGTCAGCGCCTGCGGCTGGAAGCTGTAGGACTTGACCACACCGTCGGCCCACTCCTCCGGGTGGTCCTTCATGTAGTCGGTGGCCTTGGCGTGGACCTCGACCATGATGCGGACCAGCTCCGGGTCCTTGTCGATGGTGGCCTGGCTGGTGCCGAAGACGATGTTGATGCTCTTCATCTTCGTGTCGTACGGCTGCACGACCAGCTGGCCGACGCCCCGGGTGATGGCGTCCGACGGGCCGGTCTCGGCGCCGGAGAATGCGTCGATGTCGCCCCGGTCGAGGGCGTTGGCCATGTCGGCGAAGCCGACCTTGACCAGCTCGACGTCCTTGTCGGCGTCCATGCCGGCGTCACGCAGGGTGAGCCTGAGGAGGATGTCCTGCGCCGATCCGGCGACGTAGCCGATCTTCTTGCCCCTGAGGTCGGCGACGGTCCGGATGCCCTTGTTGGCCTTGGCCACGATGGCGGAGGCGCCGTCGGCCGCCGATGCCACGACCCGGAAGGGCTCGTCCTGGGCCGCCCCCTCGAGCGCGGCGGTGATGCCCGTGACTGCGAAGTCCAAGGAACCGGTCACCACCGCGGTCTTGATCTCGGTGGAGTTGGCGAACAGGACCGTCTCCATGGTGACGTTCGCCGGCAGGAACTTCCCGTAGAACGCCGGCGCGTACAGGTGGGGTTGGCGGAGAGTTCCGACCTTGATCTTGTACTGCTTCGCCGGCGAGGTCCCGGCGCCGCCCGACGCCGATGGCGCGTCGTCGCCGCCACCGCCGCCACACGCCGCCGCGGCCAGGGCCAGCAACACGAGCACGACGACGGTCCGGACGGTTCGGGCTGGGCGGTGCGATGAGAGATTCACCCGTCCCACCCTGACAGCGAGGAGTGCCGGCGACCAGCGAGCCAGCAGGCGTCCGCCCGGTACGGCTCACCCCACCATGGCACTGCAGACTGGCGTCAGTTTCGGATGAACGCCAGCACGGCGAGGACCCGCCGGTGAGCGTCGTTCGTCAGCGGGAGGCCGAGCTTGTCGAAGATCGAGGTGACGTGCTTCTCCACGGCACGGACGCTCACGACGAGGCGATCGGCCACCGCCTGGTTCGACAGCCCCTCCGCCATCAACGCGAGCACCTGGCGCTCGCGCGCCGTGAGGCGCTGGAGGTCGTTACTGGCCTGCCGCAGCGCCAGGAGTTGGGTCACAACTGTCGGGTCGAGGGACGAGCCGCCCTCGGCCACCCGGCGCACTGCGGCGGCGAACTCCTCGACGTCGGTGATGCGGTCCTTCAGGAGGTAGCCGATCCTGTTCGGGCCCTTGGCGAGCAGCCGGGAGGCGAGGCCGACCTCGACGTACTGGGACAGCAGGACCACACCGATCTCGGGCCAGCGCTCCCGAATCTCGTGGGCGGCGCGCAGGCCCTCGTCGGTGTGGGTCGGCGGCATGCGGACGTCGACGATGGCGACATCGGGTTGCGAGGCCTCGATTTGGGCCAGCAGCGTCCCGGCGTTGTCGCTCAGCCCGACGACGTCGAAGCCGGCGTCGGTGAGGAGCCGGGCGATCCCCTCGCGCAGCAGCACCGAATCCTCGGCCAGGACTACCCGAACGGGATCTCGGCTCGTACGCACGTCCCCCTCCCCGGGGTGCTCAGGACCCGGAAGCGCCCGTCGAGCGCCTCCACCCGGTCGGCCAGGCCGCGCAGCCCGGTCCCCCCGGCGGTCCCCGCAAGGCCCACACCGTCGTCCCGCACCTCGACCGACAGCAGCCGTTGGGTCTGGCGAATGGTCACCTGCATCCAGGTGGCGCGGGCGTGCTTCGCGGCATTCGCCAGCGACTCACAGAGGACGTAGTAGGCGGCGACCTCCACCGGCTGTGGAAGCCGCCCGGACAGGTCGACACGGAGGTCGACGAAGACGGGCGCCCGGGCGACGAGACCTTCGGCTGCGACGGCGAGGCCGTGGTCGCTGAGCACCGCGGGGTGCAGACCCTGGGCCAGCTCACGCAGCTCGGCGAGGGACTGGCTCAGCTCGTCGGAGGCAGCCTTGAGCATGGTGGCGGCGCGCCCACCGGCGTCGACCTGGTTCTGGACCTGGTGCAGGGCCAGGGAGACCGACAGCAGGCGTTGCTGCGCCCCGTCGTGCAGGTCACGCTCGAGGCTCCGGCGATCCCGGTCGCCGGCGGCGGCCACCCGGCCACGGGCCAGTGCCCGGCGACGGAACGTCGCCAGTTGCAGGACGAGCCCCGCGACCACGAGGGAGAACGCCAGCCCGATCACGCCGACGGCTCGAGCGGCCAGCGGCGGTGCGGCCGGCTCATCGACGACGAGAAGCCAGCGCCGGCCGTGGAAGTCGAGCCCAACGCGGCGGGAGGAACCCATGTCCGACGCCCGGCCGCCGCTGTCGCTGTCGAACAGGAGAACCTCGGTCCGCGGCCGCACGTCGTCGGCGCGGGCGGCGATGGGCCCGGAGTCGTAGATCTCGAAGTCGACCGTGGGATTGTGGTCGCGGACACTGGCCAGCATGTCCGTCGCCCGGTAGACGACGATCATCAGGCCGGAACAGTGCACCATCCGGTCGGACAGAGAGGGAGGGGCCACGCCGGCGTCGTACAACGGCGAGAACACGACCAGGCCCGACGAGCTGCCCGTCTCCTGCACCAGGCGGACCGGCGGGGTGGCGTACGGACGATCGTCCGCGCAGGCCGCCTCGATGGCCGCCCGGCGGGTCGGTTCCGCGCCGAGGTCCAATCCGAACGCCGCCTCGTTTCCCTGCAACGGCTCCAGGTAGTCGACGATCCACCGGTCGGCGGCTGCCGGCGGCCCGACACCGGGAGCTCCGAAGCCGACCGGGACGACCGTCGGCCCGTCCGTCGTCGCACCGGCTTGGAGCCGGCGGGCGAACTCGAGCGCCTGCGCACCCGGATGCTGTTCGAGCAGCCGACCGCCGGCGACGAAGTCATGGAACTGCGCCCGGGTGAGCGGCTGGTTGACCCGGTGCAGGCTCCGGAGCGCCGAGAGCAGGGCCGTGTGTCCGAGCATCACGCTCTGAAGGTCGCCCGAGAGGCGCAGCGAATCGACGTCCTGGCTGCGCCGGCTCGCCTCACCGGCGAAATGACCGGTCAGCGAGGTGGCCACCATGGTCAAGGCGACGCCGGCGCCGAAGACGGCGGTCGCCTGCCGCCAACCGAGCCGCGCTCGCCGCACGGACTCGAACACAGCCGCAGCGTACCGGGACCCCGCCGAGGCAGACCCGGAATCGGATGAATGTTTGATGCCGGTTGTGTGGTGGTTTCCTGACGTCGATGCCGCCGTCCGACCAGATCGTGTAGCCGACTCCCCGCTCGCTCAGGGTTGACGGCCGAGAAATGCGACGGCCTTGTCAGAGGCGGATGCGTCGTCCGGAACTGCGATCTCAGGTGCAAAGTCTCCCGCCCGATTGGCCGGGTCGCTGTAGAGCATGGCGGTGAGCTCCGAGGTCGCGATCGCCAGATCATCGGGGATCCTCGAGTCCTGGCCCGTGGCCGCGGCCAGGTCCGAGCCGTGGATGGCAGACTCCATGAGCAGGAGCACGCGAGCTATGGCATTCGGTGTCGGCCCCCACGGGAACTGCGTACTGCCGTCGGGATCGGCCGTCGCCCAGGCCTCCACCACGCCCGGCCAGGCCCGGTCGTATCTGGCGCCCCATGCGTCGCCAGCCAGGTCGATCTTCACATCGACCTGGGGGCTGACGTCCCCGACGGGCACGCCGGCCGCAAACGCTTCCGCGGCGCCGATCATATGGGTCATCAGCATCCGCACGGTCCACCCCTCGCACCGCGTCGGGTCGTCGAGCTGATCGGCCGTCACACGGCCCACGATTCCCGACGCCCACTGGAATGCCTCTCGCAACCTCTCGTCCGACATGGTCTCCTCCCCTTTCCGTTGTTCTGGGCTTGGCTGTTACAGGTTGTCCGTTGACGCTCAGGTTCCGTGCGGCTCGGCAAGAGAGACGTGGTACCTCGTGGCCTCCGGCGGCGCCGCGAGGACCTCGGGCAACAGCGCGAGCACGGCCCTGACCTGCGGCAGGGATTCCTGCGTGTCCAGCGCGGCCGGGTCCTCGAAGACCTCGGTGGCGATGAGGCAGTCAGCGTCGCTCAGGTCGCGCCCGATGTCGAAGCTGAGGACACCGGGAAGCGCCCGACTCGGGCCGATCACGTCGTTGAGCACGGCGACGGCCCGGTCGACCTTGTCCGTTTGGCAGCGCATCTTGAAGCGCACGACGATCATGGGTTTCCTGCCTTTCGTGAAGGCCGCAAGTGGTCCTTGTTCGTCTTCGACCGTACGGGTGGCCCCTTTCACCATGCTTTCACGAGGTGGAACGATGGCGACGTGACGCTCATCGGGGTCCTCGGACCGGTCCGCCTGAGCCAGCCCGACGGAGCCGAGATCCGGCTCGCGTCCGAGCGACAGCGGCGCCTCCTGGCCGCGCTTGCGCTCCACGCCGGAAGCGTCACCGACACCGATGTCCTCGTCGAGATGATCTGGGGCCCGACTGATGGCGCCGCACCCGAGAACCCGCCCGGCGCGGTACACACCCTTGTCGCCCGCCTGCGCAAGCTGCTACCGCGGGGCGTGTCCGTCGTGACGGAGGGCCGGGGCTACCGGCTCGAGCTCGACTCCGGGGAGATGGACATCGAGGCATTTGTTGCCCACCTCGAGGCGGCGCGGGCAGGCGCGCGGCCGGCAGGCCAGCTGGCGGAACTGCGGTCGGCATTGGCGCTCTGGAGGGGCCGGCCGTTCACGGAGCTCGACCACCCGGATGCGGCCCCTGAGGTGGCCCGGCTCAGCGAGCTGCGAATCGTCGCCGTCGAGCGGCAGGGGGCGGCCCTGCTGGCGCTCAGGAGGACAGGAGAGGCGGTCGCCGCGCTGGAGTCGCTGGCGGTGGCCGAGCCCTTGCGGGAAGGAACCGTTGCCTTGCTGATGCAGGCCCTTGCCGCTGATGGTCGCCAGGCCGAAGCGCTGCGCGCGTACACCCGCCTGCGTCATGCACTGGCCGAGCAGCTGGGCGTGGACCCGTCCCCGGCGCTCCGCCGCCTCGAGGAGAAGGTCCTACGCCAGGAGCTGACGGCCGGCGACACCGCCCGGCCGGAGACGGTGCCTCGACTTCGCCTGCCGGTCAGCTCCTTCATCGGCAGGCGCGCCGAGCGAGAGGCGACGGTGGCCGCGCTTCGCCGATGCCGGCTCGTCACCCTGTGCGGGCCCGGTGGCGTCGGCAAGACGCGTCTCGCCTGCCATGCGGCGGCGGAGGTCGCCGACGACTACCACGACGGCGTCCACGTCATCGACCTCGAAGCGGCCACCTCGCGGACCGACCTCGTCGCCATGATCGCCGCCGCCCTGCGGCTCACACCGTCCGGGGACGAGTCGCTCGAGGACAGGATCGTCTCCGTCCTGAGCGTACGCCGGCAATTGCTGGTGCTGGACACGTGCGAGCACGTCGTCGAGGCCGCGGCTGCCGTCGCCGAGGCGATCGTGACCGGTACCGACGGTGTCGACATACTCACGACCAGCCGGGAGCCGCTGCGGGCCGACGGCGAGCAATTGCTCCGCATCGGCCCCCTCCGGCTGGAGGAGGCCAGCGCCCTGCTGGCGGACCGCATTCGGGCCGCGGATCCATCGGTGGACCCGATCGACACAGACCCGGCAATGCTCACCGAGGTGGCCCGCCGCCTCGACGGCTTGCCGTTGGCCTGCGAGCTGGCGGCGGCCCGCGTCCCGTCGCTCGGACTCCCCGGTGTGCTCGCAGTCCTCGACACCCCGCTCACGCTGCTGAGCCAGGGCCGGCGCACGGCCACCTCCCGGCACCGGTCCCTGCGGGATGTCGTCCGATGGTCGATCGACTTGCTGAGTGAGCCCGAACGGGAGGTGTTCGCCCGGCTGTCCCGGTTCGCCGCCGCGGTCGAGTACGAGGCGGTCGCTTCGGTCGGTCCATCGGCCGATCTGCTGGCCGACCTGGTGGATCACTCGTTGGTGGTGCGCGTTCCCGGCGTGCCGCCCCGGTACGGACTGCTGGAGACGCTCCGCGCCTACGGCCGCAGCGACCTATCTGCCGGCGGGGATCCGGAGGAGTTCAACCGGCGTCACGCCACGTGGGCGGGTCGCCTGGTCGCCGACGTCGCAGCCGCACGTCTGGGGCCGGGCGAGGCCGCGGCCAAGCGCCGCTTCGACGATCATCTGCCGGACCTGCGGCAAGCGCACGGCTGGCTGATGGCGACTGGACACGTCGACGAGCTGCTGACCATGGACGTCGTGCTCGCCGAACTGGGGTACGAGCGCGGCCTGGTCGAGTTGACGCAGATGGTCGAGGATTGCCTCCGTCATCTCTGCGGCGAAGGCGAGGACGAAGGCCCGGCCAATCCCTCGCTGGCGCGTGTGCTGGGCCTCGCGGCCCAGTGGTCCTGGCAACGAGGCGACCACATCAGGTGTGAACTGCGCTGCCGGCGCGCCATTCAGATCGCCGACGAGACAGGGCGGCCCGAGGCGGCACGGGACGCCTACGAATGCTGGGGGAACCTGCGCCAGCTGCAAGGGCGGTGGGAGGCCGCACGCGCGCATCTTGGCAGGGCGGTCGAGCTCGGTCGGCAAGCCCACGACCCGCTGACGGTGGGATTGGCGCTCAGCGACCTCGTCATCGTCGAGACCTACGCCGGCGATGACGACGCCGCCGCCCACCATGAACGCGTCCTATCCGACCTCGCCCACGAGACACAGTCGCCGTCGATCCTCGCCTACGCGGCATACGCCGCCGGGGAACGCCGAGCGGAGCGAGACCCGGTCAGCGCCGCGCCGTACCTCGAAGAAGCCATCCGCCAGGGCGAGGCGGCTGACACGCTCACGGCCGCGTACGCCCGCCACACGCTATTGACGTCCGGCGCCCGCGCCGCTGACCCAGAGGTCGCGTTGCCCCAGTTCGGCCCACTGATCGACTACTGGCTCGGACTCGGTGCGTGGGGCACCCTCTGGCTGGCCATACGCGCCCTGGCCGAAACGCTCTCGCGCTGCGGACGACACGGTGACGCCGTCCGGCTCTTTGCTGCGCACGACGGGAGTACCCGGGCCGCCCCGCTGATCGCCGCCGATGCCGTCCGCCGGGATGCCGTCCTCGCCCGAGCCCGCGACGCACTCGGTGCCGACTTCCACGCCGCGGTAGCCGAGGGTCGCGCCCTCGGGGACGCCCGCGCCGTGGCTCTCGCCCGACGCCTGGCGCGCTGATGGCCCGCGGGGCATGGTGGACCAGTGACCGACCTCATCGACTTCGCCCAGGTCGCCGCCGGGGGCCGCAACCTCTGCGTCGTATCCACGCTCCGGGCGGACGGAACCATCCAGTCGTCGGTGGTCAACGCCGGCGTCCTCGACGTCTCACCGACAGGTGCCCCTGTCGTCGCCTTCGTGGCCCACGGGGGGAGCCAGAAGCTCGCGAACCTTCGGGCTCGACCCGTGACCACCATCGTGGCTCGGGCGGGCCTTGGGTGGGTCGCGGTCGAGGGCATCGCCGTGCTGTGCGGACCTGACGACCCGTTCGCCGGGATCGGCGCGGAGGGCATCCGGCTTCTGCTGCGCCAGATCTTCACGGTTGCCGGTGGCACGCACGACGATTGGGACACCTACGACCAGGTCATGGCAAAGGAGCGGCGGACCGCGGTACTTCTCGCCCCTCGGCGCCTCTGTGTCGACACTGGCGACGAAGGACACGCGTTGCGGCGTCGAGTGTTCTGAGCGCATCACCGGGCCAGATCCCGCAGCTTGCGGACGGTGTTGATGTTGCGGACCGTCATCTGCCGGTAGAGATCGGTGCCGATGATCCTGTGGATCGGGCTCCGGGTGGCGTCCTTCTTGTCGATCCGGCGGACGAGGGCGCGGGGGACGTACAGGAGATCCTCGATCTCCGGGTTCCGGGGGACGTCGTCGACGATGGACGGCTTGTCGATCTCCGGCCAGAGGAAGAAGACGTCGCACTTCATCGTCGCATCGTTCACCCAGCCCGCCGGCACGGTGGCGGCGACGGCGGTGAGCTCGCCGGCGGTGAGCACGAGCACGGCGACGTCGAGGCCGAAGTCCTCGGCGATGGCGGCTTCGATCCGCGTCGCCAACGTCGCCCGCCCACGGGCCGGCGCGGTGAAGATGACGTTGCCCGAGTTGATGTACGTCCGGACGTTGTCGAAGCCGAGCCGCTCGAACGTCAGCTTCAGCGCGCGCATGTCGACGGCCGACTTCCCGCCCACGTTGATGCCTCGGAGCAGGGCGACGTGGACCATACCGACGGTCATCCTCGCGCCGCTTCGTGCCAACATCGTCTCGATGGCGACGCCAGAAACCTTCGATGCCACCCTCGCCGCCGACGCCGGCGGACGGGTCGTGATCCGTGTGCCGTTCGACCCCGACACCTCCTGGGGGGTGAAGGCCCGCCATCACATCACCGGCACCGTGGGCGGCCGGCGCGTCCGAGGTGCCCTCGAGAAACTGGAGAACGGCTACGGGCTGATCCTGGGGCCCGCATGGCAGCGCGACGGCGGTCTCGCGCCCGGGAGCACCGTCGTCGTGACCCTCGCGCCCGAGGGCCCGCAACGGGCTGGGCTACCTCCGGATGTCGCCGCCGCGTTCGAGGCCGATCCCGAGGCCGCGTCGTTCTTCGACTCGCTCGCCACGTTCTACCGCAAGGGCTACCTGCGCTGGGTCGACGCCACGAAGCGCCGGCCCGAGGTCCGGGCCGCTCGGATCGCCGAGATGGTCGAGCTGCTCAGGGCCGGTCACAAGGAACGCCCGCGGAGCTGAGCGGTTGGCGCCTCATGTCCGGGCGCAGCGCTGCTCGAGGAGCCCGATGACCTCGGCGTTCGGCTTGTTCTGGCCGTGCCGCTTCGCCTCGAACACGACGTGGCGGCCGTCGGCCAGATTGAGGTCGACGCGCAGGGTGAGCTTGGCCTCCGTCACCGCTGCTTCCGTCACGTCGGCGTAGGCCACACGGGCCAGCGGGTCACCAGTCGGCTTGCCCATCAAGGACGACTTCGTGATGGCGAAGCGCGACGGGCCAAGGCCGAGCCAGGCGAACTGCCCGATCTCGACATCGCCCGTGCCGCCCTTCGCCGCGCCGGCGATGACCGCGCCGACCGCGCCGCCGACCCCGCCGGCGATCTGGGCGCCCGTGCCCCCCGCTTTGGTGATCGGGCACGCAGCCTCGATCGGCTCGTTGAGGTGCTTCGCCATCTGGTCTGCGAACTTCGACTTCCCGGCCACGTGCTACCTCCGTTCGAACGACAGCTCCCATGGTAGAGAGCGCTGCCCTCGCCGGCGTCAGCCCACGGTGACGACGACCTTGCCGCGGGCGTGGCCGTCCTGGACGTGGCGGACCGCCGCCGCCGCTTCGTCCAGCGGGTATGTGCGGTCGATGACAGGCGCCACCTTGCCGGCGTCGACGAGGTCCCTGAAGGTGACCAGGTCGGCGGCGTTCTCCGACGCCACGAAGGTGCCGAGCTTCTGACGCACGAGCGGTGACAGCAGCGTCGCCCGCAGCTGGCGGTCGATGCCGCCGAACCACCGGCCGTCGGTCTCGCCGCCCACGATGACCAGCCGCCCCCGTGGGGTGAGGGCGCGACGGAGATGGGACAGCTTGCTGTTGCCACCGATGTCGAGGATGACGTCGTAGCGGCGCTCCCCGCCGGCGAAGTCCTCACGGGTGTAGTCGACGACGTGGTCGGCGCCGAGCGAACGGACCAGCTCCGCCTTCGCCGGGCTCGACACGCCGGTGACCTCGGCGCCGAATGCCTTGGCAATCTGCACCGCGAACGTGCCCACCCCTCCGGAGGCGCCGATGATCAGGACCTTCTGGCCCGGCTGCACCTGGCCGCGGTCCCGCACGGCTTGGAGGGCGGTGAGCGCGGACACCGGAACGGCGGCCGCCTTCTCGAAGGACAGGCTGGCCGGCTTGGGTGCCAGTTTGCCGGGCCGGGCGACGGCGTACTCGGCGAAGGAGCCGTCGGCGATGCCGAATACCTCGTCGCCGACGGCGAGCCCGGTCACGTCTTTGCCGATGGCGACGATCGTGCCGGCGACGCAGTGGCCGGGGTTGGTGATCTTCGGCCGGCGCAGCCCGCTGACCAGGCGGATCAGGTACGGCTGGCCCGCCATGAGGTGCCAGGTGCCCCGGTCCACGCTGGCCGCCGCCACCCGCACCAGGACGTCGCCGTCCTCGATCGTCGGCCGTGCGATCTCCGCCAGCCGGAGCACCTCCTCGGGCGCGGTGCCGTACGCGTCCTGGACGATCGCCTTCATCGTCTCCACGCCGGCGGTGGGCTCCATGGACCGGTCGAGCGCTGCTGCATTCATGTCGCTCCTCGCTGTTCTTCGGTATCGTTGCTTACGTTGTAAGTAGAATACGCTTACGGTGTAAGGTCTGTCAAGTCATCAAGGAAAGGACCGGCACATGGCGTCGACGACCAAGCCGGCGAGACGGCCGCTCACCCGCGATCGCGTCCTGCGTACCGCGCTGGCCCTGGCCGACGAGAACGGTATCGAATCGCTCACGATGCGCAGGCTCGGCCAGGCCCTCGGGGTCGAGGCCATGTCGTTGTACAACCACGTCGCCAACAAGGACCAGTTGCTCGACGGCATGGTCGACCTGGTCTTCGGCGAGATCGGTCTGCCCTCGGCGGACGACGACTGGAAGCCGGCGATGCGCCGGCGGGCCATCTCCGCCCGCCAGGCGCTGACCCGCCACCGCTGGGCGATCGGCCTGATGGAGTCACGGACGTCACCCGGCGCGGCGACGCTCCGACACCACGACGCGGTGATCGGCAGCCTGCGGGCCGCCGGCTTCTCGATCGGGATGGCGGCGCACGCCTTCTCCGTCCTCGACAGCTACATCTACGGCTTCGCCCTCCAGGAGGCGAGCCTGCCGTTCGAAAGCGCGGAGGAGACGGCCGACGTGGCGGAGATGATTCTCGCCCACATGCCGCCCGGCGAGTACCCGCACCTCACCGAGATGGCCGTCGAGCATGTGATGCAGCCGGGCTACGAGTACGGCAACGAGTTCACCTACGGCCTCGACCTGATCCTCGACGGGCTGGCGAGGGCCGTCGAGCCGGCGCCTATACGGGCTGGGCGGGGTTCGCGGTGATCGTGACGATGGTCGCCGGCGAGACGAGGCGGGGCTCGCCGCCGCCCGCAGAAGTAAGGACGACCCGCAACCCGTAGCGACCGGGCGGGAGCGCGCTCCCGGGTTCGCCGTCGCACCGGGAGGCGCCGAACACCACTGCGATTTCGCCGTCCTCCCCGGGCCGA
>JAHFUP010000151.1 GCA_023265025.1 Acidimicrobiia bacterium | reverse complement strand
CCTAGAGGCGCTCCTACCCTGAATCTCGGCCTTGCGGGTCGCGATGTCGTTCCCCAGCAATGCCGCGGTGTCGGGGAGGGCGGCGAGAATCTTCGGGACATCTCGTTCTCCTCCTCGTCGACGTGGTGCAGCACCGCGGTCTTGAGCCTCGTCATGGTTCTGTTCCACCCGGCGGTGGTCCTCGGTCAGCAGGGTGACGACGGCCCCCAGACGTGGTAGTTCTGCACCCCAGATGCCCGACCTCCTCGAGCCCCCGCCCCGGCTCGACCTCCCGATGTTCTCCTACGGCCCGGAGAAGCCGGGCCAGCCGGCGCACGACCTGCTGGCCGCCTTCGTCGTCAAGACCGAGGCGTCGACACTGACGGCCGGCGGGTTGCGGGTCCGTGACGGGCTACCGCTGCTGGACCCCGACGGCACCGCGGGCGTGACCGGAACCCTGCTGACGTTCGCCGCCGGCCGGGAGAAGGACGCCTACACAACCGTCTGCGAGGTCGCGGCGCGCCAGCACTACCGGTGGGACATGACCGAGCTCCGGGTCGACGGGCGGCCGGGACGGGTAAACGTCCTCCGCGGCCGCCACCCCGACCGGGGCAGCTCCGACGAGTGGTTCTCGTCGTGGTCGGCCGGCGACGACCCGTTGCTGCGATTCGGGATGGCGCATGTCCGCCGGAACGCGCTCACCCATGTCGCGACACCGTTCCCGACCGTGCCGACCGACGAGGCCGGCGCCTGGGACCGCTTCTACGCCCTCCAGTCGGCGTACCTGCTGCTGTGGTCGGCGGTGGAGCGCTTCACCGCCCTGGCCTACGGGCCGGCCCACCCCGTCATGGAACGGACCTGGCGGCTGGGCGACGACCCAGGGTTCCGCAAGTGTGTCTTGGCCGCCGGCGTGGCCCCGAGCGCGAAGACGGCGGACAGCCGCGACCCCACTCGGGCGCGGCGCATACGGGAGGACGGCGCCGGCGCCATGTTCAGCTGGGATGCGGCCCGCCACCTCGTCGCCCACCCGGGACGCACGGCCTTCGCCGACGGCGTGGTCGTCCGGCGTTCGCTGATCGACCTCCACGACTCGTTCCGCCTCCACCTCCTCGACCGCATGCCGGCGCTCGTAGCGACGTGGCGCGCCGTCGACCCCGGCGGTGAGGCCGACCGCTGGCTCCTGCGGCCGGTCGTGGCTTCAGAGGCGCTGTAGGCCCATCAGGGCAAACCCTGATCTTTCCCCCCAGGTGACCGTGCACCCCGGAGGCCGCGGACGGATGGCGACCGGTAGGGTAGCGATCGGACGTCGGAAGGTAGGCGGCCGTCGAGGAGGAGATCGCATGAAGAAGCTCGTTGCAGTCGCGGCTCTACTGGCGATGGTCCTGGTGGGCTGTGGCGGGGGCAGCGACGACGCCGACCCCCTGGCCGGGGGCAACGCCGGCGACGGCGGCCACACCCACAGCGACGACGCCCCCGCCGGCGCGGCGACGTGCTCGCCGTCGGGCACCTCGCTCTCCATCACGGCCAAGGACATCCAGTACGACAAGGGCTGCCTCGCCGCCCCTGCCGGCCAGGCGTTCACCATCAAGTTCGACAACAACGACGCCCTACCCCACAATGTGACGATCCAGGTGTCGCACACCTCGACCGAGTCGTTCTTCAGCGGCGAGCAGATCACCGGCCCGAACAAGTCGGTCACCTACCGGGTCTCGTCGATCGCCGCCGGCACCTACCACTTCCACTGCATCGTCCATCCCGACCAGATGAACGGCACCTTCGTCGTCAAATAGGGGGGTCTACATGTGGCGGCCACCGAGGCCGGCCACCGCCTCAAGCGCCCGCTGCGCCAGGCTCCGGTCGGGCCAGGCATGGGGGTCGACCGGCTCCGAGGCGGCCAGGTCGGCCTCGAAGTCGGCGTCGAGGATGCCCACGACCTCGGGGTCGAACACCACGACGTTGACCTCGTCGTCGAGCAGCAGCGACCGGCTGGTGAAGTTGGCCGAGCCCACGCTGGCCACCGTGGAGTCCACGGTGATGATCTTGGCGTGCAGCATGCTGACCTGGTAGGACCACAACCGCACGCCGGCCGCCAGCAGGCCGTCGTACTGGGACTGGCTGGCGAGCTGCACGTAGCGCTTGTCGATGTGGGGGCCGGGGAGCAGCACGTCGACCTCGACGCCCCGCCGGGCGGTGTCGGCCAGCGCCGCGCAGGTGGCGTCGTCGGGCACGAAGTAGGCGGTGGTGATCCGCACCCGCTCCTCGGCCAGGGCCAGGAGCGCACGCACCAGGGTGGCGACGTCGCTCCAGCCGGTCTGGGCCGCCCCTCTGACCACCTGGGCAACGGTGGCGCCGGCGACGGGCTGCACCGGGAACCGGTCGATGCCGCGGTCGAGCAGCGGCCGGCCGGTCTCGGCCCAGTTCTGCACGAAGGCGGCCCGCAACCCGTCGACGGCCGGGCCGCGGATCCGGAAGTGGGTGTCGCGCCACTCCCCCGGGCCGCGGGCATCGCCCCGCCATTCGTCGGCCATGCCGATCCCGCCGGTGAAGGCCACGTCCTCGTCGCAGATCAGAACCTTGCGGTGGCTGCGGTGGTTTGACTCCCAGAACTTGGCCTTGTTCATGGGACGGAACCACTCGACCTGGGCGCCGGCGGCGGTCATGCGGTCCACCAGGCTCCGGTCCATGCTGAACGCGCCGAAGGCGTCGAGGATGACCCGGACCCGCACGCCGGCCCTGGCCCGCTCGGCCAAAAGCTCGGCCATTTCCCGGCCGATGGACCCCTGCCAGTAGACGAAGGTGAGGAAATCGACCGTCGACGTGGCCGCGGCCACGGCCTCGAACATGGCCGGGAAGATCCGGTCGCCGTTGCGCAGCACCTCGACCGAGTTGCCCTCCGTCGCCGGCACGCCGAGCAGGCCCTCGAGGGCGCGCCGGAAGTGCACGGGTCGGGGCACGTCGTCGGGCATCGAGTCAGCGTAGGCGGACCGATCGCTCGTTCAGAGGCGCAGGTGGCCCGGTGGCGCTACTTGAGGTACTTCTCGTACCAGGTGAGGACGTCGGAGTACGCGGCCTTGGACTGCTCGGTGTCCACCTGGGTGTAGAAGCCATGGCCGACGCCCGGATAGGTCTTGAGCTCGTAGGGGACGGTGAACTTGGCCAGCCCGGCCTTGGCCGCGTCCCGGGTGGCGTTCACCCGGGTGTCGGTCTCGCCGTAGATGCCCAGGACGGCTGCCTTGTTCTTGGAGAAGTCGACGCCCTCGGCGGTGGTGCCGTAGAACGGCGTCGCCGCGGCCAGGCGGGCATCGCCGACGGTGACGAAATCCCAGACGACCGTGCCGCCGAAGCAGAACCCGGTGATGCCGACCTTGGTGGCGGCGTTGCGCTTCACCAGCTCGTCGATGGTGGCGATGATGTCCTCCCGTGCTCGGGAGACGCCGGCGTTGGTGAGCGCGGCGGACACCTGGGCCGCCGGGACCTTCGCCGTGCCGCCCTCCTCCGAGAGCAGGTCGACGGCAAGAGCGCTGTACCCGTCGCCGGCGAAGCGGCTGACGATGGCCCGGATGTTGTCGACCAGACCCATGTTCTGGTGAATGATCACCACCGCACCTTTGCGGGTGCCGGCCGCGGCGGCGTAGGCACCCATGATGGTGCCGTTGGGACTGGGATAGGTGATGTCCTGGCTCGGCACCGGCGTGGTGGCCGGTCGGGTGGTGGTGGGGCCCGCGACGGTGGTGGGCGCGGCCGTGGTCGGGGTGGCGCTTGTGGGGGTCTGGGCGCCCGGAGCCGTCGTCTCGGTCTCCTTGTCGTCGCCGCACGCCGCCAGCAGCGCCGACGCCGCGGTCAGCGACACCCCCATCAACCCGAGCCGGCGCAGCGCCTCACGCCGGCTGAACTGCCCGGCGGCGTGGTCGAGGGCGACCTCCTCGGCGAGGTACTGCGTGAAGTGATCCATGCCCGGAGCCTAGGTCGCTATGGCCGTGCCGCGGTAGGGAACATCTGTTCGATACTCTGGACCGATGACCGAGCTGCGCTGGCGACTGGCCGACGACGACGGTGGCCAGGGTGCCCTCTTCGAACAGGAGGTCGAGCGCCACATCGGGCGGGGCGAGTTCCGGGGTATGGAGTTCCTCCACGTCCAGGCCCGGCGGGTGATCAACGAGGTGCCGAGGGCCTCACGCATGCCCTTCCGGTGGACGATCAACGCCTACCGAGGTTGCAGCCATGCCTGCGTTTTCTGTTTTGCGAGACCGACACACGAGTACCTGGGCATGAACGGTGGCGAGGACTTCGACCGGAAGATCGTCGTCAAGATCAACGCCGTCGAGCGGGTGCGGGCCGAGCTGGCACCGGGGCGGTGGGCCGGCGACCACATCGCCATGGGCACCAACACCGATCCGTACCAGCGCTGCGAGGGGAAGTACCGGCTGACCCAGGGCATCCTCGGCGAGCTGTTGGCGGCCACCAACCCGTTCTCGATCCTCACCAAGTCGACGCTCATCCTGCGCGACCTCGACCTCCTGGCCGAGGCGGCCCGGCGGACGGACGTCCGGGCCAACTTCTCCATCGGCACGCTCGACGAGGAGGTGTGGCGGATGACCGAGCCGGGCACGCCCCATCCCCGCCGGCGGGTCGAGGCCGTGGCCAAGTTGAACGCGGCCGGCGTCCCTTGCGGCGTGCTGATGGCGCCGGTCCTGCCCGGCCTGTCCGACCGGCCCGAACAGCTCGAAGCGGTGGTGAAGGCGTGCGTCGAAGCCGGCGCCGTGTCGATCACCCCGCTCCTGCTTCACCTTCGCGCTGGTGTACGGGAGCACTACCTGGGCTGGCTGGCCGGCGCCCGCCCGGACCTGATGGACCAGTACGCCGAGCTCTACCCCCGGGCCTACGCGCCGGCCGGCACCCAGGACGAGCTGGCCAAGACGGTGCAGGCCCTCGTCGCCCACCACGGCGGCCGCTCAGTCGGGCCCCGCCAGGCCCGGTCGGTGCCGCCCAAGCCGCCGGCGCCGCCGGCGGTCAGCCAACTCCAGCTCGGCGTCTGACCGCCGCCGTCGCGAAGTGGGCACACTTTTCGGCACATAGTGATGAAAAGTGTGCCCACTTCCGAGTCGGCCCTAGTCGAGCGCCGGCTTGATGTCGACGATCGGTGTCCCGTCCACGGCTTCCAGCTCCCGGACGAGGACCCGCAGCCCGTCGACGGCGACGATCTCGGTCGAGTGGATGCCGATGGGGTTCGGCCGGTCGGCGGAGCGGGTGCTGAACACGCCTTTTCGCGGCGCAGTGAGGTCGTCGCGAGGGTGGACGGAGAGCACGTCGCGGCGGGCGCGGTCGAGCCAGGTCAGCACCACGATCCGGTCGCCGGCCCGCAGGTCGATGAGCCCCCCGGCGACGGCATCGTCGAACACCAGCCACGCCTCGGGCGCCCCTTCGGAAGCCTGCTTCGGTGCCTCGGCGGGGTCGACAAGCGTCGACCCGACTCGGCCGATCGGCCGCAGGATTATCGGCGCCACCGGCACGGGGCGACGGTACCCTGTGCCGATGCTGCTGGCCGAGGAACTGGCGCTGGTGGCCGTCAAGCCCGAGTCAGGCCGCCACGATCTCGGCACTGGCGGGCAGCTCAACGCCTGCCTGGCCGGCCTGCTGGTCGCCGAGCTGGTGCTGGACGGCACCCTGGACCTGGGCGACGCTGAGGACCGCATCGTCGTCCTCGGGGCCTCGCCGACCTCACCCACCGCCGCCGGCGACGGGCCTCTCGATCTCGGCACTGCGGTCGCCCTGTCCATGACCGGCCCGGCCCAGCCCATCGAGGTCGTCGCCCCGTCCCGGGCCAGCCGCAGACACGCCCGCCAGCGCATCGACCACGCCCCTGACGGGACCCATCTGGCGCCCGTCGGCGAGGTGGTGCGCCGGCTCATCCGGGAGGCGGCCGCCGCCTCCGGGGTCTGACATGGACTTCACTGGCTGGCCGCCGGCCGCCCTCGACTTCTACCGGGACCTCGAACAGGACAACAGCCGGGCGTTCTGGACGGACCACAAGGACGTCTACGAGCGCGACGTGAAGGCGCCGTTCGAGGCGCTCAGTGAGCTCGTCGCCGAGGAGTTCGGCCCCCTCAAGGTCTTCCGGCCGAACCGTGACGTCCGGTTCAGCAAGGACAAGTCGCCGTACAAGACCCGCTGCTACGCCGTCACCGAGGGTGAGGGCGGCGAGGCCTACTACGTCGAGATCTCAACAAAGGGGCTGGTCGTCGCCTCGGGGTACTGGATGATGGCCAACGACCAGCTCGACCGCTACCGGGCCGCGATCGACGACGACCGCACCGGGCCGGCGCTGGAGCGCATCGTCGCCGACCTGCGGGCCGGCGAGCTGGCCGTCGAGGGCCACGGCCTCAAGACCGCGCCGCGCGGATACCGGCGCGACCATCCCCGGGTGGAGCTGCTCCGCCACAAGAGCATGGCGGCGGTGCGGACGTTCCCGCCGGCCCGGTGGCTGGCGACCGGCGGGGCGGCCGAGCGGATCGTGGACGTGTGGCGGGCGGCGCGTCCGATGAACGCGTGGCTGGCGCAGCACGTCGGGCCCTCCACCGAGCCCCCGCCCGAGCGGCGCTGAGCTA
>JAHFUP010000068.1 GCA_023265025.1 Acidimicrobiia bacterium | reverse complement strand
CTCAGGCCAGGCCGTGAAGGCCACGGCCGAGGGCGACCTCACCCTGCACGGCATGACACGGCGGGTGACCATCCCTCTCGACGTCAGGGTGGACGACGTCCGCGCCGAGCTCGTCGGCTCGCTCGGCTTCCCCATGAGCGACTTCAACATCAGCCCGCCCAACGTCGCCGGCTTCGTCACCGTCGACAGCGACGCCACCCTGGAGTTCAAGCTTTTCCTCGAAAAGGCGTAGACCGGCACGGTCTCGAAAAGGCGTAGTCCGCCTCGGTGAGGCATCCTTGGAGCGGATGACCCCCACCCGCGAGGAGGTCGGAGCCAACGACCTGGACGCCCGGCTCTGGCTCGGCGCGCTCCACCGGGCCGCCGACGTGTCGGCGCGGGCGGTCTCGCTCGAATCGGCCGCCGGCGACGTCATGGCCCAGGTGTGCTCGGCCGCCGGCTGGCCGGTGGCCTGGCTGCTCGCGGTGGCCGGCGGCCGGGTCGAGCCGACCCATGTCTGGCACATGACCGACCATGACCGCTACGGGTCGCTGCTGGCCGTGGGCGACGAGGAGGGGATGGGTGCCCCCCTGGCGGCGCGCGCCGTGGCTCTCGGGGAGCCGGTCTGGACGGGCGACTTGGCCGAGGTGGGCGCCGTGTGCACCGAAGCGGCCCACGCCGGCCTCTCCGGGGCCCTGGCCTTCCCGATTCACGACGACGGCGACGGCCATGGCGGCGTGGTGGTGGCGGTCGTCCAGTGCTTCTCCGTTCGGGCCGAGCGCCCGCCGCCCGACGTGGTGGCCATGGCCGCCGCTGCGGTCGGCCAGCTCGGCCGGGTCGTGGACCGGGAGCGGGCCGCGGCGGCCAGCGACGAGGCCGTGCTGATGACCGAGGTGGCGCACGACGCCTACATCGCGGTCGACGAGCTCGGCCGCATCGTCGAGTGGAATCCCGAGGCCGAGGCCGTGTTCGGCTGGTCGCGTGCCGAGGCGGTCGGCCGCCCCCTCGTCGACCTGGCCGTCCCGGCCCGGCACCACGACGACTTCATCGACCACCTGGGGCGGGTTTTGGCCGGCGACGCCCGGCCGCTGGCGCCCCGGCGGGAGCTCGTCGCCCTCCACCGTTCGGGGGCGGAGTTCCCGGTGCAGGTCACGGTGTGGACCAACGGGCGCGATGGCTCCCGGCGCATCTGCGGCTTCGTCCGCGATCTCAGCGAGCGCAAGCGCTTCGAGGGCCAGCTGGCCAGTCAAGCGCTCCACGACCGCCTCACCGGCCTGCCGAACCGTGTGCTGCTGCGCGACCGCGTGGAGCACGCCCTGGCCCGGGCCGGCCGGCGGGGCGCCTCGGTGGCCCTGCTGATCGCCGACATCGACCGCTTCAAGCTGATCAACGAGAGCCTCGGCCACGACGGCGGCGACCGGCTGCTGGTGGCCGTGGGTGAGCGGCTGACCGAGCTCCTCCGCCCCGGCGACACCGTCGCCCGGATGGGCGGCGACGAGTTCGCCCTGCTCTGCGAGGACATCGACGGCTACAAGGACGCGGTCAGCATCGCGGCGCGCGTGGTCGGGGCGTTCGAGAAGCCGTTCCAGGTGCAGGGTGCCGACATGTCCCTGACCGCCAGCGTCGGGGTGGCCGTCGGTGCCGTCGCCGGGCCGGCGCCCGAGCTGCTGCTGCGCGACGCAGACGTCGCCATGTACCGGGCCAAGGACGGCGGTCGTGACCGCTACGAGGTGTTCGACGAGACCATGCTCGTCGACGCCACCGAACGGCTGTCGGTGGAGCACGACCTCCGCCGGGGCATCGCCGAGGGCCAGCTGCGTCTCTACTACCAACCGATCGTCCACCTCGACACCGGCGCCATCGCCGGCTTCGAGGCCCTGGTGCGGTGGCAGCACCCGTTGCGGGGCCTGCTCCCGCCCCTGGAGTTCATCCCGTCGGCCGAGGAGACCGGGCTCATCGTGCCGCTCGGCCGGTACGTGCTCCAGGAGGCGTGCCTGGAGGCGGCCCGGTGGGGTGACATACACCCGTCCGGCGAGCGGCTGCGCATCAGCGTGAACGTGTCGGCCAAGCAACTGGCCCAACCGGGCTGGTCCGACGAGGTGGCCCAGACCCTCGCCGAGTCGGGCCTGGCGCCCCGCCAGCTGGTGCTGGAGATCACCGAGAGCGTGCTTATGGACGACACCGACACCACCGCCGTCCGCCTCGAGGAGCTGCGCCGGCTGGGCGTGCGCATCGCCATCGACGACTTCGGCACCGGCTACTCCTCGCTCGGCTACCTGCGCCGGCTCCCGGTCGACATCCTCAAGATCGACAAGTCGTTCATCGACGGCGTGGCCGAGGGCCCGCACGAGTCGGCCCTCGCCCGAGCAGTTGTCAAGCTCGCTTCGACACTTCGACTTGAGGCGGTGGCCGAGGGCATCAACAGCCGCAAGCAGCTCCTCCAGCTCCGCCGGCTGCGCTGTCCGTACGGGCAGGGGTTCTACTTCTCCCGGCCGCAGCCGCCGGCCGCCATCCCTCGCCTGCTCGACCTGGGCGCCCTGGAGGGCGTCGACCCAGGGGAGTAGGTCGATGGCATATACGCCGAGGATGCTCGGGGACATACTTGATCCGTGAGCAAACGTCTGGTGGACATCGACGACGACCTTTTGGAGGCGGCGACCGCCATCCTCGGCGCGTCGACCATGAAGGAAGCCGTCAATCGATCCCTCCAGTCAGTGGTGCTCGCCGACCGCCGCCGCCGCCATGCCGATCGACTCGATGAGATGCGCGGCGTTGACCTTGACGACCCAGCGGCGATGTCTGCGGCCTGGCGCTGATCGCACGCCACGTGCGCCATCGTCGATCTCGAGGTGCTCTACAGCGCCCAGGGGCTCAGCGACTACGAGGACGTGCTCGACGAGCGTCGCAGCCTGGATCGCGCCCCGATCACGCCCGAGGTGATGGAGCGGGCGATCGAGTTGCAGCACGCATTGGCGCGCCGAGGCCAGCACCGGCTCCCCATCCCCGATCTCGTGATCTCTGCCGCGGCCCAGGCATCGGGGCTCGTCGTGCTGCACTATGACGCCGACTTCGAGCGGATTGGCTCGGTCGGCGGTGCGGAGAACGAGTGGGTCGTCCCGAGGGGGTCGATCTGAGGGTGCCGCTCCAGTCATCGGCCCTCACGGGCCGAGGTCCCAGAGGATGCGGTAGTAGCGGGTGCGCTCCTCGTCGGGCTCGATCCCGTAGGCGTGGAGGACGGCCTGTTCCCACCCCGGCCCGTAGTTCCACAGGGTGCTCAGGGTGGCGATGGCCAGGTCGGCCCAGCGGTCGGCGACGCCCATGCTGCCGAAGTCGACGTGGCCCGACCACCGGCCGGCGTCGTTGATGAGTGTGTTGGGCGCGCAGGTGTCGCCGTGGCAGACCACGAGCCGGTCGACGGCGGGAGGCTCGCCGGCGAGGTCGAGCGCAGCATCGAGGTCGAGGGGCGCGTGCGCCTCGACCCACTCGTCAGGATCGATTTGGCCGGCGGAGGCCCGCCGGCAGGCGTCCGCCGCCCGCTCGTCCGCGGCCCAGGAGAACGGGCAGGACGCCACCGGCAGTGCGTCGTGGAGGGCCCGGAGGCCCTCGCCGATCGCTCTCGTCGCGGAGGCCGGGTCGGCACGCCAGCGGTCGGTCACCGCGTTCTCGCCGGCGACGGGCAGGGTCACCATCCACGAACCTGTGTCGTCCGCGCCGGCGTCGACCACCACCGGAACGCGCGCGTACTGTGCCGCCCATTCGAGGCGGGCCGCCTCGGCGGCGAGGTCGACGCTCCCGGTGGGCGACCACTTCACGAACCGCCGGGCGTCGGCCCGCCCGAACTCCCACGTGACGCCACCCATGCCGTTCACCCATGCGACCCGGAGGTCGTGCCCGCTGGCCAAGGCCAGGACCGTCGGCGGGACGGGTGTGTCGGGCGAGCCGAACCCGGCGTCCATGGGGCGTCAGCTTGCACGACCGGTGGCGCAGACTGTCGCCGTGAATGTTCGACCGCGGGCGGATGACGATCTCGATGCGTGCGAGCTCCTTGCCCGCGACGTGCACCGGGCGGACGGCTACCCGCCCCGGTGCGCCGGCGATCTGCGCCACTTCGTCTCTGCGCCCGGGGCGCTCGGCGCCTGGGTGGCGGAGTCGGACGGCGACGTCGTCGGGCACGTCGCGCTCCAGCCGAGGAGCTCGGACGCGGTGATGACGCTGGCCGGCGATGCGACGGGCCGCCCGCCCGACCAACTCGCCGTCGTGGCCCGGCTCTTCGTCGCGCCGGCACACCGTGGCGCCGGCATCGGCGGTGCCCTTCTCGCCCGGGCGGCAGAAGCCAGCCTCGACCTCGGGCGCCGGCCGATCCTCGACGTGGCCGCCCACTTCGACGTCGCCATCCGACTGTACGAGCGGGCGGGCTGGACCTGCGCCGGCCGGGTCCGGGTCCCCTTTGCCGACGAGGACCCGCTGGACGAGCTGGTTTATCTGGGGCCGGCGCCGGCCGATCCATAGCCTGGCGGGATGGGCCGGCGGTGGGAATCGGGCGTCGTCGAGCAGGCGGCTGCCCTCGAGGCGCTACGAATGGCGGTTCACCGTGCCCACGTACCCGGGACGGCTCGGCCGGTGCCGACGATGCCTGGAGCGAGGCCGCGGCCAGCGTTGCATGCGGCGTTGCGGGCGTTCTACGCCCCGTATGACGAGGTGTCGCGGGTGTCCGAGCGGGCCGAGCCGAGGCGGTCGCGGCGGCGACCTGGTTGGCTCTCGCCGGGCGGATCAAGCAATCTGGTTTGATCGATCTAATTGGTTTGATGTAAAAATGGGACGTGACGTCGAGCCGGGACCACGCCGCGCCGCCTGAGTTCCTGCGGCTGGCCGGGCACCCGGTGCGGTGGAGGCTGCTCCGGGAGCTGGCCTGCAGCGACCGCATGGTGCACGAGCTGACCGGCCTGGTCGGCCAGCCCCAGAACCTGGTCTCCTACCACCTGGCCAAGTTGCGGGACGCCCGGCTCGTCTCGGCCCGGCGCAGCTCGGCGGACGGTCGCGACGCCTACTACACCGTCGACCTGACCCGGCTCGGCGAATCCCTGGCCGCCGCCGGCGTCGCCCTGCATCCCGCGCTCGCGCCGGGCCCGGCCGGGTCGCCGGCCGGGCGGGTGCTGTTCCTGTGCACCGGCAACAGCGCCCGGTCGCCGATGGCCGAAGCGCTGACCGGATCGCTCTCCGGCGGCCTGGTCGAGGCCCACAGCGCCGGCAGCCACCCCAAGCCCCTGCACGCCAACGCAGTCCGGGTGATGCGGGAGGAGTACGGCATCGACATCGCCGGGCGGCGCCCGACCCACATCAGCGTGTTCGCCGACCAGCGGTTCGACCGGGTGGTCACCTTGTGCGATCGGGTGCGCGAGGTCTGCCCGGAGTCCGCCGGCAGCGTCCACTGGAGCATCCCCGACCCCGGCGCCGAGCACCCCGACGGCGACGAGGAGGCCAGCTACCCCACGTTCAAACGGACGGCCGCCGAGTTGGCGTCCCGCATCGGATTCCTGCTCGGCGCCCTCACCCCGACAACAGCAGAGGAGGAACGATGACCGAGCTCGACGAGTTGGTGAACGTCCGCTATATGGTCGACGACGTCCAGGCGTCCATCGACTTCTATGCCCAGCACCTGGGCTTCGAGGTCCGCACCAGCGCGGCGCCGGCGTTCGCCGACGTGACCCGGGGGAGCCTGCGACTCCTGCTCAGCGGGCCGGCCAGCTCGGCCGGGCGGCCCATGCCCGACGGCGCCACGCCGGGGCCTGGGGGCTGGAACCGCATCCACTTGATCGTCGGCGATCTCGCGGCCGAGGTCGAGCGGCTCCGTGCCGCCGGCCTCCCGTTCCGAAACGACATCGTGACCGGCCCCGGCGGCTCGCAGATCCTGCTGCAGGACCCTTCGGGCAACGTGATCGAGCTGTTCCAGCCCGCCGGCGCCTAAGGCGGTGACCGGCGGGCCCGCCCCCGGGCGGCTGGGCGAGCCGGCCCGGCTGTTCCTCCGCCTCGGGATCGGCCAGGTGACTCCCGGCCCGGTGTTCACCACCGCCACGTTCATCGGGTATGTCACCGCCGGCTTCTGGGGAGCAGTGGTCGCCACGGTGAGGATCTTCCTGCCCTCCTTCGTGTTCGTCGCGTCGCTCACCCGCCTCGTCGGCTGGATGCGCGCCTCGCCCACCCTCGGCGCCGTCCTCGACGGGGTCAACGCCACCGCCATCGGCCTCATGGCCGGCGTGAGCGTGCACCTTGCCGGTGACGCGGTCGTCGACCCGCTTACCGTCGCCATCCTGGCCGGCGCCGGCGTCGCCCTGTGGCGCACCCGGCTCATCTCCGCCTGGCTCATCGCCGCCGGCGCCCTCATCGGCCTGGTCCACGCCATGGCAACCTGACCGGCATATGGTCGCCATCCGCACCCAGGTCGTGTTCGACGCCACCGAGCCGCACGCCCAGGCCGCCTTCTGGGCCGAGGCCCTCCACTACGAGCACGAGGACATCGACGCCTTCGTCAGGGGGCTGGTGAGCGCCGGCCACGTGCCGGTCGAGGCCACGATCGAGGTCGGCGGCCGACGACGTTGGCGTTCCCTCGCCTCCCTGCGCCATCCGGACGACCCGGTCGATGAGCGCGGGGCCGGCGTGGGCCGCCGCATCCTCTTCCAGGCCGTCCCCGAGACCAAGACACTGAAGAACCGGGTCCATCTCGACCTCGTCGTCGGACCTGCGGAGCGCGACGCAGAGGTCGAGCGCCTGGTGGCTCTGGGCGCGACCGTCACCGGCGTTCACGACGGCGACGACGGTCGGTGGACGCTGCTGGTCGACCCCGAGGGAAACGAGTTCGACGTTTCCTGACCCGCCGTTCGCCTCCCTGCTGTCGTGTCAGCGTGTGTCGCTTGGTCCTACTTCGTTCCCACGATGCACCGGGCCACGCCCGGGAACCCGGATCTTGCCGTCTGTCTCGAACGCGCTCACGTTCGCAATGGCGGTTGCCCGAATTCGTTCCCGCGCGGGTTCGTCGACCTGCTTCAGCGCCGCAACTGCGAGCGACACGTGCTGGCTGCACGCCTCGGATCTCATCGCCGCTCGGCATCGGCCCCCTTCCGCTATCAATTCACCGACCGACCACTGTCGCTCCGCTGATCCAATGTCGTCAGGAAGTCCCTGACATGGGCGTTGAACTCCTCGGGGGCTTCCGCGTTGCAGGTGTGGCCGACGCCGGGGATGACGACGAGCCGGGCCCCGGGGATGGCGGCGCGCAGGCCGTCGGCCACCCGCATGGGGGACCGTTCGTCGAGCTCCCCGTACAGGAGCAGCGTCGGGACGTTGATGCGGGGCAGGACATCGCGTAGGTCGGCTTCGGCCATTGCATGAGCCATGGCTCGATAGCCGGCGGGGTGGACCGTGCCGGCGTTGTCGGCCCAGATCGCCACGAGTTCGTCGACCAGCGCCGGAGACGCCGCCCGGCTGAACAGCCCGGACATGCCCTGGAAGGTCTCGTCGGGTGGATGGTCGGCGGCGGCAAGAATTCCCGTGAGCCGAGCGGCGACCTCGTTGGGCGGAAGCGATCCGGCCCATCCGGCATAGGCGGACGCCAGGATCAGCGACGCAGGCCTGTCGGAACGGCGACGGTAGAGCTCCAGTGCCAGTGAACTTCCCCAGGACAGCCCCAGGACGTGGGGAGCCTCGACGCCGACAGCGTCAAGCCACCCGAGCAGGCAGTCCGCATACTCGGGCATCCGCCATGTCTCCGGCGGTTCCGATGAAAGGCCACAACCGGGAGCGTCCCAGGCGTACACGGTGAACTCGTCCGACAGCCCCTCGATCTGGCGTCTCCACGAGCGGCTGTCGTCCATGCCTCCGTGGAGCAGCACGAGGGGCGGGCCGGCGCCCGTCTCCGAGTACGCGATTCGCACACCGTTCACCAGCGCGTCGGCCATCGACCCATCCCCGTCGACCTCGCCCTCGACCCTATCGGCTCGGTCGGATCGAGAAGGCGCGGGCAGCTGCGCGTGCCTCGACGCGACAATCACGCCATGAGCTACAGCTACCGGTTCATGCTCGTGGCAACGATCAAGCCGACGGCACCTCCAGGGTTCCTGACGTGGATCGGGTCATGCATCAGTTGCGTACGTCGGGCACAGGAACGGTCTGCCGCTGCCCGCGGTGGACGAGGGCGCGGACACAAACGTTTGGAGACTCGGCACCGACACACCGACCGCCGAGGCGGTCGCTCGGTTCGGCATCGCCGAACCGGAGACGTTCGTGCGAATGGGGGAGAGGTCCGGCCAGCCTGACCTGGCCCGTCATCTTCTCGCTCGGTCGATCGTTCGGGCGCTCCGAGACATCGACGTGGACGACGATCGGCTCCGGCATGCGGCACGGCTTGGCGCCGAAGTCGTCCTGAACCTGATTGAAGCAGGTGGTGATCCCCTCGTGGTCAAGGATTCGCCGGGGTGGCAACTCCAAGAAGTCAGCGCCCGGGACCGGTACGGGTCGGTGCCGGCGCGACCGTCGGGACGAGTGATCACGCAGGTCGTGAACGGCCTCGATGAGGTCCCACTCGAGTCGCTCGACGCTGGACCGAAGCGCCTCCGCGAAGGAGAGACGATCACCGTGCTGGCCCCCCTGGCACTGGTGGCTCGCGGACCAATGGTGTACGCAAAGGACGACGCGGGTCGGCGCTACGGCAGCAATCACCGCCTCGACATCGAGGTGCCAGTTGGATCGCACCTCGAACTGACGAAGGTCTACGACAAGGGTCACGCCGAGTGCCGGCCCGTCGCAGGCGAGTTCTTCAGCTGGATCCGACTGAGTGACCATGGGTCGCGTGGAGAGCCGGCTGCGCCGGTCGCTGGTGCCGAGGAGTACACGCTCGGGTCGATACGGCCCGAGGACGAAGGGCGTCTGTTCGTGCGCCGGCTGTGAGTGCCGGTGGCACGCTCGTCGTCGATGTCCCGACCCGCCCTACCGCACGACCTCCTTTCGGATGGCTACGCAGAGGTCTCCCACACCGATACGTGGGACGGGCTTTCGCTCGTGAAGGGCTCGCGCGTCCACCCGCCCCAGCGTTCGCGCAGCGTCATTCCGGCCATGCGAGCCATCAGATCGAGCTCAGACGGCCACACGTAGCGGTAGGGCATGGAGAAGACCTCGACCTCGCCGTCGCCGGTGAGCCAGTGGTGGTGGGATCGGTCGAGCTGCGCGGCGGTCAGGTCGGTGAACTCGTCGACGCCAAGGTGGGTGGGACCCAGGTCCGGTAGCTAGCTCAGGTGCTCGGCCGCGGCCTTCTGCACGCCGGCGGTGATCACGTCCCAGTCCGCACCCGGCTTGCGGGTGACGGTGACGAAGGTGTTGACCCCGAAGATCGACTGGACGCCCTCGACGGCGAAAAGCGCCTCGGCGAAGGGGTTGCCCTCGGCCGCCTCGGCCTTGGCCACGTTGAGGGTGGCGGGCAGCTTGACGTCGAGGTCGTACTTCATCGCGTTGGGGTTGGGCGTCGGGGAGGGTGTGGCAGTGGCCATGAGGCCGCATGCTAGGCGTTAGCTTGACTGGCATGGACCCGACGATCCGTTTCTCGGAGCTCGTCGCGGGCCCCGAGGAGGACCTGCGGCTCGACGAGGCCGCGCTGCTGATCGCGGCCCACGCCCGGCCCGACCTCGACATCGGCGCCGAGCTCAAGCTCCTCGACCGGCTGGCGGCCGGCATCCCCGAGGGCACCCTCGACGAATGGCGCCGGCACCTCTTCGTCCATCTCGGGTACTCGGGCGACGCCAGCCGCTACTACGACCCCGCCAACTCCTTCCTCAACGAGGTGATCCGCCGGCGGCGGGGCCTGCCGATCACCCTGTCGGTGCTGGGCATGGAGGTGGGCCGGCGAGTGGGCCTGCGCCTCCTCGGGGTCGGGATGCCCGGCCACTTCCTCCTCAAGCACGGCCCCGACGTCTACGTCGACCCCTTCGACGGCGGGCGGGTGCTCGACCGGGCCGAGTGCGTCGAGAAGTTCCGGGCGGTGAACGGCCCCCGGGCCGCCTTCCGCATCAACTACCTCGACCCGGTCGGCCCCCACGCCATCCTCGGGCGCATGCTGAACAACCTGAAGGCGGTCTACGCCGGCCGGGGCGACGTGGCCGCGCTGAACTGGGTCTTCGAGCTGCGCCGGGCCCTTCCGGCCGCCGGCCCCGGGGAGGCGCGGGAGTGGGCGCGGACCCTCGGTGCCACGGGCCGCTACCTGGAGGCAGCCGCGGAGCTGGAGGCCCTGGCCGAGGCCCACCCGGGCGACGCCGAGGCGCTGGAGACGGAGGCCAAGGCCTTCCGGGCCCACCTGAACTGATCAGCCAATTCGGGGTGCAAGTGTCCGTCAAGCGGTCTGCCAGCGGGGTGAGGGACAACTATGGGGTACGCCGCCACAGGAGGGACCTCATGCGCATCGGGATCAGCGTCGCCCAATGCGGCCGGCTGGCCCGGCCCGCCGCCGTCATCGCCGCGGCCCGGGCCGCCGAACAGCTCGGCTACTCGTCCGTCTGGGTGTGCGACAGCGTGCCGGACCCGACCGGTGTCCTGGCCGCCACCGCCGCTGTCACCACGCGCGTCCGTCTGGGCGCCAACCTCAGGGTCGACGCCGGCCGCGACCCCGCCGGCCTGGCCCGCGCCCTGGCCACCGTCGACGTGCTGAGCGAGGGTCGGCTGATGGTCGTCGTCGATATGGCCGACGACCTGCCGGAGGACGTCCTCGACGCCATCGACGCCTGCTTCGAGGGTTCTCGCCCGCCGGTGCTGCTCGGCGGGCGGTCGCCGGCGGTCCTCGACCGGGCGGCCCGCCGGGCCGACGGCTGGGCCCCCGCCGGCATCGCCCTCGACGACCTCGCCCCGACCTGGGCGGCCATCCGGGACCGGGCCGCCGGCCACGGGCGCGACCCTGACGCCCTCCGGCTCGTTGTCCGGGCCGGCGTGGTCCTCACCGGCCCGCCGCTCGCCGGCGACCGGCCGGCGTACGCCGGCGACGCCGAGCAGGTGGCCGACGACGTCGACGTCACCCGGGGCGCCGGCGCGGACGAGATCGTGCTTCGCCTCGACGGCGACCTCACCCTCGACGAGGCCCTCGACGGCTACGCCCGCATCGCCGAGGCCGCCGAGCTTCGGGCCGTCAGGGCCGCGGCTCGGCGTTCTTTGTCGGCTCAGGTACCGCTGCGGTAGTCCAGCCGACAAAGAACGGTCAGATGCGGTAGCCGAGGCGCTCGGCCGTGTGCCGGACCCTGGCGGCCATGGCGTGCGCGCCCAGGGCGGCCGCCAGCTCGCCCGCAGCGGCGAACGCCTTGGCCACGTCCGCCTCGTCGTCGCTCCGGGCGTGGCGGAGCACGGCCTCGGCGAGGAGCAGCGTCGGCTCGGCGTAGCGCTCCTTGTAGGTGTCCAGCTCCTGCTGGGCGTCGGCCAACGAGGTCGTGGCCTCCTTCAGCCGGCCGGCCTCGGCCAGGGCGTGGGCCCGGCTGGCCAGCAGGGTGACGCCGTTGGTCCGCAGGCCCATGGCCGTGTAGCCGGCCCATGCCTCGTCCAGCACGGGCAGGCCGGCGTCGAGGTCGCCCTGGAGGGCGACGGCGGCGCCCAGGTAGCAGCGCCCGGCCATGCCCCAGAACGCGAACATGCCCTCCGGGTCGGCGGCCAGGCCCCGGCGGGCGGCCCGCTCGGCCCGGGGGAGGTCGCCGGTGGAGATGGCCCCCGATGCGGCGAAGTTCATCACCGCCAGCTCCCAGTACCGGTCGCCGGGCAGGCGGCGCACGAGCTCGTCGAAACGGGCCTCGGGGTCGTCGAGGTCGCCGATGAGGTCGTGGATGTACAGCGAGAACGGCAGCGAGAGGCGGAGCTGGTCGAGGTCGAACAGCACGGTGGAGAGCGTCTCGGCCGGTATGGCGTCGGCCGCCTCCCTGGCCGCGTCGAGGTGCTCGGCCGCCGCCGGCAGGTCGCCGTGGTGCCACCGGGTGATCCCGTAGGCCGTATGCCCGAGGACGGGCGCGACGGGAACGTCGGTGTTGTTGGCCAGCTCCAACAGAGACTCGGCGATGGGGTCGCCGTCGTCGAACCGGCATGCGACGTCGACGCCGGCCCACTCGGCCCACAGCAGGTTGACCAGCTCCGGCGCCCGGTCGAGCCGTTCGGCCAGGTGCTTGCCCCGGGCGAGGAGCGGCGAGGCGATGAGCGCCGCGTACCCGTGGTGGGCGCCGGTGACCGAGACGAGAAACGCCACGGCCCGCAGCTCGGCATCAAGGTCGCCCCGGTCGCCGGCCAGCGACCGCCGGAGCTGGACGGCCCGCTCCAGCAGATCCTGGGCCGTGGTGTAGGCCAGCCGCCGGACGGCCACCCGCGCCGCCCGCTCCAGTGCGCCGGCGGCCCGCTCCGCCACCCCGATCGGGACCGCCTGCCACAGATGCTCGGCGAGGATCTCGGCGTTGTCGTCGACGTCGTCGAGGGCGTCGGCGACCCGTAGGTGAAGGCGGGCCCGGCGCAGGCTCGACACGTCGTCGACCACCACCTCCCGCACCAGGGCGTGGGCGAACCGGTGCAGACCCGGCTGGTCGGGGACGGCGACGAGGAGCCGGTGGAGGATGGCGGGCTCCAGGTCGTCGAGGCAGGCGTCGAGGTCGCAGCCGGCGGCGACGGCCAGGAGCCCCAGGTCGACGTCGCGGCCGATGACCGCGGCCACCCGGAGGAGCTCGACGGTCGGCTCCGGCAGGAGGGCCAGGCGCCGGCGGACGACATCACGCACGCCGCTGGGGACGTCGACCGCCGGAAGGCCGTAGCCACCGGCCAGGAGGCGGGCCAGTTCGGTCGTGAAGAACGGGTTGCCCTCGGCCCGGGCATGGATGGCCGCGGCGGCGACCGGGTCGACAGCGTCGCCGGCGGTCTGGGCGACGAGGGCGCCGGTGGCCTCCTGGGCCAGGCCGCGGAGGTGCAGCCGGCGGGCGCCGGTGGCGCGGGTCAGCGCCGCGAGGGTGCTGACCAGGGTGTCGTTGCGGCCGACCTCCAGCTCGCGCACCGTGCCCACGATCAGCAGGGGGACGTCGGCCAGGCGCCCGGGGAGCGACGTCAGCAGCTCGAGCGACTCGACGTCGGCCCACTGCAGGTCGTCGAGGACCAGCACGACCGGGCGCTCCGCCGCCGTGCGCTGCAGGAGGTCGGCGACGGCCTCGACCACGGCGAAGCGGCCAGGCTGGCCACCCGGCCCCTGGGCCCCGGTGCCGGAGGGCGACAGGAGGTCGACCAGGCCCGGCGACAGCTGCGCTTCCGGCGTGGTCGCAACCAGGGCCCGCAACGGCGGTAGCCACGGCCACAGGGCGGGGGCGGCACCGCCCTCGAACGTCCGGCCCCACAGCACGAGGGCACCCCGGCGGGCGGCCTCGGCGCCGACCTCCTCGGCCAGACGGGTCTTGCCGATGCCGGGTTCGCCCTCCACCAGCGCCACCCGCAGGCCGGCGCCGGCCTCGTCGAGGGCGCCCAGGAGCTGGGCCAGCTCGGCGTCCCGACCCACCAGCCGGTCCGGCCGGAGAGCGTCGGGGGCCGGCGCCGGTTGCGGCCGGTCGGGGACGGCGACGTCGAGGGAGGGGTCGTGGGCCAGGATGGCCGACTCCAAATCGCGCAGTGGCCGGCCCAGGTCGACGCCGAGCTCCTCCCGCAGTGTGTCCCGGGCGTCGGACAGCGCGCGGAGGGCCTCGGACTGGCGGCCCGAGCGGTACAGCGCCAGGGCCAGGAGGCCGCGGAAGCCCTCCTGCAGCGGGTGGGCGTTGACCAGCTCGGCCAGCTCGCCGACCACGCCGGCGTGGTGGCCGAGGGCCAGCTCGGCGGCGAAACGGTCCTCGGCCACCGCCGTCCGGCGGTCCTCGAGGCGGGCGACGAGCCCGAGGGCGAACTCCCGGTCGCGGTACTCCACCAGCGCCGGCCCCCGCCACAGGGCCTCGGCCCGCAGGAGCACGTCCCGTGCGTCGGCCGCCTGGCCGGCGGCCAGCAGGGCGCGGCCCTCGTCGGCCAGCGCCTCGAAGCGGCGGAAGTCGACGTCGCCGGCGCTGGCCGCCAGCCGGTACCCAGGCGGCTCCCAGAGCAGCAGCCGGGCGTCGGTGCCGCGGGCGCGGTCCGGCTCCAGCTCGCGCCGCAGACGGGAGACGTAGCTCTGCAGGGTGCCCGGCGCTGAGGCGGGAGGGTCGTCGCCCCACATGACGTCGATCAGCGACTCCGCGGTGACCACCCGGCCCGAAGCGGCGAGGAGCACGGCCAGGACCAGGCGGGACTGGTGGCCGCCCAGGTCGACCGCCCGACCGGCGTCGTCGATCACCGAGAGCGAGCCGAGCAAACCGAACTGCACGACGACCTCCAGCGTCCCGACTTCGGGTCAGTGTGGCACGACTGTTTGCGGATGCACGTACGGTGGACCCCCGATGATGCACTACCGGCTGCTGGGGCCGCCCGAAGTGGTCGACGCCGCCGGCGACCGGATCGACGTCGGCGGCCGCCAGCCCCGCATCCTCCTCGCCGTGCTCCTCCTCGCCAACGGCCGGCGGGTCACCGTCGACGCCCTGGTCGACGCCATCTGGGGCGAGGACCCGCCGGCGTCGGCCACCGGGACGGTGCAGAGCTACGTGTCCCGCCTCCGCCGGCGGTTCGGCGACGGGCAGGACCTGTCGTGGGACGAGGCCGGCTACCGGCTCGACGTCGCCGCCGAGCAGGTCGACGCCCGCCGATTCGAGGCGCTCGCCGAGGAGGGTCGCTCGTTGCTCGCCGCAGGCCGGGCGGACGAGGCGAGCGCCGTCCTCCAGGAGGCGCTGGACCTGTGGCGGGGGCCGGCGCTGGCCGACGTCGCCGACCTGGAGTTCGCCGTCGGGCCGGCGACGCGTCTCGAACAGCGCCGGCTGAGCGCGGTCGAGGATCGCCTGGCCGCCGACCTGGCCCTGGGCCGCCACGCCACCGTCGCCGGCGAGCTGGCCGAGCTGGTCGCCGCCCACCCGCTCCGGGAGGGCCTGCAGGTGCAGCTGGCCCTGGCCCTGTACCGGTCAGGTCGCCAGGCCGAGGCCCTGCGGGCCCTGGCCGACGCCGGGCGGACCCTCCGCGAGGAGCTGGGCATCGAGCCCAGCCGCCAGCTCCGCGACCTGGAATCGGCCATCCTGGCCCATGACCCGGCGCTGGAGCCGGCGGCGCCGGCGCCGGCATCCGCACCACCGGCCGCCGCCACACCGCATGGGCCGGCGCTGGTCGGCCGCGACGTCGAACTGGCCGCCCTCCTGACCGCGCTCGACGAGTCGGCCGACGACGCCCGCTTCGCCGTCATCGAGGGCGAGCCCGGCATCGGCAAGACCCGGCTGGCCGACGAGCTCGGTTGTGCGGCCGCGGCACGGGGCGCGATCGCGGTCTGGGGTCGCAGCGACGAAGGCGGCGCCGCCCCGGCCCTGTGGCCCTGGCTCCCACCGCTGCGCACGATCGCCGGCCGAGCCGGCGAGGTGCCCGTCCACGTGGCCCAGCTTCTCTCCGGCGCCGCGCCGATGGCCGCCGGCCAGGCCGGAGCGGCTCAATTCGAGCGGTTCGAGGCGGTGGCCAGCCTGCTCGACGAGGTGTCCGCGGCCACGCCCCTCGTCGTCCTGCTCGACGACCTTCAGTGGGCCGACGAGACGTCGCTGGAGCTCCTCGGCTTCCTCGCCGGCCGCCTCCGCCGCGGCGTCCTGATCGCCGGCACCATGCGCCAGCTCGAGGTCGGCCGCAACGACGCGGTCACCGACGCCCTGGCCGCCATCGCCCGCCGGCCGGGCAGCCGCCGGCTCCAGCTCCGGGGCCTCGCCCCGGCCGCCACCGCCGCCGTCCTCGACGCCGCGACCGACCGGGCCGTCGCCGCCGCGGTGACGGCCTCCATCCACGCCCGGGCCGAGGGCAACCCGTTCTACGCCATCGAGCTGTCCCGCCTGGTCGACGAGGAGGGCGGGATGGCCGGCGAGGTGCCGGCCACCGTGGGCGACGTCGTCCGCCGGCGCCTGGCCCGGCTCCCGGCGGCGACCGTCGAGCTGCTCGGCGTGGCCGCCGTTGTGGGCCGCGACGTCGAGCTGGGCCTGCTGTCCCGCGCCGCCGGCCGCAGCTTCGACGAGGTGCTCGACGGCTTGGAGCCGGCGGTCGTCCACCGCCTGCTCGCCGAGGTGCCGGAGCTGCCGGCGGTGCTGCGCTTCAGCCACGCCCTTGTCCGTGAGGTGGTGCTCGACGACATGACGTCGCTGCGCCGGGCCCGCCTGCACCTCAAGGTGGCCGAGGCCATCGAGGCCGGCGGCGCTGGCGTCGACGACGCCGAGATCCTGGCCGAGCACCTGTGGCGGGCCGCGCCAGTCGGGGTCGGCCAGCGGGCGGCCGAGGTCCTGGAGCGGGCCGCGGAGGTGGCCCTGCGCCGGGTGTCCTACGCCGCGGCCGAGGATTCGCTGCGCAAGGCCGTCCAGCTCCGGCGGGCCACCAGCGCCACCATGCAGGGCCAGGAAGCGGAGCTGGGCGCCATCACCCGGCTGCTCGAGGTGGCCAAGGCCCGGCGGTACTTCCAAGGGGCCAGCGATCTCGACGTGCTGGGCCGGGCCAAGGAGCTGGCCGACCGGTGCGGCCAGCGCGACGTGCTCGTCGACCTCATCTGGTTCGAGTGGTCGGCGCTGGCCACGTCGTGCCGGGGGGAGGAGGCAGCCCCCCTGGCCATGGAGCTCCGCCGGTTGACCCAGGACGACCCCCGCCCCGAGGTGCGGGCCACCGGGTACCAGGTCTACGGGGTGCTGTGCTGGGGCGCCGGCCGGATATCGGAGGCCGTCGAGAACCTCGACATCGCCCTCGACCTCGTTGCCCAGGCCGGCCCGCCGGTCGACCCGTTCGCCATGGAGCGGGTCCTGGTGAGCAACACGTTCTGGATCTGGAACCACACCGTCCACGGCGACCTCGCCCCCGAGGCCGCGTTCGCCGGCTTCGGCCAGCTCATCGCGGCCATGCCCGACCGCTTCGCGGTGGCATCGATCTGCGGGTTCGCGGCCACGACGGCCGTCACGCTGGGGCGCTGGGACGAGGTCGACCGCTTCGCCGGCATCGGCACCGAGGCCGGCGCCGGTGGCCAGTTCGGCTTCTGGGACGGGATGTTCCGGATGCACCAGGGCCTGGTCATGGTCGGGCGGGGCCAGGTCGAGGCCGGCCTCGCCTCCTTCGCCGAAGGCGAGGCCCGCTACACCGGCATCGGGGCCCGGTCCGCGCTGGCGACGTTCCGGGCCTCCCTCGCCCTCCAGCTGGTCGCGCAGGGGTTGCCCGACGAGGCGGCCCGTTTCGCGACCGCGGCCCGGGTCGAGCTCGAGGCCTACAACGAGCGGTGGAACGAACCGATCGTCCTCATGGCCGAGGCCGCCCTCCTCGGCGCCGGCGGGGATGCCGAGGAGGCCGCGGAGCTCTTCGCCTGCGCCGCCGACGCCGCGACCCTCCAGGGGTCGCACACGCTGGCGGCGCGGGCGCTGGAACTGGCGGCTAGCTAGTGCTGCCCCTCGTACTCGTTGACCTTGCGGTGCTGGCCCTCGTACTCGTTCACCTTGCGGTGCTGACCCTCGTACTCGTTGACCTTGCGGGATCCCCACTGGCTGGGGTCGCCGGCGATTGACGCCTCGGCGCGGGCCCGGCCCCACTGGCTGGGGTCGCCGGCGGCCGCACCTGCGGGCAGGGCGGCGGCGATGCCGAGGGCGGTGACGGAAAGGGTGACGGCGGCGGCGGTCTTGACGATGCGGGTGCGGATGCTCATGGCGATCTCTCCTTCGAGGTTGTGGCTCCGGGGTGGAGCAGCGACAGCGTCCTCCCGGGCCCTTGCAGGTCCCTTGAAGCCCGCTTGGCCGGCATGCAAGCCGGCGACCAAGCGGCCGTGAAGCGGTTTGCAAGCGCCCACCGGTGAAGTGACGGCGTCCCCCCGATCCAAGAGGAGCGCCCGATGTCACCGACCCGCCGTTTCGCCCGGACCATCCAGGTCTTCCTGGCCGCACTGCTGGCCCTGCCCGCCTTCCTGATCGCCGGCGCCCACGCGGCAGCCGCAGCCCGCAACCCCGGCCTGCCCCCCACGCTGTGCGTGAACGACGTCGAGCGCCAGTTCAACTCCATCAAGCACCACCCCGAGGGCCTGGGCTTCAACCTCGGCGCCGGCGCCTACGACCCCACCAGCGGGCGGCACTACCAGGGCATCGTTCGCATCCCGGGCGAGGGCCCGCCGCACTTCGTCACCACCAGGAACGGCAACGTCGGCAATTTCGAGATCCCCCCGGGCATGGACGACCAGCCCGGCGAGGTCAACGTCATCGAGCTCGCGTCCCGTGACACCAACGGCGAGCGGGTGCGCTCCAACCGCATGATCCCGAACGAGAGCACCCAGAGCACCCCGCCGCCGGCCGAGGACCGGGTGATTCTGAGCTACCACACCGGTGAGCAGCCGGGCTTGCTGAACTCGCACTACCGCCACCTCGGCGGCATGCAGATGTGGGGCCAGATCGCCGTGATCGGCATGGACCGGCCGTACTTTCCCGAGAACATCCCCGGCAAGATCGAGCTGATCGACTTCAGCGACCTGTCCGACCCCATCCACCTCGGCAGCTTCACCCTCCAGCACCAAGCCAGTTCGATCGGCATCGCCCCCTTCGGCAACGGCCGGCTCCTGCTGATCACCACCGGCAACAACGGCAGCCCGATCTACGGCTACGAGATCTACAAGGACGGCAAGCCGACCCAGGACCTCCGCTTCGTCCCGTTCGGCCCGTCGCCGTACCTGAAGCCCATCTTCACCTACGACGCCGCGGTGAAGAACGTCGGCTGGCCCACCGGGTTCCAGTCCCTGCAGACCACCAACCTGTTCACCGACTGCAACACCGGCGAGATGTTCCTCATGGGCGGCTACAACCTGTCGCCCTTCGAGAGCACCAGCCGTGACCGGCTCGGGATGTGGAAGATCGACCCCCTGACCGGCACCCTGACACCGGCCTCAAAGCGCCAGATCTGGTGCGAGTTCGACCACATGGACCGGGTCTGCAACATGGCCGCGGCCAGTGGCTTCTACGTGAGCCCCAGCGGCGACCTGATCATGTACGCCACCGAGCACGAGAACGACGGCCCCAACGGCACCGTCCGCATGGCCGAGTTCAGCAGCCAGGACGGCTACGACCAGGACGGCGCCTACCGCCCCACCGCCGTGCCCGGCACCTACACGGGCCAGCCCAACCAGCCGGTCCAGCTCGACGGTACCGCCAGCACGCCGGCCGTCGCCCAGGCCCGGGTCGAGCTCTACGACGAGCCCGACTTCGGCGGCCGCGGCCTGGTTCTCGACTACCCCGATCACGGCAAGGAGGACTATCGCCATCTGAGCCGGGTGGACGACTACAACGACGAGGCGACGTCCGTGCGCTGGCGGGTCCCGACCGGTTGTGAAGCCGTCCTCTTCGACGGCAAGGACTACACCGGCCCCAAGGTCACCCTCCCCGCGGCCCAGGGTGGGCCCCAGGCCAACAGGAACCTGAAGAGCTTCAGCGACGACACCACGTCGGTCCAGTTCTACGGCGACTGTGACGGCCGCGTCGTGAAGTGGTCCTGGGATCTCGACGACAACGGCTCGATCGACGCCACCGGTCCCACGCCGACGATCGCCACCACCACCCCCGGCGTCCACAAGCTGGCCCTTACCGTGTGCAGCGGCTTCGGCGTCTGCGACAAGAAGGTCGGATCCCTCGACGCCACCCCCACGGGCACCGTGCCCAAGACCACCGCCACCCTCGCAGGGACCGCCGGCACCAACGGCTGGTACCGCAGCGCGGTGAACGTCAATTTGGTCGCCACCGGCACCCCGACGCCCACCGAGATCCGCTACTCGGCCACCGGCGCCGGCGCCCGGGGTGAGGTCGTGGTCCAGGGCATGTCGGCGACCGTCCTGGTCGACGCCCAAGGCGAGACGGTCGTCCACTTCCGCGCCGGCAACGCCGCCGGCCGAGAGGCCGACCAGACGGTGACCGTCAAGGTCGACACCGTGGCGCCGGCCCTGACGGTGCGGGTGCCGGTCGAAGGCGGCCGCTACGTGACCGGCTCGATCGCGACAGTCGTGGCCGACTGCACCGACGCCACCTCCGGCATCGCCTCGTGCACGCCGAACGGCGCGACGCTCGACACCACCGGCACCGGCGCCCGCACCCTGACGGCAACGGCCACCGACGCCGCCGGCAATTCGACGCCGAAGACGGTCAACTACACCGTCGTCGCCGCCCCGGCGGTCAACGCCGACCTGGTCTACGTGGCCCACAGCGACGCCTCGCCGGGGCCGATCCAGCGCTCCAACGCCGACGGCAGCAACATGGTGCAGCTGGCCGAGAAGGGCAACGACCCGGTGTGGTCGCCCGACGGCACCAAGGTCGCCTATATCGAGCTCCCCGTCGGCGGCGGCCGCCAGGTGATGGTCGTGAACGCCGACGGCTCGGGCAAGGTGCAGGTGACCAGCTCGGCTACCTGGGGTGCGTCGAACCCGGCCTGGTCGCCCGACGGGTCCAAGATCGTCTACGAGGCGAGCTGGGCCGAGCGGGTGTCGCCGACCGAGGTCGTCGTCCACCGGGCTCTGATGACGGTGCCCTCGGCCGGCGGCCAGTACACCGCCATCGTGGCGAGTGACGAGCTCAACCTCACCGATCCGGTGTTCACCCCCAACGGCGCCAGCGTGGTCTTCGTGGCGGAGAGCGAGCTCCGGACGATCCCCGCCACCGGCGTCCCTGCCGGCTCGCTGGGCACGGTGCTGGTCGGCGGCCAGGACTACTACCACCACGCCATCAACCCGCAGTGGTCGCCCGACGGGACCACGCTGGTCTTCGGCATCTGGGAGTCGGAGACCTTCGCCGCTGACATCTACACCTGGAACGGCACCGGCACCCCGGTGAACATCACCGGCTCGTCGAACGCCTGGCCGCTGGTGGACTCCCCGAGCGCCCCCCGAGAGGACGGCGCCACCTACCTGGCCGACGGCCGGGTGGTCTTCGTCCAGGACGGCAACATCTGGATGGTGCCGGCCCAGCGGGGCGCCGAGAAGGTACTGCTCGCCGACATGGCCTACGCCGTCCGCGACGTCGACGCCAAGGGGGCTTAGCCGATGAGCCGGACGTCGTAGTCGCCGGCACCATCCGTCAGGAACCTGAGGAGCTTGAGGCCCTCCGCCTCCAGCTCCTCGGTCGCGTCCCCGGTGAGGCGGCCGGCGTGACGGATGGTGAGGGTCGGGCCGGCGGCGGTCCAGACGGCCCGCAGCAGGCCGTCGACGAGGACCGGGCCGTGCAGGGAGCCCGACCAGGTGGCGGACCGCGTCGAGCGGCGTCAGGGCCGACCGGCGCAGCAGGAGCTGGCGGGCCAGCGTGGCCCGGTTCAGGGCCCTGGGGCTCAGCGTCACGGCGCCGGCGTCCGGGCGGGCCTCGGGCCGGCGGCGATCCGGGCGACCGAGAGGAACGTCACCGCCATCGTCACCCCGATCACCGGCGCCAGGGCCCACCAGTCGCCGGCGTCGGTGCCGGCCAGCAGGACGTGCACGGTCGCCACCAGGAACAGCAGGAAGCTCAGGCCGTGCACCGCCTTCCACACGCGGTGCGGCAACCGGTGCCGCAGGAGCGACGTCACCTCCACGGCCAGGATCAGGTAGAGGGCGACGACTCCCCACGCGATGTCCCACGGGTGCCAGTCCGACGCCAACGGGACGAGCACGTCGGCCAGGCCGAAATGGACGAACGTGTCGGCGACGATGCCCGCGAGGTGGATGCCCACGAACGCCACCGCCAGTCCGCCCAGGAAGCGGTGGACGTCGAGCAGCCATCGGGGGGCGAACCGGCGGGAGAGGCGGGTGGTGAGGGCCAGGCCCCACAGGTTCGACGCCGCCAGCAGCACCCACGCCACCAACCCGCTCGACCGGGCGACGTACCACCACAGCCGGTCGTTCACGCCAGGAACGGCTCGAGGCCCGGTGCCGTATGGAGCGTCCCGTCGGTGTCGACGACGAGGCCGGTGGCGTTCCGGGCGGCGAGGAGATCGAGTGCGCCGGCCACGCCGGCGAGCAGGGCCGCGGTGCCCAGCACCTCGGCCCGCCACGCCTCGCCGGTGATCACGGTGACCGCGGCGACGTCGCCCTCCGCCGGCCGCCCGGTCACCGGGTCGATGATGTGGTGGCGGCGGGCACCACCCCGCCACCAGGTCCGGCGCAGCCGGCTAGACGTCGCCACCGCCCCGCGGTCCAACGCCAGGCCGGCGACGGGCGGCCGGCGGCTGTCGAACGGGTCGGCCAGATCGACCGGCCACGGCCCGTCACCCTCGGCCCGTAGATCCCCGCCGATGTTGACGCACGCACCCGATGCGCCGGCCGCCAGCAGTTCCTCGACCACCAGGTCGGCGGCCAGGCCCTTGCCGATGCCGCCCGGGTCGAAGCCGACGCCGGTGGGCAGGGCGACGGTGCCGCACCGCTCGTCCACCGCCACGGCGACGGCGCCCAGGTCCAGCCCGCTCGGCGTCCCGCCCGCTGGCGCCGGCTCGCCCAGCCGCTCGAACGACCGGTCGTAGCCGGCGTCGAGCACGGCGCCGAGCACGGTGGGGTCGAACCGTCCCGAGGTGCCCCGCCAGCCGGCGAGGGCCAGGCGCACGAGGGTGACGGTGTCGGAGGACACCAGCACCGGCCGGCCGGCGGCCCGATTCAGCCGGCTGACCTCGCTGTCGGGCCGGAACCGGCTCCATCGGGCCTCGAGCTGCTCGATCCGCTGCCGAGCTCTCGCCGGCCCACCCGCCGGCCCCCCGTCGCACATGACGTGGACCCATGTGCCCATGGCCTCGAAGCGCGCCTCAGCTGGCACTGGTGATCGTCCTGCGGACTCGGCTCGTGGGCGGCGACGACGGGGGCGCGGCCGGCGCGCCGGCGGCGAAGGGATCGGAGGCGCTGATTGTCGGGCTGGTGATTGTTGTCGGGCTCGAGACAGTCGTCGGGCTGGGGGCTGCGGTCTGGGGCGCCGGGGGCGCAGGCGCCGGGTGCTCGTTGGCCACCATCCCGGCCACCAGTCCGGCCAGGCCGCCGACGCTCAAGCCGAGGGCGACGAGGCGGCTGCGGCGGGCGTGTCCCGGCATGGGCCCAGTATCGGCCGCCGATGTGATGAATCGGTGAAATCAGTCCCGCAGCACCCAGAACAGCAGCGCCGGCCCGTTCATGAGGTTGCGCCAGCCCGAGACCGCCGCCGTGGTCGCCAGAGCCACGTCGCCGGCCCGCATCACGGGCGTGTCGTCGCCGATCGTGAGCTGGACGAGCCCCGAGGCCACCAGGACCAGCTCGGTCCCCTTGTGGAGGAAGTCCGGGGTCCCGGACTCCCCGGGGCCGAGCCGCACGAGGTAGGCCCGCAGCCCGGCCTTGGGGTCGTCGAGCAGGGCGGTCGTGGCCTCCGCCGGCGTGCGGGGGTGGCGGGCCAGGAGGTACCCGCCGGTGGGCGCCGAGGCCAGGAACTCGTCGAGGCCCATGCCCAGCCGCTCGGTGAGGAGCAGCAGCGTGTCGAGCGAGAAACCCCGGCGCCCGGACTCGGCCTGGGACACCGCGCTCGGCGTCACGCCGGCCAGGCGGGCCAGGTCGCTCTGGTTGAGGTTGCGCTCGCGGCGGACCCGTTCCAGGCCCCGTCCGAGGCGCCCCAGGGCCCGCTCATCCTCGAGGTGGACCTCGCCGCCGGAGACGTCGAGCCGGAGGAGCCGGCCCTGCACGGAGGCCGGCCGGCCCTCGGCCTTCACCACCCGCAGGTGGCCCTCGCCGAGCTCCAGCACGCACTGGGTGACGTTCGTGACCTGCTCGATGAACGAGCGGCCCAGCTCCGTCCGGGGCGCCCGCCAGTACGCCACCGCGCCGAGGTCGAACAGGCGGGGGCAGACCCGGCTGAAGAAGGCGACGGCCTTGGCCGGTCCCCAACGGCGGGCGAACGACGCCAGCCCGTCGATGACGACGTAGCCCGGCGGATGGCTGCGGGTGCCCTCGATGAGCGCGGTCTCCAGGACCGCGGCGTCGCCGTAGAGGCCACGGGCGCGGGCGTCCATGACCGTGACGCCGGCGCCCAGCCGGGCCTGGAGCTTCGCAGGATCGGGCCCGGTGCTGACGTAGAAGGCGTGGCCGCCGGCCGACGTCACCTCCGCCAACAGGGCATCCTCCAGAAGCCCGACGACCCTCGTGTCGTCGAGGACCCACACCACGTTGTCGCCCAGGATGATGCCGCCCAGGAGGGCGTCCACGTCGGGCATCCCGCTCGACATCCGGTCTCCGCTGGTCGTGCCGCTCGATAGCATCGCTTACAACACTACCTGTTATCGACAGCTACCTGCGAAGGTCGACGCATGTGCTTCAAGAACCTCCCCATCGAGTTCGACGCGTCGGGGCAGGCCCGGCTGCGGGACGGCGTCACCGATCCCTACTCCGTGAAGGCGGCCGAGCCCAAGGGCTACGTCCGCCGCACGGAGGGCCCGGGCGCCCAGCTCGCCGCCCCGCCCCGCCTGCGCGACTGGAACATCGACCCTATGACCCGGGTGGCCGGCGCCCTCGCCGTCCACACCGTGCTCGACCTGGAGAACCGCCGGGCCGTCGACGCTCACGCCCGGGCCATGCTCTTCCGGGGCTACGAGGTCATCCTCGAGGGGCGCGACCCGCGCGATGCCATCGACATCTCGAGCCGGGCCTGCGGGGTGTGCGGTGGTGTGCACGCCACCGTGAGCGCGCTGTGTATCGAGCAGGCGTTCGGCGTGTGCCCGCCGCCCCTCGGCGTCGAGGTCCGCAACCTCGGTGAGGTCGGGGAGATGTTCTACGACCGTCCTCTCCATCTCGGCCTCCTGGCCGGCCCCGATTACTCGACCGCGCTCGTCGGCGTCACCAACCCCGAGCTGGTGACCCGGGCCGAGAAGACCCTCGCGCCCCACGGCGGCCTGCATGGCTACACGACGATCAAAGACATCATGGACGCCCTCAACCCGCTCACCGGGAAGATCTACCTCGAGGCCCTGGAGTGGACCCGGGTCGGTCGGATCATGTGCATGCTGATGTACGGGAAGTTCCCGCACCCGTCGACGATCGTGCCCGGTGGCATGTCGACCACGGTCACCACGTCGACGTTCAACGAGTACTACGGCCAGCTCGGCATGATCCTCGACTGGTGCAAGGTGATTTGCCGCATCTGGGACGACCTGGTCGACTTCTTCCTGGAGGCCAACCCGGCGTACGAGCAGGTGGGCGCCCGGCCGACGAGCCTCATCCAGACCGGCATCTGGGACAACTCCGAGGTCTACGACGCCACCTACGCCAACTGCAACCAGTGGGGCAACGCCCGGTGGTCGACCCCGTCGGTGATCATCGAGGGCAAGCTCGTCTCCACCAACCTCACCGACATCAACATCGGCATGGAGGAGTTCGTCGAGCACTCCTTCTACGAGGACTGGACCAAGGTCGGCCCCCAGCGCTACCAGACCGACGCCCTCGGCAATCCGCTGTCGCCGTACCACGCGTGGAACAAGACCACCCTGCCCAAGCCGACCGGCACCAACTTCAAGGATCACTACACCTGGTGCACGTCGCCGCGCTGGGACCGCCAGACGGTGGAGACCGGCGCCTACGGCCAGCTGTGGGGCACCGCCCTGCGAGGTGACTACGCCGAGAACCCCTTCTGCGAGTCGACCGGCGACGGCCTGCGGATGGTTGTCCCCCGCCACGCCCTGCCCGAGACCGAGCTGTTCTGGCCGCTACCCCGCACGCTCAACGCGTTGGAGCGCAACCGGGGCCGGGCGTACGCGATGGCCTTCACCGCCACCATCGGCATGAACTGCCTGCTCAAGGCCTTCGAGTACTGGCGCAAGGGCGAGACACGGGTGCACACCCCGTTCCGGATCCCCAAGGACGAGCGGGTGGCCGTGGGCTTCTGGGAGGCGAGCCGCGGCTACCTCACCCACCACATGATCATCGACAAGGGCAGGATCGTGAACTACCAGATCAACACCCCGTCGACCCTGAACGCATCGCCCACCGACCCCTTCGGTGGTCTCGGCCCCTACGAGCAGGCCATCGTCGACACCCCCATCCTGGAGTCGGTCCCCGACGACCAGGTCAAGGGGATCGACATCCTCCGCGCCATCCGCAGCTTCGACCCTTGCATGCCGTGCACGACGCACATGGACACCGGCAAGGGCATCATCACGCGGGAGATCAACTCGTGCGGCTGCACGCTGGAATGACTGCAGCACGATGTCGCGCCCTCGTGGCCGGGTTCGGCCGTCCGGGCCACCGGGACCTCGACTTCGGCCGCCAGGTCGTCGACTGGCTCCAGCAGCTCGACTGGCCCGACGAGGTGGTGATCGAGGACCTCTCCTGCTCGGTCCCCCTCGTCCTGCACCGCCTTCAGGAGCTGCGGCCGGCCAAGCTGCTGCTCCTGGGGGCGGTGCCTCGGGGCGTCGACGCCCCGGCGGTGGTCCGGCGCTACCGGCTGGGGCCGTTGGCAACCGATGGCCCCCTAAGGAGTGTCCTCCGTGCGCCGGCCCTGACCGTGGCCCGGGCCGGCGCTCAGCCGCTCAGCTCAGAGGCCGGCGCACTGGCCGAGCTTGCTCCCGCTCACGATGTTGTGGCTGCCTTCGGAGTCGCCGATCTGCGGCGCCGGCGAGTTGCCCGAGCAGCTCAGGTTGCCGCTGATCACATTGGTCACGTACTCGTTGCCGTCGTCGTCGATGAGGTGGTTGTTGGTCAGCGTGACCGATCCCACGACCTTGTTGCGGATGAAGCCCATCCAGAAGCCGTTGTAGCCGTTCATGGTGACCGGGCCACGGATGTAGTTGTCCTCGATCGTGTTCCACGTGACGTCGAAGGGGCCGCCGAACGGGCCGGAGCCACCCTGGATGTCGACACCGTCCAGGATCGTCATGGAGTGGATCTGGACGTTCATGGCGTTGGTGGCGTGCACGCCGCCGATGATCGTCCCATTGTTGACGATGTGCTGATCGTCGCCGATCACGAACGTGGCGCCCTGGCGGATGAACAGCCCGTTGCGGATGGTCACCCCGCCCTCGCTGAAGCACACGGCGCCGGCGGGCACCACGACGGTGCCGTAGATCCCCGGCGCCAGGAACTCGGTGCAGTTCGTGGTCACCGCCCCGCCTGCGGCGATGGGCACCGCGGTGAGCGCCGCCACTCCGAAAACCACACTTCCGACCAACTGCGACACACGCCTCATGTCATGGCTCCTCTCGCCGGTGAAGTCGACACAGACCCTAGCCACCGGGCGGGCCGTACCCTTACGGGATGGAGCGATCCGCCCTCCAGGGTCTCGCGGCCTTCCGGTGGGGTGCCTGGCTCTGGATGGCGACGGTGCTCCTCGTGTCGCGCCACGACCTGGCCCGCCCGTGGCTGGCGGTGGGCCTGGTCGGTCTCGCCCTGGCCGTCACCGTCGTCGACACCGTCCTGCTGCGGAGCAACCCCGGGGCCCTGTGCCGGCCCGGGCCCGTCCTGGCCGAGCTGGCGGTCGGCGCGTCGCTCGTGCTCCTCGACGGCGCCGCCTACGGCTCGGGGCACGCGTTCTCCACGTCGCAGGCGCTCGGCTCCGTCTGGCCCCTGACCGGCATCCTCTGCGCCGGCATCGCGCTCGGGCCGATGCTGGCGGCCGGGGCCGGCGTCCTGATCGGCCTGGCCCGGCTGGGGGCGGTGCTCACCAACGGCGCCAGCATCGACACCGGCGGCCGGGTGCTGTCGATCACCAACACCATCGTCTTCTACGCCCTCGGCGGCGCCGCCGCCGGCTACCTGGCCCGCCTGCTGCGTCGGGCCGAGGCCGAGATCTCGGCGGCCCGGGCGCGGGAGGAGGTGGCCCGGACGCTCCACGACGGCGTGCTCCAGACGCTGGCCGTCGTCGAGCGGCGGGCCACCGACCCGGCCCTGGCCCGCCTGGCCCGGGAGCAGGAGCGCGAGCTGCGCGACTGGCTGTTCGGCACCGCGGCGCCGGCCGGCGTCGTCCTCGACGTCGGGACCGCACTGCGGGCCGCCGCCGCCCGCTTCGAGGACTCCTTCGGCGGCCGGGTCCAGGTGCTGGTGGCCGACGACCTGCCGTCGCTGAATGCCGCGGCGGTGGCCGCGCTGACCGGCGCGGCCGGCGAGGCCATGGTCAACGCCGGCAAGCACGGACACGCGTCGAAGGTGCAGGTCTACGTCGAGCCGGCCGACGACGGCGGCGTCTTCTGCTCGGTCAAGGACGACGGCGCCGGCTTCGACCCCTCCGCGACGGCCGAGGGGATCGGCCTCTCCCGGTCGATCCGGGGCAGAGTGTCCGAGGTGGGCGGACGGGTGGACGTCGTGAGCGCCCCCGGCGACGGAACGGAGATCCTGCTGTGGCTCCCCTCATAAAGGTCGTGCTGGCCGACGACCACCCCATCTGGCGCGACGGCGTGCGCTCCGATCTGGGCGACGGCTTCTGGGTCGTCGCCGAGGCGGGGGACGCCGAGGAGGCCATCGCCGCCATCCGCCAGCACAAGCCCGACGTCGCCGTCTGCGACCTCCAGATGCCCAACGGCGGCGGGATCAAGGTGGCCCGCGCCTGCGGCGAGGAGACCCGCATCGTCATCCTCACCGTCTCCGAGCAGGAGCGAGACCTCCTCGACGCGGTGGCCGCCGGTGCCGTCGGCTACCTCATCAAGTCGACCTCCGGTCCCGAGCTGCGGGCCGCCATCTACAAGGCCGCCCACGGTGAGCCGGTGTTCTCGCCGGCGCTGGCCGCACTCGTGCTGGGCGAGTTTCGCAAGATGTCCAAGTCGTCCACCGGCGTCTCGCCGCTGTCTGAGCGCGAGCGCGAGGTCCTCCAACTGGTGGCCCGTGGCCACTCGTACAAGGAGATCGGCGCCCGCCTGTTCATCGCCGAGAAGACGGTGGAGAACCACGTCCGCAACATCCTCGGCAAGCTCCACCTCAACCGCCGCCAGGAGCTGATCCGGTACGCCTTGGAGCACGGGATCGACTAG
>JAHFUP010000007.1 GCA_023265025.1 Acidimicrobiia bacterium | reverse complement strand
TGAGCGGCCTAACGTTGGGCACAGCATCCTCCTCGGTATGGTCAGGACAGGAACCCGAACCTTCGCGAGGGGGATGCTGCGCGTGGTGGACCCTGACTCAACCTCTACCGGTACTTACTAGGCATTGCCCCCTGCACCACCGCGCCGAAGTCAATGGCCGTCGTGGGAACGTTCAGTACGGGAAGCGGATCGTTCGTAAAACTCCGGAGAGGCCGAGCGGACGATGCGACGATGTTCCCGCTGACATCCGTCAGCGTAACGATCATGATGTTGTCGGCGCTCGCATCGTAGGGACTTGAAAACGACGACGGGTTCCATGTGAAGGGGAATATCGTCGGTCCACGTTCGACATTCATCGTGAACGGAAGGCTCAACACCTTGCTCCCGTTCGAGATGACGTCAACGTGAAGCTGCGCGTTCTGGATGGTCTGAACGTCCGGGCTCGCCATGACGACACTCGTCGTTTGGGATCCGGCCGGAGTCACCTCGGCGTTGGCTCTGATGTCAAGGTTGAGGCCGAAGAGCATCTGACCTTGGTACGGCGCCAGGCTCGTCGTCAGCGACGGCACCGAGACCGGCGTGACGAATCGGTGGCTTCCCTGCGGGTCACTGTAGGAAACGGCGATGACGGGAGGGGTAAAGGGCGTCCGGTTCACCGTGTACTGGAAGGTGTCGCGAGGTGTGAGCGCGAGAACCCTGAAACTGGTACCGGCAGCAATCGCGCCGGTCTGGAACCCGACGGTCACGCCATTGGCCACCGCGATCGGAAGCGGCGCATGGTAGCTGGAACCGAGATCGAGGGATCCGGATCCGCCGGTACCATCGGTCCAGGTCGTCGAGGTCGTCCCTTGGCCGACCACGCCCGCATTCGCGACGGTGAAGGTGTACGTGCGGTCGGCGCTTCCGCCGTAGCTTCCCGCCACGTACGGCTTCGAGATGTTGCTTCCCCAGCCGGTCAGGTCAGGAGGTCGCAGTTGACTTCCCACGGCGACGTGCTGGCCGGAATGAACGACGCCGTTTCCCCCGACGACATTGTTGGTGACCGTGGTCGAATCATCCGGCGAATACATGGTCGCCTGGACCGAGGTGGCGTCAAAGTCGCCGAGGTTCTCGAGCGCGAGTGTCGTGGTTGCGTTGTCGCCGACCCGATCGCTCACCGACGCAGCCACGATCTGCGGTCGCGGATGAGAGGCCGGCTTGTTGGGATCGGTCCCGTGCTGCCGTTCCACGCGGTCGCTGTAGCCGTCACGATCGGCGTCGCGGTTCAGGCGGAGGAAGAGCGAGGAGGCAGCTTGCGCCGGCACGTCCTTCAGCTCGGCGGCGCCTATGTCTTGGGTGAGGTAGAAGTTCCACCACGAGGTCTCTGTCAGCGGGTGTGCCTGCCAGGTCGGCGGGTTGGCGCCATTGAGGATCGGCGTGGAGATGCCGGTGATCTCACCGTTCGCGTCGCGACCAATGGGGAAGTAGCGCGAGAGCACGTCCAGCAACGGCTCGGTCCCCCAGGTCGGCATGACGAAGCTCCGCACCGGCTGGATGGTGGAGGTTGTGCCGTCGTCGACAAAGACCGTGACCCCGCCGCCGGTTGAGTCCTGATAAAAGAGTTGGTCGGCACCGAAGCTCACGTTGTTGAGAACGACGCGCACCACCTCACCGAGGTCGATCCGCCTCATCTGGTCGAGCGTCAACCGGATCGGGTTTGAGGCGTACTCCAACGAGGCACCTGGGAAGACATTCGTCAATGTGCCATTCGGAAACTGCTGCCACGCCGGATAGGTGATGATGGGCGTGGCATCCTCGCCGAGGAAGATGTTGAAGTCCACGTTGGTAATCTCACGGGCGTAATCGGATCCGATATTTGACACCGTGTAGTTGAATGTGAGATCGCCGGCGTGACTGGAGTCCATCGCCCATGCGGTGCTCCAGTTTTCGCCGGTGGCGAAGGACTGCCCGTCGGTGACGGTATGCACCTCTGATTTCTCAGACGTCGTGGTCTGGGCGCCGCCCCATGACCGGCCGCTGGTTTGGGTATTGGTGACCCGAGGTTGCGTTATCGCGTAATTGATCGCTTCAAGGCGCCTTGCAAGCACCTCACCTTGCTGGCTGATCGCGTATTGAACCCCGTCAATGGACGACGCCAAGCCCTGTGTATCAAAGGGCTGGCTAAGCATGACGGATCCTTGCCCGGGAATCGAGAAGCCGTCATAGATAAACGACGTGTAGTCATCTTGGGGCTGTGTATTGTCGTCGGCACCGCTCATCTCAGCGTCGAGGTGGTTGAAGAACTGGCCGACACTACCGAGGCACACCACCCCCGCGGGAAGGACTAGAGTATCAGTTAGGACATACGCCGCGCAGCTGCCGGCAGCGACCGCTATATCTGGCCCGTAGGTGACAACTGTGTCCCAAACGTTCGATAGGAAAGAGTCCGAAGCCAGCCCGTTCGGCGCTGGCGCCCGGGAGGTTGCGTCGGTGCCTGGTCGGGAAACAGAATGTGACACCTCTTGCCAGTCGTTCCAGGTCCGGCTGTCGGACACACTCGTGCTCACACCGTTCGCGACTGACGTCTGGTAGGTGTGTGCGGCCTGGGTCATCGTTCCCTGCTGGGTCGTGATCGTCGAGGTTTTCGTGATCGTAAGGGAGTTCTGCACCACGTGGACTTGCGGCACCGGGAAGGCCGCTACGAATGGGTTGTCGGCGGGCGGCAACACCCAACTCGGCATGCTCGCAGTGATGAAGTTGGAATACTCAGGCCGCGGATAGCTGCCGTAGCCGCAGCTATTCGACCCACCCGGACAATACGTGATCCCGAAGAGTTTCTGCCCGTCGTCGAACTTGTCCCTGGCGGTGCTCTCCAGCAGGTAATTCGTACCGACCATGAACGCCTCGGCCTGGTCGGGGATCGTGTCGCGGTCGCCGTCCACGCAGCCCCCAGGCTGATTGAATGCCGGCCAGGCGTTCGGGGGTCCGAACGGCGGTCCGTATCCGTACCGGACGGATCGAGGGAGAGTGAAGTCCAGCAGACCGTAAACGGCCTGTCCGTCGGTGTACCCCCTGGGGTTTCCGTTCGTCCTTGGATTGTTCGGATTCGTGCACCACCAGGACTCCTCGGTATCCGTGAGCCCGTCGCTGTCCGAGTCAGTTCCGGCGGCAGCGACGACCTCGTCGCGGCTGGCCGAGGTCGGGACGACAGCCCCCTTTGAGTTCCTCAGCTCGGAAGCGACCGCCGTGTGCGAGGGGCCCATTTGCCAGCGCGCCAGAAGCTCAAGCTGATTTCGATCGACGACGACGATGGCACTTCCCTGATCGACGGCCATAATCTGCGCCCCAGCCGATCGGAGGCGATCCAGGTCATAGATGTCGCGAACCTTACCGTCGTCCGGTAGCTGTCCACTGATGCGCTGCCATCGGCGACACTGCTATCGGCAGCGGCCTCGGAGCGAATCGTGGACAGCGGTTGTGCGTCTGACGGGACGATGAAGGCCTGATATGAGGCCGGCGTCGATGGCACAGCAGTGTCGCGCGTCCCGACTGCGGCCCCGTTTGGCATTGGGACGGCTTCAGTTGCCCCAATGCCAACAAGGAGACTCCCGACAAGAACAAGAGCGACACCTGTCGCCCCGCGCCCAGCCACCCGCATGCCAACCTCCCCCGTCGCGGGTAAGCTTAGTTGGGTCGGAATTGGGAGACAAGCCCCGAAGTCGACGCACATTTTGGCGGCTGAAATCTTACGACATCGAGCGCGCGAGGAGCAGTCTTTGGTATGACGGTCAGACTGCTGGAGGGTGCCGGCCCCGCGTTAAAGGCCTAATGAGTGCATTAGCGAACGAGTCGCGCGTATCAGTTCGTTGGCGTGAAGCTTACCGAGGAGCCTTCTACACGAGTTCTTTTCGGTCATGCTGCTATTGCTCGATGACCAGCAGCGGCGCCTGCCGGCCGCGGCGATAATGCCGCTCTTAGAAAGTAGCTCTGAAGAGGGCCCATGACCTGGGCTTTTGCGTCGTCAGGGTGCTCGCGTTCGGCCTCGAATGTCGTCACGATGGCTCCAACCTCGGTGGTTCCTGAGGCATCGGGGTATCCCTCGATGACTTCCGTGAGTCGAGTCGTGACGGCTGACTCTCCCAGCTCGGCGCGGTTACATATGAAAGGTGACGTTCCATCCCTCGATGGCCACGACCTCGTAGCCGGCGGCCTGCATCCGCCGGATCTGCCCGATCGTCTTCCAGAACGGCGCCGGCTGGTCGAACTCCACGCAAACCGTCGTCACCGGGACTCGGGCGGTCAGCATCGATTCCAACACCTCGTACTCAGCACCTTCAACGTCCAACTTCAACAGGTCGATGTGATCGTGGCCCAAATCAGCCATGGCGTCAGTCACGGACTCGCATTCAGCCTCGAAGTATTCGGTAGTTCCTTGTAGATTCACGATCGAGTGCGAAACGTGGTCGGAGTTCTGTGGCGCGTAAAATCGAAGTACTTCGCGCTTCGACCACAGTCCTCGTGGCGTGAACTGCAATCCAGGCACGCCGGCCAGCTTCGTCTCGGCGTAGGTGATCGCACGTGGAGTCGGATCGAAGGTGAAGACCCGACAGCCGTGCTCCTCGGCCAGCGCACGGTCGAAGGAGCCGTCCTCGCCTAGGCCGGCGCAGTAGCAGACCGCACCGCTCCGGATCGTGCTCAGGGGAACAATCCACCCGCCATACCGGGTGCCGATACGCAGGTTGGGCTCGCGAGGCCGCAGCCGAACGACTCTTCGGAGAGCAGTGCGAAGTGCCTTGTTGCGACACCGCAAGTAGAGCCGTTTCACGGCGCCTGCCGGTGCCGCGCGTCTCCGTTCACGGACCGGATGCCCGTAGTTCGAGTACAGCGCTTCGTAGCATCGGACGGTCAGTGGATCGGACGCGACGCGGGCCCGCGTTCAGTTCGGCCAAGCGAACCAAGGCGGAGAAAAGAAGGACGCTCTGCAACCCGACGAGACCTCCGCCCACCTCGAGGAGGCTGTTGACGAGATAGATGACGATGCCCGCCGCAATCCACGAGATCTGCGGGGAACCTCTTGCCGCAAGCACATACGCCTTCACGCCCGCGGCAACGAGGACCACGGTGGCGGACGTCGCTAGGACGATTCCTCCTATTATGAGGAGAGCGAGGACCAGAATGTGCGCGTTGGGATTCCTGGATTTCGTGCCGCTGCTTGTGGTCGCGTAGGAAGCAGATGCGCCGAAGGCAGCGACCGAGGACTCCTCGAAGCCGGCACCAATGATCCAATGTTGTCGCGCCCGCTCGATGCTGACCTGCAGGATATCCCTGCGGCCGGAACCGTACTGATCTACTACGTCTATTCTGCGGTCACGAACCTGGGGTAAGAGTCGCTCAACCGAAAGCGTGGACAATCCGAGCGTCGATATTACGGCCAGTGCCGCTGCGGCTGTAGCGACGAACCGAACAGTCGTCTTAACGCGACCGGCACTCAAAGGAAGGACCACCATAGCGACGGCGAGTGCGAGGAGCCCACCCCTGCCACCGGATGCCAAGAGGGCCGCTGCCACGACGGCGCCTTCCAAGAGCCAAACAGGTGTTCGGACCTTGCCGTGACCGCTCCGGTGCCAAAGAATGAGGGACAGTGCGGCCTCATATGCAAAGGCTGTGGAACGATACGAGAGCCCGGGATGTCCGAGAAGCTGTTGTTCGATGTCGGTGAACGTCAGGACTCCAAGTGTTTGGGCCATGAGGGTGAGGGAGCTCACAAACACCCCGAGGCGAAACCCGGAAAACAGGAGGCGATAGGCCTCCGGACTCGAGCCGATCCTCGCCCCGAACAGTGCGATGACTACGAAGCCCACGCCGAGGTAAAGGCCGGAAGCGCTCAGATGAATTGCTGCTGCGGAAACAAGGGCCAAACCGTACAACCACCATTTTCGATTTGGCATTCGGTAAGACCGAAGGCGCATGGCCGAAAGATCCGAGATGATGATCCCGGCGATGAGAGCGAGACGACCTAGTGTAAAGACCGATGGCGGGATCGGTCCGACGGCGTAGATAGGAAGCAGAACACCGAGGAACCAGAAGGCATAGTTGAACCGCTTGGCAATGGCGACCATCGCCAGCAGGAGAAGCGGTAGACCGAATGCGGTCGTACCGGCCCCCGTCCCGCACAGCCAGCCAATCGCCGCCATAGCCGCGACAGCGGCAGCCACCTGCCACAGCCGGCTTGGAATCCTTGACGAGACTCGGGCAAGCGGCCCTTCGGTGCTCGTGAGTGTCACGGGGCCGAATTCCCCGGGCGGCCGCTCAACTCGTCCGCCGGGCCCGCGCGGCGAACTGGATCGCCTCGACCATGCCGTCGACCATGCCGTCAAGCCTAAACTCTCCCTGGGTGACCGTCGCAGACGCACCCCGGCTCAATGCCTGCTGCCGGGGATCGTCGTCGAGCAGGTCCCGCATCGCGTCGAGGAGCGCCTCCGGGTCCCCTGGTCGCACCAGGAGCCCGTTCACGCCGTGCTCCAGCGCCTCGATCTCCGGGGTCTGGTCCTCGTCGGTCGTGAGAACGGGAAGGCCATACCCGAAGGCATGCAGCAGGCTCAAACCGATCGATGCCGGCACCACGCACGCGACGGCCGACAGACACCACGCCGCGATCTGACGCTCGTCGTAGAGAGTGCCCAGGAACCGCACCCTGTCTGCGATGCCGAGCCGTCGAGCGTCGGCTTCCAGGCGTGCCCGCTCTGTTCCATCCCCGATCACGACGAGCCGGACGTCTCGACCCTCCGATACGAGACGGGCGAACACTCGAAGAAGGAGTCCCGTCTTCTTGTCGGGGCGCAGGCGCGAAAGGGAGACGAACAGGCGCCTGCCTGCGACGTCCTTCTCCGATCGGAACTGGTCGAGCTCCTGGGGCCTCGCCGCCCACCACTCGCGAGCAGCCTGGATCCCGGTCTGATCGATCGCGTTCAGGGCAACGAACACCTTCGTCGGGTTCGACGATCGACGCCGCATTTCCGCGGCAACCCGGTGGTTGTACACGAGGACGGCATCTGCCAATGCGCTCACGCCGTCCCGCACGCGCCGACGCAATGGGCTATCGGCCGTACTTTCCCCGTGCCCCCAAACCACAGACCGGACCCCGGCGCGCCGAGCCAAGGCGAGAGACGGGCCGAGTTGCACATATCTCGTACTCCAACTGAACACCACGACGTCGAAGCCCGCCCGTAGGGACTCGAGCTGTGCCGGTTGCCACAACAAGGGGCCCACGTGGCGAACGGGGGCGTCACGGAACGAGAACGACTCGAAACGCTCGGGATCGTCGGTCTTGGCCCCGTAGGCGGCGGATCCGGCCCAGACGGTCAGGTCGATGCCGTCGCGACGTCCCAAGGCATTGAACACCGGCGTCCGGTAGGCCGGCAGGACCGCTTGGAGCACACAGACACGTACCGAGGGCTCTAGCGGCTGTGGCGCAAACAAGCCTTCGGTCATCCGCCTGCCCGGCCCGGGTCGCCGGCCCCGATGACGGACGGCGCCGGCCCTAGGACGAGGATGAGTGCCACGACGGTGTATGCGGCGACCGATGCCACGGCAGCTCCTCGAATGCCCCAGGGCCCGAGCAGGCACGCCAATAGGATGGCCGTGGTCAACAGTCCGACGGTCTCGGCCCGTGCGGCCCGCAGCGGTTCTGCGCTGGCCTTCCAGGCACTCGCATACAGCGTTCCGACGGTGAGGGGTGGGCCCCCCGCCAGCAACAGAGCCGCAGGGACCACGGAGTCCTTGAAGTCGTTGCCCAGCAGTGCAGGAAGGACCAGCCACCCGGCCGCTGCTCCGACCACGCCGATAGCCGACATCAGGAGGAAGCTTTTCCGGCAGAGTGCCACGAAGTCCCTGCGACGAATGCTCCCCGAACGACTCACGTGCGAATAGAGCTGAAAGCCGACGGCGAGTCCCAATTGCAGGCCGCAGGACGCGTAGGTCGCGGCGACAGCGTAGTTTCCCAATGAGTGCGCCGGAACGACGCGCGCCATGACAAACTGGTCCGCGCGTTCGTTTGCGAGGCGTTGCACCGTAATGAGGTGGTTGCCCGAACCCAGTTTCGCAAGTTGTCTGCAGACGGAACTTTCGATGTTCGGGCCGCCCTCGAGCCGCAACGAGACAAGCAGATAGAGCGCGAGTGGAACGTTTGCGGACCAATGGGCCAGAAGTGCCGTGCTAACGCTTAATCTTCCGGCTGCAGCGAGACCGGCTATCAGCATAATGTACACGCTGGGTGTGGTCATCCGAACGATGTTCCACATCCGATATCTTCCGGTACCTCGTAGATTACCGAGGAGATCCTGTATTACCGCAACGGGGAGTGGGATCGTCGCATAAAGGAAAAGCACCCGCCTGTCGATATCTCCGGCGCGCGACCCGACGTACCAATATTGGACTGCGAGGGCCACAACCGAGCCGACGATGCCGGAGACGACTGCCGTAGCGAAGCCACTCCAGGCAATGGTCAGCCGTTCCTTCGAATCGGAAGCTCGAGCATTCAGATAGACAATCGACTCTTCGACGCCGAGAGTGCACAGAATGCTTGCGAGTATCGGGCCGATACTCGCGATGACCAGCTCGCCCCGCTCGGTCGCGCCGAGGAGGCGAGCCAGGATGATCGCCGAGGCGGCACCGAGCGCGAAGGCAAGCGCGTTGACCAGCCCGGTGGCCTTCACCGACGGCAGGGAGGAGTCCGGTGGTGCTGGTGGCGACGCCGGGCCGAACGGCGGCGCTACCACGGCGTCTGCGTCGGCTCCTGTCACAACGCTCCCTCAGGACGACGAGCCAAGGACACCACTATGAGCCGTCGGTCTGGTGCGCTGTCCGAGGAGGGTAAGGCACAGCGGCGCTAGTGTGGTCATCTCGACATTGCAAATCATCGGAGTATCGACGTGTGCGGCATTGCGGCCATCTACAGGAAGGGAAGGAGTAGACCCGTCACTGGTCGCAACGTCGAACGCATGATAGCCACGATGCCGCACCGGGGACCAGACGCCCGGGGCGTCTGCCTACCCGAACCCCATGTGGGTCTCGGACATCTTCGGCTGGCCGTTCTCGACCTCGTCCCTGAGAGCAATCAACCATTCGAGTCGACGGACGGTCGCTATTGCTTGACATACAACGGCGAGATCTACAATTATATTGAGCTCAGGTCGGAGCTAGCCAAGCTCGGCCACCGCTTCAGGACGGCTTCCGATACAGAAGTGCTTCTCGCCGCATATGCTGAGTGGGGTCATGAGGCGGTGCAAAAGTTCAACGGCATGTGGGCTTTTGCGATCTACGACCGTGACACGGACTCCTTGTTCTGCTCACGAGATCGTTTCGGAGCGAAACCGCTGTATTTCGCCGAACATGGCGGTACTTTCCTGCTCGCATCGGAGATAAAGGCACTCCTCGCAGTCGAACCGACACTGGCAGAGCCCGACTTCACGTCCCTGTCCCGTTTCTTCCGAGCGAGCGTGCATTCGGAGCCCAGTGCCACCTTCTTTGATTCCGTTCGTCGACTCCAGCCCGCCCATAACCTACTGGTGACCGCGACCGGCACGCGGACCTGGAGGTACTGGGACTACCCGACGGACACGTTGCCCCTCTCTCGCGAGGACGCGGCCGACGCGGTGCGGGAGCTGCTCACTGACGCAGTCGCATTGCGGCTCCGGAGCGACGTCCCCGTCGGGACGTCGCTGTCGGGAGGCCTCGATTCGGCCACGATCGCCTGTCTCGTCCGTACCGTATCCCCGGGTCGACATCTCACCTTCACTGCATCGTTCCCCGGGGAGCGGTTCGACGAGGCTCCTCGCGCCGGCGCGCTGGCCACATCCCTCGGGATGGAGGGCCACCCGGTCTCGATCGAGCCGAACGAGATCGTGGACCTTCTCGGCAAGGTCGTCCACCACATGGACGCTCCGACACAGTGCCCGGCAGTGATTCCTCTCTGGAACATCATGGCGACGATGCACGGCAAGGTGGTGGTGGCGCTCGACGGCCAAGGCTCGGACGAGCTGTTCGGCGGCTACATCGATCGCGTCTTCGGGACGGCGTTGATGAACACGGTTCGTCGAGGAGACCTCTCCCAAGCCGCCCGGGACATGCGACAGCACGTGCAGACCTGGGGTTGGTGGACCGCCGTCTCCTGGTCGGCTCGCGATCTCGTGCCAGGCTCCCACCGCTGGTACCGGCGCCTCCGGAAGGACGAGGCGGTGTATGCCCGGGAGCTGCGCTCCGGACCGGACGATGTTCCCAGTCGCTCGGACGCTCCCCCGGTTCGGGATTCGGTCAACCGTATGCTTCGCAGTCACCACGAGGGCGGCCTGCGGACCTTGCTCCAGTACGGAGACGCGATGTCCATGGCTCATTCGATCGAGGTTCGGATGCCGTACCTCGATTTCCGGCTGGTCGAGCTCGGCTTCCGCCTCCCCGGGTCGCTGAAGGTGAACGAGGCGCAGGGCAAGGTCGTGCTACGCGACGCCGTACGGGACATCGTGCCGTCGGACATCCGAGAGGTCCGGCGGAAGCTCGGTTTCGCCACCCCGTTGGCCAGCTGGCTCCGGGCCTATCGGCAGGAGCTCGTCGAGGACATTCTCTTCGGCAAGGCGTGCCGGAGCAGAGGCCTGTTCGACCACAAAGCCCTTCGGCGAGCCGTCGATCGGCACCTCTCCGGGAAGGTCGATCTTTCGAGCCAGATCTTCCGGTGGATCACCGCCGAGTTGTGGTTTCAGGATTTCATAGATTGAGGTCTCTAGGTTCGCCCGTCCGCACGAACTGGGCACCATGACCGACGCCCCATTGCGCGTCCTGTTCCTGGTCGACTTCCGGAGCCCGATCGCGCAGGGTTGGATCCGGCACCTGGCCGGCCTGGGCCATACCGTGCGGGTGGTGTCCACCTTCCCCGTGGACACTGACGGCGAGGCTTTTTCCGTTGATGTGATCAACCTGGGCTTCTCGCATCTCGTCGAGATCCGTGCGAACAACTCCGACCCGCGGGAAAGCCATCCACTCAAGAGCTGGCTGGCAAGAGCGGCGTCATCCAACGTCACGCGGCGGGTGTGGCATCGGACCAATAGCTCACTGGCAGGTCTGGAGGCCCGGCGCCATACCGGCACCGTCGATCGGTTCGTGCGAGCCTTCCAGCCCGATCTCATCCATGCCATGCGAATTCCCTACGAGGGTGTGCTCGCCGCCCGCCTGCAGAGTCGTGTCCCGTTGCTCATCTCGACGTGGGGGAACGACCTCACGTTGTGGGCGGAGCGCCGACGGCGGATGGGAGAGGTCACCCGGCGAACACTTTCAGCCGCGGATGCCTTGCACTGCGATTGCCATCGCGACCTGAAGCTTTCCGAAGCCTATGGCTTCCGACCGGGACGACCTCGCATCGTCCTTCCTGGAGGAGGAGGCGTCGACCGCAGCGTCTTCCATCCCGGACCTCCGGACAGCGACGTCCTCCGTGCTCTCGACATCCCTCTCGATCGGCCCCTCGTGGTGAACCCGCGAGGTGTAAGGGAATACGTTCGCAACGACGAGTTCCTGCGAGCGTGGGTTCGAGTGACGCGGAAACGCCCCGATGCGTTTGCGGTGTGCGTGGGCATGAAGGGGAACCCCACCCTCGAACATCTGCACGCGTCGCTCGGGATCGCCGACTCGCTTCGCATGCTCCCGTCTCTCGCGCCCAATGCCCTTGCCGAGTTGTTCCGGGCGGCGCCGGTGAGCGTGTCGCCCAGCGTCCATGACGGCACCCCGAACACGCTGCTCGAGGCGATGGCGTCAGGCTGCCTGCCCGTCGCAGGCCGACTGAATTCCGTCGGCGAATGGGTCGAGGAGGGGGTGAACGGACTCTTCTGCGACGCAACCGATCCGGATTCGATCGCCGAGGCGATCATCAGGGGTCTGGACGACGTCGCGCTCCGCCGTGCCGCTGCAAGCAGGAATGCGTCGTTGATCACCGAGCGTGCCGAGCGGCACCTCGTCATGAACGCGGCGGTCGACTTCTACCGGTCGATCGTCGGCTAGCGACCTCCGTTCCTGGGCTCACCGGATGGTTCGGCTAGCACGAGAAGAGAGAACCCGCCCAGCACACGCACGGCGAAGTCGGGATGCAACCGGTAGGCGAGCCTTCGGGGTATCGCCGCAAGACGCGTCTTGATCGCTACCCGCGGAAGCTCGGTGCCATTCGTGTATCCCCAGTCGAGCACTCGGTATCCACCGTCGTTGACAGTGGCGAGAGCGGTCTCTTTCGAGAAGTAATGGAGGTGGCCCGTCTTCGTGCGTGCTTCCATGATCGGGGTCATCCGAACGACAGCCTGCACCGACATGTCTAGTGGGATATGAAAGATGAACTTAGACGCCTTGTCGGTGAACGATCGAATGAAGCTGACGTAGTCCTCGACGTGCTCGAAAACATCCAGCATGAGGATCAGGTCGAAGAAGTCGCGGCATTCTTGCGCGTCCGTTCGCCTAATGTCGATGCTCGACGCTCGCGCTCCCGCCAATTCGATCGCCTCGCCCGCCGGCTCATACCCGACATACTGGACGTCGGGAACCTGCTCTTGGAGCCGGGCAAGCACCCCTGCAGTACCGCACCCGATGTCGCAGATCGACTTGGGTGCCAATCCGTGCGCCGACATCATCGACCGGACCTGATCAGCCTTCCAGGCTGCGTCTTCTTCGTGCCAGCCGCCGTGCTGCTTCGCGTAGCGTCCATCTGCATATCGTGATTCGGAAGCTAATGTCATCGGTGAGCGATCTGTGACTGAGCCGCCGCCATGTCGGCTGCCGCGGCAAGGGTGGCACGCATCGACCCGACACCGTTCGACTCAGCAATAGCGGCTTTGGCGATCGCGTGCCGGAAGGAAAAGACCGCAGCCCCATGACCCTTGTCGAATCGCCCTGGGCTCGCGCTTCCGTTCAGGTGCAGCTCCCGAAAGTCGACGATGGTCGCCGATCGACCCCGCCCGAGGACGTCGACTCGTTCCTTCTCGACGGACGGATGCCCCGCGGCCGCAAACGAGATGGTCGCAAGAGACCCGTCACCGAAGCGCAGGACGACGACCACATCCTCGTCGAGGAGGCGCTCGTTCCCGCCTGAACCCATGGCGCGGACGGCGACGGGCGGGGCGCCGACGACAGCAGAGCAGGTGTCGACGAAATGACATATCTCGCCCAGCAGGCGACCGCCGTGCCGGCGATCGTGATACCAGTGGGCCGGCGGTAGCTCCCCTGCGTTCACCCGATACGTCACAACCAACGGCCCGGTACCGCCGGCGAAGTGCTTGCGGACAAGCCTGATCGGCTCGGAGTAGCGGCGGTTGAAGCCGACGAAGAGCACCCGCCCGCTCTCGCGTTGCGCAGCCTCGACGTCGTCCAGCTCGTCCATGGTCAGCGCCAGCGGCTTCTCGCAGAACACGTCCTTGCCGGCGCGCAGGGCCTGGGCGGCGAGACGGGCATGGGAGTCGTGGGGGGTGGCGATCACCACGACCTCGACGTCGGGGTCGTCAATGATTGCATCAGCGCCGGACACCGCTTTCTCGAAGCCGGCGCGCTCCGCCATGCGGCGGGCGGAGAGGCCCGAGGCGGAGGCGACCGAGACGAAGCGTTCGAAGCCCGCCTCCTTGAACGCCGGCATCAGCACCGTCCGGGCGAACGCGCCGGCGCCGATGAGGCCGACGCCGTGCGGGCCCGGCCGGGCCGCACGCAGCACGATCGGTCGGTCCGGCGCAGGAGCGTCCGGGTAGTCGAAGACGATCCCGAGGGACGGTTCACTACCACTCTCGACGAGCTCGTAGGCGGAGGTCGCCTCGGCGATCGGGAAGTGGTGGGTGACGAGGTCGGCGACCTGGAGCCGGCCGGCGGCGAGCAGGTCGAGCACCGCCTCGAAGTTGCGGCCTTCCGTCCAGCGGACCAGCCCGGCCGGGAGGTCGACGCCCCACTCCTCGTAGGACCGCTCGTACCGGCCCGGACCGTAGGAGCGGGCGAAGCGCAGGTTCAGCTCGCGCTCGTAGAACGGCCGGCGGTCGAGGTCGAGGCCGACGTCGCCCACCACGACCACGTTGGCCTGATCGCGGCACAGGTCCGGCGCCCGGCCGGCGATGGCCGACGACGAGCTGGCCGCCATGAGGAGGACGGCGTCGGCGCCCCGGCCCCGGGACCACTCGAGGACGGCCTTGGTGGTGTCGTCGCCGGCTTCGAGAAGGGCCAGCGCACCTGCGTGGGCGGCGCGATCGGCCTGGAACTGGGCGACATCGATGCCGGCCACGTCGCAGCCCGAGGCCTGGGCGAGCCGCACGGCCAGCTGGCCGAGCAGCCCGAGTCCGATCACCACGACCTTGGCGCCGGGGCCGACCTCGGCCAACCGCAGCGAGTGCAGCGCCACCGAGGCGACGGTGGCGAAGGCGGCGTCGGCGGCGGGCACGCCGGCGGGCACCGGCGCGCACAGCAGCCCCGGGACGGCCTGGAACTCGGCGTGGTTGGCCTTGCCGGCCCCACCGGTGGCCACCAGCTGGCCGGGCGCGATGCCGGCCACCGCTTCCCCGACCTCCAGGGCGATGCCGGCGGCGGAGTACCCGAGGGGGACGTCGTCGTCGAGGCGGGCCCGCACGGAGCGGGCCGTCTTGGCGATGCCGTCGGTCTGGGCCTTCCTGATCACCTGGCGGACCAGGTCGGGCCGGGCCCGGGCCTTGGCCAGCAGGCTCGACTGGGCCAGCCTGGTGACCGCCCGCTCGGTGCCCGGGGACACCGCGCTGGCCACCGTCTGGACCAGCACCTCGGTCGGGCCGATGCTCGGACGGGGCACCTCGATCACCCGCACAGGGCCGCCGTTGGCCGGCTGGACGACCTGCTTCATCTGACGTGAACCTCCAGCCCGATGGTCACGGGAAGCGTTCCCTGCCATGCCGCGGCCGCCACCGGTCCGTCGTGGATGACACCGAAACCGGTGGCGTAGGACGCGACATCCTCGCTGACCTGCAGGTTCGCCGGCCCCGACCACATCGCCTTCCCGAGACCCGGGGCCGCGAAGCGGACGCGTGACTCCACGCGGTGCGACCCCTCGCCGGCGATCTCGTCGGTGATCTCGACCTGCGTGGCCACCCGGAAGGTGCGCCGGTGCCGCGGCGCACCCGGCAGCCGGCGGTACCCGTCGTGCGACGCCACGACCGTGACGACCTGTCCGTCGTCCTCGGCCCGCTCCAGGCGGCCGCGAGCCAGCCGGGCGGCGCGGAAGACCCCCCACACCTCGGTCTGGTCGGCCCCGTCGACCGTCACCGTGTTGTGGGCCGCGGTCGATCTCTCGTGGGCCCGCCGGACGCCGGCCTCGTAGGTCGACGTGCCGGCGTCGACCACGACTCGCCGCCCGTCGGCGGCCAGCTCGAAGCTGAGGCAGTCGGCGTGGGCGTGGGCGGGAAGGTCGGGTGGGCAGGGGTCGCCCACATCGGCCACCAGGTGCAGCCGCTCGTCGGGCCGGACGACGACGTAGCCGGAGGCCGGCAGCACGGTGAGCCGGTCGGTGGCGGCCGGCCCGGGCCGCAGCGCCGCCAGCCGGGACGGCCCGACGAGGACGCAGTCGTTGAACAGTGGGACGTCGCCGTCGGGCATCAACATGAGACCCAACCAGGTTCGCATGGAGTCGATGGCCCGGGCGAGCCCGGGGACCGCCGGCCGACCGGCCGCGGCCAGCAGGCCGGCGACGTCGACGAAGTCGCCGAGGACCTGGCAGTGGTACGACGGCGACCGCTCGTAGTGGCCGCCGTCGGCCAGCACCTGCACCCCGATCTGGCGCTCCAGCTCGCGGCCGGCGACGGCCAGGAGGCGGTCGTCGCCGAGGAAGACACCCAGCCCGACCAGGGCCTTGAGGTTCTTGACCAGGTGGTTGCCGCCCACATCGTGCTCGACGTGCCAGCGCAGGAAGCGGGCGTGCAGGGCCAGGCTGGAGTCGACGGCCGGCTGGAGGCCCGAGCCGGCGACGAGGGCGTCGTAGGTGCCGCAGAGGGCCCACGCCCGCAGCGAGGCCACGTAGGGCGACCACGGGTCTCCCCTACCGAACGACGCCGCCGCAACCCACGACTGCCAAAGCCCGGCGAACGCCTCCCGGCCCCAATGCCGGTCGGGAGCGGCCGCGAACGACCACGCCCACTCCATGTAGTGCAGGTGGTAGGCCCAGAGCCGCGAGGCGCCAGGTGCGTTCCAATCGACCGGCCACCCGAGGTCCCGACGGTCATGGAGGAACGCGAACATGCCCCGCGCATTTTCCTCGGCGGAGGGGAAGGCGTCACCGATCTCGGCGTCCAACGTTGTGAACGAGCCGGGCCAACCGGGAACCGTCGCCGGCCGCGGCGGCCGGGCGCCGAGCAGGGTGGACGCCACCGGTCGCGAGGGCGGCCACCGCTGGGCCCGCAGGCGAACGCGGTGGAGGACCTGCGACGCCCGCAGGTTCCGGGTGGTGCGGCCCAGCAGTAAGACCCGGTCGATCACCGGTCCACCCGCCCTTCGGGCGGATGTCCCCGTGAAGGTTGGTTGGACCGGCCTCCCGGGCCGGTCATCGGAGGAGGGCCGCCTCGGCAGCGATGCCGGCCCGGAAGGGCCGGGGGTCGAAGCCCAGGTCGGCCCGCGCCGGAGAGATGTCGACCGCCTTGTCCTCGGCCAACCGGGCGATCTGCTCCGACTTGAGCCTCGGCGACGGGGCGACGACCTCGTACACCCGCATGGCGGCGACAATGGGCCGCAGCGGCAGGGCGACCAGTCGAGGATGGCGGTCCACCGCGTCGCCGGCCTCCTCGATCACGGTCCGCAGGGTGATCGGTTCGGGGCCGGCGACGTCGTAGGCCCGTCCGATGGTGGGGGGGCGGTCGAGGGCGGCCACGATGGCGCCGGCGAGGTCGTCGACGTGGACCGGCTGCTGAAGGCCCCTGCCGCCGCCCGGAAGGGGCAGGACCGGTAGGCGGCGGAGGGCTCGCAGGAGCCGGGCCATGTTCCGGTCTGCGGGCATGCCGTAGATCATCGTCGGGCGGATGATGGTCCAGTCCAGGGCGCTGGTCATGACAGCGTCCTCGGCCGCCAGGCGGATCGGCTTGGTGGCCGTCTGCAAGCCGGTGAAGATCGACGTGGTCGAGACGAACACCGCCCGGTGCAGCCCCGCCTCCTCGGCCGCGGCCACGATCGTGGGCGCGTGGCCGAAGCCCAGCGACGCCAGGTTCACCAGCGCCTCGGCGTCACTGACCGCGAAGGCGGCGTCCACCGAGGCCGGGTCGTCGAGATCGCCGGGGATCGCCGTGGCGCCGAGGGCGGCGACCCGTTCCGCGGCCGCCGGCGTGCGGGCCAAGGCCGTGACCTCGTGGCGTGCGGCGACCAGCAGCGGCACGACGCTCCCGCCGAGGAAGCCACTGCCTCCGGTGACGTGGACCCTCACGTGCTGACGTCGAGCAGGATGGAGCGGTAGCGCCCGGCCAGCACCTGGCGGTCGTAGTGCTCGGCCACGTACTCCTGTCCCCGCCGGCCCATCGCCTCCCGGCGGGCCGGATCGGCGGCCAGGTCCCGGACGGCGCCGGCGAGGGCACACGGATCCTCGGGCTCGACGACGACCGCGCCCGCCGCCTCCAGGATTGCCGCCGGCTCACCGCGCACGCTCCCGATGACGGCCTTCGACGCAGCCAGGTACTCGAACATCTTGGAGGGGATGAAGGAGCTGAAGAGGGGGACGTCGCGGAGCGGGACCAGGCAGATGTCGGCCGCCGCCAGCAGGCGCGCCACCTCGTCGCGGGGGACCGCCGGCAGGAGGGTCGCGTTCGTGAGGCCGAGGTCCCGAACTTTGGCCACCAGGTCGTCTTTCGCCGCCCCCTCGCCGACGAACGCGAAGTGCACGGGCTCCCGAGTGAGCTTGGCCGCGGCCTCGGCTACCGCTTCCAGCCCGTGGGAGATGCCGTGGGCCCCGATGTAGAGCACGAGGGCCTCCTCGGGTTCGGCGCCCAGCTCGGTCCGGGCGCCGGCATCGGCGGGGTGCCCACCGAAGCGCTCGATGTCGGCCCCGTTGGGGATCACATGCACCTTCTCCGCCGGCACGCCCCGGCCGACCAGGTCGTCACGGAAGCCCTCGGTGACGACGACCACGGCGGCCGCCGCCCGGTAGGCCGCCAGTTCCAGTGCTTCGAGGGCCCGGATGACCCACCGGTTACGCAGGACACCGAGCTCCACGAAGATCGCCGGCCACAGGTCGCGCACCTCCACGACCAGCGGGGCCCGCCTCCAGCGGGCCAGGGCCCACGCCGAGAAGACCGAGAAGAACGTCGGCGAGGACACGACCACCACGTCGGCCCGCCCACTGCGCCGCAGGCCGAGGGCGAGGCTCGTGATCATGAACGAGAGGTGCCCGAGCGTCTTCTTCACCATGCCGGTGTTCGGCGCGGCGTAGAGCCACGTCCGCACGACCCGGTACCCGTCGACGGCCTCCTCCGCCCGGACCCGGCCGCGGTAGGCCTCGGGGACGACGCCGGTGGGGTGGTTGGGCATCCCGGTGAGGACGGTCACCTCGTCGCCCGCCGCAGCCCACGCGCCGGCCAGCTCACTGAGCCGGGCCTGCGGCGCACCGATCTCCGGCGGGAAGTAGTGGCAGACGACGAGGACCCGCACGTCAGGCCACGGCCATGGCCGACGTCCGACCCGCCAGCCACCGCGGCGCGAGGAGGTAGGCGCCGATGACGCCGGCGAGGGCGACATCGGCGGCGAGGCGGGCCGGGACCGAATCTCCCAGGCTCACGGCCCCCAGCGCGCCGCTCAGGGCGATGCCGGCGGCCACGAGGGCGGACGCCTGCACATGGGTCCAGCCCGAGCGGCACAGCCGCTGATAGGCGTGGTCACGGTGGGGCTCGTGCCATGTCTCACCGCGTAGGACGCGGCGGGCCAGGGTCGACCCGGTGTCGGCGACGTAAAGGGCAAGCGGGGCCAGGATGGCCTCGGGCGGGAGGCCGGCACGCACGCCGAGCACGGCGAGAGCCGCCAGCCAGGCGCCGAGGAAATAGCTGCCCACGTCGCCGAGGAACATGCGGGCCCGGGGCAGGTTGAAGGGGGCGAAGCCAAGGGTGGCGCCGGCGGCGATCGCCCCGCCGGCGGCCAGCATGGGGACGTCCTGGGCCACCCCGACGAGCATCCAGGTCAGGCCGGCGCCGGCGGCCTGGGCGACGGAGATCCCGTCGATGCCGTCCATGAAGTTGTAGGCATTGGCGAAGGCCACGAGCCAGAAGACGACGCCCGCCGTGAAGGCCGCCCGCCAGAGGACCGGGCCCGAGAGCCCGTCGAGGAGGAACGGGACGCTCAGGACGGCGGCGGCGAACTGGACGGCCAGGCGGCGCAGCGCCACCACGCCGACCACGTCCTCGACCAGCCCCACCAGGCCGAACGCGGCAGCCGTGACGGCGACGGCCCACCGTTGCGTCCCCGGCACCGCCGGCGTGAGCGCCAGGGCGACGAGCGCGCCGAGGGCCGGGGCGAGGCCGCCGCCCCGCAGGACCGGCGCGGCATGGGACGAGCGCTCCGAGGGGTGGTCGAGCAGGTTCGCCCGCCGCAGGAGGACGAGCACGAGCGGCGCGAGTGCGAGGGCGACGGCCAGCGCGGTCGCCCCGCGTACGAGCGCTCCAGTCACCGAGTCGGCGCCCGACCCGCCATGGAACAAGACGTCATCCGGAACGAGAGCGTAATCGAGCGGCCTCGCTCCACCCGGAGGCCATACCCATGGAGGCTACTCTTGGACAGTGCTCCCCCAAGAGGCGGCCGCGGAGCCAGACCTCCGTGACTATCTGCAGGTCCTACGGCGACGAAAGTCCACGATCGCTCTCTCGGTCCTCGTCGTCCTCGCCGTGGCCCTCATCGTGTCGTTCCTGCAGACGCCCCGCTACGCGGCGACGGCCAAGGTCCTCCTGAAATCACGCAACAACCAGTCGGTCTTCGGCACGGAGTCGCAGGTGTACGTCGACCCGGCCCGATCGGTGGAGACCGAGATCGAGGTCATCGGGACCGAGCCGGTTCAGGAGCTGGTGAAGAAGAAGATCGGCAGTGCCCCGCCGGTCCAGGTGCGCCCCGTGGGTCAGACCGACCTGGTGACCATCCGGGCCGAGAGCACCGACGCGTCACGTACGGCCGTCATCGCCAACGCGTACGCCGCCGCCTACATCGAGTTCCGCCGGTCACAGGCCCTCGACGAGCTGACCCAGGCCGGCGAGCAGATCCAGTCCAAGATCACCGACCTGCAGAAGCAGATAGACAACCTGGCGTCCACCACCGCGAACCTGCCGGCGTGCGTCGATACCCGGGCGACCCCCGAAGCGTGCGCCCAACGCTCGGCGGCCGACGCCACGGTCGCCCAGCGGCGGACGACCCTGTTCAGCCAGCTCGGTCTTTTCCAGCAGCGCCTGGACCAGTTGCAGGTCGACAGCACCGTCGCCGGTGGCGGCGCCTCGCTGGTCACGCCGGCCTCGACCCCGGCCGACCCCTTCCAGCCCACCCCTCGGCGCAACGCGGTCCTGGCTGTCGTCCTCGGCCTGCTGTTCGGCGTGGCCCTGGCGTTTCTGGTGGAGTACCTCGACGACTCGATCAAGGGTAAGGAGGACCTGGAGCGGGCCGTGCCCGGCCTCAGTGTCGTGGGCATGATCCCCCAGATCCCCGACTGGAAGTCCAAGGAGACGAGCAGGGTCGTGTCCCTGACCGACTCCACCTCGCCGGCGGCGGAGGCGTACCGGATCCTCCGCACCTCGATCCAGTTCCTCGGCATCGACCAGCAGGTCCGCCTGATCCAGGTGACCAGCGCCAGCGCCCAGGAGGGCAAGACCACCACGCTCGCCAACCTGGCCGTCGCCTTCGCCCGGTCGGGCCTGCGCACCGTGGCCGTCTGTTGCGACCTCCGTCGGCCCCGCCTGCACTCGTTCTTCGGCATGGACAACGCGGTGGGCTTCACGTCGGTCCTGCTGGGCAACGTGGCCCTCAGCAAGGCCCTGCAGCCCGTCCCCGGCCTCGACCGGCTCCTGATCCTCGCCTCCGGGCCGCTGCCGCCCAACCCGGCCGAGCTCCTGTCGTCGGGGCGCACCGTCGAGCTGCTGCGGAACCTGGCGTCGCAGGCCGACATCGTGCTCATCGACTCGCCGCCCGTGCTCCCCGTCACCGACTCCCTGGTCCTGTCCCAGCGGGTGGACGCGACGGTGCTGGTCAGCGCGGCCGGGACGACGACCCGCAAGGCTGTCCACCGGGCCGCGGAGATGCTGCAGCAGGTCAGTGCCCCGCTGGTCGGCGCCGTCCTCAACGGCGTGACCGAGGACAGCGGCTACGGGAGCTACGCATCCCGCTACTACACCTCCGCGAACGTCTCCACCAACGGCTCGGGCACCAACGGGTACGGGGCCGGTGGACTCCTCAAGCGCCGCCGGAACAAGGAGAAGCGCACCGCCTAGGCCCACCGGCCGGCGGTTCGTCGAACTGCCGTGGCGCGCCGGCAAAGCCGACCAAACCGACGACAGAAGCCCGATCCCTCTGGGGACCGGGCTTCTGTGCAGAGCGCTTCATCATTGCCGTGGCCCTAGTGCCTCGACCTCATTCGTTCGCTTCGCTCACTCCATTCGGTCGAAGTGATCGTGCTCCGGCGGGCGAGCCCACGAACGCGGCGAACGTTTGTGGTCAGGGCCCTCGCCACGGCCGACTCAGGATGGACTACAGCCGAAGGCGATGATGATGGGGTTGATCGCCGCGTGCACGAAGGAGAAGAACGGCGAGTTGGCGAAGGCGCTGCGCACGCTGATCAGGGCGGCGCAGATGATCTGGTTGAAGTTGATCTGCGCCGGAGCCGAACTGCCGACCGAGGCCACAGAGGCCGCCACCGCGGCACCGGCCGCCGGCGCCGCATCGGCTCGCTGCTGGACCATGACGAACATCGCGAAGACGAGGGCGACCGCAGCGATCACCGCGGAGACACTCACGCGGGTGCTACGCCCCAACGACAGGCCCTGCCCCGCCATCAAAGTACCGTTTTCCATGTTCTCTCCGATCCCGCAGCCAGAGCCGCCCAAAAGGCACTTCTGCTGATGCTAGACCCTCCGTGCGGTCCAGATCAGCATTCCCGGTTCCCCGGGTCCTGCAAACAGTAGCCGAGGAATCCAGTGCGCGAGCCACCGTCACCGCGAACCCGTCAGCGGCGCCTGGTCCTGGCTGCCGCCGGGGCGGCGGCCATCGTCGGGGCCTTCGTGCTCTTCCATGTGGTGGCGGCCGCGACAGCCGGTGAGCGCGGCCGGACGGCTCTCACGCAGGCCGAGGCCAGCCTGTCCGACCGCCGGCTGGATGACGCCCGGCAACACCTGACCGAGGCACAGGACGCCTTCGCCGACACCCGGTCGCAGATCGACGCCCTTGGGCCGATCGCCAAGGTGGCCCGGAGGCTGCCCGTGCTCGGCCACCAGGTGAAGGCGGTGGACACCTTCGCCAACGTTGGGCTCAGCCTGTCCTCCGCGGCCCAGGGCCTCGTCGACGCAGCCGACACCATCATCCATCCGCCGGACGATCGTCTGCCCGTCTCGGCGGCCATGGACGCGTTGCGGGACACGCAACGCTCGCTGGGACCGGCGACCGCCGCCATCAGCCAGGCCTCCGGCGAGGTGGCCCGGCTGAAGGACTGGTTCCTGATCGGACCGCTCGGGGACGCCCGCGACGACCTGACCGCCAGGCTGCCCCGGATCCAGGCCCGGGCCACGTCCGCCGACCACGGGATCTCGGCCCTGATCGCCTTCGCCGGCGGATCGGCGGCGAAGCGGTACCTGTTCCTGTCCCAGAACCCCGACGAGGTGCGACCGACCGGCGGCTTCGTCGGCACGTACGGGGTGCTCACGGCCGAGACCGGTCAGATGAAGCTCGAGCGCTACGAGGGCATCGAGAACTGGATCTCCACCCACACCCAGGCCGACGTCCCATCCTCGCAGGTGGGGCCGCCGTATCAGTACCACGACCCTCCGCTGCGCCGGACGCTGGCCAACGTCAACACCGGTCCGGGGTGGCCGCAGGCGGCCGAGCTGGCCGCCAGCTTGTGGCGGGCCGGCGGAGAGGCGCCGGTCGACGGGGTGATCTCGTTCATGCCGGGCTTCATGGGCCGGATCCTGGCCGTCGTCGGGCCGGTGACCGTCCCGAGCTACGACGAGACGGTGACTGCGGAGAACATCAACGAGCGCCTCGACTTCTACACCCACCAGGTGAAGGGTCAGGCCGACCGGAAGGACTTCGTCGCCGCCGTGGCCGAGCTCGTCATGCGGAAGCTGCTCGATGCGCCGGCGTCGCAATGGGAGCCGCTGGGCCGGGCCATCGGGCAGGCGTTCGACGCCCGCGAGGCCGTGGCCTGGTCGACCGACCCGATGGTCGCCTCGGTGCTCGCCGAGCGCCGCTGGGACGGCTCCTTCCCCGCCCACGCCGGCGACTTCTTCTTCAACTCCGAGTTCGAGTACGCGGCCAAGAACGGGCGGGGCATCCGCCGGGTGTACGACCACGACGTCGTGCTGCGGACGGACGGTTCGGCCCGCGTCACCACCCGCCTCACCGTCACCAACACCGAGCCGCCCAACGCGTTCGGCAACGCCAGCACCCTGGCCTACCTCACGATCTACGGCCCGGAGGGCGCGGTCCTCGACGTTGGGGCCTCCGACCCCTTCGCCTTCAAGGAGCCGGTCGCCGCCGGCCACCCGGCGACCGGCTGGTTCAAGGCCGCCGCTCCGTCGGGTGGCCAGACGACCCTGACGGTGGTGTGGGACGTGCCGAAGTTGGTTCGGCAACTGAACGACGGCACGTGGGAGTACTCCCTGCGGTGGCGGAACCTGCCCGACCACACGGGCGACGTCGTCAACCTCCGCGTGGAGCTGCCGCCATCGTGGCGGTGGCAGGGCGGCCCGCCGCCGGCGCAGTTCCCCCTCGACACGGAGATGATCGGGAGCTGGCGGATCAAGAGCGGCAAGTAGCCCTCCGACCTCGCAGTTTGTCGGGGTGTGGGGGCCCTGCCCCCACAGGTGGCCCGCAGGCGGCTCCGCCGCCGAGGAGCCTGAGCGCCGCCGGAGGCGGCTCGATGAACGGGAGGGGGTCGGGGGGAGGGGGCTTTGGCCCCTCCCCACGTGAGTCAGTTGATGCAGTTTGTGGGGGTGTGGGGGCCCTGCCCCCACAGGTGGCCCGCAGGCGGCTCCGCCGCCGAGGAGCCTGAGCGCCGCCGGAGGCGGCTCGATGAACGGGAGGGGGTCGGGGGGAGGGGGCTTTGGCCCCTCCCCACGTGAGTCAGTTGATGCCGCAGACGCTCTTGTTGTAGGCCTGGAAGCGCTGCGTGGCGGTGGTGAACTCCGGCGACGACAGCCCGGCGAGGGCGGCGGGCGGCAGCTTCTGGACGTCGAAGTTGACCCCTTCGAGCTGGGTCAGCAGCGCACCGAAGACCCGAGCCAGCACCTCGACGTCGGGCTTGATCTCCGCCGGCGCCGCGCCCACGGCCTGGCTGATGGCGGTCTGGCCCTCCCGTGCGACGGTGCGCAACTGGGCCGGGGTGGCGTTCGGCCCGACGCTGGTGAAGCGATCGTTGTAGGTGCGGGCAAGGGCGCAGAACTGGGCACTGTTGGCCCCGCTGAAACTGGTGTTGACCGGACGCACGGTGGTGGTGGGACCTGCCGCCGCCCCGCCGGCCGTGGTGGACGTCGACGCCGCCTTGTCGTCGCCGCCGCTACATCCGGCCAGCATCAGCAAGGCCACCCCACACGCCGCCCACGTCCTTCTCATTCGAGCCACCCTTCTCTGTGACACGGCGCGCTCAGCAGCGGTCATCAGCGTAGGCGAACAACCGGCTGGAAGCGGCGGTGACCGTCGACGGTGAGAAGCTCTGGAGCGCTCCGATGGAAACCTTGGAGATGTCGTATCCCGCCTCGTCGATGGCGGCGAACAGCCGCTCGTACGCGTCGACAACGGTGGCGACGTCGGCCCGGATGTCGGGTGGTGCGGTGTTCGTCACCGGGCCGAACGCAGCCCTGGCGGACGTCACCGACGCCTGCAGCGGGCCTGGGCCGGCGTTCACGTCGATCGCCGCGAGACGGCTCTCGAGCGTCCGCTCGGCCGGGCAGAAGGCGGCGAGGTCGCCCGGGCCCTGGCTCGCGCCGGGCGACACCGCCGGCGTGCCGCCCGAGGAGGCGCTGGACGCCGCCGGAGTGGCGCTGGCCGACGACGTCGCCGCCGCCGTGCCTCCGACGGATGCCGCCGGCGCCGGCGCCAGGCTTCCCCCGGACGCGGCCACCGTCGGAGCGGGTTGACCGCCGGCACCGCCGGCGCCGGCGGCGGCGGCCGGTTGCCCCGGGACGCCCGCGCCCGTGCCCACCGGCCGGCTGGCTCCGGCTCCGACGCCGGCGCCCTGGGCGCCGCCCGGGGCCGGCGTGCCGGCGATCCCCTCGGCGGTACCGTCCTGGCCGGGGACGGGCGCCGCGCCGGCCACCGCGGTCGACGTCGGGCCGTTCTCCGTCCGCAGAGCCGACGGCGAGCCGCCACCCCGGCAGGCCGTCAACGTGACGACCACCGCCAGCGCGCCGATGGACATCGCCCGTCCCGCCGCCCGCGAACCTCGGGCGGCACTCAGGCGGTCGACCTGCGGGCCCGGCGCGACGCGGCGACGTCGCCGGAGCTCACGCCGGCCAGCTCACGTACCAGCGTCTCCCGGTCGGCGGTGGTGTCGATGCCCCTCGCCTGTGCCGGCTCCAGGCTGTCGACCGGGACCTGCGAGATAAGGGGATGGGTCGGCCGCACGTCGACCTCGTCGGAGGCCAGCAGGACCTCGTGCAGCTTCTCCCCGGGACGGAGGCCGGTGAACTCGATGGCGATGCGCCGGTCCGAGCGGGCCGCCATCAGGCGGGCGACCTCGGCGATGACGACCGGCTTGCCCATGTCGAGGACGAGCGCCTCGCCGTTGCGGCCGATGGCGCCGGCCTGGATCACCAGCTGCACCGCCTCTTCGATGGTCATGAAGAAGCGGGTGACGTGGGCGTCAGTGACGGTCAGCGGGCCGCCGCGCTCGATCTGGCACTGGAACGTCGTGAGCATCGAGCCCCGGCTGCCCAGGACGTTCCCGAAGCGCACGCTGAGGTAGGTGCCGGTGGCGTTCGACGCGAAATGGCTGGTCAGGCGCTCGGTGATGCGCTTGGAGTACCCGAGGACGCTGCACGGGTCGGCAGCCTTGTCCGTGGAGATGTTCACGAAGCGCTTCACGCCGGCCTTGGCGGTGATCTCCAGCAGGTCGAGGGTGGCCCAGACGTTGGTCTTGACCGCCTCGGAGGGGTACATCTCGAGCAGGCTCAGGTGCTTCAAGGCCGCGGCGTGGAACACGACGTCGGGCCGCAGGCGGGTCACGATCTCCTCGACCGCGGCGCGGTCGCGCAGGTCGCAGAGCACCAGGTCGGGCGACTGGAGCAGGGCCCGCCCCTCGATGGCCAGCTGCACGCCGTGGAGAGCCGACTCGTCGCGGTCGAGCATGAACAGCCGATCCGGCGCGAACCGGTAGATCTGCTTGCACAGCTCCGAGCCGATCGATCCGCCGGCGCCGGTGACCAGGACCCGCTTGCCCGTGAGGTAGCCGGCGATGGCCTCCACGTCGGTGTGGATCTCGTGGCGACCGAGGAGGTCGGCGGTGGTCACGTCGCGGATGTCGCTGGCGTCGACCCGGCCTTCCAGCAGCTCGCGGACGGGCGGGAGGATCTTGACCTCCAGGCCGGCGACCCGGGCCAGCTCGCTCAACTCGGTGACCAGCTGGGCGCCGGCGCTGGGCATGGCGATGAGCAGGCTGTCGGCGTGGCACTCCTCGGCCGCCTCCACCAGGCGCGACCGGGTCCCCAGCACGGGAACCCCCATGATCCGGAGCTTGCGCTTGCCGGGGTCGTCGTCGATCAGGCCCACGGGCAAGTAGGGGCTCTTGGGATCGCGCAGCAGCGCCGGGATGACCTGGAGCGCTCCCTCCCCCGCGCCGAAGACCAGCAGGCGGTGGCAGCCGTCGCCGGTCGGCCGCCGCCGCCGTTCGATGGCCAGCCGCCAGCAGTAGCGCACGCCGGCGGTGAGCACAAGGGCGACCGCGCCGCCGACGATCGGCGCGCTGGCCGGTGCCAGCCGCTTGTCCGGGACGATGTTGATGACCGCGACCGCGGCCACCGTGAACACCGTCGCCTTGACGAGGGAGAGCACCTCCTCGAAGCTGCCGAAGCGTGAGCGGCCCGTGTAGAGCCCGCAGGCCAGGCCGGCGACCATCTGGACCACGAGGGCGACCGGGATCAGCACGCTCAGGCCCTCGTAGTGGCCGTTCACCAGGTCGAAGTCGTACCGGAAGAGGGTGGCGAACGCCAGGGCGATGGTCCACGCCAGAGCGTCGATGAGCCCCTGGACCGGCGTGCGGTGGCGCCCGAGGAAACGGAGCATGCGGCCTTCATCCGGTGCCGCCCTGTCCCGGGCTCGGCCGGTGTCTTGACCGATTTCCGCCACGCGTTGCTCCCCGACTCTCGGTTCCCGGCCGGACAGATCCTAGCTCGACCTGCTCCCGGTGCCAGATACCGGCAACCAGAGCCTCGCGGCCTGGACCGCCTCGTGGAGCTGGCCGACCTCCCGGCGCAGCGCAGCGAGGTCCTCCTGCACTGCCCGCAGGGTGTCCGTGACCTCCCGAAGCGCCACCGTATGCGGGTCGTCGTCCTCGGTCCGGTCCCTGGATTCCAGCGGGGCAGGTTGCAGCACGTCGCTGTCCTGCGCCCCCCAGAGCGCCGAGATGTCCTCTTCGTACAACCCGTGATCCGCCATAGTCGGCGAGGTCAACCTACCAAACGGGGTATCCAGCCGAAACGTCGACGACCCGCCAGAAGGGCTACTTCTTGGCCTGGCCCTTCCGGGCGCCGTAGCGACGCTCGAAGCGCTCGACGCGCCCACCGGTGTCGACCAGCTTCTGCTTGCCGGTGAAGAAGGGGTGGCACTCGTTGCACAACTCGACGCGCAGCTCGGGCTTGACGGACCGGGTGGTGAACGTGTTGCCGCACGAGCAGCGGACACTGGCGGTCACGTAGTCGGGATGCGTTGCAGTCTTCATCGTTGATCTCCTCGTCGAGACGAGAAGGATACCGGGTTCCCGGGGCCTATCCGCTCGGCGGGACCCCTTCCGGATGGACAGCCCTCGGGCCCGGCTGGGAGAGTGCAGCCATGTTCCCCAGGCTCCGGGGCGGGCCGGGCGCGGGCCGAGGGATGGTCCTCGCGCTCGTTGCCGTGGTCATCGGTGCCGCCGTGTTGCTGGCCGGCGGCGACCGGATGTCGCCCCGGACGACACGCCTGGCGGTCACCGGGGCGCCGCCGGCGCCGGCGCGCGTGGAGATCGAGCCGTCGCCGGCGAACGACCCGCCGGCGACCGAGGCCGCCGCGTTCACCCCCGCCTCGACGCCGGCCGGCGAGCCCCCGACCGCGATCCCCGCGACCACCGGGGTGGCGCCGGCGCCGGCGGCCACCCTGGCCGTCGACCCGGTCCCCGCCGTACCGGCGGGCGCGAGCGCCCCGCCGGCCGAAGCCTCGTCCACCTCGGTCCCCAGGACAACCGTCCCGCCCCCGACGACCACGACGACCACCGTGACGACAACCACCACGACGACGCGGCCCGCCGGCCCGGCGCGGGCGCCGGCGAGGGAAGCAGAGGTCGTCCCCCTGACCAACGGCGACCGTCGGGCCGAGGGCCTGGGCCCGCTGGCCCGAGACGCCTGCCTCGACGGCGTGGCGTCGCGTTACGCCGAGCAGCTGGCCCGCAGCGGCGTCCTGGCGCATGACCCCGGCGCCGGCGCCGCGGTCACCCTCTGCCGGCCGGCCGCCGCCTGGGGCGACAACGTCGGCACGGCCGAGCCCTGCGACACCGCCCTGCTGGAGGACCGCTGGATGGCCTCACCCGGACACCGCCGCAACATCCTGACCGGGGCCTTCCAGCTCATCGGCGTCGGTGCCTGGACCGACGCCGGCGGCGGCTGCTGGATCCAGGTGCTGTTCAGCTCCTGAGCGTCACGAGAGTTCGTACTGCCGGCGCCGGGCTCCCCCCGTCTCATCGACTCTCAGCCTGTAGAAGTCGATATCTTAAATTATCTTATAGGACCTTATAGGGTCTGATACGGCGTTCTATCGACCCTGCGGGGCCTGCGAACGGCGACCGGCCGCTACCCGGAGCCCCGGCTACGCCGGCTGTTGGGCATCTTCAAGGCCTTCTCGGTCAAGGTCGACCCGTCGGGGAACGTGAGCCTGGGGGTCGACGTCCAGCCGATATCCGGGGTGGCGGACTCTGGCCGGCTCTCGGATGACCTGGCCGCGTTGTTCGAGGCCCTCGGCGAGACGGCTCGAGACCTGGGTACGGGCGTGATCGTCTTGATTGACGAGTTGCAGGAGGCCACCCCGGAGGACATGGCTGCGCTCAACACGGCCGTCCACTTGACCGGCCAGGCCGAGGTGCCGCTGCCCGTGGCCGTGCTCGGGGCGCTGGCCACGCTGGGAGGCGACGGGCCGGCGCCGGTGGGCGACATCGCCCCGGGCGCTCGGCAAGCGGCGGACGTCGGACATCTCCGTCGCCCGCGAGGAGGTCATCGACAAGGGCCGTGCTACGCCCCGGAACGGGGACTGCTCGCCTTCACGGTGCCGGGGATGCACGAGTTCATCCTTCGTCAGCCCTGAGCACGGCGGCGTCCCGCCAGGCCCGGTGGGCTTCGGGCGGAGCCGGCCCTGTCCGGTACCAACAAGCCGTTGGCCCGGGCGTCCTCCAACGGCGTCTGGGGCATCTTCGCCGTCGTAGCCGTCACGACGGCGGGGGGCAACAAGGCATCCGCCAACGGAAACCCGAGCCCGTGCACGGCCAACATGGTCTGCAGCTGACGGGCTGACGGCACGCGCTGGGGGGCGGCTACGCGCGGTTCGCCTGGTGCCACGCCTCGTGGATCTCCGGGCGCAGCCGGCCCCGGTCGGAGACGTCCAGCCCCCGGGCCCGGGCCCACGACCGCAGCTCGGCCGTCGACGGCGCCGGCACCGGTGCGCCGGCGGCAGCGCCGTCCTCGCCGGCGCCGACCCGCGCCACGGCCGGCCGCTCGGCCTCCGCCCACACCTGCGCGGCGGCGAGGTAGCGGTACGTCCACTCCTCGGCCAGCTTGCGGGTCTCGCAGAAGACGATCGGGATCGTCGGCCAGCGGACCTGGAGCTCGGCCAGGTCGTCGGCGACCTTCGCCGGCTTCACGTGCTGCAGCGCGAAGATCCGGGAGTACCGGTCCTCGACGACGACCGCGGCCCGGGGCAGGGCGGCCAGCTCCCCCAGCGCGAAGCGGAGGCGGCCGCTCGTCACGCTCGACACCAGGTCCTCCAGCGACTTTCGCTCGACGGAGGCGACGAGCTTGCCGCCGGCGGCGACCGCGTAGTCCCCGCACGGCAGGCCCCGGCGCACGGTCCGGACCTGCTGGCCCGTGAACGCATAGGGATAGCGCTCGTGGGCGTCGACCAGGACCTCCAGCTCGACGATGCCCGCGGCCCGCGCCGTGGGGATGCGCACGTCGGGCTTGGCCTGCCTGGCGGTGCGGGGCGACTGCCAGAAGACCATCTGGCGGCCCCGGGCGTTGGTGAACACGATCTGGGACCGCTGCTCCCGGCCCCGGTCGGCAACGACGTCGATCGCCGCCCCCCGGCGGGTGCACGCCCGCAGAACGACGCGCTCGACGACCTCGGGCTCCTCCGGCCACTCCACGACGGGCACCGGGTGGCAGTACAGCGCCGCCGTCCGGGGCCAGGTGCCCTTCGTCCGGAACACCAGCCCGTCGCCGATCGGCACCCAGAGAAGGAACGGCAACGAGCTGTCCGGGTCGGGGTTGCGGGCGATCAGCAGCTCCACTCCGCCAAGTCTGCCCGCCGCGCTGGTCAGTGGGTGGCGATGGCGCCGAGGGCCGCCTGGAGCTGGCGCAACCCCGGGGGGCCGCCAACAACGACGCCGGCGGCCAGCGGCGCGGTGACGGCCGTCTCCAGCTCGTCGCCCAACCACGTGAAGGCGTCGGTCAGCGAGCAGGCCGGCACGCCGGCATCGTCGGCGAACACGCCGAAACGGCGGAAGTCGCTCCGCGTCCGCTGGTCCCACTTCGGCGTGAACCGAGGCCCGAGATGAGATGCCGCCTGGAGCAGCCGGAGGTGGCGCCCTTCCAAGTCGTCGAGCTGCATGCAGAGCACGCCGAGCTGGGCCAGGGCCAGCTTGACGTCGGTTGTGGTCGGCTGGTCCAGGCCGGGTACGTCGGCCAGGGCCAGGACGGCCAGGCCGATGGCCTCGTCCTCCAGGTCCATGTCGGCCCGCGCCTGGCTCAGCTCCAGCAGGTACTGCCGGCCGAGCACGCCCCAGTCCTCGGCGCCGGCGGCAGACGGGAGGGCGGCGCCCAGGAAACCGGCCGCCTCCGCCGTGCCGCCCGCCCGCCGGTACGTCACGGCCCGGGCGAGGGTGAAGAGGAGGCGGCCCGACGTGGTCGCGGCGATGTCGGCGCAGGTACGGGCGATCTCGTCGGCGCGATCGGGAGGGACGTCCAGCTTCTGCAGCCGGGCCGACAGCGTGGGCGCGCAGGTCATGACCGCCCTGCTGGCGCCCGTGCGCACGAGGTCCCCGAGCAGCCCGCGGATGTCGCCGTGGTCGACCAGGGCGAAGCCGGCCCGGGCGAGGGAGGGGTGGCGGACGCGCAGGACGCCGGCCGCGGTGGCCGACGCCAGTCCCGTCGCGCCGAGCGTTTCGGCGGCGGTCATCCGGTCCACGCCGGCGAGCGTGGCCACAGCCCCCAGGTCGACGTCGTCGATCCCCACCGCGCCGGCGACCGCGGCGTACCGGAAGGCCCGGGTCACGCCGGCGGGCAGTCCGTCGAGCGCCGACCGCACGTGCATGCCCAACCCGTCAGGACCGTGGCGGAGGTCGAGCGATGCACCCAGCAGGCCGTCAGCGGCCTTCTCCTCCAACGCCTCGGCCGTCGGCCCGCTGGCCCACGCGTCCACGATCATGCGGGCGTCGTCCGCGGTGACGGCAAGGGCGGTGGTGCGGGCGCCCCGGGCGGGCCATAGGTCGATCAGGCGGTCCCAGGACGGCTCGAAGCCCCCCCGGCCGTCGCCCCGGAACGCGACCCGCCAGTCGTCCTCCCGTGCGGTCAGCAGCCAGTGGACGTCGCGCCGCCCGGCCCGGCAGAGAGCCTCGACCCCCGCCTCGAGCCCGGCCGAGACCTGCTCGGCGTCGTCGCTGACGAGCACGTAGACGGGCCCCGGCGGCAGGGCGGCGACGGCGGAGGCGTCGAGGCCGGCGTCCGGGGACCGGAAGAGCACGCGGTGGCCCTGGGCGGCAAGGTCGACGGCCGCCTGGCGGACCGCGGTGGTCCGGCCCTGTCCGGCGGGGCCGGCGAGCAGCACCATGGTCTGGACCGTCGGCGCGGTGAGCCTGGCTACCGCCTCGCCCACCACCTGCCGGCGGGGGATCTCCGGCGCCCGGGCGTGGCGCCACTCCGGTTCGGCGCCGTCGAAGAAGGCGCGCAGCTCCTCAGCCCCCAGTGGGCCGTCACCGTCGTCGATCGTGACGTCCCGCCATCCGTCCATGGCGGCAAGGTACTCCTACGGCGCCTTGGCGATCTCGCTCAGGAACTCGTCGTTGCTCTTGGTGTGCTTGATCTTGTCCATCAGGAGCTCCAGGCCGGCGCCGGGCTCGAGGGCGTTGAGCACCCGGCGCAGCTTCCAGACCTGGTGCAGCTGGCTAGGGGCGAAGAGCAGCTCCTCGTGGCGGGTGGAGCTGGCGTTGACGTCGAGCGCCGGGTAGATCCGGCGCTCGGCCAGACGCCGGTCGAGGCGCAGCTCCATGTTGCCGGTGCCCTTGAACTCCTCGAAGATGACTTCGTCCATCTTGGAGCCGGTCTCGATGAGGGCGGTGGCCAGGATGGTGAGGGACCCGCCCTCCTCCAGGTTCCGGGCCGAACCGAAGAACTTCTTGGGGGGATACAGGGCGTCGGTGGCCAGACCGCCCGACATGATGCGCCCGGTGGTGGGCGCGGCCAGGTTGTAGGCCCGGGCCAGGCGGGTGATGCCGTCGAGGACGATCACCACGTCCTTGCCCATCTCGACCAGACGCTTGGCCCGCTCGCTGGCCAGCTCGGCGACCTGGGTGTGCTCGTCGGACGGGCGGTCGAACGTCGAGGCGATGACCTCGCCCTTCACCGACCGCCGCATGTCGGTGACCTCCTCGGGCCGCTCGTCCACCAGGAGCACCATCAGGTGCACCTCCGGGTTGTTGACCTCGATGGAGTGGGCGATCTGCTTCAGGACCGTGGTCTTGCCCGCCTTGGGTGGCGAGACGATCAGGCCCCGCTGGCCCTTGCCGATCGGCGACACCAGGTCGCAGATGCGGGCCACCATGTTGCCGGCCTCGCCCGGGACCTCGAGGCGCAGCTTCTCGTCCGGGAAGAGCGGGGTGAGGTCCTCGAAGCGGGGGCGCTGGCGGGCCTCGTCGGCGGTCATGCCGCTCACGGTGTCGATGCGTAGCAGGGCGGGGTACTTCTCGCTGCTGCCGGCGGGTCGGCTGGCGCCCTTGATCGTGTCGCCCTTGCGCAGGCCGAAGCGGCGGACCTGGCTCAGCGACACGTACACGTCGTGCTGGCTGGCCAGGTAGCCGTTCGTGCGCAGGAAGCCGAAGCCCTCCTCGCGCAGGTCGAGCAGACCCTCCACGGGGATGGGCTCGCCCTGGTACTGCGGCTCGCCGGTGCCGCCCCGCTCGGGGACGACCTCGCGCTCGCCCCGCTCACGGCCCCGCCGGCGCCGGCCCCGACGGTTGGCGGGGTCGTTGGCGTCGAACGGCGGCTGGGGCTGGGGGCCGCCGGGGCCGGGACGATGCTCGGGCCGGGGCCCGCCCTCCCGCGGTCGGTCGTCGGTGCGGGCGCCGGCGTCGGCCCTCGGGGCCTCCGCCCTCGGGCCGTCGGCATTGCCGTCGGCGTCGCCGCCACGGGTGTCGGCTCGGCCGCCGTCCTCGGCACGGTTCCCGCCATCGTCGGCGCGTTCGGCCGGCGTCGTGTCCATCTGGACGTCGACCGGAGCGCTCCCGTTGGCGGCCGACGGGCCGGTGACGGCGCCGGCGGCCTCGGCAATGGCGTCCACGACGGCCGGCGAGGGCTGGTCGTCGGACGTCGCCGGCGGCGCAGCAGCCTCAGCGGCCTCGTCGAGGGACAGTGCGGGCTGGTCGGCGCCGTTGGTCACCCGGGCGGCGGCGGCTTTGGTGACCCTGGTCCGGCGGGGCTTCTCCTCGGGGGCGGTCTCGATGCCGGCCTCGCGGAGGATGTGGTCGATGAGCGTCGACTTCGACGCACGGGCCGACGGCTTGACGCCCATCGCCTCGGCGATGGTGGCCAGCTCGTCGCGCTCCTTGCGCTCGAGCACGGACCGCTCGAGCGGCGGTTGGGGGACGATGCTCATCGCGGCTCGACGGTCCTCATGAGTTCGCCTCCAAGGGGCTGGGAAAGTACGTGCGGGCCCGGGTACGAGAAGGGGGGCCGGCGGTTCGGACAAAGAAGTGCGCCATCACCGGAGGCCAGGCCAGCGTCCGACGCCGTGAAATACAGCCGGAAGCGTCTTGCTGAGCCTGCTGAGCCTGGTAGCGCCGGGATTCAGCATTCCCAGCATACCGCCATTCGCCCCTACGGAGCGCCGCCTGCGATGAGAGGCTGCCCGTCACCATCCACTGCGGGGACCGCGTCGATCGCCTGACCGACCACCAGGTCGATGATCTGCGACAGCGTGGAGTCGAGGTTGTAGGACGGGACGATGGGCACCCCGTGCTGCAGCGCAAGCGACTTCACGTACCGCTGCATCTTGCGGATGTTGTCGAAGAGCTCGAGGTAGCGCTCGGCCGGCCGGTTGCGCGACTCCCGGGCCCGCTGGAGGAAGTGGCTGCGGTGGACGTCGACTTCGTCGACGGTGACTACCAGCGGGACGACCACCGCCTTCCCCTTGAACCGGCTGTAGTCGAGGAAGCCCGGTACCAAGTGGGCGCCCTCGAGGATCAGGTCGGTCCCCTCGTCGATAGCCCGTTGGATCAGGGCGTCGATGCCGACGCTCACCGCCGACGTCTGCTCCCGGAAGCCGATCACGACCGGGTCGGCGCTGCGGGGCAGCGGGTTGCGGACGAGGCGGGCGGCGTCGAAGGACGACGTATGCAGCGTCGGGAACAGCTCGGCGGTGAACATCGACCGCATGACTTCTCTTACTGCGTCGGTCGGGATGACGCGGGTGATGCCCAACCGGCTGGCGAGCATGGTGGCGATGGTGGACTTGCCGACCCCGGTAGCCCCACCGAGCAGGATGACCAGCGGGATGTCGAGGCGCTGCACCATCTGCCACTTCGCGAACGACTCGGCGTAGCGGTCGCCGACCTCGGTTCGGAGGACGTCGAGGGCGAGGGCGTTCAGCGCCTCGCGGGTGATGGACGGCGCCCCCGACTCCTCCAGCCGCTCCTCGATCACTTCGGCCACCCCGAAGGAGCGGGCCGGCGCCAGCCCAGTGGCCATGATCGCCGACGCCATCAGCCCCTTCGAGTAGGGCAGCTCGTACTCGTTGTCGGTGACGACGACGTGGCGGTTGGTCACTGATCTCATGTTCGTCCGCTCGGTACGGTGGCACAGGCCACGGGCCCGGCTCTCCGAACGTCCCGCTCCCTGCAGCGACGATATCAGTCGCGCGGCACGAGATACCCTCGGGGGTGCATTGACAAACCGCCGTTTACTACCCCACAGTGAGATGAGGCAAACAAGCTACGGGTCGAGAGGGAGGTTTGACTGGGGCTGGCGGGCGTCGGGATCGTGTTGTCGCTCTGGCGCGCGACCAACCGCTTCCGGGCCCGGTGCCGAACCGGGTTTCCGAGGGCCTCGTCCTTCCAACGAGGCTTGTCAGGCAGGGGATGGGATCCTTTCCAGACTTCTCGGCAGCCAGCGAAGACAACTTGAGACATTTTTCCGCTTGAGCCAAAAGCGTCAAATCGGACAGTCAGATGACAAGAACACACACACTGGAGCTGGGATGAACGACATGAAGACCTCGAACAGAAAGAGTCGGTGGGCGCTGGGGCTCCTCCCTGTGCTCGTCGCCGGCTGGATCGGCCTCACGCCGCTTGCCGCTTTCGCCCACCCGTGGGTGAACGGCAACGTCTACGCCGCGATCAGCAACGGTCAGTACCAGCAGTACTCGTCGACGGGTGCCACCGGCGATCTCCTGCAGGTGGGCACGATCGGTCGGCCGGACGGCGGCTTCACGGCGGGCTGCGGCTTCAACCCCGCTGGCAACCCGCCTGGGCCGGTGAACCTCTACACCACGGTCTGGCACGAGAACAAGATCGTCATCTCCACCGACGCGGGTGCGACCCACGGGCTTCCGCCCGTCGCAGCCCAGGTCATCGACACCAGTCTCGTGTCCCCCGGCCACCCGGAGACGATCGTGTTCAACACGGCCGGTGACTTCTTCGTCGGCCTCGTCGATGCCCCCCTCGGGCAGGCCAACCTGCTCAAGTACAGCAAGGCCAATGTCCTGCTGGGCAAGTGGGAGCTGACCCGGGGCGCACGGGGCGTGGACTCGATCGACTTGGCCCCCGACCAGGACACGATCTACTACACCTCTGAAGATAACGTGATCCGTACCTTCACGATCACCTCCACGGCCCCCGGCGGCGGCACCGGCACCCAGGGCATCTACCACACCGGCGCGGCAAGTTCGCGGTACTACGGCATCCGGCTGCTCCAGGGCGGGAACGTCTTCGGGAACGGCACCAGCACCCCCGGGTTCCTCATGGTCGCCGACACCCAGAACATCAAGGTGCTCAACGCCGCCGGCACCTCGGTCATGAACACCTACGGCACGGGAGTCTCGCCGCACCCGGTCTACGGCAACGGGTGGTTCTCGGTGAGCGTCGACTCCGGCGGTGGGGCGTTCGTCGCCGGTGACTTCTACTCGGGCCGGATCGTCAAGTTCAACGCTGACGGCACCGTCGCCCCTGGCTACAACTTCGTGGCCAACCCCCAGCCCTTCCGGGTCAACGGCGTGTGCGTCAAGGGCGAGCTGACGGTCGGCGTCGTGCCCTTCCCGGCGGTCGGCTTCTACGTCGTCGGCGACACCAACGCTGGGCTGACCCCGGGGCCGTTCACCTCGCCGCCGGCGCCGAACAGCGTGACGTTCAACCACCCGACCTGGAGCGCCCAGAACACGATGTCCCTGGGCGACTCGGGCGACTCCGCCTTCAAGGGTTTCGCCGAGACGACGATCCCGGCGACCGCCGACTGCGGTGGCTTGTGGGGCTCCAAGGGGGGGAACACCTCCAACACTGCGGTCACCATTGGCCAGAAGGTCGCCATCCTCGTGACCAAGCAGGTCACGTCGGATGGCACCTATAAGGCCAAAGGCAACATCGACGCCATCGTCCTGGTCCAGGTGACAAGCATCACCGGCGGTGGGAACCCGAGATTCGTCGGGACCGTCGTCGACGTGATCTGCGTCCTCTAGCAGCTTCACGAGCAGCTCGAAGGGCTCGATCAAAGCCGAACGGGGGGCCCACATGGGCCCCCCGTTCCGCGTTCCGGTTCGCCGTCTAGTGCCTCGACCTCATTCGTTCGCTTCGCTCACTCCATTCGGTCGAAGTGATCGTGCTCCGGCGGGCGAGCGGAGCTCGCGCCGCCTCCGCCCTGTCCCTCCCTCGTGTCCGCTGCCGGAGGGGCCGCCTTCGGCGGCGACGGCGGCCACGGACGGGAAACCCACGAACGCGGCGAACGTTCGTGGTCAGGGCACTAGTTCGGGCGGGTCACCGAGAGGTTGTACGTGGCGTTCTTGGCCCCGCTGATGGTCACGGTGTAGCTGCCTGCCGCGACGGGAACGGAAAGCGACACGCCGGAGGGGCCGCTCTTCTGGCCGACGATCGTGCCCGTCGAGCTCTTGACCACGATGGTCAGCGTCGAGGTGCTCGGCGTGCCGGTGGCCGTCGACACCATGGTGCCGGCGCCGCTGGTCAAGCTGTAGACCTTCGACAGGGCGCCGGCCTTGAAGGAGCCGGACCAGGTGCTCGTGGTCGTCGTACTCGGTGGGACGGTGGTGGTCGTTGTCGCCGCGTCGCCGGTGGTCTCGAGGAACACGTTCATCGCCGCATTCCAGTGAGTGCCGAGGTAGCTGGTGGGCAACGGGGCGGTGTGGAAGTAGTCGTCGTTGTTGCAGTCGAACAGGAGCTCGCTGGAGGCGCACGGGTAGGTCATCGTGACGCCGGGGCCGTCGGAGTAGCACATGCGGTCGCTCTCATCGGTGCAGTGCCAGGCGTAGCTGGCGTGGGGGGCGGTGGGTTGCACCCCGCCCAGCATGTGCATGATCTCGTGGGCCTCGGGCGAGTCGTAGTAGCCCCAGCAGCCGCTGTCGACCCGGGCCCAGCTGGTGCCGTAGTTGTTCATGTTGTCGACACCGGGCGAGTCGTCGTAGCGAATGTCGCCGAGCCCGCAGTACACGTTGGCGTCCATCCAGATCATGTACTTGCGGTCGGCCCGGTCGAAGCCGAGGGACTGCAGCTCCAACTCGGTGTTGGACATGTTGTCGTCGCCGGTGGGCGACAGGGTCACCCGGGCGATGTCGAGGGTGCAGCCGGCGGCGGTGACCCAGCGCAGGTGCCGGATACCGCCCGTCTTGGCTGCGCTGTTGTTGAAGATGGCGTCGGCGTTGGCGGCCCACTGCGGGATCATGGGCGAGATGCTGGAGAACCGGTCGGGCTTGTCCGACGAACGGGCGTAGATGGCCTGCACCCGGTTGCCGGTGACGCCGTCGCCGTAGCAGGGAACAGTGGCGCCGGTGGTGGCGGCCAGCTGCGAGGAGCCCTTGGTGGCCAGGGCGATGTCTTCGACCGAGCGGACCTTGCGGACGTCGACACCGTTGGGCGCCGGGTCGGGGCCGTGGGTGCACTGCGACGACCCGTCGGGCATGACGGCCTCGAGGAGGCCCTTGCACTTGCCATCGGCCCGGCCGATGGCCAGGCCCTGGCGGACGACGCCCGCGGCCGGGTCGTCCGCCGGGAGGTTCGGGTCGACCTTCGCCGTTGCCGGCGCCGCCCCGCCCGGAGCGACGACGTGCTCCGGCGGCAGGGGCACCTGACGGGGGGCGGCACCCGCTGTCGTGGTGTCGAGCAACGCAAAGCCAGAAAGCAGCAGCGTCGCCGACAGGGCGGTGACCCGAACCCGATGTGACAGAGAGTGAGCGAACATGCACTCTGTGTCGTCAAGCCCCATCACCCACCTAATAGGGCGTTTGGCCTATTGAACTTTCGTGACAGGCCTACCCGCAGCGCGCGTACAGCACGACCACGCTCGGCCACGGGCGACCGGCTTCCATGTTCACCCGCATCTCATCGATGGCCATGGCGATGGCCGCGGCCGCCGGATCCGTCGCGGCGGCGGCCTGCGCGACAGCGCCCTGCCTGCGGACCACGTCGAGCACCGACTCCTTGGACAGCGATCCGTCGCTCGATTCCCGAACGGCACGAACCACGGCACGGCACGCCGTATCGGCGCCGGATCCGCCGTCGTCCCGACCGACGAAGACAAACGCCGCGCCCACGACTGCGACCACCGTGAGCGCGATCAGGGCCCACTGCCAGGGGCGCACGCGCCGCCACGGGGCCGGCGACCCGGGCTCGTCCACGCCAGATCCTCGCACAGCCCGGATCGCTACGGACGGCCGGCGTCGAACCGGGCGACCGCCAGCTCGGCCAACGCGAGGGCACGCTCGTCGAACGACGGATCGGCACCCGCCGCGCCGACGACGCGATTGTCACAGAAGACCACGTCCATGTCCCGCTCCAGCGCGGCCCGGGCGGCCATGTCGACTCCCGCCGCTTTCAGCTCGACGAGCAGGATGTCCGCGCCCTCCATTCGCCCGAGGTCGTCGGCCAGCTGCGAGCGACGGGCCAGGTTGTGCGACGTGCCGATGACCTTGGCGCCGTGGCGCCCCTCGAGGTGGCCGACGAGGTGCTCGCCGGCCGCCGGCGGGGCCGTCGTGACGTAGAAGACGCTGCGGCCGGCGACCGGCTCGAGCGGGAACGGCCGCAGCACCGTCTCGACGAGGTCGACGCCGGGGGCGACGCGCCGGATGGCGGGCCCGACGCCGCCGGCGGCCGTCCCGGCCTCGGCCATCGTCACGACCACCAGGTCGGCAAGCAGAAGCTTGTAGGCACCGAGGTAACCGGTCACCAGCTCCGGATCGGCGGACGCCGGCACCACGCACAGTGTCGCGTCGGCGTGGACCGGAGGCACTGCCGCCCCGCTGCCCTCGAGAACCAACAGCGACTCGGGTCGCCCGTTCGCCAGCTCCACGCCGGCGGCGAACGTGCTGTCCACCGGGGCGCCGGCCAGACCACCCCCACAACGGCGGGTGCCGATGGTGACCACGCCGGCCATGAGGGCGCCTTCCAGGTGGTCGCTGGCTGCGTGACGGCCCGACGCAGCCAGGGCCACCAGGCCGGCGGCAGACAGGTCAAAGCGGTGGGGGTCGATCAGCTCCGGCTCCGCGGGGCCGCCGCGGCCCATCGCCACCACGACCGGCGGGCGGCCGGCGGCGGCCAGGGCCCGGGCCATCTGGGCCGAGGCGGCGGTCTTGCCGGTCCGCTTCCCGGTGCCGATGACCGCGACGGTGGGCTTCGTGGCGACTGGGGGCCGGGGCGGGGGGTCGAGCCGGAAGTCGGCCCCCTGGTAGGGCACCGCGGCCAGGAGGGCCTGGGTGGCCAGCCGCAGGCGGACACGGGCGTCGATCACCGGCTCGTCGGACAGGTCGAAGACCAGCTCGGGCTCGAAGCGGGCCAGGCCGGCGGCCAGGGCGTCGTGGGGGTTGGCTCGCTCGACCACCGGCAGGCCGATCTCCAGCTGGCCGGCCAGCTTCTCGCCGCCGCCCAGAAGGACGGCACCGACGACCTCGGCGCCCGGCACGAGCGCCGGCAGGCGTTCGACGGCAGCCCGCACGACCGGTGGGTAGTGCTCGCCGTCAACGAGCACGATGACCCTGATCTAGGGCCCCTGGGTGACGAGGTGGTTCATGAGGGTGTGCCCCGGGACCGGCGCGCACTGTGCGGTGGCGGCCTCGGTGTACACGCCGCCGGCGCCGTCGACTTCGGAGTCGACGAGCATGTAGGGCACCGAGTCGGACGTGTGCGTACGCAGGGCCAGCGGCGTGGCGTGGTCGGGCAGAAGGAGCAGGCGCCACGGGCGGAAGTCGTCCATGTCGAGGGCGTCGACCAGGGGCCGCAGGATCCGCCGGTCCCAGTTCTCCAGGGCCTTGACCTTCTCCGCCACGTTGCCGGCGTGGCCCGCCTCGTCGCTGGCCTCGACGTGGATGAGGAACAGATCGTCGCCGTCGGCCAGGCTCTTCAGGCAGGCGTCGCGCTTGGCCTCGTAGTCGGTGTCGTACCAGCCGGTGATGCCGGCGACGTCAGCCCGGCGGATCCCGGTGAGGGCGCCCAGGCCGCGGACCAGGTCGACGGCACTGACCATCCCGGCCTGCAGGCCGTAGGTGTCCTTGAACGAGGGCAGGCGGGGCCGGCGGCCCTGGCCCCAGAGCCAGATGGAGTTGGCGGCGACTGTGTCGGCGAACCGGACCAGGACCTCCCGGGACGCGTCCATGAGCTCCCGCAGCTTCGGCGCCGCCGGCCCCGTCGGCCACACCGCCGGCTTGCCCGTGAGGTCGTGGGGCGGCGTGCAGTCGGCGCCGGCCCAGTCGGCCGGTGTCACGAGGATGTGGCGGTACTGCACGCCGGCGTGGAACTCGACGCCGGCGCCGCCCAACTCCTGCTGGAGCGCCTCCAGCACGGGTCGTGCCGCCTCGGTGGACGGATGGCCGCCGGCGAAGTCGTCCATGGTGCCGCCCGCGCCGACGGTCACGAGGTTGCAGCGGTACGCGACCTGGTCGTCGTCCAGCTGGAGGCCCATGGCCGCGGCCTCAATCGGCGCCCGACCGGTGTGGTAAATCGCCGGGTCGTAGCCCAGGATCGACATGTTCCCGACGTCGCTACCCGGCGGGAACCCCTCTGGGATGGTGGCCGCCCGGCCCACCTCGGCCCGGCGGGCCAGGGCGGCGAACGTCGGCAGGTGGGCCGCCTCCAGGGGCGTCCGCCCCCCGAGCTCCTCGAGGGGCTCGTCCGCGGCCCCGTCCGGCACGCAGACGACGTACTTGTACTTCACGCCGATTTGGCTGCACTGACGTGCCTATAGGCACGTAGCTGCAGCCAGATCGAGCGGGTCACAGCCCCAACTCCGCTCGGACGGCGCCGATGTCGGCGTCGACCGGCGACGGGACGGCGATCTCGGCGATGGCCCGGTCGGGGTCCTTGAGGCCGTGGCCGGTGAGGGTGCAGACGACGGTGCGGGTGCCCTCGGGCACGCCGACCTTGAGCAGGCCGGCGACCGAGGCGGCCGACGCCGGCTCGCAGAAGACGGCCTCGGTGCCGGCGAGGAGCCGGTAGGCGGCCAGGATCTCGGCGTCGGAGACGGCGTGGATGCCGCCGCCCGACTCCGACGCCGCGGAGACGGCGCCCCGCCAGGACGCCGGGTTCCCGATGCGGATGGCGGTGGCGATGGTGTCGGGGTCCTCGACGGGGTGGCCCAGGACGATCGGCGCCGCCCCCTCGGCCTGGAAGCCGAGCATGGCCGGCAGCTTCGTCGACCGGCCGGCGTCCTGGAAGCGCCGGTAGCCCATCCAGTAGGCGGTGATGTTGCCGGCGTTGCCGACGGGGATGCAGTGGACGTCGGGGGCGTCGCCCAGCACGTCGACCACCTCGAACGCTCCTGTCTGCTGGCCCTGGATGCGGTACGGGTTGACCGAGTTGACGATCGTCACCGGCTCACGGTCCCCCAGCTCGCGGACGAGGTCGAGGGCGTTGTCGAAGTTGCCCCGGATCTGCAGCACCCGGGCCCCGTGCACCAAGGCCTGGGCCAGCTTGCCCAGGGCGATGTAGCCCTCTGGGATCAGCACCACGCACCTCAAGCCGGCCCTCGTGGAGTAGGCCGCCGCCGACGCCGACGTGTTGCCGGTCGAGGCGCAGACGACGGCCTTGGCCCCCTCCTCCACCGCTTTGGAGATGGCGAGTGTCATGCCGCGGTCTTTGAACGACCCCGTGGGGTTGGCCCCCTCGACCTTCAGCCAGACGTCGGCACCAACCCACTCCGACAGCCGGGGGGCGTGGACCAGAGGCGTCGCCCCTTCGAGCAGCGTCACCACCGGCGTGTTGACGTCGACCGGCAGAAACTCGCGGTACTCCTCGATCAGCCCCCGCCAGCCCGGTCGCGTCATCGGGCTCCCGCCTTCGGCGGGCGCCCCGCTGACCGGGGCGCTGTGCTCATTGATTCGCTCGCCTCCGGCTCGCTCATTGCTCGCCGCCGATCACCCGCAGGAGCGTGCCGACCCGGTCGACGTGGTCGAGGTCCCGGAGCTCGGCGACGGTGGCCTGCATGTCCCGCTCGTAGGCGGTGTGGGTGACCAGCACCAGCCGTGCCTCCTGGCCCATGCCCACCTGCAGGACCTGGACGATCGACACCAGGTGGCGGGCGAAGGCGGCGGCGACCTGCTCCAGCACACCGGGGAGGTCGGCCACGTCGAGGGACAGGTAGTACTGCGAACGGACCTCGTCCATCGGGCGGATGCGGGCCGAGGCCAGGCCCGGCACGCCGGCCGAGGTCCCCTGGCGGAGGTTTGCGGCGGCGTCGATCACGTCGCCGAGGGCGGCGCTGGCCGTGGGCCGCCCGCCGGCACCCCGCCCGTAGAACATTAGCTCGCCGGCGGCGGCGCCCTCGACGAAGACGGCGTTGAACGCCTCCCGCACCGACGCCAGCGGGTGGGCCGCCGGCACCATGGTCGGGTGCACACGGACCGCCACCTCGCCGTTCACGGCGTCGATCACGGCGAGCAGCTTGACCACGTAGCCCAGCCGGCCGGCCATGCGGATGTCGTCGGCGGACACGCCGGTGATGCCCTCGCGGTACACGTCCGACGCAACGACGCGCACCCCGAACGCCAGGCTGGCGATGATCGACGCCTTGGCCGCCGCGTCGTGCCCTTCCACGTCGGCGGTGGGGTCGCGCTCGGCGTAGCCCAGTGATTGGGCCTCGGCGAGGGCCTCGGCGAATGTCTGGCCCGACTCCGTCATGCGGGTGAGGATGAAGTTCGTCGTCCCGTTGACGATGCCCAGCACCCGGGTGATGCGGTCGCCGGCCAGCGACTCCCGGAGCGGCCGGATGAGCGGGATGGCGCCGGCGACGGCCGCCTCGAAGAGCAGGTCGACGCCGGCCTTGGCCGCGGCGTCGAACAGCTCGGCGCCGTAGGCGGCCATGAGCTCCTTGTTGGCGGTGACGACCGGCTTGCCCGCCTCCAGCGCGGCCAGCACGAGCGACTTGGCAGGGTCGATCCCGCCGATGACCTCCACCACCAGGTCGACGTCCGGGTCGGTGACGACGGACGCGGCGTCGTCGGTGAACCCGCTGAACCCGGTGCGGGCTTTCGACAGGTCACGCACGGCCACCCGAGCCACCTCAAGGCGGAGCCCGGTACGGGCGGCGATCGTGTCCCCGTTCTCCCCGATGAGGGCGACGACGGCCGCCCCGACGTTGCCGTACCCCAGCACGCCGACGCGCACGGTCGAGTTCCCGTCCATCCCGTCCACGCTACAGCGGGCGGTCTGCGGGAGAATCGAGTTGTGACCACTCCCAGCGTGCTGACAGCTGCCGAGGTCCGCCGAATCGACGCCCAGTACAAGGGAGTACCGACCTTCGCCGGGTGGGCCGATGCCGTCATCCCCGCTGGCCTGTGGAGCGAGACGCTGGCGCTCCTTGCCGAGCGCAACGCCACGGCGCCGGCGGGCGCGCTCGACGAGATGATCGAGCAGGCGATGCGCACTGCCGCCGTCGACACCGGCGCCATTGAGGGGCTGTACGACACCGACCGCGGCTTCACGGTGTCGGTCGCAGCCATGGCCGCGGCCTGGGAAGCGGAGATCACCCAGGAAAAGGGCCCGGAGGTCGCGAGTCTCGTCATGGCTCAGCGCCGGGCCTACGACCTTGCGCTCGACGCGGCGACAACATTGACGCCGATCAGCGAGGCCTGGATTCGGCGCCTCCACGAAGTAGTGTGTGCGGAGCAGGACACCTACGCAGTGCGTACGCCGCAGGGTCCGCAGCTACACGAGCTGCGCAAGGGCACGTACAAGCGACACCCGAACCACGTCGTGAAGGCCGACGGCAGCGTTCACGCCTTCGCTCCGGTAGAGGCCACACCCGAGGAGATGCATCGCCTCGTCGAGGAGCTTCGTTCAGAGGCATTCGTGGTGGCTCATCCCGTGGTCCAGGCGGCCTACGCGCACTACGCGTTGGCCGCCATCCACCCGTTCGCCGACGGGAACGGCCGAACCGCTCGGGTTCTCGCATCTGTGTTCCTCCTTCGGGCGACCTCCCTGCCACTGGTGGTCTGGGCCGACCAGAAGGGCACCTACCTGGACGCCTTGGCGTCAACCGACGGCGGCGATCCTCAACGGTTCGTCGACTTCGTCCTTGACCGGGCGGTCGACCTGCAGCTCGAGCTGGCGGAGCGGCTTGCGACCGCGGGTGCCCCAGAGCTCGACGCATCACTGGACCGGCTGGGAAACCCCGAAGGTGATCGTGAGAGAGTTCTTTTCGAGCGCCTCTTGGTGGGGATACGCGCGGCAACGGAACGGGCGCTCGACGACGCATCACTGCCGCCAGATATCGCCCGGCGAGTCTTCCTTCATCGCGCCAACCGATCCCAGTTACCGTCAGGATTTCGGCTCGTCAGAAGCCCACGGGCGGTGACGTTTTCCCTGGCGCGGTCTGCTGAGAACGGATCCGGCAGTGTGAAGACCGCGCTCGATGTGTTGATATCTGACGAGCCAGAGCCCACTTTTGCGTTTCGACTGGACGCCAGTCGCTACACCGAGAGCATCGACCTCCGTATCCAGGACGTGCACCCACTCATCACCCCGGCGGCCCAGCGCCGGATTGGCATTTGGGCAGAGCGCCTCATACGGCTTGCCCTTGCCGAGCTTGCCGACCAAACCGAGCAGTAGCGCCCCCAACACCGGTTTGGTCAATCCGCGGCCATATTCGACCCCCGATTGACCAAACGGTCAGGCGTCGAGGCGCAGGAGGTCGTCGAACGTCTCCCGCCGGACGACCACCCTGGCCTCGCCACCGGCGACGAACACCACCGGCGGGCGGGGCACCTTGTTGTAGTTCGACGCCATGGAGTGTCCGTAGGCGCCGGTGACCGGGGTGCAGAGGACGTCGCCGACGGCGAGGTCGGCGGGCACGTGAGCATCGCGCACGACGATGTCGCCCGACTCGCAGTGCTTCCCGACCACGGTGACGGTCCGGGGCCGCTCGGCCAGCGTGGCGCGGGGCAGGAACGTCTCGTAGCCGCTGCCGTAGAGCACGGGCCGGGGGTTGTCCGACATGCCGCCGTCGACGGAGACGTAGGTCCGTACGCCCGGGATGTCCTTGATGGTGCCCACCCGGTACAGGGTGAGGCCGGCGGCGGCGGCGATGGCCCGGCCCGGCTCGACCGTGACCCGGGCCGTGATGCCGGCGCCGGCGCACGCGGCATGGAGTACGGCGGCCCACTCGGTGATCGACGGCGCCTCCTCGCCCTCGACGTAGGGCACGCCCAGCCCGCCGCCCAGGCACAGCTCCTCGACATCCAGCGGCTCGACGAAGCCGGCGAGGATCTCGACCGCCTTCTCGAACGACCGCAGCAGGAAGATCTGGCTGCCGATGTGGGCGTGGACTCCGACCAGGTCGAGGGCCGGGTGGATCTGGGCGTGCTCGACCGCCCGCGCCGCATCACCAGAGGCAACGCCGAGGCCGAACTTCGAGTCGGTCTGGCCCGTCATCACGTACTCGTGCGTGTGCGCCTCGACGCCCGGCGTGACGCGCACCATGACCTTGGTCGGCTGCCCATCCTCCTCGTGAAGCCGCTCCAGCCGGGCCAGCTCGTCGAAGGAGTCGACCACCACCCGAACGCCGAGCTGGTGGGCCCGGCGCAGCTCGTCCAGCGACTTGTTGTTGCCGTGGAGCACGAGCCGCTCCGGCGGCACGCCGGCGGCCAGCGCCACGTGCAGCTCGCCGCCGGTGGCCACGTCGACCCGCATCCCCTCCTCGTGCACCAGCCGGGCCATGGCCAGGCACAGGAACGCCTTGGACCCGTACGCCACGCCGTCGCCGAACGAGGCCACCGCCTCCCGGCATCGGGCCCGCAGGTGGGCCTCGTCGTAGACGAACACCGGCGTGCCGTGCTCCTCGGCCAGATCCAGCAGGTCGACGCCCCCGACCGTCAGGCGCCCGTCGCGGCCCACCGCCGCCGTGTCCGGCAGGACGTAGCGGGGCAGAGGGTGGATCACATCGAGTCGGGCGCGCTGACCCCGAGCAGGTCGAGCCCGATGGCGAGCCCGATCCGCGTCGACTCCACCAGCCACAGCCGGGCCTGGGTCTGCTCGTGGCTGACGCCCTCACCCATGACGTAGCAGTCGTGGTAAAAGCCGTGGAAGCGCCCGGCCAGCTCCCGCACCCAGGTGGCGACCTTGTGCGGCGCCCGGGTGCGGCACGCGTCGGCCACCACCTCGGGCAGCTCGCCGAGGCTGCGCAGCAGGTCCAGCTCCCGGGGATGATCGAGCCCCGACAGGTCGACCATCTCGAGCGGGTACCGCGGCACGTTCTTCTCGGCCGCCACCCGGGAGATGGACGCGATCCGGGCGTGGGCGTACTGGACGTAGAAGACCGGGTTGTCCATGGACTTCGACACGACGGCGTCGAGGTCGAACGTCTGGCGGGTGTCGATGGACTGGAGCAGAAAGGTGAGCCGGGCGACGTCGGGGCCGACCTCGTCGACCACCTCGGCCAGCTCCACGAACGTCCCGCTCCGCCTGCCCATCCGGACGACCTGGCCGTCCTTGACGATTGTCACCAGCTGGCCGAGCACGATCTCCAGCTCGGCGGGGTCATGGCCCAGGGCCTGGACGCCGGCCTTGAGCCGGTCGACGTGGCCGTGGTGATCGGCCCCCCAGATGTCGATCAGCCGGGTGAAGCCCCGTGTGAACTTGTCCCGGTGATAGGCGATGTCGCCCAGCAGGTAGGTCGGCTCGCCGCCGGTCTTGAGGAGAACCTCGTCCTTGGGGAGGCCGAGGTCGGTCGTCCGCAGCCAGGTGGCGCCGTCCTTCTCGTACACGAGGCCCGAGGCGCGCAGGTCGGCCAGGGCGGCGTCGATCGCGCCCGAGGCGATCATCGACTTCTCGCTGAACCACGTTTCGAACTCCACGCCGAGGGAGCCGAGCGCGGCCTCGATGTCGGCGAGCGCCCGCTGCGGCGCCCACACGGCGGGGTCGGCGTCGTCGGCCATCTCGGCGGCCCAGTCGGCGATGTACTGGCCTTGATAGCCGTCCTCGGGCGTGGGCTGCCCGGCCCTGGCCGCCGCCACGGATGCCGCGAGCAGGCCCATCTGCACGCCCCGGTCGTTGAGGTAGTACTCCCGGTGGATGGCGTGGCCGCACCGCTCGAGGATCCGGCACAGGGCGTCGCCGTAGACCGCCCACCGGCCGGCGCCGACGTGGAGCGGCCCGGTGGGGTTGGCGCTGACGAACTCGACGTTGACCCGCTCGCCGTGGCCGATGTCGTGACGCGCGTACCCCTCGACGCCCTTCTCGACCACCTCCGTGAGGACGTCGTGCAGCCACCGGTCGTGCAGCTTGAAGTTGAGGAACCCGGGGCCGGCGACGGTGATCTCGGACACGTATGCCGGCGGGTCGACGCGCAGCTTGGCCGCCAGCTCATCGGCCAGGTCGCGGGGCTTGCGGCCACTGGCCTTGGCCGCGGCGAGGGCCACACTCGACGACCAGTCGCCCAGCTCGGGCCGGTTGGAGCGCTCGACGGGGATGCGTTCCGGCACGGGCTCGACGCCGAGGCCGACCAGCGCGCCGCGCAGGGAGGAGGTCAGGATGTCCTGGATCATCGGCATGGGATCGGGGTTAGCGGCGGGGCCGGGTCATGACGGCGTTGAGCCGGTCGATCAGCTCCAGCGGGTCGAACGGCTTGGTGATGTAGTCGTCCGCGCCCATCTCGAGGCCCTGCTGGACCTCGTTCTTCTGCGCCTTGGCCGACAGCAGGATGACCGGGAGGTCCTGGGTGGAGGGGTCGGCCTTGAGGTCGGCCAGGAGCTGCAGGCCGTCGCGGCGGGGCATCATGATGTCGGAGATGACCGCATCGGGACGGTCCGTCTGGGCCCGCTTGAGCCCCTCCTCGCCGTCGGCCGCGCAGATCACGTCGAACCCCTCGATCTCGAAGTTCACCCGCAGCAGTTCGAGGATCACCGGATCGTCGTCGATCACCAGCACGGTCAGCTTGCTCACTGCCCGGAGATCCTACCGGCGCCCGCGCCACTGTCAGTGGGAGATACCATCGGGGCGGAGCAGGCCCTCGTAGCTCAGGGGATAGAGCACCGCCCTCCGGAGGCGGGTGCGTAGGTTCGAATCCTACCGAGGGCGCCCTCCGGTGCTAGAAGGTCCCCGTGGCGGTGATCGAGCTCACCGGCTTGCGCAAGGAGTACCACCGCTTCCGGCGCCCGCCGATCGTCGCCCTCGACGGGGTCGACCTCTCGGTGCCCGACGGCGGTGTCTTCGGCTTCCTCGGCCCGAATGGCTCCGGCAAGACGACCACCATCCGCTGCCTGCTGGCGCTGGCCCGGCCGACGGCCGGCGCCTGCCGGGTGCTCGGGGTCGACTCGCAGACCGACCTGCCCAAGGTGATCGGGCGGATCGGTTCGATGGTCGAGACGCCGGGCCTGTTCCCGGCGATGACCGGGCGGAAGAACCTCGCGTTGCTCGGGCGCATCCAGGGCATCGGGCCGAAGGCGGTGGCGGTGGTGCTCGATCGGGTCGGCCTGGCGGAACGGGCCGACGACCCGGTCCGCAACTACTCCCTCGGCATGCGCCAGCGCCTCGGGATCGGCATCGCCCTGTTGAAGGACCCGCAGCTGCTCGTCCTCGACGAGCCGGCCAACGGGCTCGACCCTGCCGGCATCAAGGAGGTGCGGGAACTGCTCCGCAGCCTCGGGGCCGAGGGCCGGACGGTGTTCGTGTCGAGCCACCTCCTGAGCGAGGTGCAGCAGACCTGCGACCGGGTTGCCGTTCTCGCCCGGGGCCGCTGCGTGGCTGCCGGCGCCGTCGACGACGTGCTGGCCGCCGGCGGCGCCCAAGGCCTGATCGTGCGGCTCGCCAATCTCCAGAAGGGCGTCGCCGCCCTGGCCGAGGCCGGCATCGACGCGGAGATCGCCGGCGACCACCTTCGGGTCGACCTGCCGCCGGAGGACGCCGAGATGGTGACGCGGGCCCTGGTCAAGAAGCGGCTCTACCTGACCGAGCTGCGGCCCGAGGAGATCAGTCTCGAAGCCGTCTTCCTGGAGCTGACCGGCGAGCATCCCGTCGAGGAGGGAGGGTGATCGCCCTGGCCGCCGGCGAGCTCCGCCGGGTGCTGGCCCGGCGCATGGTCCGGGTGCTGGCGCTGCTGGCCCTCGCCGGCATCGCCGTCGCCGGCGTGCTCACGTTCCTGAACACGGCGGCGCTGAGCGACGGCGAGCTGGCCGCCCGGCGCCAGGCCGCCGAGACGCGGGTGGCCGCCTGCCTGGCCGGCGGCCCGCTCCCTGAGTTCGAGGGGCGGGACGGCCCGCCGCCCGGCGAGAGGCGCACGGAGAACTTCTGCCGGTTCGTGGCCGGCGGGGTCGACGACCCCCGCTTCAAGCTCCGATCTCTCAAGGGCGTCCTCCAGGGCACGACGGCGCCGCTGGTGGTGGTCGCCTGGCTCATCGGGGCGTCGGTGATCGGCTCCGACTGGCAGAACCGCACAGTCACCACGGTCCTCACGTGGGAACCGCGACGGGCCCGGGTCCTGCTCACCAAGGCCTTCTCCTGCATCGTCGTGGCGTCGGTCTTCGCCCTGCTGGCCCAGGCCCTCCTCAGCCTCGCCCTGCTGCCGGCGGCGTACCTGCACGGCACCACCTCGGGCACCGGCGGGCACTGGGGCCTGTCCCTGCTCGGCGTGCTCGGGCGAGGCACGGGGCTGGTGGCCGTCGCCGCCGCCGTTGGCTTCTCGGTGGCGTCGATCGGCCGCAACACCGCGGCGGCGCTGGGCATCGGGTTCGCCTACTTCCTCGTCATCGAGAACGTGGTCGGCAGCTTCCTCGAAGGCCTGCGCCGGTGGCTCATCCTCGGCAACGCCATCGTGCTGGTGTCCGGCGAGAACTCCGGCGGCGACGTCCCCGGGCGGTCGGTCGTGGTGGCGGCGATGTACCTCACGGCCGTCGGCATCGGGCTGCTCACGGTGGCAACTGTCGTGTTCCGACGTAGGGACGTCGCGTGACGTAGCTCCGGCTGGAGGCCTACGGGGCTGGCTGAGGGGGCGGCGGCGCGTCGAGCCAGCCGAACTGGACGGCGGTGTTGGTCAGCAGGTCCATGAGCTGGGGGGCGATACCGAACCGCTCGGCTTGCATCGGCAGCGAGCGGGCCAGGCTGCCGTCGTCGTGGCGCTCGGTGGCCGCCTTCCAGTCCGCCAGCATCTCGATCACGTCGACCAGCGTCATCCCACTGATGCCCCTGTCGTGGTGCTCGGGGTGGTGGCGGTTGCCGGCGTAGTGGTGGGCCAGGCCCTCCCCCATCTCCACCAGCGACGCCCGGTACTGGTCGGACCCGTAGGTGCTGTACTTCAGCATCGGCGTGACCCGGTCGAAGACGGCTTTCTCGGGCGGTTCCATCTTGGACAGGTCATGGCGGGTGACCCGGTCCTGCACGGCGGCGATGACCTGGAGGAGGAGCTGGTCGACCCGCCGGGAGTGCTTCAGTGTGTCGAGCGTCGAGTCGTAGCCACCATCGTCCACCGAGCGAGCGTAGACCTCAGGTCGGCGGGAATGTCATCTCGTACCGGACCCGCCCGCCGGCGTCGAGGACCCGGACGGACTGCAGTGATTCCGCCCGCAGCTGCACCGGCTGCGCGAAGGTGCCATGGCCCTGCGCAGTCGAGAACGAGCCGACGGGGACCGGCGTGGGATCGTCGCGGTGGAACGCCTCGACCGTGAAGGTGGCGTTCAGGCCGTCGGTGCGGTCCAGGCTCACGACCAGCCATGTGGGGGTGTCGCCGTAGATCACGGCGCGGCACGTCCACCGACCGTCGGTGTCAAAGGCCAGGGCGGTGCGAACGCCGGCGGCGGGCGTGCCGGCGGCGGTCTGGACGGCCGCCGGGCGCCCGTCGTCGACCAACCGGGCCACGCCGGCACCCGCCAGCCCGGCGACCAGCGCAGCGGCGGCCACGCCGACGAGGACCCGCCGGCGTGGCGCCCGTGCCGGCCCCAGCCGCACGACCGGCGCGGACACCACGCCCATCCTGATGAGAACCTGGGACTCGAACCCCGGCGGCGGCTCCACCTCGGGCGCCAGCAGCAGCATGCTGTCGGCGACCCGGGCCAGCTGTTCGACCAGGTCACGGCAGGTCGGGCAGCCCGCGAGGTGGTCGAGGGCGGCGGCCCGCTCGGCCCCCGAGACGGTGCCCAGCGCCAGCTCGGCCGCCAGCTCCTCGAGCTGTGCACAATTCACAGTCACTGGTCCGTCCCTCGCCGGGCCATGGTCGACCGCACCTTGGCCAGGCCCGTGCGGATGCGGGTCTTGGCCGTGCCGAGCGGGATCGACTCGATCTCGCTGATCTCCGCCGCGGTGCGCCCGCACAGGCCGGCCAGCAGCAGGGCCTGGCGCTGCTCAGCCGGGAGATCCTCGAGCGCGGCCCGCAGGTCGCGCATCTCGGCGTTGGTCTCGGCCGCCGCCTCCGGCCCCCTGGCCGCCGATGTGCGCAGGTCGAGCGTGGAGAACACCTGGGGGTCGACGGGCTGGGCCCGGCGCAGGCGCATGGCGTCGATGGCGAGGTTCCGCGTGATGACCAGCAACCACGTGTGTACGGAGCCCCGCCGGGAGTCGTAGGCCTGGGCGTTGCGCCAGGCCCGGATGAAGGCTTCCTGGGCCACGTCCTCGGCCAGGTCGGCGTCGCCGACCATGGATCTCGCCAACCCGTAGACCTTGCCCTGGTAGCGGCGGATGAACGCGGCGGCGGCATCGGCGTCGCCGAGGGCGAAGCTGGCCAGCAGAGTGTCGTCGGACGCCACGGACATCGTGCACGAGGGTACGGCGGAGCCGCCCGCAAAGATTGCGCAATCTCCCCGGCGCCGCCGGCCGTAGGGATACCGACCGGCGAAACCGATACGGGAGGACGAGTAGATGCGTACGAGAAGACTGTCCGCGGTGCTTCTGAGCGCCACACTCGCCATGGCCATGGCGGCCTGCGGCGACGACGACGACCCGACGACGACGGCCAGCGGCGGCCAGACGGCGGCGACCACGCCGACGACGACCGCGCCGGCCCCGACCACCACGGCGGCCCCGAAGGCCACCGTGGCCACGGCCACCTCGTCCCTCGGGACCATCTTCGTCGACGCCACCGGCAAGACGCTCTACACCTGGGACCGCGATACCGGCCCAACCAGCACCTGCACCGGCAACTGTGCGGCCACGTGGCCCGCGCTCGTCCTCGCCAGCGGTGTCACGACACCGGTCGCCGGACCCGGCGTGACTGGCACAATGACCGTCGCGGCCCGGCCGGACGACGCCACCAAGATGCAGGTCGTCTGGAACGGCAAGCCGCTGTACAACTACGCGGCCGACACCGCCGCCGGCGACGTCAAGGGCGACGGAGTGGGCGGCACCTGGCACGTCGCCAAGCCCTCGTAACGAGCGTCAGGAGCGCACGACCCGGGCCAGCTCGGCGACCTTGTCCCGGCGGATCGCCAGGCGCTGTTTCGGGGTCCGGCGCAGCACGGCCTGCAGCTCCTCGACCAGGCCGCCGATGTCGAAGGGCTTCCCGATGTAGCCGTCACAACCGAGCGACCACCCCTTGAAGGTGTCCTCGGGAAGTCCCTTTACGGTGCACAGGACGACCGGCAGGTCTGCGGTGCGCGGGTCGGCGCGCACCCGGCTCAGGGTCTCCCACCCGTCGACCTCGGGCATCTGCACGTCGAGCAGCACGATGTCGGGCAGGTCGCGGCCGGCCAGTAGGTGCAGGGCGTCCCGGCCACTGGCGGCCGCCTTCACCTTGAAGCCGGCCATGGTCAGCACCAGGTCGGTGAGCAGACGGATGTCGGGGGCGTCGTCGACCACCAGGGCGGTGGGGCACCCGTCCCCTTTCATGCCGCCCCCCGGCTCAGCACGCCGATCTGGCGCATGAAGTCCTTGATGCCCGACTGGTCCACCTCAGCCTCCGGCTCATCGAAAGGGATTTCCTCCACCGCCATGGGCAGGGAGACGGTGAAGGTGCTGCCCTGGCCCACCGCCGTCTCCACGGTGATCGTGCCGCCCATCGCGTCGACCATCGACGAGACGATGTACAGCCCGATCCCCGTGCCCCCGAACCGCCGCACGTCGGTCGACTCGGCCTGCCAGAACTTGTCGAAGCAGTGGCGCGCCTGTTCCTCGTCCATGCCGATCCCGATGTCGCTGACGGAGACGAGGACGTGATCGTCCGTCCGCCGGCTGCCGAGCACGACCGGGCCCCCGTCGGAGTACTTCATCGCGTTGTCGAGCAGGTGGTCGACGATCGTCCGCAGGGCCAGCGGGTCGGCATGGGCGACGAGCGCCTGGTGGGCGACCTGGAGGACCACGTGGCGTCCCGACGCGTCCTGGAAGGCATTGCCCCGTTCCAGAACCAGGGCTCGGACGTCGACCGGGTGGAGGTCGACGTTGACCCGACCCCCCTCGATCTTGCTGGACAGCAGCAGCCGGTCGACGATCGACGAGAGCTCCAACGCCCGCCGGCGGATGGCCTCGACCGCCTCCGCCCGCCGCTCGCTGGGCATGTCCGGGTAGCGCAGGATGGTCTCGGCGAAGCCGGCGATGACGGTGACGGGCGTTTTCAGCTCGTGGGAGGCCGTGGCCAGGAACAGGGTCTTGGCCTCGTCCGCCTCCTTCAGTCGCGTGACGTCCCGCAGCGAGTGCACCACCTCGACGCCGCCCTGCTCGTCGGAGACCGCGAAGGCCGCGGCCAGCAGTGGCTGGCGCCGGCCGTCAGGAAGGAGGCGCCAGACCTCGCGCCCGCCGTCGGCGTCGCCACCGTCGCCGTCCTGCAGCAGCGGGCAGCCGGACCGGCAGTCCAGCGGGCGCTCACCGTCGTGCAGGCCGAGGGCCCGGATGCACGGCATCCCGATCGCCGGCCAACCCGTTCCGGCGCCGATCAGGCGCTCGCCCGCCGGGTTCGTCTCCAGCACGACGCCGGCACCATCGGTGACCACGATGCCGTCGGCGACCCGGGCCAGGATCGTCTCCGCCTTCTTCTGGAACCGGTGGGAGCTGACGGCGGCCAGCCGGTGGGAGCCGGCGATGCGCCCGACGACGAGCACCAGGCCGACGAGCGCGAGGGCGAAGACGACCAGCAGCCCGACGGCGACACGGTCGTCCGGGCTCAGGACCGCCTGGGCGACGGTGGTCACGACGACGCAGAAGCCGACCAGCAGGAACGCGGCCCGCCGGCGCCACATCGATGCCGCGAGGCACACGGCCAAGGCGTCGGCCAGCAGGAGCAGCCCCCAGGCCCAGGGCAGGAGGCACTGGGCGGCGAAGACGATGATCACGTCGCCGATGGGGCCGCCGTAGGCCGCCAGACGCCGGTGCCGGGATGGACCGTGGCGGCTGGAACCGACCGACAGCAGGTAGATGGCCCACGGCAGCCACACGACGCCGGCGACGAGGAAGAAGACGGCCATGTCCCCCTCCCACCACCGGGCGCCGGCCACGCCCACCGCGGCGGTGATGCCGGCCACGGTGACGCGCGTGACACCGGCGGCCCAAAGGGCGGTGAGGTCCGACTCCGTGAGCCGGCTCCCGGTCACCGGGCCCCGGCCCGGTGACGCCTCATTCACCGGAGCCACGCTCCCTTCGGGAGAGTGGCCCGGTCATCGTTTCCCGACCGGCCTCCCGGGCCGGTCATGGTTGCGCCGCCAGCTCCGGGATGGCGAACCAGCGGCCCGCCACCGCCATCTGGTTGCGGCCCTGCGACTTCGCTTTGTAGAGGGCGGCGTCGGCGGCCAGTAGGTAGCTCTCGGCGTCGCCCTCGGCTGCAGCAACCCCGACGCTGAGCGTCACGACCGTCTCGGGGCCGGGCCGGCCCGGGTGCGGAATGGCCGCGTTCTCGACCGCCTTGCGGATGCGCTCGGCCGCGGCCGCCACGCTGCGGACGCCGGCGGGCAGCACCACGAGCAGCTCCTCGCCCCCGTAGCGGTATGCCATGTCGGAGTCGCGCAGCTCCCGGCGGATGATGGCGGCGACCTGGCGGAGGGCCCGGTCGCCGGCCAGGTGGCCGGCGGCGTCGTTGAGCGACTTGAAGTGGTCGAGGTCGAACAGGGCCACGCCGAAGGGCTCGTGGTAGCGCTCCCGCCGCGAGCGGAAGATTTCCAGGTCCTCGGCCATCTTCAGCCGGTTCCCGAGTCCGGTGAGGGGGTCGAGCCGGGCGGTCACCGCCATCTCGACGTTGGTCCGCTCCAGGCCCCGCTGGCGCTCGGCCAGCCGCCGGTGCAGCCCAGTGACGCGCTCGGCGACCATCAGCCGAAGCCGCAGGTCAAAGGGCCGGACGGGCTTGACGAGGCAGTCGTCCACGCCGGCCTCGATGCCGGCGAGCGCATGCTCGCTGTCGTCCAGCGCGGTGACGAGCATGAAGTACACGTACTCGATGGCATCCCGGGCCCGGATCCGCTGGCAAAGCTCCAGGCCTGTCATCCCCGGCATCATCCAGTCGCTGACGACGACGTCGACCGACTTCGTCTCGACCAGCTGCAGCGCGGCGTCACCATTCTCGGCGGGCAGGGAGACGTGGCCCATGCTGGCCACGGCCCGGGCGAGGACCAGTCTGACCAGGGGATCGTCGTCGACGACGACGACGTTCACGGTCTGCTCCGGAAGTCCGCCAGCCACGATCGGACCCGCAGAAACTCGGCCTGCAGCTCACGGACCAGGTGTGTCGCGCCGTCCATGTCGCCTCGCACGGCCACCACCCGCAGCTCCCGGCACAGATCGGCCATACCGACCGCGCCGAAGCTGGCCGCGCTCCCGGTGAGGGCGTGAGCCTGCTCGGCCACCGCCTCGGCGTCACCGCCGGCCACGGCCAGGTCGAGCGTGTCCAGCCGCTCCGGCACCGCGGACAGGAACGCGTTCAGGAGCTCGCCCAGGACGCTGTCGCCCTGGCCATCGGTGATGCTGGCCAGCTGGTCGATGACCGCCTCGTCGACCGGTGGACGGTCAGGTCCGGGCGGACGGTCCTCGTCCGCCAACATCCCGGGGTCGTCTGGATGAGCCAACGCCGCTCCATCGTGCCTCATCCTCGCCCCCTCATCGGTCGCAGCGGATCTCCTCATGCTTATCGACCGGATCGTCGGGGGACTTGAACGCGGTCATCCGGTCGGCCGTGGCTCATGGGGACAGTGTCGGCGTGTTCACCCCACGGGCAAGCCCATCCAAACCCAACCTTTGCCCAACACTTCTACCCTGGGGGTTGTGACTTTGGAATCGCCAGCCGCTGGCAGGGTGCTCGTGGTCGACGACGACGAGTCGGTCCGGGTGCTGCTGACCCGGTACCTGGAGATGGAGGGCTACTCCGTCGACCCGGTGCCCGACGGCGCATCGGCGCTCGCGGCCATCGCCGCCACCCCTCCCGACCTCATCCTGCTCGACCTCATGCTCCCGGCCCAGGACGGCCTGGACATCCTCACCCGGTTGCGGCGCGACAGCGACGTCCCCGTCATCCTCCTCACCGCCCGGGGCAGTGAGGCCGATCGCATCCTCGGGCTGAAGCTCGGGGCCGACGACTACGTCGTGAAGCCGTTCTCCCCGGGCGAGCTGAGCGCACGCATCAGCTCCGTGCTGCGGCGGACCCGCGTCTCCGCCCCGCAGTCCGTGCTCCAGTTCGAAGGGCTGACGCTCGACCTCGGCACCCGCGAGGTCACCGCCGGCGAGGAGCCGGTCACCCTGACGGCGCGGGAGTTCGACCTCCTGGCGTTCCTCGCCGGGTCGCCCCGCCAGGTGTTCTCCCGCCAGCAGCTGCTGGCGAACGTCTGGGACTCCTCCCAGGAGTGGCAGGACCCGGACACCGTCACCGAGCACATCCGTCGCATCCGGCGGCGGATCGAGCCGGACCCGGACCACCCGCGCTGGATCACGACGGTGCGGGGCGTGGGCTACCGCTTCGACCCGTGACCGGCCTCCGGGCCTTGCTGGTCCACGGGGTCGGGATCGGGTCATGGTCCTACAGGGCGCTGGCCGCCGACCTGGCCGCGGACCACGAGGTGGTCGTCGCCAGCCGGTGGGGCTATGGCGTCGCCGCCGCTCCGGCCGCGTCGTTCGAGGAACTGGTGGAGGACATCGCCCGCCTGGCCGGGGGGCCGGCGGCCTTCGTCGGGGTCTCGGGCGGGGCCACGCTGGTGCTGGCCCTGGCCGTGGCCCACCCCGAGCTGGTCGCCGCCGCCGTGGTCCACGAGCCGCTGGTCGGGCCGGTGGCGCACGAGCTCCACGTCCAGGTCAGCGCGGCGGCCGGGCAGCTGGCGGCGACGCCCGGCGAGGCCGGCGTGGTCGACTTCCTGCGGACGCTGGTCGGGCCGTCGGCATGGGACCGCCTGAGCCCGGGGCAGCGGGCCGGCGCCATGCGTAACCAGGCCGTCGTGCGGGCCGAGGTGCCGTTGTTCCTGGCCTTCGCGCCGACGCCGGCCCAGCTCGCCGGCCTGGCGGGCGCGCCAGTCCTCAGCAGCGTCGGCGAGGAGAGCCCTCGCATCCGGAAGGCCGCCGCAGCCGTCGTCGCCGGCTACACCGCCCGCTCACCGGCGGTCCTGCCCGGCGTCGGCCACCTGGCCCAGCTCGAAGGGCCGGCCGCCCTCGCCGGGCTCCTACGCTCGATTGAGGGCGGAGCCCTGGGCGCGCTCCAGGGCGGCGCCGGCGGCGACGAGGAGGTCCTCGCGACCCGGCCCGGCGACGAGCTGCACGCCGACCGGTAGTCCCTCGGACCACCCGCACGGCACCGACACGGCCGGCAGGCCGGTGAAGCTCCACGGGATTGCGTTGCGGGACAGCAGCAGGAGGTGCCGGGCGAAGTCCGCGACCGGAGGGGCGACGATCGGCACGGTGGGCATGACCAGGAGGTCGACGCCGGCGAACAGGTCGATGAACGCGTCAAGCAGCTCGGCCCGGAGGCGCTGGGCGTCGATGTAGTCGACGGCGGCGACGCCGTTGGCTGCGTCGAGCTGGTCCGCCACCTCGTCCCAGTAGAGGCTGCGGTCGGCGGCGAGGGCGCGATGGAAGGCGGCCGCCTCGCACCGGCTGACGAGCAGGCCGGCGCTGTTGGCCGCTTCGAGGTCGGCGGCGGTCGGCCGGGGCGCCGTCCCGACCACGCCGCCGAGGCCGGCGAGGATGTCGATGGCGCCGTGCACGCAGGCGGCGACGCCGGCCTCGGCGCCCTCGAAGGCGGCCTCCGGCACGCCGATGCCCACGCCGGCCACGCCGGCGCCGGTCCACGGCGCCACCGGGGCCATGCCCGGGCGCAGGGCGTCGAGCAGGAGGGCGGCGTCGCCGACGGTCGCGGCCATGGGGGCGACATGGTCCATGGTCCAGGAGAGCGGCACCACGCCCGCGGTCGAAATCGTCCCGTAGGTCGGCTTGAGGCCGACGGCGCCGGACAGCGCCGCCGGCACCCGGATCGACGCCCGGGTGTCGGTGCCGAGGGAGCCGAGGCCCATGCCGGTGGTCACCGCGATGGCCGACCCGCCGCTGGACCCCCCGGGTATCCGGGTCGGGTCGTGGGGGTTGCGACTCTGAGGTGTGGTCACGCCCAGGGCGAACTCGTGGGTGCTGACCTTGGCCAGCACGATGGCGCCGGCGGCACGGAGCAGGGCGACCGAGGCGGCGTCGGCCGCCGGCAGGTCGTCGTAGGCGGCGGAGCCGGCCCGGGTCGGTGCGCCGGCGACATCGATGACGTCCTTGACCGTGATCGGGATCCCGTGGAGCGGCCCCCGCCACCGGCCGGCGCCGGCCTCGGCGTCGCAGGCCTCGGCCTCGGCCCGGGCCGAGGCGTCCATCAGGTGGACCACAGCGTGCAGCTCGCCGTCGTGCTTCTCAACGGCGAGCAATGCCTCCTCGACCAACTGCACGCTGGTCGCTCGGCCGGCCCGCAGATCGGCGGCGGCGGCGCCGAGCGGCCCAGGGGCGACCCCGGAGGGCACGCAGTCCGCCGGTGGCCCGGCGGCCGACGCCGGGGCCGGCACCTCGAACACCGGCCGGCGATCAGCACGGTCGGGCCGGTACATCGCCAGGTTGGCCAGCGCGGCCGCCACCGCCTCGCGACCCATACTCCCCGCCGGCGTTGTGGTCAAGCCGCCTCCATGGCAGCCAGAAGGGCGCTCGACGGCGCCACGGCGCCGAACACACCGCCCTGCATCTTGACCATCTGGAGCGCGGCAAGGTAGTTGCCGTAGTCGGTCGCGCCGGTGCAGTCCTCAAGGAGCAGGCACTCGTAGCCCTTGTCGTTCGCCTCCCGCATCGTCGTGTGGACACACACGTCGGTGGTGATGCCGGTGAAGATCAGGTGGGTGACGCCGGCCACCCGCAGGAGCAGGTCGAGGTTCGTCGCATAGAACGCCCCCTTCCCCGGTTTGTCGACGATTGGCTCGCCTTCGATCGGGGCCACCTCGGGGACGATCTCCCAACCGGGCTCGCCCTTGACGAGGATGCGACCGCAGGGGCCGGCGTCGCCGATGCCGGCCCCGATCCGCTTCGACCGCCACAGCTTGTTCGGCGGGCAGTCCGAGAGGTCGGGCAGATGGCCCTCCCGGGTGTGGACGACCAGCATCCCGGCCGCCCGCGCCGCGGCCAGCACGACGGCCGTCGGCTCCAGCCCGGCGCGAGTCAGCTTGAGGTCGTACCCCATGGTGTCGACGTAGCCCCCGGGACCGCAGAAGTCGACCTGCCAGTCGATGCAGACCAGGGCGGTCTTCGCCGGGTCGACCGGCCCGTCGTAGGGCCAGGTGTAGGGGTCGGCCTCGACCTGCTTCATGTGCTGCGCTCCTTGCTCAGTAGGTCCAGGAGATCGGCGGAGGTGCCGACGGCGCCGAAGATGCCGCCGGACATGGTGATGCTGGACAGCGCTCCAGTCGCGACCGCCCCGTCGTGGGGGGCGGCCGCGTCCGCCAGGGTCAGGCACTCGTACCCCCGGTCGCTGGCCCCGCCGACGGTCGAGTACACCGCCGTCTCCAGCCCGAGCCCCCCGATGGCGAGATGGGTCCGGCCGAGGGCCCGCAACCGGACGTCGAGCGGTCCGCCGGCGAAGCCGCTCATGCCGGCGCAGTCGACGACCACATCGCCGGCGTCCGGGTCGAACCGCGGGTCGCCGGCGCCGGCCCGGAGGACGACCACCACCGAGCCGCCGGCGTCCCGGACGACCTTGGCGGTGCGCTCGAGGGCTTCGAGCGCACCGGCCGGGTCGACGGTGTGGGCCGCACCCCATTCCTGGGCCCCGACGACCACCAGGGCCAGCCGCCGTGGCTCCAGCGTCCCGTCGTAGGGCCAGGGGTAGGGGCGGGTCGCCAACTACGTAGGCAGCTTGCCGACGACGCCGTCGACGAAGACCTTCAGGTCCTCGATGGCTGCGTAGCTGGGCACCATGCCGTCGGCGAAGATGACCTTGCCGTCCTGGCTCATGACCGGGCCCTTGAACGGCGAGCCGTCCTTGGCCGCAATGATCGCACGGGCCTTCTCGATGTCCGCCTTGGTCTCGGCGGTCACCGAGGGTCCGTAGGGCGACTGGACGAACGGGTTGTCACCGGTCTTCAGCCCGACCCGGTAGTTGGCGTTGAACTTGGAACCGGTGAACTTGCCGTCGATGGTGGTGCGGACCAGGTCGACGTAGAGCGGCCCCCACTTCCACTGGGACCCCGTCAGCCAGCCCTTCGGGGCCAGCGCGGAGGCATCGGCGTGATAGCCGACCGTGAAGGCGCCCTTGGCCTCGGCGGTCTTGATGACGGTGGCCGTGCAGTCCTGGTGCTGGGTGATCACGTCGACGCCCTGGGACAGCAGGCTGTTTGTGGCCTCGGCCTGCTTGCCGGGGTCACACCAGTTCGACGTGTTGACCACGTAGGTCTTGGCTGCCGGGTTGACCGACTTGGCCCCCAGCTGGAAGGCGTTGATGTTGTCAATGCTCTGGGAGATCGGGAAGGCGTAGACGTAGCCGAGCTTGTTGGACTTGGTCGCCTTCCCGGCGGCGATCCCGGCCAGGTAGACCGGCTCGTACACGGTCCCGAAGTAGGTGCCGAAGTTGGCCGGGATGGTCCCGGTGGCGATGTTGCCCTGCTGGATCACGACCACGTCGGGGTGGGCGGCGGCGACCTTCATGGCCGGGTCCAGGTGGCCGTAGCTGGTGGCGAAGATGATCTTCGCCCCGTTGTTGATCATGCCCTCCATGACCCGGGTGGCGTTGTCGTCCTCAGGGACGTTCTCGGCGGTCAGCACCTTGAGGTTCGGGAACGCCTTGGCCACATCCTGGCTGCCTTCGTATGCGGCCTGGTTGTAGCCGTAGTCGTCCTTCGGGCCGACGAAGATGAAGCCGACGGCCTTCCCCCCCGTGCCCGGCGCCGTCGCCGTCGCGCCCCCGCCGGCGCTCGTCGTCGAGGTGCTGTTACTGCTGCAGCCAACGCCGAGCAGCCCGATCACTGCGGCCAAAGCCGCGGCTTTCCAACCCTTCCCCATTGCTCTCTCCCTTTGGTTGTATTGAGCTCTCACATCGAACTGGTGACGATCGGACAGGTCCTGGCCGGTCGAACCGTCACCAGTTCGGGATGGTGCGGCTACGTCCCGCTCATCTCGAAGACCTTCCTCAGTCCCTCGGGGGCAGCGTGGGCACGACGGCGGCCGAGGAACACGAGGACCCCGATGGTGACGACGTACGGGATGGCATCGAGGGCGAACTGGTTGAAGCCGTAGCCCCGAGCCTGGAGGGCCGGCGAGAGGGCCAGTGCGGCGCCGAACAGGTAGGCGCCCCACACGGCCCGGATGGGGTGCCAGGCGGCGAAGATGACCAGGGCGACGGCGATGAAGCCGCGGCCCTGGGTCATGTTCTCGAACCAGGCGTTGGCGTAGGCGGTCGACAGCTGGGCGCCGCCGATCCCGGCGAGGGCGCCGCCGGCGACCACCGCCAGGTAGCGGACCCGCAGGGGCGAGTGGCCGTAGGCAGCCAGCACCTCCTGGCGCTCGCCGGCGGCCCGCAGGATGAGACCCGGGCGGCTGCGGTAGAGCAGCCACCACACCGCCGGCCCGGCGAGATATGACAGGTAGGTGAGGGGGTCGTGGTTGAACAGGACGTCGCCGACGCCCGGAATCGACGACAGGCCGGGGATGCCGACGGGCTTGAACGCGTTGATCGAGCGGCCGACGTAGGCGGCGCCGAAAAGCGACGTCAGCCCCAGGCCCAGGAACAGCACCACCAGGCCGGTGGCCAGTTGGTTGGCGCCCCTGGACAGGACGAGGATGGCGTGGACGAGGGCCAGCAGCCCGCCGGCCACGGCCCCGGCCAGCACGCCCACCCACGGGTTGCCCGTCGACGCGGTGACCGCGTAGCCGGTGAGGGCGCCGACGAGCATGCAGCCCTCGGTGCCCAGGTTGATGACGCCGGCCCGCTCGGAGACGGTCTCCCCGAGGGCGGCGTAGAGGATCGACGTCCCGCCCCGGACGGCGCCGACCATGACCTCAACAGGAAGAATCATGAAGCGACCGCCGGGATCCCGGCGACCTTGGGCGAACGTCGGGTGGTTTGGCCCCGACCCATGACGGCCACCAGGACGAGCCCCATCAGGACGTTCACCGCCGCCGCCGGCAGCCCGGAATCCAGCTGGAGGCTGTCGCCGCCGATGGCGATCAGGGCCAGCAGGACGGCGGCGCCGGCCACCTTCAGTGGATCGTGGCGGGCCAGCCAGGCGGCGAGGAAGGCGATGTAGCCGAAGTTGAGCGTCATGCCCGGGCGGAGCTTGAACTCGGCGCCGGCGAAGTGGACCATGCCGCCCAGCCCGGCCAGCGCGCCGCCGACCACCATGGCCGAGATCAGCAGGGCGGAGACGGGTAGGCCGGCACGGCGGGCGGCTTCGGCGTTGCCGCCGACCACCCGGAGACGGAAGCCCCACGACGTCCACCGCAGCAGGGCGAAGATCACGGCCGTGGCGACGACCGCGATCACGAAGCCGGCGTGGACCTTGCTCGTACCGATGAGGGGCAGCCGGGCGGCCACCGCGAGGGCGCGGGTCGCGGGCTGGCCGGAGCCGAACTTGTCCTTCCACGGCTGGTAGATCAGGTACAGGAGGAGGTCGATGGCCACGTAGTTGAGAAGCAGCGTGGTGATGGCCTCGTTGACCCGCACGGTCAGCCGCAGCACCGCGGCCAGCCCGGCCCACAGACCGCCGGCCGTTGCCGCGGCCAGCATCATCACGACGACCATCACGCCGCCGGGGAGGGTGCCGTCCAGGGCCAGGGCGACCCCGCCGGCCGCCACCGCGCCCATGATCACCTGGCCCTCGCCGCCGACGTTCACTAGCCCCGCCTTGGCCGGCACCGCCACCGCCAGCCCGGCGAGGATGAGCGGCGAGGCCTTGACCAGTACCTGGCCGATCGACGTGCCGTTGAGGACCGTCGACCGCCACATGTCGCCGTACATCTGGATCGGGTTGGCGCCTTTGGTGACGACGAAGGCGCCGAAGAGCACAAGGGCGGCGGCGTAGGCCAGTGCCAGCCGGCCGGCGCCGCGAGCCAGCCTGGCCGCGTCGAGGTTCACTTGGCCCCCTGGAGCATGAGCTCGCCGATGTCGTACCGGTCGGCCTCGCCCGGCCGCACGATCCCGGCCACCCGGCCGGCGTGGAGCACGAGGATGCGGTCCGACAGCTCCAGCAGCTCGTCGACGTCCTCGGAGATCACCAGCACGCCGGCACCGGCGGCCCGGCGCTCGAGCAGCAGCTCCTGGGTGCGCCGGGTGGTGGCGACGTCGAGGCCCCGACTCGGGTACGCGGCGACCACCAGGCGGGCATCGCTCCCTAGCGCCCGGGTAAGGATGACCCGCTGGATGTTGCCACCCGACAGATCGGCCACCTTCCGCCCGGCGCCGGCCATGCGCAGGCCGGTCTGTTCGTCGAGCCCCGCCAACCGTGAACGCACCTTGGCCCAATCGATGCCGAAGCCCCGCCGGACGCTCTTCAGGTCGGCCAGCGCCATGTGCTCGGCCACCGAGAGGCCCGGCACGACGGCGTCGGCCACCGGGTCCTCCGGGATGCCGACCCCGCCGGCCTCGATCGCGGCCCGGGGACCACCCCCGGACAGGTCGGTCCCCGCCACGACCACCCGCCCGCCGGCCAGCTCGCGCAGGCCGAGGGCGACTTCGTAGAGCTCACGCTGACCGTTGCCCGAGACGCCGGCCACGCCGACCAGCTCACCGCTGGCGATCACCAGATCGACGTCCTGCAGGGCCAGGTGGCCGCCGTCGCCGTTCGCCGACACGCCGTGCAGCTCCAGCGCCGGCGTCGCCGCCGCCCGCGGTGACGGGCGGGTCGCCGGGAGCGCCGGCACGGTGCGGCCGACCATCGCCTCGATCAACGAGCGGTCGTCGTGGGCCGTCGGGTCGGCGGCGACCAGCACCATCTTCCCGCCCCGCAGGACACTGACCCGGTCGGCGATGGCCCGGGCCTCGTGGAGCTTGTGGGTGATGATGACGACCGACAGCCCGCGGGCCCGGAGCTGGCGGAGGCCGGCGAACAGGGCGTCGACCTCCTGGGGGGCGAGGACGCTCGTCGGCTCGTCGAGGATGACGAGCTTGGCCCCCGCCATCAAGACCTTCAGGATCTCGACCCGCTGGCGCTCCCCGATGGAGAGATGGCGGACGAGGGCAGACGGGTCGCAGGCCAGCCCGAAGTGGTCGGCCGCCTCCTCGATCCGCCTGACGAGCCCGGCCCGGTCGAGGCGGATGCCCTTGAGCGGCAGGGCAAGGGCCACGTTCTCCGCCACCGTCAGCGCCGGCACCAGGCGGAGGTCCTGGAAGACCATGCCGATGCCGAGCCTGCGGGCCGCGGCCGGCGAGTCGATGCGAACCGGCGACCCGCCGAAATGGAGCTCCCCGGAATCGGGCTTGTTGACCCCGTAGATGAGCTTCATCAGGGTGCTCTTGCCGGCGCCGTTCTCGCCCAGGAGGGCATGCACCTCCCCGGCGCGGACCTCGAAGTTCACCGAGTCGTTGGCCACCACCTCGCCGAAGCGGACGGTGAGATCCCGCACCGCCAGCAGCGGCTCCCCCTCAATGGTCGGCGCCGCGACCTCCTCGGTCAACAAGCTCATGCGCGCATCCCCATTCCCCCTCTTCCGGCGACCATCCGGGCCAGAGCGCGGGTCGCCCGCTCCTCCACCACGGCCATTGACTCCCCCAGGTGGACCTCGAACCGGGCCACCGCGAGCGTCAGATCCCCCACCAGTACCGCCTCGACGATCTCCAGGTGCTGGCCGATCGTCCGGCGCACCCGCTCCTCGGTGAGGAAGTCGTGCATGCGGACCATCCGGATCCGCTCGTTCACCATGCGCAGCAGGTCGGCCAGCGACGGGTTGCCCGACGAGGCGGCCAGGCGCTCGTGGAAGTCCTCGTCGAGGGTGACGAACCCGGGATCCGGCGCCGGCGCCTCGCCGGCCAACCGGCGCCACTCGTCCCGCAGGGGCTCCAGGACGGCCGGGTCATGCATTGCCGCCCGGCCTCCCTGGATCGGCCGGCGCAGGCCCTGCAGCTCCAGGACCAGGCGCACCTCGTAGAGGTCGTGCACTGCAGAGACGTCGGGCGCCGTCGGGTACCAGCCGCCCTCCGGGGAACGCCGGACCAGGCCCTCGGCGTCGAGACGCAGCAGCGCCTCGCGCACCGGCGTCCGGGACACCCCGAGCTGGGCCGCGAGGCGCTCTTCGGCCAGCCGACGGTTCAACGGGTAATCCCCGACCAGCAGGGCGGTCTTCAGCCGGTCGTACGCCAACTCGCGCCGGAGCTCCGGGCGGGCTGTATACAACTCTGCATCCACCCGTTGGACAGTACGGATTGAGCGTTGCCCGCCGGTCTCTCAGGGTTTACGACTCGGGGTCCGCTACCTGTCGCGCTGCTGTACCGCTCAGGCGGCCGCCACGGTGCGCGGCGACGCCGGCAGGACGGCCGGTGTCAGGACGTCAGGCATCCTGAAGCAGAACCGGCTGCCGCCCGTCGGGTTGGGTTCGACCCAGATCGTCCCGCCCCGACGCTCGATGATGCGCTTGCAGAGGGTCAGGCCGATGCCCGTGCCCTTGTATCGCTCCCGTGGGTGCACTCGCTCGAACATGGAGAAGATGCGTTCCCGAGCCGCGTCCTCGACCCCGATGCCGTTGTCGGCCACGGTCAGCGTCCAGCCGTTGGCGATCCGCTCGGCGGAGACATGGACCTCCGGCCGGCGCCCCTCGGGGACGAACTTGAGGGCGTTGGCCAGCAGGTTCTGGAGCAGCTGGCCGAACTGGACCGGGTCGCCGGTCACCGTGGGCAGGGGGTCGACGGTGACCAGCGCCCCCCGGCACGCCACCTCCCAGTCGAGCTGGTGCAGCGCCTCAGCGACCACGCCGTCCAGGGCGACCGGCTCGAGGACGGTTTCGGCCACGTCGACGGCGCAGTAGCCCAGCAGGTCCTCGATAAGGGAGTTCATCCGGCCGGCGCCTTCGACGATCCAGTTGACGAACTCCCGGGCCTGGGGCTCGAGGCCCGGCCCGTACACGTGGTCGAGGAAGCCGGCGAAGCCCGAGATCGTCTGGAGCGGCGCCTTGAGCTCGTGGGCCGCGAGATAGGCGAAGCTCCCCAGCTCGGCGTTGGAGCGGCTCAGCTCCCGCTCGGTCCACCGCTGATCGGTCACGTCGACCATCTGGACGACCAGGTAGGAACCGTCCTCCGTCGCCGAGCAGCTGAGGGAAACCCATACCGTGCGGCCGTCCGGCCGGAGGAGGCGGGCGTCGGTCACTGACGACGCCCTGCTCCCGTTGGCGACCGAGCGGAGCGACTGGGCCGCCACCTCCCGGTCGTCGGGGTGGCTGAGCTCGGCGACCGTGAGCGCTCCGAGCTGCTCGCGGCGGTAGCCGGTGAGCCGGCACAGGGCCGGGTTGGCGTAGAGGACCGCGTCGCCAGGGCCGACCAGGGCCATCGGCAGTGGCGCGTGCGCGAAGGCACCCCGGAACCACCCGTCGGGCAGGACCGCCGGGGCCGGCTGCGGCTGGCTGGCCCGCCACACCTGCAGCAGGCTGGGCACCAGCCGGTCGAGGCCCTGCTGCTTGCCAAGGAACGCCGCGGCCCCGATCTCCACCACCTGGGGCCCGACGCGCTCGGCAGGGAACTCCGACAGCACGACGATCTGGGTGTCGGGCGCCCGATCGCGGATCAGCGGGATGGCTTCCATTCCGCCCAGCACGGGCATGGAGAGGTCGAGGAGGACGATGTCGGGACGGTGCACGCCTGCCATCTCGACCGCCTCCGCCCCATCGACGGCCTCGCCCACGACCTGGAAGGCCAGCGACGCCTCCAGGGTGCGGCGCAACACGAGTCGGAGCGTCGCAGTGTCGTCGGCGATCAGTACCCGGATGCGCTGACGGTCTGACGTCATCCGTGCATGGGGTGTTCCGTCACTCCCGATGTGCGCACAGCAACGCCCCTCCGCTTCTCAAGGCCAGTGTCCCTCGTTATCGGCACCGGCGGCGCGAACCTTGAGGCCGCGAAGGGTGGCCAAACACTGTGCGTGGTATGAACATCGTCATGCGCCGCGCCCTTCTGCTCCTCCCGTTCCTGGTCGCCGGAGCGCTCGGCGGGGCGGTGTCCGCTTCGGCCGCCTCGCCGCCCGCGGCCGGCGAGCGGTGGGCGCTGATCATCGGCATCGACCACTTCCAGGGCCGGACGCGGCCCAACTTCGGGGCGGTGGCCGACGCCGCCGACTTCCGCCAAGCCCTCCTGAAGTCAGGTTGGGCGGACGACCACATCAAGGTGCTCACGGAGAGTGCGGCGACAGCCGGGGCCATCCGCGGCGGCCTGCAGTGGCTCGTCGACCACAGCGGGCCGACGTCGCTATCAGTTATCCACTACTCCGGGCACGTCAAGCAGGTCGGCTCGACCGAGTACCTGTGGCCCCACGACAACGCCTTCATCGCCGACACCGAGCTGGCCGGCAAGGTGCGCCAGTTGAGGGGTCAGGCGTGGGTGGACATCTCGGGCTGCGAGGCGGCCGGCTTCGACGAGGGCATCTCGGCGCCCAATCGCCTGTTCACTGGCTCGTCGAGGGCCAACGAAAAGTCCTACGAGCTGCCCGACCAGCAGCAGTCGGTGTTCACGCTGCTGGAGATCGAGAAGGCCATCGTCAACGGCGAGGGCGATGCCAACCGCGACGGCAGGGTATCGGTGCAAGAGGCCTTCGCCTTCGCCGCCGCCCGGGCCCCGATGATCACGGCGAACCAGCGCCAGGGTGCCCAGCACCCGGTGATGGCCGGCTGGGACGGCACGCCGCTCTTCCTGGATGCGGTGGCCACTGCGCCGGCGCCGGCGGCGGCAGCGGCGCCGGCCAAGCAGTGCATCCTCTTCCTGTGTTTCTAGGGGGGTCCTCGGGCGCCTAGTGCCTCGACCTCATTCGTTCGCGTCGCTCACTCCATTCGGTCGAAGTGATCGTGCTCCGGCGGGCGAGCGGAGCTCGCGCCGCCTCCGCCCTGTCCCTCCCTCGTGTCCGCTGCCGGAGGGGCCGCCATCGGCGGCGACGGCGGCCACGGACGGCAAACCCCACGAACGCGGCGAACGTTTGTGGTACTTAGCTGGAAAGCTCGAAGGCGCCGCCCCCGCCGCCTCCCCGGACGATGTCCTGGAGCTCGGCGGCGGTGAGGGTCTCCTTCAGCACCAGCGCCTCGGCGATGGTGCGCAGGTCGCCGCTGTTGTCGCCCAGGATGGTGCGGGCGGCCTGCTCGGCCTTTTCGAGCAGCTCGCGGACCTCCTTGCCTCCCTCGCCGTCGTCATTGCCGCGGGTGCCTTCGTCCTTGCGGCCGGCCAGCTCGAAGCGGCCGGTCATGGCCAAGCGCTCGACCATGCGGCGGGCGAGATCGGCGGCGTGCTCGAGGTCGTCCTCGGCCCGGGTGCTGGGCTGGCCGAAGACCTGCATCTCGGCGGCCCGCCCGCCCATGAGGACGATCAGCTGGGCCATGAGCTCGCGCTTGGTCAGGACCTCGCGGTCGTCGGTGGTGGACCACGGCGAGCGCCCGAAGGCCGCCCCCCGGTTCACGATCGACACCCGCGACGGCGGCTGGACGCCCCGGAGCAGCACCGAGAGCAGGGCGTGGCCCGCCTCGTGCACGCCCACGAGCTCCTTCTCGTCGTCGGACATCAGTCGGGCGCTGCGGGTGCCCGCCAGCACCCGGGAGACGGCCTCGTCGACGTCCTCGGGCGCGACCCGGTCGCGATGCCGGCGGGCGGCGAGCAGGCAGGCCTCGTTGACGATGTTGGCCAGCTCGGCGGCGGTGAGGCCGGCGGTGTGGGCCGCGACCTCGCCCCAATCGATCCGCCGGGACACCGGGCGGGTGTCGGCGTGGAGGCGAAGGATTTTCTCGCGGCCGCCGCGGTCGGGCCGGTCCACCTGGATGCGGCGGTCGAACCGGCCCGGGCGCAGCAGGGCACTGTCGATCAGCTCGGGTCGGTTGGTGGCGCCGATGATCATCACACCCGGTGAGCCTCCGAAGCCGTCGAGCTCGACGAGCAGCTGGTTCAGGGTGTGGTCGAACTCCCGCTCCCCCGTGGTGTCGGCGCTGCGGTGGCGGCCGATGGCGTCGAGCTCGTCGATGAAGATGATGCAGGGCGCCGAACTCTTGGCCGCCTCGAACAGCTGGCGGACGCGGGAGGCGCCGAGGCCGACGAACTTCTCCACGAAGCTGGTAGCCGACACGAAGTAGAAGGGAACGCCCGTCTCGCCGGCGAGGGCCCGGGCCAGCAGCGTCTTCCCGCAGCCGGGCATCCCGTAGAGCAGGACGCCCTTGGGCATATGCGCACCCAGCCGCTCGAAGCGGTGGGGGTCGCGGAGGTAGTCGACGACCTCACGCAGCTCGGAGATGGCCTCCTCGAGGCCGGCGACGTCGGCGAAGGTCACCGACTCCATGCGCGACTTGGGGTCGCTGCGGTTGACCTGCTCGACTTTGAAGGCGGTTTCGCCGCCACCGCCGGCAGCAGCCACCGCCCGTCCGCCGCGGCCCTCCTTGCGCCGGGCGAACCGGCCTTCCGGTCGTGTCATTCGAAGCGTCACGATAGCCGTCCCGATGATCAGTATTGAGAATGCGATCACTTCCGGTCTCATCAGGATGGAAAGGCGCATAGCGCTGGCCTCGTTGTCTTCCGTCAGGACCGTTGCGGCGGCGAAGCCCTACAGGATCGCGCAGTGGAGTCGGCGTCGCCACTAGTACTTTCGGCCTATTCACGCGGAACCTGAAGCAGAGATCCGGCGCGAGACTTGAGCATGCCCGCGGCACCCCCGGCCGCCCCTCCCTCGGGGCTGCTCCTCTTCATCCGCTACGCGTTCATGCCCAACCACCTGGGCTACTGCGGGGGCAACGGGAACGAGGTCCTGCTCGAGCACGCGGTCGAGGGCCGTCCCGACCCCAGATTGGCCCCGTTGCTGGTCAAGTTCACCGGCGCGGTGCCCTATCTGCGGACCATCGCCGCCGCCAACGGCATCGGCGACCCCTTTGACCCCCGGGTTGTCGAGGCGTACTGGCTCGGCAACGAGCTGCTCGACGTGGTCGAGGCCGGCGACCTCTACCGGTCGCTGGAGGAGCGGTTCGGCAACCATCTACCCACGAAGGTCCGCGAGCAGGTGCTGCGCAAGCCGCCCGCCGGCGCCAAACCCTTCCACCTCTTCCATGTGCTCGACGTCTACCGCCACCTGGAGTCGGATTCCGTCGGAATGGCGGCCATGGAGAACTGCCGGATCAGCTGGGGCCAGGTCCGCGAGGTCGACGGCGCCAGCGTCACCGTCGACCGCCGGCCCTTGACGCTGGTCGACGGCAAGCTGGCCCTCGGCGAGGCCCGGGCCGAGCGGGTGCTGCGGGCGTTCGAGGGCCGGGGCTTCGCCGACGACCTGGCCGCCGGCGACTGGGTCTCGATCCACTGGGGCTGGATCTGCGAGACCCTCGACGCCCGCCGGCTGGCCAACCTCCGCAAGGCCAGCGCCGCCCACCTGGCCCTGGCCAACCAGACGATCTGACCCCCTCGTTCTGGCTGCACTTGGCCGCGCCTACGCGGCCAATTGCCGCCAGTTCGGGGTTGGACGTCGGGGTTAGAAGGCGGTGGCGTCGATCGGGTCGGAGCCGATGGGCCGGGGCGGGCTGACCTGCACGACGGCCACCCGGGTGCCCACCGGGACGAGGTTGAAAAGCTCGGCTTCGTCCGTCTCGTTCATGCGGATGCACCCGTGGGAGTCGCTGTAGCCGATCGACGACGTCTTCGACGTGGCGTGGATCAGGATGGAGGGGGCGTCGAGCCGCATGGCCTTGGTGCCAAGCGGGTTGTTCGGCCCGGGACCGATGACCGCCGGCAGGCCCTTCGCCCAGGCACTGCCCGGATTGTGCCAGGACGGGTTGACCAGCTTCTGGGTGATGTGCCAGACGCCCTCGGGAGTGAGGTACCCCTTGGCGCCGGTGGCGACCGGCCAGGACTTCACGATGAGCCCGTTCTCGTACAGGTAGAGCTTGTTCTCGCCGGCCCGGACCAGGATCACCTTCGACATCGTCGGGTCGTTGGCCGGCTTCAGCTCCCGGACGGCCAGCTTCACGGTGGAGCCGCCGGTGGCCACGCCGTACATCAGCGCCTGCTTCGACGCCTCGACGTCGATCTCCTTGCCCACCTTCTCCGGCACGATCTTCACCCAACCCGTCGATATGTCGAGGTCGGCGTCGCGCGGCTCGGCGCCGATGGCCTTGGCCGCGTCGGCGATGACCTTGTCGAGGGTGCCCTCGCCCCAGCTTGGGCGCACGTCGGCGAAAGCGGTGTCTCCCGAGGAGAACAGCTGTGAGGACACCCGGGAGAAGACGCTGCCGGCCCGCCGGTCGTCCATCGCCAGTTCGATGGCACCCGGTACGTCGACCCGGTAGCCCAGGTCCCACGGCGTGGTCTGCACCGAGAAGGAGTCGACGGTCACCGTGATCGGTCGGTGCAGGGGCGACTCGACCCGCTGGCGCACCCGGGCGACGGCGGCGCTGAACCCCAGGTTGCCCACGTCCACGCCCTGGACGACGGCGCCGGCGGGCAGGGTGCGCTGGGCCCGACCGTCGACGACCAGCGCCCCGACGGCCCCCGCGAGGGCGAGTACGAGGGCCAGCGGGAGCACGATCGCCACGACCACGGTCCGCCTGGTCATGGACAGAAACTACCCCAGGGCCGATGCGGAACGGGAGCGTCCCGGGAGCAGGTTCCGGAGCGTCTGCAGCTCTTCCATGCGCAACGCCTTGGCCGCCAGGAGGTAGGCCACGCCGCCGGCGGCGGCCCCCGCCAGGAGCTGCACGAGGGCCCGCTCGCCGCTCGGGCCCATGACCGCGTTCACCGCGGCCAGGGCGACGACCATGGCGCCGGCGGCGACGACAGACGCGGCCGCGGCCCGACCCAGGGCGGCGAAGGTCCGGGCGGAATCGAGCCCGCCGATCCGCCGGGACAGGAGCACGCCGGCCAGCAGTGCCCCGGTGAAGTAACAGAGCGAATGGGCCAGGGCCAGGCCCTGGACGCGGAACGTCGGGAAGAGGATCAGCGAGAAGACGGCGTAGACGGTGTTCAGGACCACGTTGACCAGGGTGGGCGTGCGGGCGTCCTGGCGGGAGTAGAAAGCCCGGAGGAGCAGGAGGTAGAAGGAGAACGGCACCAGCCCCAGGGCGAACATGTCCAGCACCTCGGCGACGAGACGGCTGCTGTTGGCGCTCATGACGCCGTGCTCGAGGAGGGTGGTGACCAGCGGCCGGGACAGGACGAGGTAGCCGGCGGTCGCGGGGAGGAGCAGCAGCCCCATGAGGCGCAGCCCGCTGCCGACCGAGGCGCGGAAGCCGTCCTCGTCGCCCTCCACCGCCTGGGTGGACATGCGGGGCACCAGGGCCGTCATGATCGACACCGCGGCGATGCCGTAGGGCAGCTGGAAGAAGGCGAAGGCGGTGAACATGGCCGTCGGCCCGCCCTGGACCCCGTTGGCCAGGACGAGCCCGACCCCGAAGCTGAGCTGGTTGGCGACCACGTATCCCAGGGTCCACAGCGACAGCCGGGCCAGCTTGCGGACCGCCGGATGGCGGAAGTCGGGGCGCCAGCGCAGCTTCCCGGGCAGGCGCCGGACGTACGGCCAATGGGCGATGGCCATGAGCGCCACGCCCCCTGTCGTCCCCACCGCCAGCAGCAGCTTCTGGCTCAGCGCCGTGCCGACGCCGGCCTCGTCGGGCGTGCCCGAAACGATGGCGGCGAAGGCCAGGAACGTCCCGATGACCACTACGTTGTTGGCGATGGGGGCGAACATCGGGACGGCGAAGCGGTCGTGCGCGTTGAGCAGGCCGCCGGCGATGGCGGCGATCCCGTAGAACGCGATCTGCGGGGCGAAGAAGCGCAGGAAGAAGGTCGCCAGCGCCTGCTGTTCGGCCTGCTCGGCCCCCGAGAGGCGGAAGGTGAACAGCCGGATGATCCACGGCGCACCGATCACGGCCAGGACCGTGATCGCCAGCACCGCCACCATCGACGTGGTGACCAGGGCGGACACGGACTCCCAGGCGTCGTCGTCACGCTTCTTGCGCAACTCCTCGACGAGAACCGGGATGAAGACCGACGTCAGCACCCCGCCCAGGATCAGCTCGTAGACCACGTTGGGCATGGTGTTGGCGATGTTGTAGGAGTCGGCCAGGCGGGACTCGGTGATGCCCAGGGCGAACGCCATGGCCACCAGCCGGCCCAGCCCGGTTACCCGGGAGAGCGTCGTCCCCACTGCCATGACGACAGCCGATCGGCCGAGGTTGACGGGCAGCCCCTCGTCGGAGTCGGGACCCTGATCAGCCTGGGCCATCGACGGCGAGGCTACCCCCATGCCGCATGAGCTCCCGGGGCCCGGCGCGGGACCGGAGCCGCGGCAACCCATCCACGCCTTCGCCGCCTCCGCCGGCCTCCTGTTCCTCCTGGTCGGCATCGCCGGGTTCATCCCCGGGGTCACCAGCAACGACGACGAGCTGGCCTTCGCCGGCCCGGACTCGGCGGCCAAGCTGTGCGGACTGTTCGAGGTCAGCGTCCTGCACAACATCGTCCACCTGCTCTTCGCCCTGGGACTGATCGCCGCCGCCCGGGTGGCGTGGTCCCGCATCTACCTGCTGGGCGGGGGCGCGGCCTACCTGCTGGTCGCCCTCTTTGGCGCGGTCGTCGAGCGGGAGAGCGATGCCAACTTCCTCCCGATCAACACCGCCGACAACCTGCTCCACTTGGCGCTCGGCGTCTCGATGATCGCCCTGGGCATCCTCGGCATCCGGCTGTCGCGAGGCCGGCCGACCCGGTTCCCGTGATCGCGCCGTAGCCGGTCTCGGTGTGTTTCTGGTTGTGATTCCGCTCGAAAACGCCGAAATCACGACCAGAAACACACCAAAGGATTGCCGGCTGATCCGCTCTCCCGGGTGTTCTCGGCCCTGGCCGATCCCACCCGGCGCGACATGGTGGCGAGGCTCGCGGCGGGCGACGCCACCGTCAACGAGCTGGCCGAGCCGTACGACGTCAGCCTCCAGGCCGTCTCCAAGCACCTGAGGGTGCTGGAGGACGCCGGCCTGGTGAGTCGCACGCGGGAGGCCCAGCGCCGGCCGGTGCACCTGGAAGCGGGGGTGTTCGACTTGATGACCAAGTGGATCGAGCGCTACCGGCGCCAGGCCGAGGAGCGCTACCGCCGCCTCGACGACCTCCTCGAGACGATGGCCGATGAGGCCCCGACCGCACCACCGACCCCGAAAGGAACCGACCGATGAACGCCACCCGCACGCATGAGACCGAGATCGTCGTCGACACCGATGTGCCGCTCGTCCGCATCATCCGGGAGTTCGACGCCCCGCCGGCCAAGGTCTTCCGGGCCCACACCGACCCCGACCTGTTTGTGCAGTGGAACGGCCCCCGCCACACCGAGGGACGCATCGACCACTACGACTGCCGGACCGGCGGGTCGTACCGCTACGTCCACCTCAGCGCCGGCGTGGAGCACGCCTTCTACGGCTGCTTCCACGAGGTCCGACCCGACGAGCTGATCGTGCAGACGTTCACCTACGAGGGCATGCCCGACGGCGTGGCCCTCGAGCGGCTGGTCTTCGAGGACCTGGGCGACGGCCGCACCCGGCTCACCGCGACCTCGCTCGTCGACAGCTTCGAGGATCGCGACGCCTTTGTCGCCAGTGGCATGGAGGTCGGCGTGCGCGAAGGCTACGAGCGCCTCGACGACCTTCTCGCCGGCTGACCGCCGGCGGACGCAGGCCGGCGCCCACCGAACGCCGGGCCGTCGTCCTAACCTGACGGGCCCGAGGTGGTGGTCTGCGCCGGCTGCGCCGACTGGCTCGCCACGAGGGCCAAGTCGCTCGTGCGCGCCGTGCCGGTGCTGCATACCGGCGACCTGGAGGCCTCGATGCGGTTCTGGGAGGCGGCCGGCTTCGAGGTCCACCGCTACGGCGAGGACTTTGCGTCCGGCCACCGGGAGGGACTCGAGGTGCACCTCGTCCTCGACCGACCCGAGGGCCGCGACCGTGGCGCCGCCTATATCCACGCGCGGGACGTCAATGCCGTGCACGCGACCTGGACGGCGGCGGGCCTCCCCGTGAGCCAGCTTCGGGACGAGCCCTGGGGCATGCGGGAGTTCGCCGTTGTGGACCCCGGCGGCAATCGGGTCCGTATCGGCCGCAACGTCTGACGCTTGCCCCACGCGGGCCGGTAGTCCGCGGCCGCCATCCAGGCGCCCTGATGTGCTGGGTTGGGCTATCCGCGGAGCGTCGATGAGATATCCTGGCGAGGTGACCAAGAGACTCATCGAGGTCGACGACGACAAACTCGACGCGGTCCGAACTCTCCTCGGGACCCGCACGTTGAAGGCGACGGTGGACGAGGCGTTCGACGAGGTGCTCGCCCTCGACCAGCGCCGCCAGGCCCTGCTGGCCGAGCGGGGAGTCGAGCCTGACGTACTGGCCGATCCCGAGGCCCGGCGCGACGCGTGGGGCTGAGTCCCTACTACCTCGGCGACACCTCCGCGTTGTCCAGGCTCCGTCAGCCAGTGGTCGCGGCCCGGCTTGCCCCCTGGCTCGAGAGCGGGCTTGTCGCCCGCTGCACGCCCACCGACCTTGAAGCCGGCTTCTCCTCCACAGGTCCGGCGTCGCATCGGGCCATGCGACACACGCGCTCCTCATGGCCGTTCGTCGAGATGGATCAGGTGGTCCTCGACCGGGCCGTGGCGGTCCAGGACGCGCTCGCCGAGCGGAGCCAGCAGCGAGGGGCGAAGATCGCGGACCTGCTCATCGCTGCCGCCGCGGAGGCCGCCCGTCTGGTCGTGCTCCACTACGACCACGACTTCGACCTCATCGCCGAGATCACCGGCCAGCCGACTGAGTGGATCGTGGCGGCCGGCACCGTCTCATAGCCGCGCTGCTGCCACCCCCAGCCGAATTTGGCGGAGCCCGGGAGCCCGCCTCATCCCTCCGCTCCAAGGTGGACCGGTTCAACGACACCGTCGGGGCGAGTTGGCCGACGCACTATCGGCGCGTGATTGCCTCTTCGCGCAGGGTTCGCCGATGGAGCGGGTGACCGGGATCGAACCGGCATAGCCAGCTTGGAAGGCTGGAGCTCTACCATTGAGCTACACCCGCAGGGTGTCCGTCGGGGAGGGGGGATTTGAACCCCCGACCGCCTGCCCCCAAAGCAGGTGCGCTACCACTGCGCCACTCCCCGGTACTCTGTATGCCCACTGACCTGGCCTTTTGCCCTCCCGGAGCGTCCGGTTGCCCGGACCACACCGCTGGTACATTACCGAACTCGATGGGTTTTCCAGGAGTCCAAGAGCGCCCAAATCGGCGGTCACGAAGGCAAGCGTAAACGACAGCAAGGCGCTGCAACGAGACTTCGAGCGCTCGCAGGGAGCGGCCCGCCGGTCCCCTCGGACGATCGGCACCTACCGGGAGGCGATCGACCAGCTGGCCGCCTTCGTCGAGCGGTCTGGCATGCCGGGGACATCGTTCAGCGTCTGCTGGACGTCTTCGGCGACGTGCGAATCAACCCGCATCACGTGAAGAGGGATCAGTGACGGACCACGAGGGCGTCATCGTCACCCAGCCCGGCGACACGAATGAGGTCGATGAAACGGGCTACGTGTGGGCGTTTCTCTCCGAGGCCCGCGAGCCCGAGCCTGTCCGACCGGGCGCGCTGATTGTGGCCGGCGACGCTGTCGAACCTTCCTGGCCCGTGTCGTCGACATCATCAATGGTCCGGACGGCGAGGCCATCGTGCACCTCTACGTGGTCGGCGACCCCGAGGAGGCCATCGACGAGCTGCGGCACCGGCGCGGCCCTGGTGCAGAAGAGCGGGTGGTCCTGGTCGTCCGGCTTCATCTGGGTGGGAGTCGGCGCCGCCCTGGAGGCGGGCGACGCCGCCGGCGCCGGCGCGGCACGGCGTCGCGGCCTTCCCCTCGGCCTCCTTGTGAGCGCGCTGCCGCTCGTCGCCATCTTCGCCATGGTCGAGAAGTGGCGGGCCTGAGGTCGTCGCCCGGCCTGGCCACGGGACCATCCGACCAGGTGTAGAACCTGGCGCGTGCGCGGTGTGGCAGGCCGGACGGCCGTCGTGACGGGGGCCGGCGCCAACATCGGTCGGGGAATCGCCCGCCACCTGGCCGCCGCCGAGGTGCGGGTAGTGGCCGTGGACCGCGACGGCGACGCGCTGGACCGGCTCACGGCCGAGCTCGGTTGCGCGGCGATCGGGGCCGACTTCGGCGTGGTCGACGGCGAGGCGCTCGCCGCCCAGCTCCTGCGTCGCTTCGGGCCCATCTCCTTCGTCGTCAACAACGTGGGCGTGACGAGCACGGAGCGCTTTCTGGACACGACCGCCGGCGAGCTCAACCGGGTCTTCACCACCAACCTCCTCACCCCTTGGCTTATGACGAGGGCGATCGCGGCCGACCTGGTACGACGGCGTGAGGGGGGTGCCATCGTGTGGATCTCCTCGGCCCACGACCACCGCCGGCACGGCTTCCCGGCGTACTCGGCGTCGAAGGCCGCCATCGCCATGTTGGTCGTCGAGATGGCTGCGGAGCTCGGGCCCCATTCGATCCGGGTCAACGCCGTGTCCCCGGGGGCGATCTCAGAGGGCGGGGGCCGGAACGAGCCCCTGCATGAGCGCATCCCGCTCGGCGGGCGTTCGGGCACGCCGAAGGAGGTGGCCGAGGTCGTGGGCGTGCTCCTCTCGGACGAGTCGCGCTACGTCACCGGCGCCAATTGGGTGGTCGACGGCGGGCTGTCCACCCATTCGTGGCTCGACGACCTCAAGGGCTGAACGCCCGGTCGGCGCATCAATGCTGCCGCTCCACCCAGTCGAGGACCTCGGTGGCGACGTGGCGTGCGTCCTCGTCCGGGTCGTCGGCGGCGAAGCGCTTGATGGCCGCCCGTATGTCCTCTCGCGTCACCGCGCTGCTCGCCAGTCCGACGACCGCGGTGGTGCGGACGGTGAACCACGGATCGGCAAGGAGAGCCAAGAGGATGCCCACCGTCTCGTCGTCCAACAGCCGTGGTGGCACTCCCATTCGGGTCAGCACCTCGTTGACCATCAGGGACCAGAACCCCGCGAACCCGTCGATCCCCATGACATGGTGAAGCCCGGCCAACGTGGCAACAGCCGCGGCGCGAGCAGGCTCACCGACCTCCGACGGGCGCGACGGCACCGAGGGAATGAGGCCAACCGCGATCATCGGCCGTTCCGCAGCTCTCAGCGCCGCGGCGCGAACCATCGGATCGGCGTCGAGAAATCCCCGCCGGGCCAGGAACTCCCGATCCTCGTCGCTCATGAACCACCACATGTCGTCGCTGGGCCATTCGGATGGCCGGCCGAGGATCTCGACGGCGGCTGTCCGGATCCGGGGGTCGGGATCCTCGGCCGCGGTGCGGCGCAGGACGGCGCTGCTGTCCCCGTCGTCCCACACCCTCCTCAGAATCGCCAAGCCGTGCGTCCGCATCGCCGGGTCGCGGTGGCGGAGCGCGGCATCGAGGACGAGCTGGCGTGCCCCTGCGATCGGCGGCGGCCCGCCCCGGCGCGCGGAGGGAACTGCGGGCAGGAACCGGTGGAGGTCCACATGGAGGTACTGCAACCCCGCCGACCCGCCGCCGGCCACCAGCTGCAGCGCGGTCCCGGCGAGGGCCGCGGGACCGCGTTCCGCCGCTTCGAGCAAACCCCGAGCGAGCCCCGGGTCATCCGACGACGTCGCCCAGAGACTGACCATGGCCAGCATCCGCTGCGACACGTCGGCGCGCCCGTCGTCGACGACCGCGGTGAGGACAGCGCGGCTGTCGGCCGATGGCATGCGGTGCAGGGCGCTGACGGCCAGCGCCCGCGCCTCGTAGTCCGAGGCCTCGGCGAGGACCCTCCGGACGAGCTCCCGGACCCGAGGTTCCTCGGGCCACGCGGTCGCCAACGCCAGCATGGCGACGTGGGCGAGCGTCGGGTCGCTCTCCTCGGCCGCCGCCGTCAGCAGGACCTCCAGCGCCCTCGGGTCGCCTGCGTACCCGGCGGCCAACGCCGACACCGCGGCCTCGGCGACATCGGATCTGTCGTACTCCGCCGGCGCCTTCTCCTGTGCGCCTGTGAGGTGCAGGATGACCTGGAGGGCTCCGAGGTCGCGGCGCCAATGACGGCCGACGTAGCCGACCAGCCACGACGTGAACGAATACGCCCGCTCCTGGCCGGCCCGCTCGGCGATGGCGCCCAGCAGCCGCCCGCCCGGAGACCAGGACCGGGCGAGCGCCTCCAGCGCGTCCTGACGGACCCGCGTGTTGCCGTCCCGCCGGACGACGTCGATCAGGGCATCTTCGACCATCGCGTTCCCGGGCCACTCCCGGCTGAGGGCGGCGATGGCCCCCCGGCGCACCGACTCCTCCGCGTCCTGCAGCGCGTTGATGGCGAACGCCCGCCGCTCGTCGCGCGTCCGGATTGCGAGCTCCATCTGCCATCCCGCGATCCGAGTCGCCCGGCGCGGCGATTGGGCGAGGCCGGCGATCGCGTCCCGGGCCTCGGTGGGCGGCGGGACCAGCGGCGCCAGCGCGGAGAGGGCGACCAGCCCGTCCTCGAGGAGCGCAGCGGTGAGGTCGCGGCCCTCGACGACTCGCGCCTTGGTCCGGGCCGCCTCCTTCGCCAGTGTCAGGACGAGCTCGGTCATCAGCCGCCCGGCCCAGTCGCTGTCCTCGATGGTCGCCGACTCGGCCAGGCAACGAGCGGCGAACACGACGTTCGTCTGCGGCCGGCGCTTGAACCCGTGCCACAGGTGGTCGACCACCTCGCGCATCGGTGAGCCCTGGTCGTCGAGCATGGCGACCAGCAGGAGGAGGATCTCTCGCCAGTCGTCCGCCTCCCAGTGGGCGCCGAAGATCTCCTCCCGCAACCAGCGGTAGTCGGCCTTGCTCGCATTGAACTCGGCGCGGCACTGGTTGGCCGCGAAGTACTCCATGAAGGTCCGGTGCACGAACCCGAAGACGCCCTCGCCCACCTCGGCGAGGATGGAGCTGCGCTCGCGGAGGTGCTGGAGGATGCCCTCGGCGATGGCCTCCGCCTCCCCCTCGGACCGGCTGTACTTCTGTTGCAGGTAACCGGCGAGGATGCCGAGCAGGGGCCGGTAGGCGACGGCGTTCAGCTCACGACCGGCCTGGCCGTGCGCCACCATGAACATGGCCACGAGCTGGAGGATCTCGGCCTTCTGCTGACCTCTGATCGGGAGGTCGAGCGGGAGGAGCGCGTTCGACTCGATGCTCTTGCGTTTCAGGTCCCAGTCCTCGAGCAGCACGCTCGTGCATCGCTCGTACAGCCGCCACCGCTGCTCGGGAAGGTCCTGGTGCTTGTAGATCACCGCCATCATGGTGAGCAGCAGTGGGTTCCCGGCCAGGTCGAGTAGGCGGGGGCTCTCGGTGATGCGGCGGACAAGGCCGGCGGCATCGCGCTGGTCGCCCTCCCACGTGTAGAAGCGGTACCAGTTCGGCACGAACCGCCGGATCTCCTGGAGGGTGAAGTTCAGCAGCGTGTAGTGCTGGAAGCCGGCCAGGCCGAGGTCGGTCTGGTCGTAGCCGACGATTCGAGAGGTCACGACGATCGAGGCGCCGGCGTTGCGGGCGAACGCCCCGAACTGCTGGATGGCCCGGGCCCGCTCGGAACGCTCGAAGATCTCGTCGAGCCCGTCGAACAGGACGAGCGCCCCGCCCGTCTCCGCCAGGACCGCCTCGACGTCGGCCCGTTCGAGGGTCACCCCATAGCGCTCGCGGCTGTTGTCGAGGATGTAGGCGACGAAGTCGGGGGCCTTCTTGAGCACGTACTGGCGCAGCTCGATCAGGAACGGGATGGGCGCATGGCTGAGGTGGGCCGGGATGTCGGTGGGCTGGGGGTCAGGCCGGCAGAGCGTCAACAGGGCGTAGTGGAGCAGCGTGCTCTTCCCGCTCCCCGGCCCACCGAGGATCACCTGCAACCGTTCCCGGCCGAGGACGTCCACGCTCATCTCCGTCCTCGGAGGCTCGATGTCGGCCGCGGCCTCGGGTCGGGCAGGGCTTTCGCCGTCCTCGGCGACGGCCGGCAGCCCGAGGAAGGCGCGCTTGGCCCGCAGCACCTCGTCGGGCAGGTCGTAGGACGGGCGGCCGGCCTCGGTCAACGGCGCGGCGAACACCTCGGTGAGGGGCACCCGCGCCATGCGGTCCTGCTTGGCGCCGGCGATCACCGACAGGCGCACCCAGCGGTGCTCCTCGTAGATGGCCTGCCGGTAGCGGTCCCAGTCCGTCGCCGGCCGCGTCGGCGCCACGCCCTGCCGGCGCTCCCACTGGTGCACGGCCTCGCCGAGCTGGGCGCGCAGCTCGTCCTTGGTCGAGAAGAACTCGACGATGCCGGCGTCGGCCACCTTCCTCCGGAAGTCCAGGACCCGCTGGATGGCGCCGAACTCGAACAGCATCGGCGGCCACTCCGGAGCGGACTCCGCCAGCACGAAGACCAGGGGCTTCTTCCCGGTCTCGACCGCCCGGTCGAACTCCAGCTCGGTGAACGACCGGTCGTAGCCCGGCGGGACCGACCCGTACCGGAAGGCGACGATCCCGACGTAGATGTCGCACGCGGCCACGTCCTCGAGGCACTTCTCGATCGGCGGCCGGCCTTCGGCCACGTAGTGCTCCATGGCCACGTGCGTGTGGCCCATGCGGGTGAGGACCTCGATCACCAGCCGGCGGTGCTCGCCGAGGTCGGTACGGGTGGAGGAGACGTAGACCTGTGCCATCAAGCCCCTCCCCACTCGACGCGTCGTCGCCGACATTAGGCCGCGCAGGTACGCCGGTACGGTGGCGCCGGTGATGCGAAACGTCGCCGCCGTGGTCCTCCTGGTCCTCGCCGGCTGCGCCGGCAGCGACCCGACCCCGGCGCACCCGACCCCGTCGGCCCAGGTGACGCAGGTCCTGACCTTCCAGGCCTTCGACGAGCACGGCCTGCTGCCGAACCTCGTCCGCGCCGTCTCGGTCACCGGCGCGTGCCAGGGCGGGTCGGTCGTCCACCCCGGCCGGGCCGACGCCTGGCGGTGCCGGGCCGGCGACACGGCGTTCGACCCGTGCTTCGCCAACTCGACCGGCGAGGAGCTGGCCTGCGCCGGCGACCCCTGGGTCCGCGACGTCACGATCGTCCGGCCGCCGGCGCCGCTCGGCCGGGCCGGCTCCAACCGCAACGACCCGGGACTCCCGCCATGGTTCCTCGAGCTGGCCGATGGCGCACGGTGCGGACGAACCCCGCCGGCGAGCTACCGGTGCGCCGGCGGGACCGACGTCAGCGAGCCGGACACGACCCGGCCGGTCTGGCGGGTACGGGGCACGGGCGCCGGCGCACCGCTCACGGCCGAGGTGCGGACCGCCTGGTACTGAACGCCCACCAGACCACGGCGAAGGCGGCCACTGCACACGTGCCACATGCGACGCCAACGGCGTTGGCGATGACGTCGCCCCGCTGCACCGAGCGTGTCTCGGTGAAGGTCCGCTGGGCCAGCTCCAGGAGGACGCTCGACGTGAACACGGTCGCGCTGGCGAGCACGAGCGAGGGCCACGACCACGTCGCCAGCCCGATCAGCAGGGTGACGACGGCCCAGATCACGAAGTGGACGTTGAAGTCGGACTGCGGCACCCGCCCGGGGTTAGCCACCCCGGTTGCCCCCGCGGCGATCGAGACGCCGGCGTCGATCCGCGCCGACAGACGTGAGAACAACCCCGGTGCCCGGTCCGACAGGAGGATCACCATGTTGGCCGCGAACGCGGCGAGGCTCAGCAGAAAGGGGACGACGCGCCAGCCGCGGAACGGGCGGCCGCCGGGCCCGAGCGGCGGCGGCGGCCGCCAGAGTGTGGACGTCACGTCAGCCGCCCCCCGCCTCGTCCTCCTCCTGGGGCTCGCGCTCCTTGCGCCGGACGAGGAACCCGGCCAGCGCCAGCAGCAGGATGACGACGGCCAGCACGCCGATCTCGGTCATGGCGTTGCGAAAGGCTCCGGTGTCGGTGTCGTAGATCTCCTTGGACTCGAGCGTCAGCACCACGATCTCCTTGATCGAGGCGATGATGCCGACGATCAGGAACGGCTCGGCGACGAGCTTGCGCTCCTTGATCGTCGCCCGGACGCCGGCCAGCAGCTCCAGAAGGATGAAGACCAGCAGCAGGCCGTCGAGGGCGGTGGTGACGCCCTTCTCCACCCCGTCGCCGATCTCCTTGACCAGGTGCCACGTGACCGCGCCGAGCACGGCGACCGCGCCGCCGGCGAGGATGGCGCCGGCGGCGGAGTACACGACGTTCTCGGCCATCCGTAGGACGCGGTCGGCGGGATCGGCGACGGGTTCACGTTCGGCCACGGGCCAACGGTAGGCCGGGAACGCCAGCAGCCTCGTTCTGACGGACGCCTCGCCGATGACGGACAATGGCGGGATGACTCGGACGGCGTCGACGGTGGCCGCCGCCGCGGTGGCCGGTGCGATCGTCGACAACGTCGCATCGGTCGTCCTCGGCAAGCGGCAGGAGATCGTGCTCGTGGCAGCAGGGCTGCTGGCCGGCGGCCACGTGCTCCTGGAGGACGTGCCCGGTGTGGGCAAGACGCTCCTGGCCAAGAGCCTGGCCCGGTCGATCGGCGGCACGTCGGGGCGGGTGCAGGGGACCGCCGACCTCATGCCCGCCGACATCACCGGCGTCACCGTCTATGACCGGGCCCGCGGCGAGTGGGACTTCCACCCCGGACCGATCTTCCACAACGTCGTCCTCGTCGACGAGATCAACCGGGCCACGCCCCGGGCCCAGTCGGCCCTGCTGGAGGCGATGGCCGAGGACCAGGTCACCGTCGACGGCACCGCCCATCCGCTCCCCACGCCTTTCTTCGTGATCGCCACCCAGAACCCCTACGGCGACGTCGGCACCTTCCCCCTGGTCGAGGGCCAGAGCGACCGGTTCGCCCTGGTCGTGACCATGGGCCTCCCGGGCCGGGAGGCCGAGCGCGCCGTGCTCCGCGGCGAGGGGGGCCCGCCGGCGCTCGACCAGCTGGGCCCGGTCGTCGACGGCGGGGACGTCCTGACCGCCATGGCCGAGGTCGACGCCACGTACCTTTCGCCGGCGGTCGCCGACTATGTGCTCGACATCGTGGAGGCCACCCGGGCCCACCCCGACCTCGACCACGGCGCCAGCCCCCGCGCCGCCCGGACCCTCGTCCAGGTGGCCAAGGCGTACGCGGTGATCGGCGGGCGGGACTTCGTCGCCCCCGACGACGTGAAGGCGGTCAGCGTCCCGGTCCTCGCCCACCGTCTGGGCGCCGTGGCCCGCCGGGGTACCGACGCCACCCGCCGGCTGGTCGCCGACCTCCTCGACACCGTCCCCGCCCCGACGGCCTGATGCAGCCGCCGGCCACCGGCGGGTGGAAGCGCCAGACCCGGGCGTCCGTCGGCACCGCCGGCGTTCTCATCGCGGCCGGCGTGGGCTGGTCGTTGTGGGTGAAGACGGGACTGCGCCTCGCCGCGTTCGTGTCCATCGCCGCCGGCGTCGCCCTCCTCCTCGACCTGATGCTCGCCGTGGTCGCCACCCGCCGGGTGGTCGCCACCGTCGACGGCCTGCCGACGGACGCGTTCGTCGGCGACCAGGTCGGGTTCACCATCTCGGTCACGGGCCCGGGCCTCCCCTTCCGGATCCGGCCCGTCTCGGGCGCTGACCCCCTGGTCGTCACCCCGCCGGCCTCGGGCCGCGTGAACGCGGTGGCCGATGTCCGGGAGGTGGTGACCGAGCTGGAGGTGGAGGTGACCGGCTCGGGCCTGAGCGGGCTCGTCACCTGCGCCCGCCGGCAGACGGTCGTCCTGCCCCGCCCGCTGGCCGTCGGGCCCCGCCCCTCGGCGCCGGCCCATCCCTTCCCCGAGCTGTTCGGGACGTCGGGCGAGGGCGCGCCCCGGCCGGCGGCGGTCGGCGACATCGTGCGGGGCGTGCGCGACTACGTGCCGGGCGACCCGGTGCGCCGGGTGCATTGGCCGAGCTCCGCCCGCCGGGGCGACCTGGTGGTCAAGGAGGTCGAGGAGCCGGGCGCGCCGCGGCTGGTGGTCGCCCTCGACCTCGGCGGCGGCGCGGCGGCCGGCGAGCTCGCCGCGGCCCGGGCCGCGTGGTACGCCTACGAGGCGCTGCGCCGGGGCTACGAGGTGGTGCTCGCCACCGCCGAGCCGTCCGGCCCCGTCGTCGGCCGCATGGGGCCGCCGACCGACGTGAACCAGCGGTTGGCCCGGGCCGTCCGGGGCAAGCCCCGCCTGCCGGCGGCGGGCGCGGGGCGCGCCGCCGTGGTGGTCGTGACGCCAGAGGGCGACTCGTGGCCCTAGGCGAGCGGCAGCTCGCAGGGGTGTCCGTGGCCTCGGTCGCGGTGGCGACGTGGTGCGCGGCCGCGGCGGGCGCCGGCGCCGGCGTGGCCGGGCTCGAGGTGCCGCTCGTCGTGCTGCTGCCGGCGCTGGCCGCCGGGGCGGTGCTGGCCGGCCGACGTTCCACGACGGTGCTCGCGCCCGGCAAGGACGTCGTCGTACTCACCGCGGTGACCGTCGCCGGCTTCTTCGCCGTCTACCTCGCCGGCTGGACCACGGGGAACCACGAGACCGACATCGCCCGGTTGCTCCCACTCGGCGTCGTCGCCCTCACCGTGCTGTGGCCGGAGCCGAACATCCTGCGCTACTGCCTGCTGCTGGCCGTGGGCACCCTGCTCGGCTCCGCGGCCGGTCCCGTGCAGTCCAAGCCGGCGGTCGCCGGCGCGCTCGTCGCCATGGCCGTGGCGCTCGTGTCGACCAGCCGCCTGACCACCGCCGTCGGGCCCCGCCTCGGCGGGGCAGCACCGGCCCGGCCCCGCCGGGTGGCGGGCGAGGCGCTCACCGTGCTGGCCGTCGTCGCGCTCCTGGCCGCCCTCGTCGCGTCGCTGCTCCCGCCGCCGCCGGCGAGGGGCGGGGGCGGCGGGCTCGGCGGGAACCGCCCGGGCGCGCTTCCGGGGCCGGCGGCGCCGTCCCTCGACTACGGCGACGAGCTCGACGTCACCGCCGGCAGGGGCGCCCCCGGCGGCGACGCCGTCCTGCTGGTCGATGCGGCCAAGCCGGACGTGTGGCGGGCCACGACCTACGACCACTGGGACGGCGACGCGTGGTCCCGCGCACCCGAGAGCCCCGGTCGTCTCACGATCGGCGACGTTGTGCCCGGCATCGGCGACCTCGACGACGACCCGGGTCCCAGTCTCTCCGGCGTGCGGCAGTCGATCGTCGTCCTCGCCCGGACCGCCGGCGTGGTCGTGGCTGCGGCCCGGCCGACCTACATCGTGGGTGGCGGTGGCGTCGCCATGCGCGAGGGCAACGACGCGACGCTGTACCCCACACCCCCGCTGGTCCGCGGCTACCGGTACTTCGCGCTCAGCGACGGGTCCCAGGCGCCGGCGGCCGAGCTGCGCGCCGTCGGCGACACGGCGGCGGCGCGTGTCCCCGACGACGTCGCCGGCCTCTACCTCCAGCTGCCGGCGGTGGACCCGGCGGTCAGGGCGCTGGCGGTCGACGTCGCCGGCCGGCGACCGACGACCTACGCCAAGGCCCGCGCCCTCGAGTCGTGGATCCGTGACCACACCGATCTCACCAGGGACGCGGCGCCCGTGCCCGAGGAGGCCGATGCGCTCGAGGACTTCCTGCTCGGCGCCCGCTCCGGACCGGCCGAGCGGGCGGCCACGAGCATGGTCGTCATGCTGCGCACCCTCGGCGTGCCCGCCCGCATGGCCGTCGGCTTCCTGCCCGGCACCCGGACCGGGCCCGACCGGGCGTTCGTCGTCCGCTCGCGCGACGCCCACGCCTGGGTCGAGGTGTGGTTCCCCGGTCACGGCTGGCAGCGGTTCGACCCCACCGGCAAGGCGCCCGACGCCCATGCGTCAGAGTCCGTCTGGGACCGGCTGCTCCGGTTCCTGCGCAGCCTATGGCCGCTGCTCCTGGCCGCCCTCCTCATCGCCGGCGGCTGGCTGGGCTGGCGGGGGACGAAGTGGTGGCGCCGGCGGGCCGCGCTTCCATGGGCCACCCGGTTCTTCGCCCGGGTCGAGCGGGCCGGCGCGGCGCGGGGACGCCCCAGACAGCCGCACGAGACGCCGGCGGAGTACGCCGAGGGGCTGGCGGCCGGGGTCCTCCCCGACCCCCGCCTGCACGAGGTGGGCGACCTCGTGACCGTCGCCGCCTGGTCGCGGCACGAGCCGCCATCCGAGGACCGGGCTCGGGCCGAACAGGTCCTGCGCCAGGCGACGAAGGCCACGCCCGCCCGCCGCTGGAAGCGCGGGCCCCGCTCGCAGCCACCGGGGCGGCCTACAATCGCCAAGCCGTGAAAACCATCGTCGAGCCCCTCGAGGGCAACAAGGTCAAACTCTCCGTCGAGCTCGATGAGACCGAGTTCGGAACCGCGATTGACGCCGCGTTCCGCAAGATCTCCCGGGAGGTGCGCATCCCGGGCTTCCGGCCGGGGAAGGCGCCGCGCCGGCTGGTCGAGGCCCGCGTCGGCCTCGACGTCGCCCGTCAGGAAGCCATCCGCGACGCCCTGCCCGGCTACTACGAGCGGGCCTTGCGCGAGAACGACATCGAGCCCATCGCCGCGCCCGAGATCGACATCACCTCGGCCGACACCGACCCGACGATCGCCTTCGACGCCGTCGTGGAGATCATGCCCACGGTCAGCGTCGCCGGCTACGGCGGCCTGCGCATCGTCCTCCCCAACCTCACCATCACCGAGGAGGAGATCGACGCCCGGGTCGAGCGCACCCGAGACCAGTTCGCCGAGCTCGTCGCCGTCTCCCGCCCCGCCCACGACGGCGACCTCGTCCTGATCGATCGCACGATGGCGCAGGGCTCCGAGTCGAGCGTCGTGCAGGACTTCTCCTACGAGGTCGGCAGCGGCGACATCGCGCCGGAGTTCGACGAGAACCTGCGGGGTGCGAAGGCCGGTGACATCCTGAAGTTCGACGTCCACCACGACCGGATCGGCGTGGTGGCGTTCACCGTGCTGGTCAAGGAGGTGCGGGAGAAGATCCTCCCCGAGGTCACCGACGAGTGGGCCGGCGAGGCGTCGGAGTTCGACACCGTCGAGGACCTGCGGGCGAACTACCGCATCGAGTTGGAGGCGGTCCGCAAGCTCGAGGCGGCCATGCAGGTGCGCGACAAGGTGATCGAGGCGCTGGTCGAGCTGGTCGACGAGGAGATCCCCGAAGCCCTGGTCGCCCCGGAGATGGAGCGCCGGCTCCGGTCGCTCTCCCACCGCCTCAGCCACCAGGGCGCGGACATCGGCGCCTTCCTCCAGAGCCTCGGCGAGTCGCAGAACGAGTTCGTGGCCGAGCTGCGCAACGAGTCCACCAACGCGGTCAAAGCCGACCTGGCGCTGAAGGCCGTGGCCGAGGCCGAAGGGGTCGAGGTGCTCGAGGAGGAGGTCGAGCAGGAGATCCAGGACCTGGCCCGGCAGAGCAGGAAGAAGCCCTCCCAGGTACGCAAGGAGCTCGAGAACGAAGACCACCTCCCCGCGGTACGCTCGGGAATCAGGAAGACCAAGGCCTTGGAGTGGCTCATCGCCCACACCGAGTTCGTCGACGAGGAGGGTCAGGTCATCGACCGCTCGCAGTTGACCCCCGCCCCAATCGACGCCCCTGAAGCCGACGCAGTTGCCGAGGAGACCGACGAGTGATCGACCCCCAGACGTTGCACGAGATCCGGAGCGCAGTGGCCTCCGGAGCCGCGGACGGCATCTACAACTACATGGTGCCGACCGTCATCGAGCAGACGAACCGGGGCGAGCGGGCGTTCGACATCTTCTCCCGGCTGCTCAAGGACCGGATCATCTTCCTGGGCACGCCGATCGACGACACCGTCGCCAACCTGATCATGGCCCAGTTCCTGCACCTCGAGTCCGAGGACGCGGACAAGGACATCAACCTGTACATCAACTCCCCGGGCGGTGAGATCACCGGGCTGTTCGCCATCTACGACACAATGCAGTTCATCAAGCCGGAGATCGCCACCTACTGCATGGGGCAGGCCGCGTCGGCCGCCGCGGTGCTGCTCGCCGCCGGCACCAAGGGCAAGCGCCACTCGCTTCCGCACGCCCGCATCCTGATCCACCAGCCCTACAGCGGCGCCGGCGGCCAGGCCTCCGACATCGAGATCCAGGCCAAGGAGATCACCCGCATGCGCGAGCTGCTGGAAAGCGTCCTGGCCCACCACACCGGTCAGAGCAAGGAAAAGATCCGCAAGGACACCGACCGCGACTTCATCATGAACGCCGACGAGGCCAAAGACTATGGCATCGTCGACGAGGTCATCCTGACCCGCGAGCTGGCATCCGTGCCACAGGTCGCGGGCGTCGGCTGAGAGGGGCGAGCGCACGTGGCGAAGTTCGGGGACGGCGGGGAACTGCTGAAGTGCTCCTTCTGCGGCAAGTCGCAGAAGCAGGTCAAGAAGCTCATAGCCGGGCCGGGCGTCTACATCTGCGACGAGTGCATCGACCTCTGCAACGAGATCATCGAGGAGGAGCTGTCCGAGACCTCCGAGGTCCGCTTCGACGAGTTGCCCAAGCCCCGTGAGATCTACGAGTTCCTGAACGACTACATCATCGGGCAGGACCAGGCCAAGAAGATCCTCTCGGTCGCCGTCTACAACCACTACAAGCGCGTCCAGGTCGGCAACCACTCCGACTCCGACGTCGAGCTGGCCAAGTCCAACATCCTGCTCCTCGGCCCCACCGGCTGCGGCAAGACGCTGCTGGCCCAGACGCTGGCCCGCATGCTCAACGTGCCCTTCGCCATCGCGGATGCCACCGCGCTGACCGAGGCGGGCTACGTGGGCGAGGACGTCGAGAACATCCTCCTCAAGCTGATCCAGGCCGCCGACTACGACGTCAAGAAGGCCGAGACCGGCATCATCTACATCGACGAGATCGACAAGATCGCCCGCAAGAGCGAGAACCCGTCGATCACCCGCGACGTCTCCGGCGAGGGGGTGCAGCAGGCCCTGCTGAAGATCCTGGAGGGCACCACCGCGTCAGTGCCGCCCCAGGGGGGTCGCAAGCACCCCCATCAGGAGTTCATCCAGATCGACACCACGAACATCCTCTTCATCTGCGGCGGGGCGTTCGCCGGCCTGGAGAAGATCATCGAGAGCCGCATCGGCTCCAAGGGTGTGGGCTTCGGGGCCGACCTCCGCCGGCGCAACGACAAGGACGTCGGCGCCCTGCTCTCGAAGGTGCTGCCCGAGGACCTGCTGAAGTTTGGCCTCATCCCTGAGTTCGTGGGCCGGCTGCCCGTCATCGGCGCGGTGTCCAACCTCGACCAGGAGGCGCTGGTCCGGATCCTCATGGAGCCGAAGAACGCCCTGGTCAAGCAGTACCACCGCATCTTCGAGCTGGACGACGTGGAGCTGGAGTTCAGCCCCGACGCCCTCGAGGCCATCTCCGAGCAGGCCCTGCTGCGGGGCACCGGCGCCCGCGGCCTGCGGGCCATCCTCGAAGAGGTCCTGCTCAACGTGATGTACGACCTGCCGAGCCGCCAGGACATCGGCAAGTGCGTCATCGACCGGTCCGTGGTGATGCAGAAGGTGAACCCCACCCTCGTGCCCCGCACCGAGCCGTCGCGCCCGGCCAACCGCCCGAGGCGCGCCGCGTCCTAGCAAGTGCCCTGACACAAACGTTCGCCGCGTTCGTGGGGTTTCCCGTCCGTGGCCGCCGTCGCCGCCGAAGGCGGCCCCTCCGGCAGCGGACACGAGGGAGGGACAGGGCGGAGGCGGCGCGAGCTCCGCTCGCCCGCCGGAGCACGATCACTTCGACCGAATGGAGTGAGCGAAGCGAACGAATGAGGTCGAGGCACTAGGCCCCCGGGGGCTCCCCGCGGAATGGGTCGATCACGACGATCCCACCCAGATCCTGACCGTGTTGGAGATCCTCGCTGAGCAGCTGGTCGCAACCCGAGGCTCGAGCGGCGGCGACGATGAGCGAATCCCAGTACGAGAAGCCGTAGCGGTCCTGGATCTCCCAGGCGTCAGCCACCAGCTCCCCGGTGACCGGTACCGGACGCCAGGCCATCAGGTCCCGAATGTCCGCGCGGGCGTCGGTGCGCTCCATGCCGGGGTCGAGCTTGCTGGTCACGGTGACGTAGTACTCGCTCAGCACCTGACTGCTCAACCGCCCGGTTCCGGTCGTCCAGAGGTGGGAAATCCACCGCTCGGCCACCCCTTGCTTGGCCGGGCGGCTGCTGTCGCGCGCGTAGACGAACACGTTCGTGTCGACGAAGATGCTCACCGACCGTGCACCTCGTCACGCGTAGGGTACGGCTGATCATCGGTGGACAACGCGCTCGCCGGGCGTTGACCGTACGACCGCCGGGCCCGCGCGTACTCGGCGCGATCAAGCATCTCGTGGCGGAGGAGCTCGCCAACGAACCGCGAGACGCTCGTATCCCGCCTTGCCGCCTCCATCCGAGCCCACAACGCGGTCTCATCGTCCAAACTGATGGTCACATTGCGCACGGTTTCAGTATGGCACGAACCTCGTGCAACGCCCGGACAGCTTTCGTGGACACGCTGGCAATCAGGGTTAGGCTCGCGCCATGGGAAAAGCGATCAAGTTCACCCTGCTCGGAGCTGCGGTCGGAGCGGCGGCGCTCGCCGTGAAGTCCCGGGGCGGTGAGTCCTCCGGCGACATGCCGGCCCAGGCGGCGAAGGGGGCCGGCGCCGGCGCCCTGGCCGGCGGTCTCGTCGGCGTGGTGCTCGACCGCCGTAGCAACCGCAAGTTGAAGAAGCGCATGAAGCTGGCCTCGATGGTCAGCGCCGGCGCCCTCGTCGAGGCGGCCCGCCAGGCCGGTCCGGCCATCGGTAAGCAGTCCCGCCGGGCCCGCAAGGCGGCCATGAAGGCCGCCGTGCAGGCGGCCAAGGACGCCCGCCGCGCCGGCCGGCGCACGGCGAAGAAGGTCGGGCGGCGTGCGGTCCACACGGCCGAGCTCGCCCGCCTGCAGGCCGACCACCTGGTGGACGTCGGCCGCCACAAGCTCGCCAGCTGAACCTCGACGAGGCCCTCGAGTACCTGGCGGGGCACGTCAACCTGGAGCGCGACGTGGCGCCCCGGGCCGCAGCGCGGCGGCTCGACCGGGTGCGCCGGCTGGTCGAGCTGATGGGCGACCCGCAGGACACCTATCCGGTCATCCACGTCACCGGCACCAACGGCAAGGGCTCCGTCGCCCGCATGATCACCGCCCTGCTGGTGGCCCGCGGCCTGCGGGTCGGCACGTACACCAGCCCCCACCTGGAACGGCTCAACGAGCGGCTGGCGTGGAACGGCGAGCCGATCCCCGACGAGGACCTGGCCGAGGTCATCGGCGCCGTCGCCGAGCTGGAGCCCCTGCTCGAGTCGCCGCCCACCTACTTCGAGATCCTCACGTCGGCGGCCTTCCGGTGGTTCGCCGATGTCGCCGTCGACGTGGCCGTGGTCGAGGTCGGCCTGGGCGGTCGTTGGGACGCCACCAACGTGGCCGACGGGCAGGTCGCGGTGCTGACCAACGTCAGCCTCGACCACGCCGAGACGATCGGGCCGACGCTGACCGACATCGCCACGGAGAAGGTCGGCATCGTCAAGCCCGGGTCGACGTTCGTCCTCGCCGAGACCAGTCCCCTGCTCCGGCCGGTGTTCGATACCTCGGACGCCAACGAGACGTGGATCCGGGGCGAGGACTTCCGCTGCGGCCGCAACCTGCTCGCCCACGATGGCCGGGTCGTCGACCTGTCCACGCCCGGCGCGGCCTACGAGGGCGTCTACCTGCCCGTCCACGGCCCATACCAGGGCGACAACGCCGCGGTGGCCCTCGCCGCCGTCGAAGCGTTCTTCGGTGCCCCCCTCGCCGCGGAGGTGGTGACCGAGGCGTTCGCCGCCGTGCGCCTCCCGGGGCGGCTGGAGGTCGTCACCCGCCATCCCATCTGCGTGCTGGACGGCGCCCACAACCCCGCCGGCGCCCTGGCCGCCACCGCCGCCATCGACGAGGCGTTCGGGCCGGCGGTGACGGGGCGCATACTGGTGATCGGAATGCTGCAAGGCCGCGACCCCGTCGAGATGCTGCAGTGCTTCGACGCCGGTCGGGCCCGCCTCGTCGTCGCCTGCCCGCCGCCGTCGCCGCGGGCCCTGCCGGCGTCCGAGGTGGCTGCCGCCGCGAGGGCCCTCGGGACCGACGCCGAGGAGACATCGTCGGTCTCCGAGGCGATCGCCACCGCGCTGGCGCTCGCCGGCGAGGCGGACCTCGTCCACGTCACCGGCTCGCTGTACGTGGTCGGCGCCGCACGCGCCGCCCTGCGGACGGCGTAGCCGACGGGACCGCTGGAGACCGTCGTGGCGAGTGACTGGCCGGGGTTGGCCGCCACCCTCGCCGGCTTCGACGACACCCGACTGGCCCGACTCCTCGCCCTGCGCCCGGACCTCATGTCCCCACCACCGCGGGACTGGTCGGTGCTGGCGTCGCGAGCCGGCGCCTGGCCGAGCGCCCGTGACTGCTACCGGGAGCTCGACCGCGCCGCCCAGCGGGCGGCCGAGGCGCTGTGCCTGCTCCCGCAGGCGGCCACCGTCGACGACCTCGCCGACCTCCTCGGGGTGCCCGCCGCCGACGCCGACCTGGCCTCGGCCGTGACCCGCCTGGAGGACCGGGCGCTGGTCTTCCGCTCCGACGCCGAGCCGGCGCAGCTCCGCCTGCTGGCCGGGATGCGCCAGCTCGACCACCCCGCCGGCCTCGGCCCGCCGTTGTCGTCGGTGCTCCAGGGCACCACCGGGCCGGCGCTCGACCTGCTGGCCCGCCGGCTGGGCGCCGAGCCGGCCCGGACCATGGCGGACACCTTCGCCGTCATCGCCGGCATCCTGTCCGACCCCGACACCGTCGCCCGCCTCGTCGCCCAGGGCCCTGCGGGCACCGAGGACCTGGCCCGCCGGGTCGCCGTCGACGGACCGCTCGTCAGCGTCACCGGCGGCATGTACGGCGTGACCGACAAGACCCCCGCCGGGTGGCTGGTCAGCCGGGGCCTCGTCGGGGTCAAGGACTACTACTCCGGTGTCATGGCGCGCGAGCCCGCCATCGCACTGCGGGGTGGGCGGGTGTTTCCGGCCGGCTGCCTCCGGCGGCCCGAGGCCCGTCTGGCGACCGTCGATGCCGGCGCGGTGGACCGCACCGCCGCCGAGCGAGCGATGACCGTCGTCGGCCAGGTGGCGGCCGTGCTGGACCTCTGGTCGACCGAGCCGCCGGCGGTCCTCAAGGCCGGCGGCCTCGGGATCCGTGAGGTCCGCCGGGCGGCGAAGGCGATGGACCGCACCGAGCGGGAGGCGGCGCACGTCATCGAGCTGGCGGCGGTGGCCGGGCTGGTCCGGGTCGACATCGCCGGCGACGCCCTGCCGACCGTGGCCTACGACGAGTGGCTGGGCCTGGAGTCCCCCGACCGCTGGGCCTGGCTGGCGACGGCATGGCTGGAGGCCGACCTCCACATCAGCCTGGCCGGCGCCATCAGCACCAAGGACAAGCCCATCGCCCCGCTGCTCGATCGGGCCCCGGAGCGGGCCGCCGGCCGGCGCCGGCGGCTGGTCCTCGGCGTCCTGGGCGAGGCGGCGCCAGGCCAGGCGCCGGCGCCGGGGTCCGTCCATGAGCGGGTCGACTGGGACTGCCCGGCGATGTGGGCCGGCGGGCCGGCGCAGCCGCAGATGCTGATGTCGTGGGTGCTGGCGGAGACGGAGCTGCTCGGGGTCACCGGCCTCGGGTCACTGTCCAGCGCCGGCCGGGCGCTCATCGCCGGCCGGGGCGAGGAGGCATCGGCTGCGCTGGCCGCCCTCGTGCCGCCGGCGGTGACCCAGTTCGTCATCCAAGCCGACCTGACCGCGGTCATCGCCGGCGAGCCGGCCACCGAGGTGCGTACCGAGCTCGACCTCGTGGCCGACGTCGAGTCCAAGGGCGCGGCCACCGTCTACCGGTTCGGCGAGGCGTCGGTGCGCCGGGCGTTCGACGCCGGCCGCACCGCCGAGGGGATCCTTGCCTTCCTCGAGGCCCACGCCACGCGGGGCGTGCCACAACCCCTGGCCTATCTGGTCGCCGACGTCGGCCGGCGGTTCGGCATCGTGCGGGTCGGCGCGGCCACGAGCTACGTCCGCAGCGACGACCCCGCCCTGCTGGCCGAGGTCCTCCAGGCCCGGGCCACCACCAAGCTCCGCCTCCGGGCCCTGGCCCCCACGGTGCTCGTGAGCCCGGCCGACGCCGCCACCGTCACCTCGACCCTCCAGGCCGCCGGCTACCTCCCGGCCCACGAGGCGGCCGACGGCTCCCTGTTGCTGGCCCGCCCGCCGGCCCGGCGCCTACCCGTGCGGCCGGCGCCGGCGTGGCGCCCCGCCGCCGCGCCCGAGCCGGCCAAGGTCGTTGCCGAGCTCCGGATGAAGCCGCTCGCCCCGCCGCCGCCCCCCGTCTTCGAGATGCCCCTGCCCGGCACCCGCTCCGCGGTGAGGCCCGCCGACATCGCCCGGACCCCCATGGCGGTCCGGTACGTCCTCGGCCAGGCGTGCGAGGAGTTCTGGCTGGTGCGGATGGCGTACCTCAGCACCAGCGGCGGAGGCTCCGAGCTGACGGTCGAGCCCGTCGACATCGACGCCCGCCACCTGTACGCGACCTGCTTTCCCGATGGCGACGAGCGCCGCTTCGTCGTCGACCGGATCGAGTGGGTGCGCGTCCTCACCGAAGCCGAGGAGGCACTCTTCTGATGGACGGCCCGCTGATCGTCCAGTCCGACCGGACGCTGCTCCTGGAGGTCGACCACGACGACGCCGAGGCGTGCCGGGCCGACATCGCCCCCTTCGCCGAGCTCGAGCGCTCGCCGGAGCACGTCCACACGTACCGGCTCAGCTCGCTCGGCCTGTGGAACGCCAGCGCCGCCGGCCACGACGCCGAGCAGGTCGTCGACGCCCTCCTGCGCTGGTCACGCTACGCGGTGCCCCAGGCACTGCTGGTGGACGTCGTCGAGGTCATGGGCCGCTACGGCCGCCTGCGCCTGGAGGTCGACCCGGTGCACGGCCTCGTGCTGCGCACCACCGACCTGGCCGTGTTGACCGAGGTCCTGCGGGCCAAGGCCGTCGCCCCGCTGGTCGGCGCCCGGATCGACGACCACACGGTGGTGGTCCACCGGGGCGAACGGGGGCGGCTCAAGCAGGCCCTGCTCAAGGCGGGGTGGCCGGCCGAGGACCAGGCCGGCTACGTCGACGGCGCCGCCCACCCCATCGTGCTCCACGAGGGGCAGGGGTTCGATCTGCGGCCCTACCAGCGCCAGGCCGTCGACGCCTTCTTCGCCGGCGGCAGCGGGGCCGTCGTCCTCCCCTGCGGCGCCGGCAAGACGCTGGTCGCCATGGCCGCCATGGCCCGGGCCGGCGCTCGCACGCTCATCCTTGTCACCAACACCGTCGCCGCCCGCCAGTGGCGGGCCGAGCTGCTGGCCCGCACCAGCCTGACCGAGGCGGAGATCGGCGAGTACTCGGGCGAGCGCAAGGAGATCCGCCCCGTCACCCTGGCGACCTACCAGATCCTCACCACCCGCAGGCGGGAGATCTACACCCACCTGGAGCTGTTCGACGCCGAGGACTGGGGGCTGGTGATCTACGACGAAGTCCACCTGCTGCCGGCGCCGGTCTTCCGGATGACGGCGGAGATCCAGAGCCGGCGCCGGCTCGGCCTGACCGCCACGCTGGTCCGGGAGGACGGCCGGGAGGGCGACGTCTTCAGCCTCATCGGCCCCAAGCGCTACGACGCGCCGTGGCGGGACATCGAGGCCCAGGGGTGGATCGCCCCCGCCCGCTGCACCGAGGTGCGCGTCACCCTGACCGACGAGGAGCGCATGTCCTACGCTCTGGCCGAGGCCGAGGAGCGGTACCGGGTCGGCGCCACTGCCCGCTCCAAGCTGGCGGTGGTGGAGACCCTGGCCGTCGCCGCCGTCGCCGCGCGCCAGCCGACCCTCGTCATCGGCCAGTACATCGACCAGGTCGAGCTTCTGGCCGAGCACCTCGGCGCCCCGCTCATCACGGGCAAGACCGCGACCCGGGAGCGGGAACGGCTGTACCAGGCGTTCCGGGTGGGTGAGGAGATGCTGCTGGTCGTGTCCAAGGTGGCCAACTTCTCCATCGACCTGCCCGAGGCGTCGGTGGCCATCCAGGTCTCCGGGGCGTTCGGCAGCCGCCAGGAGGAAGCCCAGCGCCTCGGACGCATCCTGCGGCCCAAGCACGACGGCCGCCAGGCCCATTTCTTCACAGTGGTCGCCCGGGACACCAACGACCAGGAGTTCGCGGCCCGCCGCCAGCGGTTCCTGGCCGAGCAGGGCTACGCCTACGAGATCATCGACGCCGAGTCGGTGCTGGAGACCGGGTTCTCTATCGGTTGAGGAGCGCCCGGGCCCGCGAGAAGACGGCATCGAACGCCGGCTCGGTGAGCGTGCCCGTGAAGGTGTTCTGCTGGCTCGGGTGGTACGAGCACAGCAGCGTCCGGCCGCCAGGCAGGGCGACTTCGACGCCGTGGCCGAAGCGGGGCCGGGGTCGCACCGCGAACAGCCGGCAGACGGCGTCGTAGGCGAACTGGCCGAGGGAGACGATCACCCGCACCCCGGTCAACAGTTCGACCTCCCGGACCAGGTACCCGACGCAGCGGTCACGCTCCTCGGGCGTGGGCTTGTTGGCGGGCGGCGCGCACCGCACGACGGCGGCCACCCAGGCGCCGGCCAGCTGGAGGCCGTCGTCGGCCGCCACGCTGGTCGGCTGGTTGGCGAACCCCGCCTTCCAGAGCGCCCGGTACACCCAGTCGCCGGAGCGGTCGCCGGTGAAGACCCGCCCCGTCCGGTTCCCACCGTGGGCCGCCGGCGCCAGCCCCACCACCAGCAGCGAGGCGGTGGGGTCGCCGAAGCCCGGCACCGGCCGCCCCCAGTAGTCCTCGCCCCGGTACGACGCCCGCTTCTCCGCCGCCACCAGCTCCCGCCACGCCACCAGGCGCGGGCACGCCCGGCAGTTCACAACCTCCTCGGTGACCAGCTCCAGCGAGTCCACGCCGGTCGACCGTAGGCGGGCTGGGCCACCCCACCCGAACTGGCTGCAGCTACGTGCCAATAGGCACGTCAGTGCAGCCAGATCGGGGGGTCAGGGCGAACTAGGTTGGCCCCACCTCATGCCCCGCACCGCGGCCCGGCCGCGCCCCACCGTCGTCCTCCTCGTCCGGCACGGCCAAACGCCGACGACCGGCAAGCTCCTGCCCGGTCGCGCGCCGGGGTTGCACCTGTCCGAGGTCGGCCAGGCCCAGGCCGCGGCCGTCGGCGAGCGCCTGGCCAAGCTCAAGAAGGTCGACGCCATCTACGCGTCGCCGCTGGAGCGGACGCGGGAGACCGCCGGCGCCATCGCCAAGGCGCTGGGCATGAAGGTCAAGCTCGACAGGGGGCTACTGGAGGCCGACATCGGCGACTGGACCGGCCAGGAGCTCAAGGTGGTCGCCAAGACGCCGGAGTGGAAGATCGTCCACTCGTACCCGAGCGGGTTCCGGTTCCCGGGTGGCGAGTCCTTCGTCGAGATGCAGTCCCGCACGGTGACCGCCATCGAGCGGCTGCGGAAGGCCCATCCCGGGCAGACGATCGTCGCCGTGTCGCACGCCGACACCATCAAGGCGGCCGTCGCCCACGCCCTCGGGACTCATCTCGACCTGTTCCAGCGCATCGTGATCTCGCCGTGCTCGGTGACCTCCATCGCCTACGGCGACGGCGGCCCGACCGTCCTCTCGGTGAACTCGACGACCGAGACCCCCGCGCCGCCTCCGTCATGAGTTCCAGCTTCGATATTCCCGAGGTGGACCACCTCACCACCGGTGCCATCGGTCCTCCGGGCCAGCGAATCTTCTACCTCCAGGCCCGCCACGGCACGCTGGTGGTGTCGCTCCGGCTGGAGAAGACCCAGGTCGCGGCCCTCGTGGCCTACCTGGCTGCCATGCTGGCCGGCATGCCGCCCCCCGGCGACATCCCGACCACGGGCATGGATCTGATCGAGCCGGTCGTCGCCGAGTGGGTGGTCGGCTCGCTGGGCGTCACGTACGACGAGGACGCCGACCGGGTGATGATCGTGGCCGAGGAGCTGGTTGAGGAGGGCGAGGAGGGGGCCTCGGCCCGCATCACCGCCACGCGGGAGCAGGTCGCCGCCCTCTCGGTCCACGGCGCCGAGGCGGTGGCCGCCGGCCGCCCGCCCTGCCCCCTGTGCGGGCAGCCGCTCGACCCCCAGGGCCACACCTGCCCACGCCTCAACGGCCACCGGGAGCGGTGAGGGACCTCCTCCGTCGCGGGGAGATCGAGGTCAAGGGCCGCATGCCCTGGAGCTCGAACGGCACCTACCTGGTCCATCTGTGCCTTGGCGAGGAGGAGGACGCCGCCATCTACAAGCCCCACGCCGGCGAGCGGCCGCTCTGGGACTACCCGACCGGCCTGTACCGGCGGGAGGTGGCGGTCCACGCTGTATCGGAGGCACTCGGCTGGGGACTCGTGCCCGAGACGGTCCTGCGCGAGGACGGCCCGTTCGGCCCGGGCTCGCTCCAGCACTTCGTGCCCGCCCACTTCGAGGAGCATTACTTCACGATGCTCGAGCGGCCGGAGCTCCACGACACCCTGAAGCTCATCTGCCTCTTCGACCTGCTCATCAACAACGGCGACCGGAAGAGCGGCCACTGCCTGCGCGGTGAGGACGGCCGCATCTGGGGCATCGACCACGGCCTCTGCCTGCACGAGGAGCCCAAGCTGCGCACGGTGATCTGGGATTTCGCCGGCCAGCCGCTGCCTGCCGACCGGCTCGCCGACGTGGCCCGGCTGGCGTCCGACCCGCCCGCCGAGCTGGCGGACCTGCTGGAACCTGAGGAGATCGACGCCCTGCGCGCCCGCGCGGCGGCGATCCTGCGCCGGCCGTTCTTCCCCCGTGTGATGTCCGGCCGGGCCTACCCCTGGCCCCTCGTGTAGGCCTCCGGTTCCCATCGGCGGCGCCTGTGCCTGTACGGTCACACCCGTGGCAACCGGGGAGGTCCGACTGGAGGTGCCGGCGGCGCCCGAGTTCCTGCGCATCTCGCGCATCATGGCCGGCGGCGTGGCCAGTAGGGTTGGCTTCACCCTCGACGAGGTGGAGGATCTCCGCATCGCCATCGACGAGGTGTGCTTCTCCCTGGTGGGACCCCGCGGCCGGACGGGGACCATCACCCTCCGCTACCTCCTCGACGACGACCAGCTGGCCGTGGAAGGAACGGGCCGTTTCACCGACGGCCTGGGCAACGAACCCGCCGTGTCCGCCCTCTCGAAGCAGATCCTCGCCGCCGTGGTGGACGAATGTGAGTTGTCGGCAGGCGAGGAGGGCCCACAGTTCCGGCTCGTCAAGCGACACAGGTCCACCTAGGCGGGAAGCTGATGGCATTCGACAGCAAGGAGCGCGAGGAGCTCCGCCGCAAGTTCCACCAGTACGCCACGACCCGGGATCGCGCGCTGCGTGACGATCTCATCACCGCGCACATGGGGCTGGCCGAGTACCTCGCCCGGCGGTTCACCAATCGGGGCGAGCCACTCGACGACCTGGTGCAGGTGGCGGCCCTGGGGCTGCTCAAGGCGGTGGACCGCTTCGACCCCGAGCGGGGCCTGGAGTTCTCCACCTACGCCACGCCGACCATCGTCGGGGAGCTGAAGCGGCACTTCCGGGACAAGGGCTGGGCCGTCCGGGTGCCCCGGCGGGTGCAGGAGCTGCACCTGCGCCTCGGCAGCGTGGTCAGCATCCTCTCTCAGGAGCTCGGCCGCTCTCCCACCATCGGCGAGATCGCCCACTCGGCCGCGGTGTCCGAAGAGGAGGTCCTGGAGGCCATCGAGGCCGGTCACGCCTACCGCTTCACCTCCCTCGACGCGCCGTCGGGCAGCGACGACGAGATGTCCCTCTCGGCCGAGCTGGGCGCCGAGGACCAGGGCCTCATCGACAGCGAGCACCGGGTGACCCTGTCGCCCCTGATCGCCCAGTTCCCGCCCCGGGAGCGCATGATCCTGCACCTGCGGTTCTTCGAGGGCCTGACCCAGTCGGAGATCGCCGCCCGCCTGGGCATCAGCCAGATGCATGTCTCCCGCCTGCTGGCCCGGGCCCTGGCCCAGCTCCGAACCCAAGCCGAGGACGACTCATGAAGGTCATGCTCCTGATCAACCCCTCGGCCTCCTCCGTCGACTGGAAAGGCCGCATGGCGGCCAACTCCGCCCTGGTCGGCGACCACGACCTGACCACGGTCGAGACGACCAAGCGCGACGACGCCACCGAGCTGGCCCGCCAGGCCGCCGAGGACGGGTTCGAGGCGGTGGTGGTCTTCGGGGGCGACGGCACCCTCAACGAGGCCGCGAACGGCCTGGCCGGCACGTCGACCGCTCTCGCCGCCCTCCCGGGGGGCTCGACCAACGTGTTCGCGCGCACCATCGGCATGGCCCCGAAGATCACCCGCGCCGCGGCGCAGCTCCAGGCCGCCCTCGGCCGTACCGACACCATGCGCACCTTCGGGCTCGGCACGGTCAAGGCCCCCGACACGAACGGTCGCCACTTCCTGTTCCACCTGGGCATCGGCTATGACGCCGAGGTCGTGGCCCAGGTCGAGCGCCGGTCCGGGCTAAAGCGCAAGATCGGCCAGGCCATCTTCGTGTACTCGTCATTCTCGACCTACTTCAAGCACTACGACCACCGCAAGCCCAGCTTCGCCCTCGACTTCCCCGACGGCACCAGCGTGGAGAACGGGTTCTTCACCATCTGCCTGAACACCAACCCCTACACCTACCTCGGCCGGCGCCCACTGTCCGTGACGCCCGACACCGGGCCCGAGCGGGGGCTGGTAACGGTCACCACCAAGAAGCTCAAGGTCCGCACCCTGCTCATGCTGTTCGGATCGGCCATGGGCTCAGGAAATCGGCTGCGACGCAGCCCGAACGTCGACTACCACACCGACCTGACCTCGCTCACGGTGCGTGGCCACAAGCCCTTCCCCCACCAAGTCGACGGCGACTACCTGGGCAAGGCCATGGAGCTGACCGTGACCCATGGGGAAGCCAGCATCCGGCTCATCGTCCCGTAACCGGCTCGCGGAAAGTTTGGGAAAAGTTTCACAAACCCTTGTCGCCAGCCCCCGCCCGGCAGTATCGTAACAACTGGGCCCTCCGCAGACGACGCCGCACTGCTTGGCTCCCCGCTTTGTGAATGAAATCACAATGTTCTGCCCCCCAGGCTGCGCAAGGAGCTGCTGTGGCCCTCATCTGGAACCGCCCGTACGAGTGGGACGTCGATGACTGGCGCCGTCGTGCATCGTGCCGGGACACCGATCCGGACCTGTTCTTCCCTGTCGGCACCACCGGCTCCGCCCTCGATCAGATCGAGGCGGCCAAGGCCGTCTGCCGGCAGTGCGAGGCCCGTGACGACTGCCTGGAGTTCGCCCTGGCCACCAACCAGGAGGCCGGCGTGTGGGGTGCCACCTCCGAGGAGGAGCGCCGCAAGCTGCGCAAGGCGTGGCTGGCCCGCCGGCGGCGCGCCAGCTAGACGCAGGCACGGCGGAGAGGGCGCAGGACACCCCAGAGCGCCCGGCAATCGCTAGCATCGGCTCTCTGACCTCGGATCGTCAGCGGGGGGCATGGGCGGAGTCCGGCCGGGCCGAAGACAGGTGCAGGTGCTCCACATGGAGCCCAAACGCGCCGCGGCGACGATCAGCTACGCCTTCCTCGCCGTGCTGCTCACCGCCTTCGCGGTCGTGGCGCGCCTCTACCGATCCGAGTCCTGGCCGGAGGAATGGCGGCTCAGCGCCGACGTCCCCAAGGGGATACCGTCCACCGCCGCCGCGGTCGCCGCCTTCCTCGCGCTGACCTGCCTCGTCGCCGCCGTCTCGAACGGTCGGCGGTGGCACATCGCCCGCGTCGTCCGGCGGTGGTCAGACGACCCACGGCTGGCGACGTTCCTCCCCGACAACGCGTGGACGCCGGCGGCCCATCCGGCCGACGTGATCCCGCCGCTGGACGTCACCGTGACGAAGGCCCGCAAGCTGCCGAAGCCGCGAGCCAGGCTGCGTCGGGTGACCCGCGACCACAACGTCGTCGGCGATCGACCGCTCCAGATCGCCTATCTGCGGCTGTTCGAGAATCAACCCCGGATGCGGACGTTCATCCAGGGATCGTGGCGGGAGTTCGGCTACGTCCATCTCCTCCGGAGCGCGACCTCGGCCACGCCGGCCGAGTACCGCCAGGTCAAGAAGTCGCACGACGCCTCGGGGTTGTTCATCTCCTCCCGGGAGCAGCTCCTGCCCGTCCTCGACCGAGGCACCGTCCAGGCGAAGGGGCGGCGCCGCCTCAAGGGGATCGGTCCCACCACGATCAAGGTCCGTGACAAGTACGGCAGCTACGGCGTGCATGCCCTCCTCTGCCACGGCGTCTTCTGGAAGGCTGCGGTCGAGGTCCTCCTCGAGCGGGTCGACCTCGTCGCCCTCGATCTCTCCGGCTTCCTCCCCGAGAACCTGGGCACCAGCTACGAGCTGCAGCGGGCCGTGGATCGGTTTCCCGTCGAACGGGTGGTGTTCCTCGCCGACCCGAGGACCAACCACGCCTTCATCGCCGAGCAGCTCCAGGCCGCGTGGTCGCAGATGGCCGCCGGGTCACCGAACGCCGTTCCGCAACGGAAAGAGGCGGTCGTGGTCGTGACCGACACCATCGCCCGAAGCCAGTCCACCCAGACCGTCAGCACCGGGGGAGGGCCGGGCCAGGCGCCGAGAATGCACGTCCAGTCCGGACCGGTCCAGGTCCGGCTCGTGGCCAGGCGCAAGGAGACCCGCGGGGTCGTCGCGCTGGCCCAGGGCCGGATCAACGAATCGATGCCCGCCGGCCGCGATTGAGGCCTACCGGTTCACCGTGATGTCCAGGGCGGTGAAGTTGAGGACGGCGTGCTGGAAGGGTCTCTGGCTGATCGGGATCGGGCCCGTGAACGGCCGGTTGAGGGCGGAGATGAGCAGGAGCGTGCCCGTCAACATCATGGCCATGAGGGTCGTGAGGACGACCTGCACGACGGCCCGTTCCATGGAGAAGAACAGCGCCGCGATGATCGTGACCCCCGCGCCCCCGATGAGGAGCGGCCAGAACCCTCCCGGGAGGCTCGTCTCGCCGGCGAGGTGACGCAGGTGCCGGACGTGCTCCAGGTCGTGCAGGCGGCTCTCCGGCGCGCCATTGGGGTCGGCACCGACCCGGCTCCGGTAGGCGGCCCAGACAGGGTTCAGGGCGTCGCCGGAGGTGTGGGCCAGCAGCAGGCCATGGGACCTCCACTCCTTGGTCATCACGTCCTCGGCGTACTTGTGCAGCGCGTACTGGGCGTTGGTTCTGGCCGGCTCGGAGAAGTCCTGCGTGTCCCGGTACACGACGACCAGCTGTGACGCCTCCTCGGTCGTCGCCTGTCTCAGTTCGGAGTAGCGCTCGTAGACCGAGAAGACCACGAAGGCCAGGAACACCGCCCCGACCACGACGAGGCCGCTGAACATCCACCCGACAATCTCGTTCTCGCCCTCGATCTTCCCGCGGCGGGCGAGGAGACGAGCGGCCACCACGGCGAGCGCCGTCGTGACGCCCACCCCCGCGATGGTCGCGATCGTCCATGCCGTCGGGCTCATTGGGGCGACGATGGCGTACCGGCCTCAACGCCCGCCCCAGACCAGCCCAACCGGCGCCCAACTGACGGCCAGAAGCGGGTTTCCGGGCAAGCGCGTGGCAATTGCTTGGCAAGCGATCCCGCGGATGCTCTGGATGTCGGAACCGCCGACCGAGATCAAAGGGAAAGGGATCGAAATGGTCCGAAGGATGCTTGCCGCCACCCCGCTCCGCCCGCTCGTCGTCGCCGCCGTCCTGGTGGCCGCACCGCTCCTGGTCGCCGCGCCGGCGAACGCACTGGCCATCGGCCAGACCGTGTGTTACACCGCCGACGGCACGCCGGTTTTCAACCCCCCGAGCCAGGACGGCTTCGAGTACTGCGTGACGCGGCCGCCGACCAGTGGCGGGGGCAGGCTGCCGCAGCTCTGCACGATCACCGGGTCCACCGTGTCCTGCACCCCCATCGCCCCCTTGAACGGCTGAGCGATGTGTCCCCGGGAGATCCAGGCGGCCGGGCGGCGATCCCGCCCGGTCGCCTGATCAACCCGGGCCGGGGATGGCGCCGAGCTGGGTGAGGAGGCCGAGGAAGTCGGCACTGGACCAGCGTTCGACGACCTGCGCGCCGCCGAACCGCAGGACCGTGATGCCGGGGAGCTGGTACTGGCGCTGGGTGGGCGCCACACCCATGAAGTCGCCCTGGTGGACTCCCGTCATGGTGCGCGCCTGCTCGACCCTCTCTGCCCGTTCCCCCATCGTTCGCTCCCTCCCTGAGTCCGTGCCCATTGAACCGGACGGCAGGTAGCACCGTATGCGGGTCTGACCGTGCGGACGAACACCGAGGAGCGCAGCCATGACGATTCCTGACCCCGACATCGGCCACCGCAGGAGGGGCCGCGTCTTCCGGCTCGCGGCAGCCGGCATCCTCGCTGCTGCCATCGGCGTGGCGCCGTCCCCCGCCGTCGATGCGGCTGTCCGGTGCGGCTGCACGGCCAACGAGCCGCCGATCGCCTATGTGCGAAACGTGACCGATGGTGGAGGCGCCGAAATCTTCAGGATGAACGCGGACGGCTCCGGTCAGACCCGGGTCACCAACTCGCCCGGCTTCGACAGCTTCCCGTCGTGGTCGCCCGACCGGTCCAGGGTCGTGTACGCCACCGACCGGCATTCGGTCAACCACATCGAGAACTTCGAGCTGCACGTCATCGACGCCACCGGCGCCAACGACCGCCGGCTGACCGACCAGGCCAGGAACGACACCGAGCCGGCGTGGTCGCCGACCGGCGACAAGATCGCCTTCACCTCGAACCGTGACTTCAACAGCGAGATCTACGTGGTCAACGCCGACGGCACCGGCCTGCGGAACCTCACCATGGTCCAGGCGGAGGACACCCAGCCGGCGTGGTCGGCGGACGGGACGCAGCTCGCGTTCGTGCGGCAGACCCCGCAAGGGAGCCGGCACATCTTCATCATGAACGCCGACGGCACGGGCGTGCGCCAGCTCACGTTCGGGTCCCTCTCGAAGCGCAACCCGGCGTGGTCGCCGGACGGTTCGACGATCGCCTTCTCCATGCTCGCCAGCGGGAACGAGGACGTGTTCACGACGTCGTCCGCCGGCGTGTCGTTCCCGCGCCGGGTCACCACGCGGCCGGAGCCCGACACGTTCCCGACCTGGTCACCGGACGGGCGCATCGCCTACGCCGGCGCGGGCGACATCCGGGTGGTCAGGCCGGATGGCACGGGCGACACGGCCCTGACGACGCACCCCGACTTCGAGTTCAGGCCGCAGTGGGCCCGGCCTCCTCAGCCGGTGCTGTCGCCGTGAGCCGGCGCCGACCTCAGGAGACCGACTCCAGCTCCCGCTCGTCGGTGCCCTCCGGGGCGCCCTCCACATTGACCTTGGGCAGCACCTTGTCCAGCCAGCGGGGTATCCACCAGTTCTTGTCGCCGAGCAGCTCCATGGTGGCGGGCACGAGCAGCATGCGGACGACGGTGGCGTCGAGCAGCACGGCGACCGCCAGTCCGAGACCGAACAGCTTGATGATGCGGTCCGACTCGAGCAGGAAGCTGCCGAACAGGAAGACCATGATCGCCGCCGCCGCGCTGATCACCCGGGCGGTCGATGCCAGGCCGTCGGCCACCGAGGTGCGGCTGTCGCCGGTGCGAACCCACTCCTCCCGCACCCGGGACAGCAGGAACACCTCGTAGTCCATCGAGAGCCCGAACACGATGGCGAACAACATCATGGGCACGAAAGGCTCGATCGGCGCCGGCTCCACACCGGTGATGGCGCTCAGCCAGCCCCACTGGAAGACGGCGACGGCCACGCCGTAGGCCGCGCCGATGGACAAAAGGTTCATCAGCACGGCCTTCAGGGGCACCAGCACCGACCGAAACACGGTCATGAGGAGCAGGAACGACAGGCCGAGCACCACCGCGAAGAACAGCGGCAGGCGGGCGGCGAGGTAGTTGGAGAAGTCGACCTGCACCGGCACGCCACCGGTGACCGCCACGTCGAACCCGGCCCTGGCCTCGAGCGGCGGCAGGACGGTCTTGCGCAGCCGGTTCACCGTCGCCGTGGTGGCCGCGTCCTGCGGCGCCGTCTTCGGGACCATGCGCCACAGCGCGGCGGCGGGCGACTGGGGCTTGTCGGGGACGGCGGGCGACACGAACGCCACGCCCGTGTCGGCGGCCACGGCGTCGCTGATGGCGGCTAGCCTGCCGGCGTCGGTGCCGGGCGGCAGCTCGGCGACGAGGAGGAACGTCCCGTTGAAGCCGGGCCCGAAGCCCTCCGCCAGCAGGTCGTAGGCTTTGCGGGTGGTGGTGTCCTTGGCGTAGTTGCCCTCGTCGGAGAACCCGAGCCGCATGCCCAACACGGGGATGGCGAGGACGATCAGCACGACCGCCCCGGCGATGGCGGTCTGCCACGGGCGGTGCTGGATGAACCGGCTCCACTTGTACGAGAGGGTCTCCCGGATCGGCTTCTGGCCGAACCTGGGCACCTCCCGCCGGAGCGGGGCGTAGACGAAGCTGGCGGCCAGGACGATGGCGGCGAGGGGCAGGCCGACCATGAGCGGCGAGACTTTCAGGCCCACACCGATCAGCGCCACCGCCACCAGGCCGGCGGCGATCAGGCCCCGCCAGCGGGTGACGTCCACCCGCTGGCCGGCGAAACCCAGGAGCGCCGGCAGCAGGGTCAGGGACGCCACCACGGTCACGGCCACGACCGTGGCCGCGCCGACCGCCAGGCCGCCGACGAAGCTGACCTGCATGGTCAGCATGCCCATCAGGGAGATGACGACCGTCGTGCCGGCGAAGGTCACCGCCCGGCCGGCGGTGTCCAGGGCGATCGACACCGACTCTTGGATGCTGTGGCCCTTGTGCAGGTTCTCCCGGTACCGGGTCACGATGAACAGCGCGTAGTCGATGCCGACGCCAAGGCCGATCATCACGCCGAGGACGGTGGCGAAGTCCGGCAGGGTCAGCACGTTGGAGATGAGGCCGATGAGGATGGTGCCGATGCTGATGCCGCCGAGGGCCACGCCGACGGGCAGTCCCATGGCCAGGACGGATCCGAAGGCGAGGATCAGGATGACGATGGCGAAGGCCAGGCCGAGGACCTCCGAGCTCGGCTCGGCAAACTCGGCGAAGGCGGCGCCGCCGACCTCCACCTCCAGGCCGGGAATATCGGGAATGGCAGCCTCGATCTCCTGGGACACCTTGAACGTCTCGTCGAAGGGGGTGTCCGCCGGCATCTCCAGGTCGGCGTAGGCGATCTTGCCGGACTGCGCGATCTGGCGGTCGCCGCCCTCGACGTAGGGGCTGGCGATGGTCACGTCCTCGCGGGCGTCGACCTTGGCGAAGAGGGCCTCCATGGCCGAGCGCACCGCCGGGTCGCGGACCCCTTGGTCGGCCCGGAACACGATCGTGCCGGTGACGCCCGTGCCCTGGCCGCCGAAGTGCTCCTCCAGGATGTCGAAGCCCTTCTTGCTCTCCACGTTGGGGAGGTTGAACTCGTCCTGGAAGGCGGTGCCCACCGCCCCCTGGATCGATCCCAGCACGATGAGCGCGATGAACCACGCGGCGGCGACGATGCGCCGGCGGCGGAAGCAGAAAGAACCGAGACGACCGAACATGAAGCCCCCCGTACGTCGAAAACGTGACCGCTGCGCGGATCGTACTTAGTACGGCTGGGCTATGCCCACAGCAACACGGGGCTATGCCC
>JAHFUP010000150.1 GCA_023265025.1 Acidimicrobiia bacterium | reverse complement strand
GGTCCCAGGTCTCCAAGGGCAACGGCCCAAGAGCACTCGCCACCTGCCGGAACCTCGCCATCAGCGTGCTGCGCCTCAACGGCCACACCAACATCGCCCGAGCGCTGCGCCACATCGCCCGGAACGCCACACGAGCACTCACCCTCCTCGGCCTATAGCCCGCCGACTACCGCGCAACCCTGCCCTACGGATGGTCGCCGGCCTCGAGAGCATCACCGCCGGCGAGGTCCGAATCGGCGACCGGGTCGTCAACGACGTGCCGCCAAAGGAGCGGGACATCGCCATGGTCTTCCAGAACTATGCGCTGTACCCGCATATGACTGTTTTCGACAACATGGCGTTCGGGCTCAAGCTGCAGAAGGTCCCAAGGGCCGAGATCGACCAGCGGGTGCGTGACGCGGCCCGCGTCCTCGGCCTCGGCGAGTTGCTCAACCGCAAGCCCCGCGCCCTCTCGGGCGGCCAGCGCCAGCGGGTGGCCATGGGACGGGCCATCGTCCGCCACCCCCAGGCGTTCCTGATGGACGAGCCGCTGTCGAATCTCGACGCCAAGCTGCGCGTGCAGATGCGGGCCGAGATCGCCCGGCTCCAGCACGACCTGGCCGTCACCACGATCTACGTCACCCACGACCAGATCGAGGCCATGACGATGGGTGACCGCGTGGCGGTCATCCGCAAGGGCGTGCTCCAGCAGGTCGACAGCCCACAGGCGCTCTACGAGCACCCGTGCAACATCTTCGTCGCCGGCTTCATCGGCTCCCCCGCCATGAACCTGCTCGAGGCCTCGCTGGCCCGCTCGAACGACGTCCTGGTCGTCCAGCTCGGCGAGCTCTCGCTCCCCGTACCGGCGGAGCTGCTGGCGGCCCGCCCGGGGCTGGCCACGTACGAGGGCCGCAAGCTCGTGGTCGGGATACGCCCCGAGGACATGGAGGACGCCGCCCTCGTCACCGGCGCCCCCGCCGACCGGCGCATCCCGGCCACCGTCGAGCTGCACGAGGCGCTCGGGTCCGATGTGGTCATCCACTTCACGGTTGCCGCCCCGCCGGCGGTAGGTGACGACGTCCGCGAGCTTGCCGTGGACGTCGGAAGGGAGGTCCTGGAGAAGGTCGAGAAGACGGCCGCACGTGGGGAAGCGAGCGTGATCGCCCGGCTCAACCCCCGCACCCACGTCCAGCAAGGCGACCGGATGGAGCTCGTCGTCGACACGACGCGCCTGCATTTCTTCGATCCCGACAATGGGGCCGCCGTCTACGACGGCCCGCCGGCGTGATCACCCGAGAGAGAGAAACCAGTAGTAGGAGGAACCGATGAGACTTCGAACCCTGAAACTTCGAGTATTCGCAGTTCCGGTCGTCGCCCTCACCCTTCTCGCCGCCTGCGGAAGCGACGGCGACAAGGACATCGCCAACACCCAACCGGGGGCGACCGGCACGGTCACCGTCTTCAACGCCATGGAGCCTGAGGAGGTGACGGCGCTCCAGAAGGTGGTCGACGAGCAGATCAACAGCAAGGTCCAGTACAAGGCCACCATCGAGGGCTCCTCGCAGTTCGAGGAGCAGATCAAGATCCGCGTCCAGGGCGGGAATCCGCCCGAGATCGCCATGTACCCGCAGCCCGGCACGGTCGTCGAGCTGGGCAAGTCCGGCAAGGCCATCGCCCTCGAGGACATGGGCTTCAACATCGCCGACATGGAGAAGACGTTCGGCTCGTACTTCATGTCCCTCGGCGCCTACAACGGCAAGCACTACGGCGTGCCCACCAACATCAACCTCAAGAGCATGATCTGGTACCCGAAGAAGGCGTTCGACGCCAAGGGCTACAAGGTCCCCACCACCTTCAACGAGCTGATCACGCTGAGCGACCAGATCGTCAAGGACGGGACGAGCCCCTGGTGCGTCGGCTTCGAGAGCGGCACCGCCACCGGCTGGCCGGCCACCGACTGGATGGAGGACATCATGCTCCGGACCGCGGGCGCGCCGACGTATGACAAGTGGGTGACCCACCAGATCCCGTTCAACGACGCCTCGGTCGTCAAGGCCGCCGACCAGTTCGGTCGCATCCTCTTCACCCCGAGCTACGTGCTGGGTGGGGCGGCGAACACCACGTCGATCAACTTCGGCGACGCGGTGGCCCCGATGTTCACGAACCCGCCGAAGTGCATGTTCAACCGGCAGGCCAACTTCATCGCCTCGTTCTTCCCGAAGACGGCTGTGGCCGGCGTCGATTACGACTGGTTCCCCTTCCCCAAGATGGACCAGCCCGGCGACGCCGCCCTGTTCGCCGGTGAGCTGTCGGTCGTGTTCAAGGACACCCCGGCGGTGCGCGACTTCCTCGGCCGCTTCGCCGGCACCGAGGTCCAGTGCGCCTCGGGCAGGAGCATCGGGACCTCCCGCATCTCGCCCAACGTCAACGTGGGTGGCGACTGCTACGCCAACAAGCAGCTGGCCGACGCATCGAAGGTGCTGACCGCGGCCCTGAAGGCCAACACCGCCCGGTTCGACGCATCCGACCTCATGCCCTCGGCCGTCGGGTCCGGCAGCTTCTGGACCGGCATGGTCAAGTACGTGCAGGGAGGCAAGAACGCCCTTGCCGGCGTCCTGAGCGACATCGACAAGAGCTGGCCGACGGCATAGCCGGTCGGTAGCACGTAGAGGAGCGAGGGGAACCAGGGTGAGCTCGTCGGTGCAAACGCCACCGCGCGGGCCCATCCTGGTCCCCGAGCCTCCGCCGCCGGGGCACGCCCGGTCGCTCCGTGCCACGGTCCTACGGGTCGTCGGCGCGGTGATGGTGCCGTTGCTCGCCGTCGGCCTGCTCTGGTGGACGCTCGACTTCCTCCGCGACTCCGACGCCAACCGCTTCCTCGTCGTCGGCGTCGCCCTCGTCGTCGGCGTGCTCGGCGTGTTCGGCCTCTTCTGGTCGATGAACCGGGTCGTCGACTGGCTTCCCGAGCGCTTCCAGGAGGGGGCGCGCCCGTACGTTTTCGTGGGGCCGGCGCTGGTGATCCTCAGCGTCTTCCTCGTCTACCCCGTGATCAACACCATCCTCATCAGTTTCAAGGACGCGCAGTCCAAGAGCTTCGTGGGGCTGGACAACTACAAGTTCGTCTTCACCGACGAGAGCATGCTGCGTTCCATCCGCAACACCGTGGGGTGGATCGTGCTCGTGCCGCTGGTGGCGGTGACCGTCGGCCTGGCCTTCGCCACCCTCGCCGACCGCCTCCGCCGCGGCGAGGCGGTGGCCAAGTCACTCATCTTCCTGCCGATGGCCATCAGCTTCGTCGGCGCCGCCATCGTCTGGCGGTTCATCTACAGCTTCCGGCCCGAGGGGTTCGGCACCAACATCGGCCTGCTCAATGGCATCGCCTCAGGCCTCGGACACGACCCGGTGCCGTGGCTGCAGGAACGGCCGTGGAACAACCTCATGCTCATGGTGATCATGGTCTGGATGCAGACCGGCTTCGCCATGATCGTGCTGTCCGCAGCCATCAAGGCCATCCCCGACGAGATCGTCGAGGCGGCGAGGATCGACGGGGCGTCCGAGATGAAGGTGTTCCGCCACATCACCATCCCGACGATCCTGCCGACCGTCGTGGTCGTGACCACGTACATGGTCATCAACGCGCTGAAGGTCTTCGACATCGTGTTCGTGATGGGCAACGCGGAGGCGAACGGCACCGAGGTCATCGCCGAGCGGATGATCCGCTGGTTCTTCATCGGCGACAACAACGGCCGAGGGGCGGCGATCGCCGTCGTCCTGTTCCTCGCGGTGATCCCGGTGATGTACTGGAACATCCGCCGCTTCCGCGAGCAGGAGGCGATCCGGTGACCGCGACCGCGGTGGCGGCGAAGAAGGAGGAGGAACGCAAGGGCGGCTGGTTCGTCCGGATCACGATCGTCGTGGTCGTCCTCCTCTGGACGATCCCGACCCTCGGCGTGCTGGTCAGCTCCTTCCGGCCCGAGCAGCTGGTCGACAGCACCGGGTGGTGGACGTCGCTCGCCCACCCGCTCCGCGACGCCGAGTGGACGCTGGGCAACTATCGCAGCGCCCTGTCCACCGGGGGGTTCGGCAACGCCTTCCTGAACAGCCTGGCCGTCGCGGTGCCATCGACCGTCATTCCGGTGACGATCGCCGCCTTCGCGGCCTACGCCTTCTCGTGGATGAACTTCCGGGGCCGCCACCTCATGTTCGTCGCCGTGGTCGGCCTGATGGTCGTCCCGCTCCAGATGGCTCTTATCCCGATCCTTCGCCTCTACACCGGCGGGGCGACGCTCGGGGGGGTGACGGTGTTCCCTGACCTCGACTTGGGCGGCACGTTCCTCGGCGTCTGGTTGGCCCACACCGCGTTCGGGCTACCGCTCGCCGTCTACCTCCTGCGCAACTACATCGGGTCGCTGCCGTCGTCGATCATCGAATCGGCCCGGATCGACGGGGCCGACCACTTCACCATCTTCTGGCGGCTGATCATCCCGCTGTCGGTGCCGGCGCTCGCCGCCTTCGCCATCTTCCAGTTCCTGTGGGTCTGGAACGACCTCCTCATCGCCTACGTGTTCCTGGGCGGGAGCCACGAGAACCGGGTCCTCACCATCGCCCTCGCCGACCTGGTCGGGTCTCGGGGCGAGAACTGGCACCTGCTCACCTCCGCCGCCTTCGTGTCGATGGCGCTGCCCATGGCGGTGTTCTTCTCGCTGCAGCGGTACTTCGTACGGGGCCTGACCGCGGGGTCGGTCAAGGGATGACCGCTGTCCGGCGCCCACGTACACCGGTCGGGATGGAGCCACTCCCGGCGCCGCGCAAGTGGCAGGCCATCACCCTCGCCACCCTCCTGCTCGTGCCCGCGTACTGGTCGATGCTGGCCGGCCTCGTCGCCGCCGCGTCCGACGCGCCGGACCCCCTGCCCAACCCGGCGGCGTCGCTCGCCTTCGGCCTGGCGCTCATCCCCTTCGTCTTCGTCGTGCTGGCCTTCGTCTCCGAGCACCCGCGGGCGCCGGCGGCGGTGGTCCGGGCGATGGTGCTGGCCGTGGTGGTGGGCGCCATGGTGTCGGTCGTGGCGGCCGACGCGGTGACCGGCATCGTCGCCGGCGTCGGCGCCGGCGGCGTCGTCGCCCTCCGGTCCGACACGGATCACAACTGGCGGGCACGGGCCTACGCGGTCGCCTTCGCCGTCGTCTACACCTTCGTGCTGGTGCGGATGGCCTCGGCGCTGGCGCTTCTGCCGGCGCCGATCTTCCCCTTTACCGCCGTCGGGATCGCCGACCACCTGTCGGAGCGCCGGCGGGCCCTCGACCGCCAGGGGCCGTGACGCGGAAGTTCCCGGCGGACTTCCTGTGGGGGGTGGCGACCTCCGCCTACCAGATCGAGGGCGGTGTCGACCTCGACGGGCGGGGCCCGTCGATCTGGGACACCTTCTGCGCCCACCCGGGCGCAGTGCGCGGCGGCGACGACGGGCGGACGGCGGCCGAACACCGGCGCCGCATGGCCTCCGACGTCGCCATGCTCGCTGAGCTCGGTGTCGGTGCGTACCGGTTCTCGGTCGCCTGGCCGCGCGTGCGGCCGCTCGGCCGCGGGGCGGTGAGCACCGCCGGCCTCGACTTCTACCGGTCGCTGGTCGACGCCCTGCTCGACGCCGGCGTCGACCCGGTCGTCACGCTGTACCACTGGGACCTCCCGCAGGCGCTGGAGGACGCCGGCGGGTGGCCGGCGAGGGCCACCGCCGAACGCTTCGGGGAGTTCGCATCGTTGGTCGGTGCCGCCCTGGGTGACCGCGTGCGGCGGTGGTCGACGGTCAACGAGCCGTGGTGCGCGGCGATGCTCGGCTACGCCGGCGGCATCCACGCGCCGGGGCGGTCTGACCCTGGCGCCGCGATCGCCGCCGCCCATCACCTGCTCCTGGGGCACGGCTTGGCGGTCGACGCGCTGCGGGCGACCGTCCGCGCCGACGCCGAGGTCGCCATCACCGTCAACCCGTATCCTGTGATCGCCGCCGGCGAGCGCGAGGTCGACATCGATGCCGCCCGCCGGGTGGACGGCGTGGCCAACCGGCTCTGGTACGACCTCGTCCTCCTCGGCCGCTACCCGGACGACGTCCTGGCCGACTTCGCGACGGTGAGCGACCTGGCCCACATCCGCGACGGCGACCTGGCCATGATCTCGCGGCCCATCGACGCCATCGGGGTGAACTACTACCGCCGGCATCACGTCCGCCACGCCGCCGGCGCCTCGGCGGGCCCGCCGGCGTCGACGTGGCCCGGGTCGCCGGACGTGGAGACCGTCGACCCCGGGGTGGCGACCACGGCCAGCCGCTGGGCGATCGAACCGGACGGCCTGGTGGAGACGCTCGTCCGGCTCACCCGTGACTACGACCCGCCGCCGATCTACGTGCACGAGAACGGGGCCGCGTTCGACGACCACGCCGGCGCCGGCGGCGACGTCGATGACGCTGACCGGCTGGCCTTCTTGCGCGACCACGTGCGCGCCGCCCACGATGCGCTGGCCGCCGGCGTCGACCTCCGCGGCTATTTCGTGTGGTCGCTGCTCGACAACTTCGAGTGGGCCGAGGGCTACGCCAAGCGGTTCGGCATCGTTCGGGTCGACTTCGAGACTCAGCGCCGCACGCCCAAGGCCAGCGCCCGCTGGTACGCCGAAGTGGCCCGCACGGGGGAGGTGGACTAGTCAACATGGAACGGCCGGCTCCGTTCCGCATCTGCGTGGATCATCCGCCACGCTGAGCGGGCAGAGCCAACATACGGAAGGAGCCAGCCGTGCCCATTTTCCACCCCGACACGA
>JAHFUP010000067.1 GCA_023265025.1 Acidimicrobiia bacterium | reverse complement strand
GCCAACGACCGGCGGCTCAGCGCCGTCATCACCAAGATGCGCCAGGTAGCGGCCAAGGCCACCGCCCTGATCCTCAAGGACGCGACTGTGCGCTGAACCCGGGGTTTAATCGCAAGCTAAGGCGCGGCGCACCCGGACTAGCCACCTCTCGCCTGGTCGGTCAGTGAGTCAGCCTTGGCGGCCGCGCTCGGCTCGACGTCGTGCGGAATCGGCACCGGAGGCGCTGTCCTCAGGGCCTGCAGCTCCGTACAGGCCCGATAGAGCACACGTTCGAGCTCGTATGCGGTCGGCACGCCCGCTCGCCGGCGGTAGTTCGTGAAGGACCGGGGAACGGCCTCGTAGCAGTACAGCCCGACGGCGTCGACCACCTGGGCGGCTGTTTCCGCCCATCGGACGACGGCGGCAAAGTCGGTGTCGCCGAGCACCCGTGCGCCCATGAAGAAGTAGATGCGGGGACGGCTCGCGTGGAGCCACGTCGACAGATCACCACCGCACGATCCGCCGCTGGTCGGAGCCGTCCCGGCCATAGTGAGCCGCCGGGCCGCCTCGCGTCGAGGTTGTACTCGGGAATGATCAGGCCGGGAACACGTCGCCGGACGTAGAGCCGGTCGATTCCCGAGCACGCCTCCAGCAGTCGGCAATGACGTTGTTGAACCAGTCGCCCTTGCCGTTCTGGATCGCCGCGCTGAGCTCCTTACTCTGCCGGTTCTTGTCCGCATCCGCGCCCTCGAGCACCGAGGGCAGCCCGCCGTCGAACAGCGACATTGCGGCAAGGAACTCCCCCTCGACCTGGTTCCAGCTGGTGGCCGGCGAGGCAGCCAGCCGGTTGTACACCGATCGGAGCGGCGCGCAATAAGGGTTCGTCAGCAGGACGGCCCGCGGGCCTCTCGGCGCGACGGCGGGGGCGTCAACGAGGCCCGAGGTCCTCGATGCCGTAGAGCGTCATGGCGGTAGCCGTCGCGGCCTCGATATCGCGCGCCGAGAACGCCGAGGCAAGGGCGCGTCGAGCGGTTGGCGGGATGGACTCGGGCGCCGGCACCCGGATGCGCCGGAGGTACTGCGCCTGGAACCGGTAGCAGCCGCCCCGCATCCGCACGCAGTAGGCGCCGACGAAGAGGTTGGCCACGTCGGAGAGCAGGAGGCCACCCAGCACCTCGAGGTCCCATCCGTCGCTGGCAACGAAGTAGAGGTTGTGGTGGGGGTAGTACCGGCCGGCGTCGTACACCGGATGGGCGGACGCCTTGATATCCGGCAGCACGAGCTTGGGCCGGGCCTGCAGGCCGGGGTGCACCCGGTCGATGGTCCGGTACCACTGGGACGGGCTCTTGCGCGCCGTGTGGCGGGCCCGGACCCGGTCGGCGTGTCGCTCCAGGTGGGCGCGCAGCCGCGGGAACCGGTCGAGGGGGACCAGCCCGTCGGCGTCCCACGGGTTGACCAGGTAGCCGCCGGCCCAGGCGGTCTCGCCACCGGCGATGTCGCCGGCCCGCAGCAGCGGCAACAGCCGGTCGGGCTCGACGAGGTCGGCATCGGTGGTGATGTACACGTCGTCGCACCCGGTGGCCACGCCGATGCCCACGTGGGTGCCGGTCCGCTCGTCTTCGAGGGGCGGGAACCGCTTCTCCAGGTCGGCGACCAGGGCGAGCTGGGCCGGACTGCCCGACGGCCACAGGTCACCACCGCCGAACCACGTGTCGAGCCGCGAGGCGTTGACGCTGGGCACCGGGAACGTCCGGCGCGGTGACCGCCGCACCCACCGCGACAGGTCGCCGGCCTGTGCCTCCCCGAACGCCGCGGTCGCCTCGGCGACGACCGGCCGGCGCTGGGGCCCGTTGCGGAGAACGACGACCGCCGGGTAGGCGGAGACGTCGTCCTCGAAGGCGTCGACGTCGTGCATGGTCAGGACCGTGTCCACCGCGTAGGAGCCGGCGACGAGCGCCCGCAGCTCGGCCCCGTACTGGTTGCGCATCCAGCGGTCGGCGCAGATGAAGCCGAGCGTGCCGCCGGGCGCCAGGACCTCGAGGCCGACCTCGATGAAGCCGATGTAGATGTCGCTCCGGCCCCGCATGGTCCGGCATCGGCGCCGGTAGGCGTCCGTGGCCTCGGGACGGACATGCTCGAGCCGGATGTAGGGCGGGTTGCCCACCACATGATCGGCGGAGCCCGGCTCGTGCTCGGCGAGCAGGAAGTCTCCGGTGGTGACCCACGTCGAGGTGATCGCCTGCGCCGACGCCTCGTCGAGCCAGCGTTGGTAAGTCGTTGTGCAGCAGCCTTGCGGGCGCGCTCCGCGTTGGCGTCCAGCAGGTCGAAGGCCCGCACCGCGTCGGCGATGGAGCCGAGGTCCCGACCATGGTCGGCGCAGGAGGCGATGAGGCGGTCGACGATGGGGACCAGGAATGCCCCTGTCCCGCACGACGGCTCCAGAACACGGCGGGCGCCGAGGTCCGCATCCGGCGTGTACCCGACCAGGTCGAGGATCAGCTCGACGATCCATCGGCGGGTGAAGACCTCGCCGTAGTCGGACCCCGGGTCGCGGACGAGCTCAGCGAGATTCACGGGTTCCCGGATAAGTGACAGTTGGCGGGAACCGACCATGACCACGCGCTGCCGAACATGCGTTCGAGCATAGGCGGTTCACCGACGGCGCACGCGGACTGTGGGCCACCCGCGGCACGCTACCGACCGGCCGCCACCGCGTCGGTGATCCCTTCAGCTCTTGAAGAGGAATTCGGCCGGGCACTTCGCTGACCTGCGGAAAAAGCCCCAAAACCACCTCTGACCAGGGCTTTTACCTATCCGTTGGTACCCGCTGTTGTCCGTCGTTGTGCGTGCTTCCGCGGACAGTCTGCGGACAACGAGCGGACAGCGGGCCGGACCGTCGCAGTGAACGCGACCGCCAACTCGACATGTCCAGGAGGAAGCTAGACCGAGGATCTCAGCCACTTGGTGTGGAGCCGCATGTTGCTGTCCCGAAAATGTCGCCGAGTTGTTAGTGTGCAGGCCCAGCAGGGGCGCGATGTCCTCCTGGTAGCCGCAAAGAGCCTGGTTGACCTGATAGCCGAGGAAGTCCTGCCGCTCGCCTTCGAGGTAGGTCCGCAGCAGCGCCAGCTTCGCCTGGCGGTCGGCGTCCGGTAGGCCCTCGCTCGACGGCCGGAAGTCGTCGTCGGTGGGGTTTCGGGACCTTCGCTGTGTCCCCTACATGAGTAACGACTCGGTCCGGGAGGAAGCGCTCCTCGAAACGGGGCCCCTTCACTCGCGAAGGGCCGCCGCGTAGAATCCGCACGTGGACGGTGCGCACGACCTGGGCGGGCGTCAGGGGTTCGGGCCCGTCGTCGTGGAGCCCTACGAGCGGCACTACCACGCGCGCTGGGAGCCTGCGACCAGACTCCTCTTTCGCGTTGTACTCCCTCGACACCTGCCCAACGGCCGCGACGGCGCCCTCCGTCACGCGATCGAACGGATGGAAGCGGTGCGGTACCTGACCTCGTCGTACTACGAGCGCTGGGTGACGGCGGCGGCGACGTTGGCCGTCGAGGCCGGCATGATGACCCGTGCCGAGCTCGAGGACCGCGCCGGGGGGCCGTATCCGCTGTCCGAGCCGGTGACGGCCCCCACGATCACGGATCCGCTGGCCGCAACTGCACGCTTCGCCGTCGGCGACCGCGTGCGTGTTCGTGCCTGGCATCCGCGAGGGCATACCCGCTGTCCCTGGTACATACGGGGCCACATCGGTGCGGTCACCCGCTGTGACGGCGCCTTCAGCCTGCCCGATGTCGAGGCGCACTCCGAGCATCGAGTGGTCGAGCCGACATACTCGGTGCGTTTCGGCGCCGAGGAGCTGTGGAACGACGGCCAAGCCGGCGTGACGGTCAACGTCGATCTCTGGGACAGCTACCTCGAGCCGGCATGAGCGCGGCGCCCGATCATCATCACCACCCAGCTCCGCCGTCACCGATCGAGCGACGGGCGGCCGCTCTCGAGGAGTTGCTGACCGAGAAGGGGTTCGTCCCCGAAGGCTTCATCGAAGAGGTGAATCGGCTCTACGAGAACGACATCGGACCGCTGAACGGCGCCAAGGTGGTTGCGCACGCGTGGATCGACCCCGAGTACAAGGCAAGGCTGCTCGAGGACGGCTCGGCGGCCGTCGCGGAGCTCGGCTTCGCCACACCGGAAGGGGGCCTCGTCGCCCTCGAGAACAGCCCCGGCGTGCACAACGTGGTGGTCTGCACGCTGTGCTCCTGCTACCCGTGGTCGATACTCGGCCTCCCGCCGGCGTGGTACAAGGAAGCGCCCTACCGGGCCCGCCTTGTGCGAGAGCCGCGGGTCCTTCTGAAGGAGATGGGCTGCGAGGTGCCGGACGACATCGACATCCGCGTCTGGGACTCGTCTGCGGAGGTGCGCTACCTGGTCGTGCCCGAGAAGCCGGCGGGAACCGAAGGTCTGTCGGAGGAGGAGCTCGTCCCGCTTGTCACACGGGACTCGATGATCGGCGTGGCACGGTTGTGAACAGGGAGTTGCTCGACGTCGACGGTGTTGCCGCTCCGCCCCGACGCAACGGCGAGCTGGTCTTCGAAGCGCCGTGGCAGTCGCGCGTGTTCGGCCTCTGCGCGGCGATCGTCGAGACCTGCTTCGACGGAGATCGAGAGCCGTTTCGCCGGCAGCTCATCGCCGCTATCGCCGCCGACCCGGAACGCCCGTACTGGGACTGCTGGACGATCGCCCTCGAACGGTTGGTTTTGGAGGCGGGTCTGATCGACGAGCTCGCCATCGACGGGCACATCGGGTCTTGAATCGAGCTCTTGGACGTACGCTCGGGCCTAGCCGCTCGGATCGGCAAACAGGACCTGCAGTCGGATCGGAGTGCGGGATGGCCCATCCCGGCCGTCGAGTCGCCGACCCCACGCTTACCCAGTGCGGAAGCCGTTCCTCCTGCGGGACCCCGGTTGTCGTTCCGCTTCCGGGACGCGCGTGGCCGCGCGCCCCGGGGGGCGTTCCTCCTACGGGGGGCTCAGAGTTGGGCGGCGAAGCGGGCCAGGTGGCCGGCGATGGCGTCAGGGACTTCGAAGATCGGGAAGTGGCTGACTGCGTCGAGCTTCTCGACCTGGAACCACGGGTGCTCAGCGGCGAACCCTTGCTGGGCATCGAGGAACGCAGGGTCGCCGGGCTGGGCGTAGAGGTGCAGCGTGGGTGGAGCCGGGCCGAGCTTGGCGACGTTCTCGAGCGGCACACCGTTGCGCTCGAACTGGCCTGCGATCTCACGGGCGGCTCGGGCCCACATCTCGTCGTCGCTCTGCGCCATCGACGCGACGTAGGTGCTGAGGGCCGGGATCTCGACGTCGGCGAGCCACATGCCGGTGAGCCCCTCGACCACGGCGCGGGTGGTGGCGCGGTCGGCCATGCCGCCGAGAGCGCCGAGGAACGCCTCGGGCGCACCCAGCACCATCCAGTCGAGGAACACGATGCCGGGGACCACGTCGGCACCGAGCCGGCGTCGCACCTCGATGGCGACCCAGCCTGCGTGGGCTGCGGCGACCGGGACCACGCGGCGCGCACCGCTCTCCTCGATGAGCGACACGGCATCGTTGACGAGCTCCGCAACACCGAAGTCCCCGATGGCAGGTTCCGACTCGCCGTGCCCGCGCCAGTCGATCGTGAGTGTCCGGTGCTCGGCGCTGAGGCGCTCGGCGAGCGCCCCGAAGTAGGTGCGCGGGCCGCACCAGCCCGGCAGGAAGAGGAAGGTGACGTCGCCGTCGCCGTGGTCGTCGTAGGCGTTCCCGCCCGCGCTGAATGAGGTCATTGGTGGCTCCTTCGGTGAAGGGCGGCCGCGGGCCGCCGGTGGGTCAGTCGGGTTCTGCGTCGAGGCCGATGCGCGCCACCTCGGCGTGGACGAGGCGCACCATCGCCTCCTCCGTGGCCCGGTCGGACAGACCGGACGTGGTGAGCGACCACCACAGGGGGAAGTCGCAGAGGACGAAGAGCTGGGCGTGATCGGCCTTGGTCAGCCGTCGCCCGGCGGCGCTCGTGACGAGCTGGCGCAGGGAGTCCTCGATGACGCCCATGGCCATCTCCAGCTCAGGGACGAAGTCGCGCTCGCGATGGGCAGCGTGCAGCCAGTCGGCGCCGGCCTGGTAGCAATGCGCGCTCGATCGCGCGATGTGCTCGTAGCGGTCCGCCGCCCGAACCAACGACGCGAATGCGCCGGCGGCCTGCTCGGGAGTAAGAGGCTGGATGAGGTCGAACACGGTAAGGGCGCACGCAGGGACCAGCTCGGCCAGCGACGGGAAGTGCCGGTACACCGTCGCCTTCGAGACGCCGGCCCGATCGGCGATGTCGTCCCAGCTGGTGGCGACCAGCCCGCGCTCCGCGTGCAGGTGCCGGGCAGCGAGGACAATCGCCGCCCGGGTCTTGGCCGCGGCTTCGGCCCGAGCACCCATCGTGTACTGCCGCGGCGACATGTGGACACTATTTCACGAGACACGTTGTATTGTCAATATCTCTCTCGAACTTCGTTGGCACGAAGCGAGGGCACGCTGTGCGTACAGACCTCCGTCGTTAACGCTCTCCCTGAGCGTCCACAGCTGCACAGAACCTGAGCGCAAGGATCCGTGCTTCGGCTTCGCCGGAGTCAGGAACGTTCCGGCGGGCGGGAGGCCGGCGGTGGCGTCCCCCGTCGACTGTTTGGCACGTCCCGCACACCGAACGACGACCGGGGTGCCGCAGGAGGAACGACGACCGGGGTGCCGCAGGAGGAAGGCCCAACGGGGTCAGAACGGCCCCGGACGACTTCGTTAGTGGCGGGCGACGGCGTCCGGAAGCTCCGATTCGTCCACGGCGGCACTCCAGGCAGCGCTGCCGGCAGTGGAACGGTGACATGTCAAGCCCGCCTCGAACGCCTGGCCAGGGCATTTGATCCGATCATCGTCCTCGCTACCCGTGCGGCTGCACGTTCGTGCACCTGGTCCTCACGCCTCTGGGGCGACACCCCCCAAACAAAGGAGAACAGCACATGAAGCGCATGCGACTTCTGGTCGGGATCGTCGTCGGATCAGCGGTGCTCGGACTGGCGGGCCCGGCTTCTGCCGCGACATCCGGCACGCAGGACTGGCGCATCACGTTCGACGGGCCGCTCAGCACGGCGAACGCAGGCGGCCCGACCGGGCGAACGGTCATCACCCACGGGCTGGTCAACAGCATGGGCTACGAGGACAACGTGAGCCAGCAGCCGGGCTCGTCACCTGGGACGTTCGTCGGCGGGAGCGATTTCGTGTTCCCGGTGGGCTCATACACGGTGCACGTCGACGGCGTCATCGACAACATCCGAACCTTCGGCCCGAATAGCTGTTATCTGCTGATCGACGTCAGCGGAACGTACGACGTCGTGAGCGGGACGGGCGCGTTCGCGGGGGCGACCGGCGGTGGAACGTTCTCGGGCCGCAACATCGTCCTTCAGACCCCCACCGACGACGGTTGCTCGCCCGATGGTGCGACCCTCGTCTCGCATCTGCGCGGCTCGGGGTCCATGACCCTCACCGGTGCGCAGGCGGCGTAACGACTGCTCGGGCGTGCCCAGCGAGATTCCCGCTGGGCATACCCGCTTGTGCGCATTTCGTGTCGTCTCCCGGACCGGTGCAGGGGCCGGACGCCGTCGTAGGGGGCGAGGCCTTGTCGCTTGCCGGTGTGGCTGTCAACTCGAGGTGCAACCGGCGATGGCGGCTTGCCGGCCAACGGCGGCCCAGAACTTGCCACCTACGAGTCAACACGAGGCGCGGCCGGCGCCTCACCATGTAAGAGCAGAACGTCCCGGTCCGCCGTCCTGCTCAGGTGGCGACCGAAGTCGGCATCGGCCTCGGCGATTCGGGCGATTGCGCTCTTGATTGCCTTCGTGACGCTCACGCGCGCTCGCTCGGCGTTGGACCAATCGCGTTGGACGCCGCCGTACGACTCCGGCCGCCAAGCCCTACTGCGCCAGCAGTTGCTCCATGAGCGCGTCAATCTCGACTTGCGCCGATGCCGCCCTTTCAGCGTCATTGAAAGCCTGGGCCTCCTCCAGATCCTCCGAAAGCTCAGAGAGCCTTCGTCGATACGCCGTGCCGCTTGCTGGTCGAGGATTTCGAGTCCGGTCTCGGTCGGCCTTCGACGATCCGGTGCGTCTCCTCGGGTTCCCGCAACGAGCTCGAGGTACAGGCGCCGACGCACGACGGTCGCCTTCCGTACCGGGCGGTCCCTCACTCCGTCCACACGAGCGGGGTGCGCGGGTCGGGCTGGTAGGACGAGATTGTCCCGATGCGGATGGTGGCTCGAAGGTGCGCACCCAACGCCGGGTCGGCCGCCGCCAGGCGGTCGATCGCGCCCTTCAGCGCTCTGGTTGCCGCATGCCGCGCCCGTTGCGGGTCGACCTCCCCCACCAGGCGGCTGGCGTTGAACTCGACGGCGGGGTTGCGCAGGAGCTCGGCCAGGTACCGGACCCCTTTGCTGTCGCGGACCCTGACCGTGTTCTCGTCGAAGCAGAACTCCCAACCGTCCTCGTCGCTGCGGAGCCGGGCGGCGTTGGCCGCCGATCGGAGAGCGGTCTCGGCTCGTTCGGCGTAGACGTGCATCCCGAGCGAGCGGTATTCCTCGCCGGCTGCGTCGAGCAGGTCGACGGCCCTGCCCCGGTTTCCGGGCTCCCCTCGGGCGAGCAGCATCCGGGCGTGGTCGGCCTTGGTGTGGGCCTCCCACGGACGGGCGCCCAGCCGGTCGTGCAGGCGGTGCGCGGCTTCGAAGTGGGCGTCAGCGTGCTCGTAGTGCCTCAACAGGGCGGCCAGCTGGCCGAGGTAGCGGTCCACAGCTCCGTTCGACCGCACGTCAGGGCCACAGGCCTGGCGGCCGGCGTAGGGCGCAAGCCGCTCGTAGAGCATTTCGGCAGGGGCCCGGTCGTCGAGGATCCAGCACGTCTCGGCCAGCTGCGCCAGGCAGCAGAGACGGGGCAAGCCGAAGCGTTCGAGGGTCAACCCTTCGTCCACGAGACGGTGGAGCTCGGCGTGGGCCTCGGCGTGCCGACCGTCCTGTGCGAGGGCGAGCGCGCCTTGGACGCTCAAGCAGTCGACGGGCGCAGAAGGCAGAGGATGCTGCCCGAGTGCGGCCCGGCACAGCTCCACCGCCTCCGCGAAGCGCCCACGGAGAAGGTGCGCCAGCAACGTCTGGTCGGTGGAAACGAACGCCGTGCCGCCCCACCCACTCTGCTCGCCGAGCGCGAGCGCCTCATGCGCCAGCCGCTCGCCTTCGTCGATACGGCCCGTGGTGAAGGCGTGGTACGCCCGTTCGTACGTCGCCACAAACGCGAACATCGGATTGTGAAGCGCTCGTGCCTCTCCCGCAAGCAGGGCCAGTTGGGCGCGGGCGGCCTCAGCGTCGTTCCCGTAGAGCAGGCTGCCGGCGAGCATCGCCCGGGCCAGGATCAGCGCCGACCGGTCGCCTGCCCGCTCCTCCAGCTCGACCAGCTCGCTGGCGACCCGGATGCGGTCGTCGAGGGCATCCAAATCGATGAAGCTGTTCTGGACCCACTGGAACATGGCCTTGCGGAGCAACGCCGGGTCCCCGACACGGCGCGCCATCTGCAGGCCCTGGCGGCTCCTCTCCGCGATCTCCCGGAAGGCGGTCAATTGGTCGTCGACCCAGCTCATCTTCAGCAGGACCTGGGCCTTGAGCGCGCTGTCGCCGGGAGGGAGGGCCTGCAGGGCCTCGTCCAGAAGGGACACGAGCTCGGCGGCGCCCGGCCCGCCGAAACCCACCAGCGCCAGCACGGCCCGCGCCAGCAACTCGCCGGACTGCAGCCGCCGGGCGAGCTTCAGCGCCCGCTGCGCGGCGGCGCGTGCCTCGGCGAGCTCCCCGGTGAGCAGCAACGCCGAGCTCGCGCCCAGTAGCAGCTCGAAGTGGCGGCGGTCGTCGGCCTCCGGATGGCGGCTGAGAGCGTCGAGCGCCCGCCCGTACAGGGCGGCCGCCTCCTCGTAGGCCAGCATGGCCATGGCCTGGGCCCCGGCCCGCCCGCCGTAGTCGACGGCTCGCCCGACGTCGCCAGCGGCGGTGAAATGATGGGCGAGAGCGGCGAGGTGGTCGTCGATTTCCGACGCATGATGCACCTCGATCGCCTCGCCCGCCCGGCGGTGCGCGTCCGTCCGCTCGTCGTCGGACAGCTCGTCGTAGAGCGTCTCGCGCAGGAGGGCGTGGGCGAACGACCACCGACTGAGAGCGACCTCGTGAGCGACGCCGACCGTCGACGCCCCGCCCAGCAGGTCCAGGACGCGCTGCGGCGGGAGGGCCGCGACCCGGCCCAGCGCGGCGACCTCGAAATCTCGGCCCAGCACCGAGGCGAGCCCGAGCACCCGGCGCAGCTCGTCGTCGACCGGTTCCAACCGGCGCCGTATGAGGGCGTGGACCTCTTCAGGCAGGGACATCGAGCGGGTGTCCGCCCCGGCCAACACGAGCCGGGCCATCTCCTTGACGAAGAACGGGTTGCCGTCGGTGGTCGCATGGACCCGCCGGGCGAGCGCTGCATCTGCCAGTCCGGCGCGTTCCAGCAGGGTCACCACGCCGGCGGTGTCGAGGCCTCCGAGGCGCAGCTCACGGCCGTGGGCGGCGACGGCCTGCAACAGCCGCCGCCGGGGCGGTGAGGAGACGACTTCGGCCTCGCGGTAGGTGCCGAGCACCAGGAGGGCGGCGCGACCCGCCGCTCGCGCTACCGTCATCAGCAGTTGCAATGAAGCGTCGTCGGCGGCGTGCAGGTCGTCGAGGGCGACCACCAGCGGCGCCTCGGCGGCCTGCTCTTCCAGGTAGGAGGCTACCGCCTCGAACACGGCGGCACGGGCGTCGGCGGACGCCGCCGACGCCGCGGACCGGCCGTCGAGCAGCGGCGCCAGCTGGGGAACCGTGCCATCGCCGCTGCACCCCCGCAGAACCTGGACCCAGGGCCAGTACGCCGACGCCCCGCCACCTTCCCAGCACCGCCCCCAAACGACGCGCGCCGTTGTCAACGCCGCCGTCTCGACCGCTGCCTCCACCAGCCGGGTCTTGCCGATCCCCGGCTCACCCGACACGAGCACGGTTTGGCCATGGCCCGCCAAAGCGTCCCTGAGTGCTTCCTGCAGGTCGGCCAGCTCGTACTGCCTGCCGATCAGCTCCGCTCCGCCGCTTGCCGAGGATGCCACCGGCACGGTGGAAGCTTATGACGAAGCGACGATCCGTTCGAGCTGCCGGGCGTGCGCGGCATGCAGACGCTCCACCAGCGCCGCCGCCCCGTCCGCTCCCCACGCCTGCCCGCTGAGCGCGAACGCCAAGTCGTACAGCTCGGAGGCTGCCTCGTCTCGGCGGAGGTGGTACGCGGCGAGGGCCTCGGTGAGGGGCGCACGTCCCGAGAGTCCTTCGTCCACGGCGGAGGCGAGCAGGCGGGCGTGGAACAGTGCGTCCGAGATGCCGCAGCCGCTCAGAGGATCCTTGTGCAGCCCGGCGTCCCCCACCAGCGCCCATCCCCGTCCCCACGGCCGGCGGAAGGCGCCGCCTAGGTCGGCGCTGCCGAAGAACCGGCTCACCCGGATGGCGCTTATGAAGCGCTCGGCGAGCCCCGGGAAGCGGTTGATGACCGATTCGCATCCCGCCTCTGGCGATCGCTTGAACGCTGCCCACTCAGTGACCGGTCGGGCGACGAGGGCGCACGTCTGGCCGCCGTTGGTGGGATGCAGAAGAACTGCGCAGCCCGCGCCCAGGAAGACCTCCGGGTGCCGAGTATCGAGGCCCGCCCAATAGGCGTAGTAGCAGCAGTTCGCCGCCGCCCGTTCCCTGTAGGCGGGGGCCCGCACCGCGGCGGCGACTACCGACTGCCGCCCGTCCGCGCCGATCACGATCCGCGCTGGCTGGTAGACGGTATGGCCACCCGCGGTCGCCCCGAACACTCCGGTCACCCGGTCGCCCTCCCACACAAGGTCCCGGACCGCGAAATTGTCCTGGAACTCGACCCCGGCGGCAAGCGCGGCGTCGAGCAGCACCCCGTCGAGGACGTGGCGGCGGGGGGCGTACGTCGTCGTGTGGCGCACCGTCACCGTGCTCGTGCCGATCATCACCGCCGTCCGCTCGGCGGGCGGGCAGCCAGTGGCGACGACGCGGTCGAGAAGGCCGCAGCTCTCGAGGACCGCCACCGCCACGGGCGCAAGGCGGTGGGCGCAGACAGTGTCAGAGGGGAACACAGCCCGATCGAGGAGCAAGACGCGTAGGCCGCGACGGGCCAGCAGCATGGCGGTGGTCGAGCCAGCGACACGCGCGCCGACGACGATGGCGTCGTGCATTTGAGTACTCCTTCGATACGTCCTCGTATCGAAGCGTGAGAACTGGCTGCACGTTCGTGCACAGCGCGGAGCCAGCCAGGACCCTCGGCCTCTGACGCCGCCGGCGGACAGAGGCCGGAACGCGGCTCGCGCCGCCCAGCGAGGCCTGGTCTCGATGTACGGCCGCACACCCGCGCGTCACGCCTTCCCGGTATCGACAACGAGGCCCAGGAGGGCGAGATGAACATGGTGATCACCCAGGAGGCGGCATCGCACAGAGTCTTCGACGACGGGCTGGACCTCGGTGTCCCGACCGTGGACACCGCCAGTCCGCGGCAATCCACCTTTGGGCGCTCGCGCCAGCTTGATCGGGCCCGCTGGCCACTCACACTGCTGGCGTCCGGGACGGTGGTCATGCTTGCCGCTGCGGCGTTCGGGGCGGTAGCGCTCCGTCGCCCGCACGTGGCGAAGGCGCGGGCCGCCGTCATGGCCGAGGCCCCGCTGCCTGTCACGTCCACCGTGCGGGCCGAGGACGTCGTCGTCGTGAACCTGGCCTACGAGCCGGGACACAGCAGTGGCTGGCACGTCCACTCCGGGCTGCACGCGGTGTATGTCCTGTCCGGGACGCTCACGGTGTACGACGAGGCCTGCCGGGCGCGCCTGTACGGCACGGGGGAGAGCTACGTCGGCGGGCAGTCCCCCCACATGGTGCGGAACGAGACGGATGCCGACGTCGAGATGATCGTGACCGGCATCGAGGTCACCGGCCCGGCGGGCGCGGGTTCCCACCTTCCCGCGCCCGCCGGCTGCCCGGTGTCCTGACCGACGGAGCGTCAGGTCACCCACTCGATGGGGGTGCGAGGGTCCGGACCGTACGATGAGTACATCCCGGTCCGGACCGTCGTGCGCAGATGGTCGCCCAGCACGGGGTCCGCTTCGGCGACGCGCTCGACGGCCGCCTTGATCGCTCGGGTGACGCTCTGGCGGGCCCGCTCAGCGTCGGATGCGCCCTTTCGATCGCGACCTCCCAGCCCGACCGCCGCCGCCAACTCGGCCACGAGGAAGTCCATCTCCCGCTGGGCCCGGTCGAGGCGCCCGAGATCGTTGGCGGCCTCCGCCTCGGCGACGTCCTCCCTCAGCTCATCGAGGCGCCTCTTATAGGCGGCCTTGGCTTTCGCGTCGAGCAGGGCGCCGGCGTCGCCACCCTGCCTCGCATCGAGGCCCGCGGCGCGATCCGCGGCGGGTCCCGCCCCGGCGGCACGACCGGGGCTCGCGACCAGGTCGAGGGCGTGCACCTCCTGGCCGGGCCGGGACAGCAGACGGACCAGGTAGCGCAGCCCCTTGCTGTCGCGAACCCTGGTCCAGGCGCCGCCGTACCCGATGGCCCAGTACTCACCCTCGAGGCGGAACGTACCCCGCTCGGCCCTGCGCTCCGCGTTCGGAGATGGGACTGCCCCGTGGAGGTTCGCGGCCCGCTCGGCGCGATCAAGCTGACCGTGGCGGCCGTGCGTGCGGGCCGCGGCGGCGATGAGCTGGTGGGCGCGGTCCGAATCGCCCGGCCGGGCGCGCTGCAGCAGCATGCGGGCATGATCTGCCTGACCCCTGGCGAGCCAGGCCGGGGCACCCAGCCGCTCGTGCAGCGTGTGTGCTGCGCTGAAATGGGCATCGGCCTCGTCGTAGCGCCCCTCAATGGCCGCGAGCTGGCCGAGGTAGCGGCCGGCGGCCCCGAGCGAGCAGGCGCCATTGCCCACAACGACGTGACGACCTTTCCACCTGGTCAAGGCGTCGTAGAGATTTACGGCGAGTTTCCGGTCACCGATCAGCCATGACGCCTCCGCCATCATCGCAACCTCGGGCAGGCGGGCCCAGCCGCGACCGTCGATCGCGTCGCGCCTGGCCGCGTCGAGCTCACGGCGTACTTCCTCCGTGCGGCCCAGCTCCGCCAAGGCGATCGCGGCCATGGCGCGGGCGAGCGATGTGGGGCCTCCGAGGGGGCCCAGTCGACGGGCGGTATCGGCCATTTGCTCGTAGCGGCCCTGTTCTCGCCGGAGGGCCCAGAGCTGCACGAGATGGACGCGCGCCACACCAGGCTCGAAACCCCGGACACCCTCGACACGCGCGCTCTCCGCCAGCTGGTCGGCCTCGTCGTGCCGGCCGGCCAAAAGCGCGACGCCGGCGCGCGCCGCTGACACCGCCGACACGAACGACGGGAGCCGGAGATCGGACGCCGCCGCTTGTGCCGCGTCGAGGAGATCAGCAGCCGCCGCGATCTCGCCTGCCTCGAAACGGTCGCAGGCGAGGCGGAGCTCGGCGCGCACCTTTCGTTCCATGTCGCCCCCCGCCGCGACTGCTGTGTCGAGGAGTGCCTGCGCGACCGTCAGCCGGGCGTCGAGCGCCTCGGGGTCGCGGTTCACGTCATGCCACTCCGCGAGCGCCTTCTGGAGCGCAGCCTCGTCATCGGCCCTGCGGGCGATCTCCAGTCCCTCGTCGGAGAGCGTTCGCTGGGCTTCTCGCGTCGTGGCACGCGCCGCCAACGAGAGCAACACGTGAGCGTGCAGCGGGCTGTCCCCAGGTCCGAGCGCGGCACGAGCCTCTTCGAGCATGCTCGCGAGGGCCGCGTCGTCAACGGATTCGGGTTGGCGCGCGTAGGCGACGACGGCGCGCGCGACCAGCTCCGGCGACCCGGCCACCCTCGCAGACTTGAGCGCCCGGCGGTAGAGCTCCCGTCCCTCCGCGACCTCGCCGGCGGCGAGCGTTGCGTCGGCGAGCCTCATCAGAACGTCGTGCCGCACCCGTTCGTCGACGGGCGGCACGATCCAGACCGCGTCGAGCGCCCGACCGAACTGTACGGCGGCCTGTTCGAAGGCGAGGACGTTCATCGCCGCCTCACCCGCCCGGCTGCACGCGTCGTACGCGCGCCGCCCGTCACCGCTCCGCGCTGCCTCGAAGGCGTGGTGGGCGAGCATCCAGACGTCGCCGCCCGGCTCGAGCGCGTCGGCGGCACGTCGGTGGAGCAGCGTGCGAAGGGACGGCCGGATCTCGTGGTAAATCGTCTCCTGGAACACCGGGTGGCGAAACGACCGACGTCCGGCGCTCGCCTCGCCGAGCAGGCCGCCTCGTTCCGCCTCGGACAGCATGGCCAGCAGCACGGCCTCCGACTCGCCGCTGGCCCGCTGGAGATCGGTCACGTCGAAGTCCGGACCGAGCACCGCCGCAGTGCCCAGCATTTCCCGGGTGGACGGCGGCAGCCGTTCGAGCCGCTGCCGGACGAGCCCCGCCAGCTCCTCGGGGATGACCGATCCGTCCGAGAGAGACTCGACCGCTTCCTGCACGAACAGCGGGTTACCGCCGCTGGTGGCGTAAGTGACGTCGGCGTGTTCCGGCGTGGGTGGGCGCCCCAGCGTCACGGCCATGAGCTCCGCGGTCTCCTGCGCGTTCAATCCGCTCATCGTGATGCGCCGTCCCCGCCGGCCGACCGCGGTCAGCTGCCGCTGCATAGAGGGCGCACTGCGGACGTCGACGTCGCTGTAGCTCGCGACGATGAGCGCTGGCGAATCGCCCAGCTCCTCGACGGCGTGCTGCAGCAGCAGCAGGGACGCGAGTTCAGCGCAGTGCAGGTCGTCGAGGACGACGAGTAGGCCGCCATCGCACGCAACGCGAGCGAGGAACGATATGACGGAGTCGAAGAGGCGGGCTCGTGCGTCGCGGGTGGGCGGGCCCGCAGGCGATGGTCCGACCGGATGGGGGACCGCATCGGCGGCGATGAGAGAGAGGTCGGGCGCACCCGGACCGACGAGGTTGGCCACGTCCTGGTCCGGACGCGCTTCGGCACATCCTCGTACAACCTGCGCCCACAGTGACCACGGCGGTGCCCCCACCGGCCGGCAGCGGGCCATGACCGACCGCACGTCGGTCGCTTGGGCCTCCTCGACGAAGGCCTCGAGCAAGGCGGTCTTGCCGATCCCCGCTTCGCCGACGACGAGGAGGAAGCGTCCCCGCCCGGCGCGGGCACCCCCCAGGGCGCTCCGCAAGTCGGCCAGCTCCCCGCCGCGCCCGATGAGGGCGCGGCGGGTGCCGAGTCGCTCGGATGGCGGCGGCATCACCCCCAGCGTAGGCCGCCGAGCCGGCCCTTCTCGGAGACTCGAGCGATCGCCTCCGAGCTAGGTGAACCGGACCGCCGTGAAGTCCGGGTCACTGCCAGCGGCGCTCACCGCGAAACCATCGACCTTCGGAGAGAGGGCGAAGTACACCTTTACGTGGGCGTATGGCACCATCAGGAGAGATTCCATCAGCGCGCGATTGACCTTCTGGTAGAGCGCGGCCTGCTTGTCGGCGTCCACCTCGGTCTTGGCTTGACGGAGTGTGCCCATAACGTCCTGGTTGTCGAACCCGAGCGCGGGGTTCTTCACTTCGAGGTTCGTGAAGAGCTCCTCCGGTGACGGCCGGCCCGCGCCCAGGCCTGCGATGAAGACCTGCACCTCACCGTTTCGAAGCGCCCTGTTGTAGTAGTCCGCCCACGGCGTCGGCTTGGGGGTGACACGGAACCCGGCCCGTTCGAGGTCGGCCTTGAAGGCGAGGAACATCCCTTCGGCATCGGGCAGGAGGGGCTCGCTCTGGCCGGGCGAGTACGTCGGGTACGAGAACTCGAGCGTGGGGCTGGAGACGCCCGACTCGGCCAGGAGCCGCTTGGCCAGGTCGGGGTCGTACCGGTACTCGGGGACGTCGGCGCCGTGTCCCGGCAGCGCGGGCGGGATCAGCTGGGAGGCGACTTCCGTGCCGGCGGGGAACTTGGCCTTGACCATCGCATCCCGGTTCAGGGCGTGGGCGATCGCCTCGCGCACCTTCAGGTTGTCGAGCGGTGGCCTGGCGAGGTTCAGCCCCACGACGCCCGTGTTAAGCGCCGGCAACTCGACCAGCCGGATCCCGTTGTCCCGCAGCAGGCTGACGTCGCCTGCGTCTACGGGCGCGTACCCCTGGATCTCACCGGACTGCACTGCCTGCCGCCGCGCGGTGCCGTCGGGGATGGGCCGGAAGATGATGCGGTCTGGCCCCGGTCTCCCCGCCCAGTAGTCGTCATTGCGGACGACTTCGAGGCGCTCGTTGCGGACCCAGCTCTTAAAGCGGAACGGTCCCGTGCCGATGGGGTGCTCGGTGCCGAAGGGGCTGTCGAAGACGGGCGCCTCCTTGGAGCCGCTCATGTGGTCGGCGTCATAGCGCCGAAGGGCGTCCGGGCTCGCGATGCCGAAGGCGGGCTGCGTCAACGCGGCCAGGAGACCGCCGTACGGCCGGGTCAGCCGGAGCACGACCTGATCGGCAGCGCGCGCCTCGCAGCCCCCATACAGCGTCTCCGGGGGTGCCTGGTCCGACGGCGTGGCGAAGGCGCCGAAGACGTACTGCCACTTGGCGGATGTCTGGAGGAGGCCCGTGAAGTGATACCACCGCTCAAAGTTGAAGCAGACGGCGGCGGCGTCGAGCGGGGTGCCGTCGTGGAACCTCACGCCCGTCTGGAGGTGGAACGTCCAGGTACGGCCGTCGGCGCTCTCCCACGACCGGGCAAGCCGGGGCGCAACGCGCGTCGTGCCGGGTTCGGTGCGGACTAGCGTCTCGAAGATCTGGGAGACCGCCATGAACGACGGAATACTCACAGCCAGCGCGCCGTCGAGGGTGAAGGGGTCGTGCAGCAGCCCAAAGGCGACCGTACCCCCACTCTTGGCTTTCGGCGTCGCCGCGTCTCTGCCGCAGGCCGGAGCGAGCAGGGCGACGGCCAGCGTGAAGACCGTCCAGAGCTTCACTCGATGTCTCATGTCCTCACGGTGTGAGAATCGGGTGCACGCCCGTGAGATCGTCAGGCTTGCCAGAGCCCCGACGCCTGCGCCGTAACCTCCGCCATCGCGACATCTTACCCCCTCGGCCTCATCGACGCTGCTTCGGATCGAGGGCGTCGCGGAGGCCATCGCTCAACAGGTTGAAGCCGAGCACGGACAGCAGGATGGCGGCGCCCGGGAAGAAGACCAACTGCGGCGAGGTCTCAAGCAACCGCTCGCTCTCGGCCAGCATCTTGCCCCACTCGGGAATCGACGGGTCGTTCGGGCCGAGTCCGAGGAACGACAGCCCCGCCGCGGTGAGAATCGCCCCTCCGATAGCGAGGGTGGCCGCGACGAGCACCGGCGCGAGCGTGTTCGGGAGGATGTGCCTCGTGACGATGCGCCATCGTCGGGCGCCCACGGCTCGTGCAGCGTCGACGTAGAGCTTCTCGCGTTCGACCACGATCGCGCCTCGTAGCAAACGAGCGACGACGGGCACGCCTCCCACTCCGATGGCGATCATCACCGACAGCAGGCTCGGACCGAGAAGGGCGGCGAGAGCGACGGCGAACAGGAGCCCGGGTATGGCGAGCATGACGTCCATGAGGCGCATCGCCACCGTCTCCACCCATCCGCCGAAGGCTCCTGCAACTGAGCCGATGATACCGCCGATCAGCGCCCCGAGCGCGACCGAGGACACGCCGATGACCAATGAGGAGCGAGCGCCGTAGACGAGGCGGGAGAGCTCGTCGCGCCCCTGCTGGTCGAGGCCCAGGGGGTGTGCGGCGGAGGGACCGGGCACGACGCCGGGGCGCACCCGGGAGAGGTCGCTGCGACTGACATCGTGCGGCGCGAGCACAGGCGCGAACAGCGCGACGGCGACGAAGAGGCCGACCAGCGCGGCACCGGCGATCGCGCCGGGGCTGCGGCGGAGCCGCCGCCACACGAGTCCCGGTCGTTGTGCGTGGTCATCGCGCTGCGTCTCCAGCGCAACGCGCCGGGCCTCGGCATCAGACAGGCTCACGTGATCTGCGCCCGAGGGTCGAGGCGCGCATACAGGATGTCGACGATAAGATTGATGACGACGAAGACGACGGCCAGGTAGAGGATCCCGGCTTGGAGCACGGGGTAGTCACGTTCGATGATGGCCTGAAAGAGGAAGCTCCCCATGCCGCCCGACGCGAACACGACCTCCACGAGGGTCACCCCTTCAAGGAGGAACCCGGCGGCCAGGCCGACGACCGTCGTGACCGGCAAGAGTGCGTTGCGCAGGACGTGCCGGCGGCCGACCGCGCTGTGGCTCAGGCCTTTCGCCTCGGCGGTGTGGACGTAGGGCTCGTCGGCCACGTCGAGCACCGAGGCGCGGGTGATACGGGCGATGAAGGCGGCGGGCGGCAAGCCCAGGGCGAGGCCGGGCAGCACGAGGTGGCGCAAGGTGTCTACGAGCGCGGCACCGTCGAGGGCCACAATGGCGTCGAGCACGTATAAACCGGTGGGATGTGAAAGGTCGCGGGTCACGTCGAGCCTGCCGATGCTCGGCAGCCAACCGAGCTTGACCGAAAAGATGTACTTCAGAGCGAAGGCCAGCACGAACACTGGGATCGAAACGCCGAGCAGCGTTCCGCCCAGCGAGAGGTGGTCGACCCATGTGTGGGCCCGCCGCGCAGCGATGTAGCCGACCGGGACCCCGACGGCGACGGCGACGGCGAGCCCTGCGAGCGCGAGCTCTACCGTCGCCGGGAAGCGGCGCCGAAACTCACCGCTGACACTCTGGCGCGTGGTGATTGACTGACCCAGGTCGAGGCGAGCGACGTGTGTGAGCCACGACCCGTACTGCGCGTACAACGGACGGTCGAGGCCGTAGAGGTGGCGAACCTCGGCAACCGCCTCCCTTGACACGGTCAGCTGACTCGCCGGCTTCCCCGAGGCGAGCACGGCCTCGGCCGGGTCGCCGGGAAGGCTGCGTGCCCACGCGAACACCAAAACCGACAGGCCGAAAAGGATCGGGATTAGTTGCACGACACGGCGGGCAGCGACCTTCACGCCGTTCCCCGTTTCGCTGCCTCCTGGTCCACCGTAGGCAGATCCTGCCCGAGTCCGGCCCGCTGCGCAGGCTCAGGGGCGCGGCACCGACGTGCGGCCGGTTCTCGCGCCTGGCGACTGCGGCGCGGTGCCGGCCCGCTCAAAGGACGGGGTTGTCGCTGCCCTATGCATATGATGATACAGACGACTCGATGGCGTCGAGATCTGCGGGTGGCGACTCTGAGCCCTCGCAGTGCTCGTGATCGCTGGCGTCCTGCGCCTGTCCATGGGGGGCGCCATTGTCGCCGCAGGTGCAAACAGTACTGGTGATGTCCTGTTGGGGATGCCGGAAGAGCTGCGTCCGCAAAGGATCACAGCCGTGGATGTCACGCCCGGCTTCCTCCGGTCGGAGGTCATGCTCGACCATTCGGGGTCACCGCCTCTAGAACTGGCGCGACGGCGTTGCCACGGACCCCCACTTCGTTGCATCCGAGACACCTCAGTTCGTATGCCGGGCCATTGCGGGGTTCGTCGGCGACCCCGACGTGATTTCGAAGTCCGGCCAGGTGCTCGGCTCGCGGGGTCTCTCCGACCCGAGGAGTACGGGTTCACCGACGTCAGCGGTAGCCGTCCTCATTGGGGCCGGTATTTCGCCGAGCACGTCGCCGGCTGAGGCCACTCACTCACACACAAGGTCGGCACCGCAAGCTCGATTTCCTCCGCCAACTGCGGCGTCGATGCAAGGAAGCGGGCTGGGCTTCGGCTCGATCGATGCTTGACAGTCCAGCAATGTGCGCATCCGGTTCCGGACCGGGCCCCCGACACATTCCCCTTCGCCGGGCGGTCGACGCGATGGAGGCCTGGCGACGGCCGAAGCGGTGACCGTGCACGACTGTGCAGTCCATTCTCACGCCTTCGAGATGCCTGAGCCCCTCCTGAGGCCGAGTGTCGGCCTTGGCCAGCGGCTCTGTTCAGGCAAATCCGACAACAGAAGGGGATTCGAATGAAGACTTCGGCGAAACTCGCCCTGAGGAAGCTCTTGCCTGCACTAGCCGCTGCGGTCGCCTTGACTGCGCAAGCCGGGCCGGCGTCCGCAGCGACGAACAACCAGGGGTTCCACATGACCTACGCAGGATCGTTGAGCAAAGCGATATCCGACGGAAGGCCTGTCGTCGGAACCGGACGCGTCAATGGCCGAGGTGTCGAAAAGCTCATCACCGAACACTGGGATCTGGCCACGGGCGAGTTCGTCGACGTCACGGACTTCGTCTTCCCAGAGGGGAGCCTTCGCCTCCAGGTCACGGCCAAGGAGGACCCGCTCAAGTCCTTCGGCAACGACTGCTACGCCGAGGGCACCATCCACGGCAGCTACGAGGTCCTGGGGGGCACCGGCCAGCTGTCCGGCGCTGCCGGCGCAGGCACGGTGGCGGGGTGGAACCAGGTCTTCGGCAATCGGAGCGGCAGGGGATGCCAGTACACCGACTGCCAGATCAACTCCGAGATCAACTTCAAGGGTTGGATCGATCTCCCGCGGTGAGGGCGCCCTTGTCGTACGAACGTTGAACTGCTGTGCGGATCGCGTCCGGGTCGCATCCGCACAGCAGGTCTTGTCGGTTGTCAGCTCGCACCTCATCGTGCCGAGCGGTGAGGGAGCTGCCGGGAGACCGGCGGCGGTCTCCCCCGTGCGGCCCCGTTGGGCCGCACGGCGTCCTGGTGTCGCGATCGATGGTGGTTCGTCAGCAGTCCGGCGGCCGCCGCGGTGTGGTCCTTGCGGCGGCCGCCTGGTCGGGGACGAGGCGGTACGAGCTGGCCTGATCAGCCAGTGAAGGTGGCCAGCCGCTGTAGCGGGTCTCGACGGCGTACAGCCGGGGGACCTGCCCGCGGTGCCGCGCGTCGTCGCGAACACGGCGAGCCACCGCCGGTGTGGCCCCGGTCCGGACCCTGCCGCCATCCACTCGCCGATCACCTCGTGGGCGGGCCGGCCTTCGATGGCGCAGATGGCGTCGAGGACGTCGACGCTGTCGCCGACGATGGTGATGGTCACCCGGTGCTCGGCGTGCGGCTGCTGCCGGGTGACGTCGGATGTGGCCAACTGCGAGCTCCGGCTGCGGTGGCCGTGGCCAGCTCGGACTCGCCCTGAGCCGAATCGGCCAGGGCCTCCTCCATCAGGCGGCCGCTCTCGATGCGCAGGGTGCGCCGCCCCGCAGCGAGGCGGGCGTCCTGTTCGGTGGCCCAGTGGGCGATGATTGCCAGCCGGCTTCGGGCGTCCCTGCCGTCGTCGGCCGACGCCAGCACTCGGTAGGTCAGCTCGTCGAGGAATGCGGTCATGTCCATCATGTTCTCCTCTCCCGCCGGCTTCCTTGGCCGGCGATGTAGCGGGTCCAGCTCGGGGAATCCGAGGAGGGGCGGCCGCCTGGGGGGTGGCGGCGGCCGCCCTGTCCTCGATCGAGCCGCCAGAAATTCCGTGCGAAAGAGGGGGTGTCTCCCTGCTGAGAACGTCTTCACCCGTCCCCTGGCTGACCGCTGCCGTATCCCCGAGAGCAGGGGCCAGGCGTCGGGAGATGTCTCGCGAGAAGACCGACCCCTGCCGTGTCTCTGCATGTGTTGAGGGCATGACTGGCTGACCACCGCGGCTGGGGAAGCGGCAGAGCTCATCGTGGACGGAGACGTCCTCTGTGTGGGCCAGAACCCGCCGGCGGCAACGATGGCGGGTCCCTTCGAAGAGAAGGGCCCCTCCCTCCGAGTGAGTGCCCGCGGGGAGGGGCCCAAGGCGGTGACAAGCACCGTGGCCATCGTATGGCCCTGCCCCCTGGGTGTCGACGAGTACGCAGCGGCTGGCCGGGACGTCGAAGTCCCGCGGCCGACCTGCCCGAGCTGTGCCAAGCCGATGATCATCTGGTCCGGGTACCCACGCACCGTGCGTGCCGGCGACGACCGGCTCATCTGGGTGCGGCGATCCAAGTGCGTCCCCTGCCGCGTCAGCCACTGCCTGCTCCCGGCGTTCTGCCTGCTCAGGCGGCTCTATGGCGCCGAGGCCATCGGCGCGGCACTGGAGGCGATCATCGACGGCGCCGTGGCCCGGGAGGTGGCCGATGCCACCGGGTTCCCCTACACCACCGTCCGGGACTGGCGGCGCCGTCATCGTGAGCGCGCCCCCGTTCTGGCTGCCGGCTTCGCCGCCCTGGCCGTGGAGCTCGGGGCCGGCGCACCGGAGCTGGCGGCCGTGCCCGAGCGCGCCGCGCTGCAGGCGCTTGACCGCGCATGGGCGGTGGCTCGGTCCCGCTTCGATGCCGTGCCGGGACGGTGGCGGTTCTGGAGCGTCGTGAGCGGCGGGGAGGCGCTGGGCACCACCACGCACACACCGTGGATTTCGGTGGGCGGCCGGCGTCTGATCCCCCCAGTGCCCTGATGCCGACCACTGGAGGCCCCGAATGACCATCGATCCCGGCGAGGCCGTCGCCCTGTTCCGGTTCCACCTCATCGCCGAGGCCGTCGACCCCGCCGTCAGCTCCGCCGAGCGCGGCTTGATCATCCGGGGCCTGGCCTCCTTCGCCCATCAACACCCCGACGGCACCATGCGCACCTACTCCCGGGGCACCCTCGACCGCTGGGTGCGGGCCTATCGGGCCCGGGGCCTGGCCGGGCTCATGCCCGTTCCCCGCTCCGACACCGGCGCGGTGCGCCGTCACCCCGAGCTGCTGGCCGAGGCCGCCGCCCTGCGGGCCGAGCTGGCGGCCCGGTCCTCGGGAGCCATCGCCGACATCCTCCTGCGCCGCCACGGGGTGGCCGTGGCCGAGCGCACCATCCGGGCCCACCTGCGCCGCCAGGGCCTGCACCGCGCCGCCATCGGCGGCGTGCCCCGGGCCTTCGGGCGCTATGAGGCCACCCGGCCCAACGAACGGTGGATCACCGATGTCCTGGTGGGGCCCTTCGTCCCCCACCCCCGGGTGGCGGGATCGCGGCGGGCCAAGCTCTTCCTGATCGTCGACGACCACTCCCGCCTCCTGGTGCACGGGCGGTGGATGACCGAGGAGAACACCCGGGCCGGCCAGGACGTGCTGCGGGAGGCCATCGCCCGCCGGGGCCTGCCCCAGGCCCTGCACGCGGACAACGGCGCCCCGTTCGCCAACGCCGCCCTGGAGCGCAGCTGCGCGGTGCTGGGCATCCGCCTCATCCACAGCCGGCCGTACTCCCCCCAAGGGCGGGGGAAGCAGGAAAGGCTGAACCGGTATATCCGCCAGCGCTTCGTCGCCGAGGCCGAGGCCATGGGCATCGAGAGCTTCGAGGCCCTCAACGACGCCTTCATGGCCTGGGCCGAGCAGGTCGCCAACACCCGCACCCACGCCGAGACCGGCGAGACGCCCATCGCCCGGTTTATGGCCGGCGGAGCGCCCCGGGCCGCCGATCCCGCCGTGGTGGCCGACGCCTTCCGGTGGTCGGCCGTGCGCCTGGTCACCAAGACGGCGACGGTCTCCCTCGTCGGCCGGCGGTTCCAGGTCGACCCGGTGCTCGTCGGCCGTCGGGTCGAGTGCCGCTACGACCCCACGGACATGTCCAGCCTGGAGGTGTTCTTCGAGGGCCGCCCGGCCGGGGTGGCCACGCCGCTGGTCATCGGCGCCCACGTGCACCCCGCCGTCCCCCAGGCCCAGCGCCCCGTGCCCTCTCCCACCGGCGTCGACTACCTCGGCCTGGTCCAGGCGGCCCACGACGAAGCCCTGGCCGGGCCCATCTCCTATCGCGACGTCCCGCTGTTCGGCGGCGGTGACGACCCCCGGGACGATGACGGCGACGGGCTCGTGGGGGCACGGTCATGAGCCGGGCGCCGTGGGTGGCGCACTTCGGCCTGACCCGCACGCCCTTCTCCAAATCCATCGCCGCCAAGGACCTCTTCGTCCGTGACGGCCACGCCGAGGCGGTGGCCCGCATCAACCACTGCGTGGCCGAGTCGGCCCTCGGCGTTCTCGTCGGCGACGTCGGTGCCGGGAAGACAGTCGCGGTCCGGGCCGCCACCGCTGGGCTCGACATGGCCTCCCACCACGTGGTCTACGTGCCCAACCCGGCCTTCGGCACCCGGGGCCTCTATGTCACCATCGTCTCGGCCCTGGGCGGCCACCCCCGGTTCCACAAGGCCGAGGTCATGGCCCATCACCTCGCATATTTCATCTGATGCATGTTCGGGACGACGGTGCCGGTCAGCCGAAAATGCTTGCCGTTGTTGAGGAATCGGCGCAGTCGTCGTTCAGCGGGAGTGGCGCCGGGGGCACTGAAAGGGCCATCCACCTGCAGCTTCGCATTTGATGCTTGGATCGGTCTTTCGATGAGAGGCAGGCTGAATGGCAGATCGAACGGTCGATGGCGTCGGTCCGGCCCGCTTGCAACTGGTCGGCGACGACACCGCGCACCAGGCCGAGATCGAGATGTTCGAGGCGATGTTGGACGGCTGGCGTGCCCAGCAGTTGTCGCGCAACCTGTCGTTCGGGACGATCAACTCCGCTGCTCGGGTGGTGCGGCGCTTCCAGGATCACGCTGGTTCGTTCCCATGGCGATGGACGCCGGCGGAGATGGAGCGCTGGATCGCCGAGCTGCGGGAGACTCATCGCAGGGCGCGCTCCACGGTGCGTTCCTATGAATCGGCGGTGCGGTCCTTCCTGGAGTACTCGTGCGATCCGGCCTATGGCTGGAACCGGGCTTGCCTCAACCGCTTCGGAACCCACCCGACCCAGATCTGCACGCGGGCCAACCTGGCCGTCCACAGCGCCGACTACGAGGGCCGGCCCGCTCGACGGTCGTTGACCCGAGGCGAATGCCAGGACCTCTTCGACGCCGCGGACGCCCGGGTTGTCGCCGTCAGAGCCAACGGCCGCAAGGGATGGGTGCCGGCGTTCCGGGACGCGACCATGCTGAAGGTCATCTACGGATGGGGGCTGCGTCGCCGTGAGCTGTTGATGCTCGAAGACCATGACTTCGCCGCGAACCCCCATGGCGCGGAGTTCGGGCGATTCGGTGTGTGCCAGGTGCGTTGGGGCAAGGCGGCCAAGGGATCGGAGCCCCGGCGTCGGGGTGTGCTCACCGTGATGGGGTGGTCGGTCGAGGTGATCGGCGAGTGGGTCGACGACGTCTGGCCCCACGCCCACGGCGTCGGACAACACGGCCTGTGGCCTTCCGAGCGCGGGCCTCGGGTCAGCGAGGACCGGGTCAACGCCGCCTTCGCGGCGGCCGCCGCCGATGCCGGGTTGGCGTCGGGGCTGAGTCCGCACTGCCTACGGCACTCCTATGTGACCCACCTGATCGAAGACGGGTTTGACGCGCTGTTCGTGCAGCAACAGGTCGGGTATGAACACGCGTCGACGACGGCGATCTACACCTCGGTGTCGTCGGACTACCGGACCCGGATGCTGCGCGCCGCGCTGGACCGCGCGATCGGCCAAGCCGGCGGGCTCAAAGGGCCACCGTGAGCCGTTCGCTCGGCTACACGTGGCAACTGCGCCAGATCATGTCCGCCCACGGGCTCTGGAAGACCAGCGACCTCGGCCCGCTGCTGGCCGAGCGCGGCGTGGTCCTGTCCGCGGCCCAGGTCTACCGCCTCGCCGCCAAGGTCCCCGAACGGCTGTCGCTTCGCACCCTGGCCGCGCTGTGCGACATCTTCGACTGCACCCCGAACGACCTCATCGAGGTCGGGGCGGCGTCACCTGCGCCGAAGCCCGACAGCGACGTCGTCGTCGAGCTGGCCAAAGTCGGCCGGCCCCGGCGCGCCCGGGTCAACCGCGACCAGCGGTGACCTACCGAAGGCGGACGCGCACCTGCGGTCGTTGCGCCCACTCGGTGATCACGGGCTGGCAGTGGCCGGACGGGTTCGTGTGCGTCAGCTGCGTCCGCCACGGCGTGAAACGACGGGGCAGGTGCCCAGGTTGCAACGACGACCGGCCCCTACCCGGCATCGACGATCAACGCCAGCCGGTGTGCGTCGACTGCGCGGGGATCACCACCTCGTTCATGTGCACGACGTGTGGGGCCGAGGGTGAGCTCTGGTTCGCCCACATCTGTTTGCGCTGCTCCCTACGCCGCCGCCTCGGCGTTGTCCTCGATGGCGGCGCCGGGACCGTCAACCCGAGCCTCGCCCCGCTGATGGAGGCTCTCGTCGCCATGGGCGACCCGTGGCCCGGGCTGGTGTGGCTCGGCGCCGCCCACGTTCAACGACGACTCGTCGCTGTCGCCACCGGTGAAGTGGCGCTGAGCCATGAAGGCATCGACTCCCTCCCCGGCGGCCAGGGTCGCGAGTACCTGCGCGAGCTACTCGTCGCCCACCACGTCCTTCCCGCCCGCGACAAGTTCCTCGCCGCCTACGAACGCTGGGGGATCGAACGCCTCGACAGCATCGACGATGGCGACGACCGCCAGCAGATCCGCGCCTACCTGCGCTGGCGACACCATCGCGAACTCTCGGCGCGCGCCCAGGTGGCGCCCCTGACCGCTTCGATGGTCGCCGTGGCCCGCCGACGGACCAACGCCGGCTTGACCCTGCTGGCATGGCTACGCGCACGCCACAGCAGCCTCGCGCGCTGCACCCAGAGCGATCTCGACGCCTGGTTCGCCACCGCCTCCAACCCGCGGGGAGCGAACGACTTCATCGTCTGGGCGATCCGCCACCAACGATGCCCGCCCCTGACGATCCCGAAACTCAAGCGGGCCAGTCCGACCGTCGGACCTCAAGATGAGCGGCTGCAACTCCTGCGCCGGCTCCTCAGCGACGACGAGCTCGGGTTCGGCGACCGAGTTGCCGGATGCCTCGTCCTGCTGCTCGCGCAACCTGTCACCCGCATCGCCTCACTCCGTCTCACCGACATTGACAACGACAACGGTCAGCTCAGCATCCGCTTCGGCGACGACCCAGTCGCCGTTCCCGAGGCGCTCGCGACCCTCGTCGTCGCCCTCATCGACCGGCGTCCCAACATGGGCACCGCCGCCAACCTCGCCTCGCCGTGGCTGTTCCCCGGCCAAGCTCCCGGTCAACATGTCCAGCCCACCCAGCTCAGTCGGCGTCTCGTCCGCCTCGGGGTGACGACCGCCGGCCGCCAAGCCGCCATGCACCAACTCATCGCCGACGTTCCCGCGCCCGTCCTTGCCAGAACCTTGGGTTACCACCCCCAGACCACTGCCAGACGAGCCGCCGAACAGGGCACGAACTGGGCTGCCTACGCTGCCCTCAAAGCACGCCAGACAGCCTCAACCTGAGCACCTTACGAAGCCGACGAATATGCGTCTCCACCGGCAGGCCGCCTCGCTGCTGGCCGCCGAGGAATCCGAGCGCCATCGCCGGGTCGTCCTGGTGATCGACGAAGCGCACCTGCTCTCCCCGGCCCAGCTCGAGGAGCTCCGTCTCCTGACGAATGCCGAGATGGACTCGGCCAGTCCCTTCGCCGGCATCCTGGTCGGCCAGCCCGTGCTGGCCCGCCAGCTACGCATGGGGTTTTTTGCGGCCCTCGATCAGCGCATAGCCACGCGCTTCGCCCTGGGACCGATGGATCTTGGCGAGTCGGCCAAGTACCTGCGCCATCACCTGGCCCTTGCCGGCAGGACGGACCCACTCATCGCCGATGATGCCGTCGCCCGGCTGCACCGGGTGGCCAACGGGCTGCCCCGGGCTCTCAACAACGCGGCGGTGGCCGCACTGATCGCGGCGGCCTCGGCCGGCAAGGCCCTCGTCGACGACGCCTGTGCCAAGAAGGCCGTGGCCGAGCTCACCCGGGACTGAGGTGAGCGCCGATCACGGCTTTCTGCCGATGCCCGAGGACTCCCAGCGGATCACCGTCGGCTGCGACATGGTCCCCGGGCCACTGGCCGAGGCGGTGGCCGAACGCCTCCTGTCGATCGTGGTCGGCGAGCTTCGGGCCGACGGGATCGTGGTCACCGGGCTGCGCGTCGAGCTCCAGGGGCGGAGCACCACATGGTGAGGGCAGCCGCACGGTCTCGGGACAATCCGATGGCCACACAGCTCTGCCGAACCGTCGCCGGTCAATCGTGCCGATCAGTGTGCAACCAGCTCAGCCGTCAAGAGCATGTCGCCCTGTCGCCCGCTCGATCGCAAGGTGCGGGTCTTGCCCGGGAGCAATGAGTCGCGGAGCTACGTGACTGACCTGCGACACACTGGGCATGTGAGCCGACGACAGGGCCGGCGTGAATGCAGACTCCGCCGAGTCCCTCAAGGCCACGTGGCGCACGGAGGCGTTGCGTTGCTCCTGGCGCTGAGCCTGCAGTGCTGTGGCGTCCTGCCGACTGCCGAACCCGCACCCTTCGGAGCCAGCGATCAGTCGGGATCGGAAGCTGATGTTCCTTGGACCTTCTCGGCGCGGGAGGAGTTGGGTAAGGCGTGCTTGCGGTTCCATGCGGACCTGCCGGCGGGACGCGCCATGGACCGAGACGCCCAGCGGCTCTCGTCCTCGCTGAACTGCCAACCGTTGGACACGTTCGACGGGGGGGGAATGGCAATGCTCGTGTGGACGGAGATTCCTGGAGCGGATCTGAGTTTCGGCTATGGACTGGCGCTCGTGGACAAGGCGGAGCTGAGGGGTGTGTTCGCCGATGGACACACCGTGACCTTCCCCGTCATCAATGGGTCTTTCGTGGTCGTTTTTCAGACCGCCCAAGACATGACGAAGCTTCAGCTGAGGGCCGGCGGCAAGGTCATGAAGACGTGCCACCCAAGGGACGTGACGAGGCACTGCTAGGAAGCTTGACCTTCATGTTCTGTTGTCGGTGAGTCAAGTTTGGGGTCGACTTTTCCTGAGGAGCCGAGTAGGTCTCAGGCAGCCGGACCAAGGGTGATCCCCGACCTCTTGGCAA
>JAHFUP010000006.1 GCA_023265025.1 Acidimicrobiia bacterium | reverse complement strand
GAGCCCGCCGGCGCCCGCAGCTGCGCCCCCGGCCCCGCGCCCCGAGCCGGCCGCGCCGGCGCCGGCGGCCGGTGGCGGCCTTCCGAGTCGCGACGAGCTGACCCTCGCCTGGGGCGACACGGTCCTGCTCGGCCTGTCGCCGCGGGCGAAGTCGCGGTTCCGGGTCGGGCGGTTCGTGGCGTCTGACGGGGACAGGGCCACCTTCGCCCTGCCCAACGCCATCCACCGCGACCGGTGCGAGGAGGTGCGCGTCGACGTGGAACAGGCCCTGGCCGCTCATTTCGGCCGTGCCGTGCCGCTCCGCCTGGTCACCGAGGACCAGGCGCCCCCGCCGGCCGCAGCCCCCCCGCCGGACGACGAGTCCATCGACATCGACGACCTAGAGGATGCGCCGGCGGCAGAGGTACGCTCGCCTCTCGATCAGGTCCTGTCCGAATTCGAAGGCGCCACTGTCGTGGAGGAGTAGCTCATGGGAAAGAACGCACCCGGTGGTGGCCAGCCCGACATGAGCGCGCTGCTGAAGCAGGCCCAGAAGATGCAGGAGCAGCTGCTCGCGGCCCGCGCCGAAGCCGACACCAAGGAGGTCGAGGGCCAGGCTGGCGGCGGCATGGTGAAGGTGCGGGTGACCGGCGGCATGGAGTTCCAGGGCGTGACCATCGACCCCGCGGCCGTCGACCCGGACGACATCACGATGCTTGAGGACATGGTGCTGGCGGCCATCCGGGACGCGGTCACCAAGGCCGGCCAGATCTCCGAGCAGGCCATGGGTGGCCTCGACCTCGGCGGTCTGGGCAGCGGTCTGTTCGGCTGACCCCCGGGTGTACGCCCCGCCGGTCCAGAGCCTGATCGACGAGCTCGGTCGACTGCCCGGCGTGGGGCCCAAGTCGGCCCAGCGCATCGCCTTCCACCTGCTGAAGCTGCCCGACGAGGACGCCTTCCGCCTGGCCCGGTCGATCACCGAGGCCAAGGAGAAGGTGTCGTTCTGCCGGCGTTGCTTCAACGTCTGCGAGGGCGAGGAGTGCGGCATCTGTCTCGACGGCCGCCGCGACGCCACCGTCCTCTGCATCGTCGAGGAGCCGCGCGACGTGGTCGCCGTCGAGAAGACGGGCGAGTTCAAGGGCCGCTACCACGTGCTCCAGGGGGCGATCAGTCCGCTGGATGGCATCGGCCCCGACCAGATCCGGGTCCGCGAGCTGCTGACCCGGCTGGGCCACGAGGAGATCGTCGAGGTCATCCTCTGCACGAACCCCAACATCGAGGGTGAGGCGACGGCCATGTACCTGGCCCGCCTGCTCAAGCCCCTCGGCATCCGGACCACCCGCATCGCCAGCGGCCTTCCCGTGGGCGGCGACCTGGAGTACGCCGACGAGCTGACGCTGGGCCGGGCGCTGGAGGGCCGGCGGGACGTGGAGGGCTGACGGACCAGGACCGGGAACCGGAGTGCTGCCGGCGGACGTCCCATGTGCACAGGACGAGGAGGTCGGTCTGATGCGAGGGTCCGTGCCGGGGCGCAGGGGTTGGTTGGTGGCGGCGCTGGCGATCGTCGCCCTGGTCGGTGCCGGCGCGCTGCAGGCCGGTCTCGGCGGTGGCTCCGTCGGTGGCGGCGGTGGCGACGAGCTGGCGACCGTGGCCCAAGACTCGGTGTCGGCGCCCGGCTTCACCGGCAAGGCGGAGATCGCCCCGTCGGTGATTGTCGGCTCGGGCGGCGCAGCCGCCGGCGGCTCCAGCGTGGCGACCGGATCGGCCGGCGGCGGCACCGGCGGCGCCGCGACCGCACCGGATAGCGGTGGATCGGCGGTGGTCGTGGGCGCCCCCCGGGTCGTCCGTACGGCCGACGTCCAGGTCAAGGTGGCCAAGGGCGGGTTCTCGGCGGCGTTCGACCGGGTGGCGGCGCTGGCCGCGGCCAACGGCGGGTTCGTGTCGTCGTCGACCACGGCGTCGAACAACGAAGCCCGCGCCGGGCAGCTGACGGTGCGCGTCCCTTCGGACCGGTTCGACGCTGTCCGCCAGGGTCTGAGCGGGCTGGGCGAGATCGAGGCGCAGTCCATACGGGGCGAGGACGTGAGCGGCCAACTCGTCGACTACGACGCCCGCCTCGTCAGCCTGCAGGCCCAGGAGGACGCGCTCCGGGTGCTGGTCGGTCAGGCCAAGGGTGTCGGCGAGGTGCTCCAGGTGCAGAACAGCCTGTTCAGCGTCCGCCAGCAGATCGAGCAGCTGAAGGCCCAGAAGGCCAACCTGGAGCAGTCGACCAGTCTGGCCACGTTGCAGGTGTCGCTGTTCGAGCCGGGCGCGCTCGGCGTCGTCCGTCCCGTGACCGACGACCCGTCGCTGGCCGACAGCTTCGGTGAGGCGGTCGACGGAATGGTGGCGGTGGTCGGCGGGATGATCGTCGTGGTCGGCTACCTCGTCCCCATCGCCGTCCTGGCGTTGCTCGGGTGGGGCGCCTCGCGGGTGATGCGCCGGCGGCGGCCTGTCGTTCAGGCGCCGGCGATCTGAGGGGGGGCGTCGTCCGCCCACAGCAGGCGGGCGACGGAGACCCACCAGATCGGGCCGAGGACGACCGACGCCAGGCCGCCCGTCAGCAGGACCAGCGGTCCGACGCCCACCGCGGTGGCGGTGAACAGCAGGACCATGTCGACCCCGAGGATCATGCCGACGAGGCCGAGGCGGGGCCGCTCGGCCCGTGCGGCCATGCCGAGCACGAGGGCGACCAGGCCGGCGACACAGAACGTGGCCAGGCCCCGGGGGTCTACCTCGGACGGCGTGGCGTGGGCGATGGCCACCGCGGCGCGCGTGGCGGCGTCGCCGGATTCGTACTTCCTCGCCAGCTTGTCGGTCCCGATCAGAGTGGTGAGGGCGTGGGCCGCGGTGGCCAGCCCGGCGACCACGCCGGCGGTCGACGCCCACGCGAGCGCGGCAGGAGCGCGTCGAGCCAGTCGCCGGGCGAGGGCCACGACCGTCGTGCCGACGGCCAGCCCCGACAGGAGCAGGCAGGTCGAGGCGATCCGGGCGCCGGCGGGGTCGGCGAGGTACGAGCGGTAGAAGTCGTCGACATCAGCCGTCCGTTGCTCCGCCGGCGTGATGCCCAGATAGGCGATGGCGTAGAACACCGACAGCACCGCAACGGCGGCAGCCGCCACCGCTCCCACCCGGTCGAACGTCCGGTCGTCCACCGAAACCGCCCCCCTCCGTCGTGCCCCGCAGCGAGGCTACCGAACGGCGGCCGGCTGAGATGGGGACGCGCTCAGGCGGTGGCGACGCGGTTGCCCATCCTCGACACGAGCGACTGCTCGAGGGTGGCCGAGAAGGGCTGGACGAAGGAGAAGAAGGTGGCGCTCACCGTCGAGCGGTCCTTGGAGATGTAGACGAGGTCGGCGAAAAGGTGGTCGGTATGGTCGGCGTAGACCAGGTCGGCGGTCAGGCGGATGCCGACGGCGCCGTCACCGAAGCTCTCCACCGGAAGGGGCTCCGAGGCGACGTTCTCGACGCGGGCGTCGGGCGCCTGGCGTTTGAGGTCGTCCCGGAAGACGGGTACGAGGCAGGGGCCGTACTTCGGGCCCCGCACGGCGGCCAAGTCGGCAAGGGCGTCCTCTTTGGTGTTGAGGACAGTGGCGATGGACGACACCTGCGTCTGACCGAGGCTGAGGTCGGGCCCGTAGACGATGGCACTGCGGATGGTCTCGGGGTCGGGCCGGCCCAGGCAGAGGGACAGCTCCTTCGCCCGGGTCTTCTCCAGCGGCGTCTCGGTGTGGGCGGCGGCCCGCCAGGCCGCCGGCATGTCGGCCTGTTGCAGGACGATCGTCCGGGCGGTCGCCGTGTCCCCGACCTTGCCGCCGGCCGGCGCCGGCCCGAGGGCGTCGTCGTCGGTGCCACCCCCACCGCCACAGGCGCCCAGCGTGAGGACGAGGACCGTCACCATCCATCGCCAGCGCAGGGCCATGGGCAGAGCCTACGGAACTAGCTTGCATGCCGTGAAGGTCCACCTGCTCGACGGCACATACGAGCTGTTCCGCCACCACTTCGGCGTGCCCAAGGGCGACCGCGACCCCGAAGACGAGGTGGCGGCCACGCGCGGCGTGATGTGGAGCGTCCTGCAGCTGCTGGAGGAGGGGGTGACGCACCTGGGCGTGGCGACCGACCACGTGATCGAGTCGTTCCGCAACGACATGTGGCCGGGGTACAAGTCGAGCGCCGGCGTGCCCGAGGAGCTGCTGGCCCAGTTCCCGCTGCTGGAGGAGGCGCTCGGCACCCTCGGCGTCACCGTCTTCCCGATGGTGGAGCTGGAGGCCGACGACGCGCTGGCCTCGGCGGCGGCGACGGCGGCGGCCGACTCGGAGGTCGAGCAGGTGATCATCATGACGCCCGACAAGGACCTGGCCCAGATGGTCCTGGGCACCCGGGTCGTGCAGTTCGACCGCCGGGCCAAGGTCTTCACCGACGAGGACGGCGTGAAGGCGAAGTACGGCGTGATGCCCGAGTCCATCCCGGACTGGCTGGGCCTGGTGGGCGACTCCGCCGACGGGTTCCCGGGCCTCCCAGGCTGGGGGAAGACGTCGGCCAGCGCGGTGCTGGCCAAGTACTTCCACATCGAGGAGATCCCCGAGCACCACTTCCGGTGGGACGTCGAGGTGCGGGGCGCGGCCCGGCTGTCGGCGGCGCTGAACACCCAGCGCGACCTCGCCCTGCTGTTCCGCGACCTGGCCACGCTGCGCAGCGAGGCCAAGGTGATGACCGCCGTCGAGGACATCAGGTGGAAGGGCCCGGGCGAGGGTCTGGAGGAGATGGTCACCCGCCTCCGGGCCTGGCGGTTCATGGACCGGATCGCCGCCCTCGACCACCCCCGGTAACCTCGTCGCAGCATGGATCCCCGCCTGAAAGACCTCCGGGCCCGCAAGGACGAGGCGATCCACGCCGGCTCGACCGACGCCGTCGACCGCCAGCACGCCCGCGGCAAGATGACGGCGCGCGAGCGCGTCGAGGAGCTGCTCGACCCGGGCAGCTTCGTCGAGCTCGACCTGCTGGCCCGCCACCGGTCGAATGAGCCCAGTGTCGCCGGCAACCGCCCGTACACCGACGGGGTCATCACCGGGTGGGGCACGGTCGAAGGCCGCCAGGTCTTCGTCTTCAGCCAGGACTTCACCGTCTTCGGCGGCAGCCTGGGCGAGGTCTTCGCCGAGAAGATCCACAAGGTCATGGACATGGCCGACCAGGTCGGCGCTCCGTTCATCGGCATCAACGACGGCGCCGGCGCCCGCATCCAGGAGGGCGTCGTCGCCCTCGACTCCTACGGCGGCATCTTCCGGCGCAACGCCCACTCCTCCGGGGTGATCCCCCAGATCAGCGTGATCATGGGCCCGTGCGCCGGCGGCGCGGTCTACAGCCCGGCGCTCACGGACTTCGTCTTCATGGTGCAGGACACCTCGTACATGTTCATCACCGGGCCCGACGTCGTGAAGGCCGAGACCGGCGAGGACGTGAGCCTGCAGGACTTGGGCGGCGCGATCGCCCACGCCACCCGCTCCGGCGTGGCCCACTTCGTGGCCGAGAACGACCACGTCTGCCTGGGTGACGTGCGCAAGCTCCTCTCGTTCCTGCCGTCCAACAACGGCGAGCCGGCCCCCTGGGCGGCCCCGAAGGACGACCCGGCCCGCGAGTCGCCCGAGCTGTCGGAGATCCTTCCCGACCGGACCGACCAGTCCTACGACATGACCGAGCTGATCGCCGCCGTGGTCGACGACGGTTATCTCTTCCAGTACGCGCCCCGCTGGGCCGGGAACATGGTCTGCGGCCTGGCTCGCCTCGATGGCCACGTCATCGGGATCATCGCCAACCAGCCCAAGGTGCTCGCCGGCGTGCTCGACATCGACTCGTCCGAGAAGGCGGCCCGATTCGTGCGCACCTGCGACGCCTTCAACATCCCGCTCGTGAGCTTCGTCGACGTCCCGGGCTTCCTGCCGGGCACCGACCAGGAGTACGGCGGCATCATCCGCCACGGCGCCAAGCTCCTCTACGCCCTGTGCGAGGCCACCGTCCCCCGCATCCAGGTCGTGACCCGGAAGGCCTACGGCGGCGCCTACGTGGTCATGAACTCCAAGGCCATCGGCGCCGACCTGGCGTACGCCTGGCCCTCGGCCGAGCTGGCGGTCATGGGCCCCCAGGGGGCGGTCGAGATCCTGCACCGGCGGGAGCTGGCCGAGGCCGACGACCCGGCGTCGGTGCGGGCCGAGCTCGTGGCCGGTTACGTCGAGCACCACGCCAACCCCTGGATCGCCGCCGAGCGGGGCTACGTCGACGACGTCATCGAGCCGGCGCTCACCCGGCCGGTGCTTATCAAGGGTCTGGCCATGCTGCGGTCCAAGCGGCCCGAGGTCCGGTCACGGAAGCACGGCAATGTCCCTCTCTAGTGAAGTCCCGCCGGAGGTGCTGGCCATCGCCGTTGCCCTGGCCGCCGAGTGGCAGGCCGCGGAGGACGACGAGTCCCTCCCCGACGACCCTCCCAGCCGGTGGAGGCAGGCGGGGCGGACGTGGGAGCGCCCGGCGAACCACCGGTGGAGCTGACCACCGTCACCGACACCGAGGCCATTCTCCACGACGGTTCCCGGGTCGTGCGGGTCGATGGCCTGCGACCGGGCCGGGAGCACACCGTCGAGGGGATGACGTTCCGGACGCTCGCGACGCCGGCGGGGGAGCGGCTGGCGACGGTGGCGACCGTCAGCGACGTCCACATCGGCGAGACTGAGTGCGGCCGCTACGACGGCGTGGACCTCGGCCCGCCGCTGCGGTCGGAACCCGGCGAGGCGCCGTACCCCGAAACCATGGCCCGGGGCGCGGCCACCGAGATCGCCGCCGCCGGCGTCGATGTGCTCGTCGTCAAGGGCGACCTCACGGCGCGGGGCGCGCCGGGGGAATGGGTGACGTTTCTCGACATCTTCGGCGGGTCGTTCGGCGACCGCCTCCACTGGACCAACGGGAACCACGACGTCAGCCCGCATTCCCATCTCGCGCCCCGACCCGCGACCGAGCTGGTCAAGGTGGCTGGCGCCCGCCTGGCCCTGCTCGACACTGCGATCCCCGGCCAGACCGGCGGCCGGGTCACCGAGGAGCAGGGGGCGTGGCTCGACGACCTGGCCGCCGACGAGTTCGACCGGACCCCGGTCCTCGTGTTCGGCCACCACCCACTGTTTGACCACACGTCGTTCACCGCCGGCATCGACAGCGACGACTCCGACCGCCTGTTGGAGCTCTTCGCCCGCCGGCCGGCGCTGGCCGGCTACTTCGCCGGCCACACCCACCGGAACCTCGTGCGCCGGCTGCCGGCGACGGGCGACGTCCCCTGGACCGAGGTGGGTGCCACCAAGGACTATCCCGGCGTCTGGGCCGAGTACCGGATCTACGAGGGCGGTGTGATGCAGGTCGTGCACCGCATCTCCACGCCCGAGGCCCTCGACTGGACCGACCGCACCCGGGCCATGTTCGGCGGCCTTTACCCGTCGTACTCCTTCGGCACCCTTGCCGACCGGTGCTTCGTCGTCACGGGTCCACACTCCCGGCGGGAGCGTGGACCCGTGAATGCTTGACCGACCGGCCTCCCGGGCCGGTCACGCGGGGTCCAGCGCCCGCCTGACCTTCGTCACCCACTCCTTCAGCGCCGGCTCCTGCATGTAGTGCGAGTGGCCGGCGACCCGGACCCACGGCGGGGCGTCGCGCTCCAGGGGTGGCGTGCCGTCGCCGATGTCGGTCGCCGGCCCCCGGAACGGGTCGTCGACCCGGGTGTCGAGCTCCGGCGTCGAGGTGAGCGGGAACACCGGACCGCCGATCGGGTCGGTCAGGCGGTAGAAGTTCCGCCAGCCGGTGAGCCCCTCGGGCAACTGCGCCAGCTTGTCGCGCAACGCGGCTACCTGCTCCGGCCCGAAATAGGCGGGGAAGAACATCGAGTAGATGGTCGAGACCGGGCAGCCGTAGGTCATGAGGGCGACGCGCTGGAGCTGCTCGGCGGTCATGGGGGAGAGGGCGGCGAAGGCCAGCACCGACCCTTGACTGTGGACGCCGAGCACCAGCGGGCACGGCTCCTCCCGGTCCCTCGTGTGGTGGAGGATGCGGCCCTGGAGCTCGGGGACGGCCCGCTCCGAGTACGGGCGAACCGCCAGCGGCGAGAACCGGCGGGGCCAGAACGTGAAGACGTCCCAGAGGGTGGACGCGAACGTGCGGGCACCCTTGCGGCCCTTGCGGACGAGCTGGACGACGAGCAGGGCCAGCGCCGGCAGCGCGTAGGCGCCGGCCTGGTAGAGCAAGGAGTTGGTGTTCCCCGGCGGGTCGAGGCCGGGGAACCACGTCCAGTGGACCCGGACGGACACGGACACGACGCCGAACACGTAGATCGAGAAGGCGATCAGGAAGGCGATCAGGCCGCCGTGGCGGGCGAGGATCGAGAAGTACCGGGAGCGGGTCACCGACTTCCGCAACGACGCCGGCAGCCCGTCGATCCGACAGCCCGGGCCCGAGGTGCGATCGTCGGTGATGTCGTCGATCCTCGCCCGGGGGAAGAAGATCACCACGACGCCCAGGGCAAGGGCGGCCACCGCGAAGCCGACGGCCAGCCCGCCCCAGACGTCGACCAGATTGACCTCGGGACCGCCAGTCAGCAGCGGTGCGGTGCGCGGCCGGTTCGGCCAGTTGTTGAGCTGCTTGATCAGGAGGAGGATCGTCCCGGACACGACCGCGTTGACGAGCCCGAAGCCCAGGGTGGCCGCGATCGCCGGTCCCGACCGGGTCCACCGCTCACCGGGCTTGCGCTTGGCGAAAAGCGACGTGGCCCAGAGAGCCATCACACCCAGGTAGGCCAGGCCGCTGACGACGCTCTGGAGGTCGCCGATGGCCAGGGTTTTCCGGAGGGGCTCGCCCGGATCGATGAATGCCCGGTAGATGACCAGGGCGACGACCATGACGTAACAGGCGCCGGCGACGGCCAGGTGGATGCGGAACCGGATGCGCGCCGCCTTCGGGTGGAAGAAGAAGCCCTGGGAATCCAGCCGTTCCGTGACGCCCCACGGCTCGCCCTCCGGGCGGCCCATGCCCTGGAGCGATGAAAGCTTCTGTTTCTCGAACGCCAGCTGCGAGGCCCCGGCGGTGTACACGAGGGCCACTACCACGCCCAGCAGGGCGAGCAGGCCGAGCACGACGCCGACCTTCTGCTCCGTGGCGAGTGCCAGCGCAACGGACGCACCCTCCTTTGCCGCGAGCCGGCGGGACCACTGCCAGGCCGTGAGGTCGACGAGGATGATCCCGAACGTGAAGACGTAGGTGGCGGTCAGGAGCGCGGAGAGGACGTGGACCAGCTTGCGGATGGCGCCGATCACCCACCCCGGCGCACTGCCTTCGGGCGGGTGCATCCAGCCGGCCAGGTTGATGAGGGTGAACGGCAGGAGGAAGACCCAGAACGGCTTGGATCCGGTGCCCGACGTGAGGTCGCCCCAGTCGTAGCTCTCGACGGAGGGATCGCCGCGCCGGGCCAGGACCGCGGTGCCGCCGATCCCCTCGCCCACGATCACGACGTCGTGCGGGGAGTCGAACCCGAGCATGCGGGGCCCGTGGGATCCCCCGACACCGTGGACCCGGAGCTCCTGGGTCCGGGGCCGGCGCTCGGGCACGCGGGGACGTTAGCGCCCGTACCCCTCCGGATTCCGGTACTACTGGGAACAGGACACCGAGGAGGTCGCCATGGGACTGATGGACAAGGCCCGCCAGACCGCCGAGCAGGCCCGGGCGGGCATGCTGGGCGAGCGGCCGGCGCCGGCCGAGGACGCCGACGGCGCCGACCCCGGCGCGCTGCTGGCGCCCCCGCCACCGTCGGCCCGGGCCGGCGCGGCCATCAACGCCTTCATCGAGCGGGTCAACCCCGGCCTGCTGGCCGACCTGATCATCCACGCCACCGCAGCCCAGGAGAAGACCAACAAGGCGCTCAAGGACAAGGGCTCGCTCTACCGGATCTCCGAGATGTACCTGACCGCGTCGATCCCGCCGCAGGTCGGCTTCTACATCGCCCGCCTGGGCGACATCGACGACCCCGCGCCGCCGGCGGCCGATCTCGAGAAGCCGCCCCCTACGAAGAAGGCCGTGTCGGCGAAGCTGGCGGCGAAGAAATCAGCTCCTCGGCCAACAGATCCATGAGCAGGCTGTCCCGCCACGTCCCGTCGTTGGCTCGCTCGTAGCGCCGCATCACGCCGACGTCGCGGAATCCGACCTTGCGGTACGACGCGATGGCCCGGACATTGATGACCGCCGGGTCGAGCGTGATCCGGTGGTGGCCACGGTCGTCGAACAGGTGCCGGGCCAGAGTGCGGAGGGCGTCGGTGCCCAGGCCCCGGTTGCACCAGTCGGGGTGGAGGGTGATGTCGATGGTGGCGTGGCGGTAGTCCGGGTCGGTCTCCTCGAAGTACTGGATGTAGCCGATCATTCCCCCGTCGACCTCGACGACCAGGCCGACGCCGTCGTCGTCCTCGAGCGCGGCTCGCAGCCGCTCCTCGTTCTCCCCTGGCCACCACTCGGCCACCTCGGGGATGGCGAAGAAGCCGGCCAGCACCGGCACGTCGTCCACCGTCACTGGCCGCAGCGTCACATGGTCCCCCTGGAGCACGGGCGCTAGTTTGACCCGATGCCCGGACCTTTGGCTCTCGTCGGTGGCGCCGAGTGGCGTGAGGGGTGCACGTTCGACCGCATCCTGCTGGCCGACGGCGGTGCCGACGAAGTCCTCGTCCTCCCGACCGCCGCCGCCTATGAGCACCCCGAGCGGTCGGTCGAGTGGGCCTCCGAGTGGTTCGCCGGCCTCGGCGGCAAGGTCCGCGGGCTCATGGTCCTGGCCCGTCCCGACGCCGAGGACGAGGCCAACGTGGCCGCCATCCGTGACGCCCGGTTCATCTACCTGTCCGGCGGCTCGCCGCTGCACCTGAGGTCGGTGCTCAAGGACTCGGCCGCGTGGGACGCCCTCCGCCAGGCCTGGGAGGGCGGCGCCGTCCTCGCCGGCTCGTCCGCCGGCGCCATGGCCCTCTGCGACCCGATGGTCGACCCCCGGGGCGGCGCGTTCACCCTGGGCCTCGGCCTGCTGGCCCAGGTAGCGATCATCCCCCACCACAACACGTGGTCGGAGGAAAAGGCCAAGCGCACCATCACCCTGGCCCCCAAGGGCCTCCCGATCGTCGGCATCGACGAGCGCACCGCGCTGATCCGAGGTCGCGACGGCGCTTGGACGGTCGCCGGCGTGGGCGACGTGGTGGTGTTCCAGGATGGCCACGAGGCCGGCGTCGAGGCCCTTCCCGGCTGAGCGGCATCACTCTTGCGCGTTGGCGCGTAGGGGTGGATAATCCGGGTACGTTGCGTCGCCGGCGATCGGGCGATTCAGCTGGGACCGGGCTCGTCCAAAGCGACGGCGGGCTTCCGAACAGGCGGGAGGACGAGGTGAAGAAGTCACCGTTCGCGTTGGCTGTCGGCGTGGTGCTCTCGGCACTGGCCATGGTCACAGGCGCGGCACCGAACCTGATCCAGGCCGCCGACCACTTCGACGCGCCCGGCAGCTTCAAGTCGCCCGGCAACCGCAACGACGCCGACATCGCCGACGTCTACGCCTTCCGGTCGCCCGAGTTCCCGGACCGCAGCGTGCTCGCCGTCACCACCCACCCGGCCCTCGGCGCGGTCACCACCGACCCGACCTACGGCACCGACGTGCTCTACAACGTCCACGTCGGCGCCATCACCTTCACCTTCCAGTTCTACGGGTCGATCGCGCCCGGCGTGCAGCCCTTCGCCGTCTTCCAATCGGATGGGGCGAGGATCAGCCGTCTCGGCCAGGGCCGCACGAACACCGCCGCCACCTTCTCCAGCGGCCGGGCCTTCGCCGGCAAGGTGTCCGACCCGTTCTTCTTCGACCTGGTGGCGTTCAACAACACCGTCCAGGCCCGGCTCGACCAGCGGATCCTGCCCCTGAACCTCCACGGCGAGACCGGTCGCCAGGCCTGCGCGTCGACCACGGGGATCGACACGTTCGCCAACTTCAACACCAATGCGATCGTCCTCGAGATTCCGAGCGCCTCGCTCGGCGGCGGGGGCGGCGTCTGGGCGGCCACGGTGCGGTCAAGCTCGATCGGCGGCTCGGGGCCGACGATCGACCGGATGGGCCGGCCCGCCATCAACACCGTGTTCAACGGGTTCAAGGCCCTGCTCGACGAGGGCAACGACCTGGACAAGAACCTGTTCAACGCCATTCCCGACCCGTCGCTCGACCGCACGTCGGCGACCGCCGACGGGCACACGTTCCGCGACAACGTGATCCTGGTGCTCAGCCGGTTCGACGGCCTGGCCCAGTCCCTGGCCGGGATCCCGTCGCGGCCGCCCGCGACGCGGGGGGCGATCGCCGACATCATCCTCCCCGACGTCCTCCCGTTCAACCCGGCCAACGCCACGACCGACGGGGTCTTCAACGGCCGGTCGCTCAGGGACGACGTCATTGACAACGAGTTGCCCCTCGTCACCAACGGCCTGGTCACGACCGACTGCGTCGGCCCCCACGGCGACTACCGGTCGACCTTCCCGTTCCTCGGCGCCCCCCACTGAGCCACAGCCCCCGCCGGAGGACGGGCGCTCGCCTCGGCGTCCTGGTGGTGGTCACGGCGACGGTCGTGACCACGAGCTACCTGCGGTGGGACGGCCGGGGGCCTCGGGCCGGCCTGTCGCGTTCGGGAGGGTACGCGGCGACGGCGAACCGTGAGGAGGTGGCCCGCTTGATCGGCGCGTTGGAGGCCGACGTGCGGGTCGCGCCGACCGCCGACCGGTACACCCAGCTGGGCCAGCTCTACCTCGAGCGGGCGCGGAACGAGGGCGACCTCAGGAGCTACGCCTCGGCGGGGATCGCCGCCGACCGGGCCCTCGAGCTGGCCCCGTCCGACCCCGACGCCCGCATCCTGCTGGCGTCGGTGCGATACGCCAATCACGACTTCGCCGGCGCGCTGGCGCTGGCCGAGAGCGTCCTCGCCGGCGAGCGGTCGAACCTCGGCGCCCTGGCGACCGCCGGCGACGCCCACCTCGAGCTCGGCGCCTACGACGAGGCCGCGGCCGCCTACGCGGGGCTGGTGGCGGCCAGGCCCGACGCTCCGGCGACCGTCATCCGTCAGGCCCGGCTGGCGTACGTGCAGGGCCGGCCGGACGACGCGCGGCGCCTGGCCGGCGAGGCCGAGGGCCTGGCCCGGGCCACGGCCCTGGGCGGCGCCAGCCTGACCGTCTACGTCGCCTACCGCGGCCAGGTCGAGCTCGACACCGGCCACTACCCCGACGCGGCCCGCCTGTTCGCCGCCGCCCTGGAGGAGACGCCCGGTTCCTTCGTCGCGCTCGCGGGCCTGGGCCGGGCCCAGGCCGCCCTGGGGAAGCGGGCCGACGCCATCCGCCGATTCGAGCAGGCCGTCGCCGTGCTGCCCGACCCGGCCACCCTCGCCGCGCTGGGCGACCTATACCAGACGGAGGGAAAGGCGGACCGGGCGGCCGATGCCTACGGGACCGTCGAGCTCACGGGCACGCTCGGGGTGCTCAACCGGCGGGCGTACAACCGGGTGCTGGCGCTGTTCTACGCCGACCACGACACCCGGGCCGACGACGCCCTCCGCCTCAGCGAGGCCGAGCTGCAGGTGCGGAAGGACGTCTTCGGGTACGACACCTACGCCTGGGCGCTGTTCAAGGCCGGGCGGCTGGCCGAGGCCCGGTCGGCGAGCGACGACGCCCGCCGGGCCAATACGGCCGACGCCCGGCTGCTCTACCACTCGGGCATGATCGCCAAGGCCCAGGGCGACGCGGTGCGGGCCCGTTCCGAGCTGTCCCAGGCGCTGGCCCTGAGCCCGGAGTTCGACCCGCTCCAGGCTGGGCGGGCCCGGACCGCGCTGGCGTCACTGTCGGCCCGGAGCTGACCGTGCCCCGGAGGTGGGCCGCGGCACTGGCCGTCGCCGCGGCCCTGACGCTGGCCCTCGGGCCGGCGGGGGAGGCCGGCGCCCACCCACTCGGGAACTTCACCGTCAACGTGTACAGCGGCCTGTACGTCGAGCCGGACCGTATCGGGATCGACCTGGTGGTGGACATGGCCGAGATCCCCACGTTCCAGGCCCGGCGTGAGGTCGACGCCGACGGCGACGGCGCCGTCAGCGACGCCGAGTCGTCGGCCTACGCCGCTCGGGCGTGCCGCGACGCCGCCGGGCGGGTCGACGTGATGGTGGACGGGCGGCCGGCGCCGGTGCGGGCCGGCGCCGGCGAGGTGGTCTTCCCGGCCGGCGCCGGCGGCTTGCCGACGCTCCGGCTGACCTGTCCGCTCGTCGCCACGCTGGGCGAGGCCGGCGGCGCCCGGCGGGTGGAGTACCGAAACCGCAACTACGACGACCGCGTCGGCTGGCGGGAGATCGTCGCCGCCGGTGACCGCACACAGCTGGCCGAGAGCACCGTCCCCTCCGAGAGCCTCAGCGGGCGACTGACCGACTACCCCGCCGACCTGCTGCAGTCCCCGCTCGACCAGCGGGCGGCCACCTTCACCGTGCGCCCGGGCGGCCCGGCGCTCGCCGGCGGGCGGCCGGCGCCGGCCCCGGCCCCGGCGGTGGGCGCCCGTGGCGTCGACCGCTTCAGCCGGTCGTTCATGGACCTGGTCGCCCGCCGGCACCTCACCGCCGGCTTCGCCTTCCTGGCCGTCGGGCTGTCGGTCGTGCTCGGGGCGGCCCACGCCCTCGCCCCCGGCCACGGGAAGACGCTCATGGCCGCCTACCTGGTCGGGCGGGACGGCACGTTCGGCGACGCCCTGCTGATCGGGGCGACGATGGCGGTCACCCATACGGCCGGCGTGCTCCTCCTGGGGCTGGTCCTCTCGGCGTCCACCAGCCTGGCCGCCGAGACCGTCTACCCGTGGCTCGGCCTGGTCAGCGGGCTCTTGTTGGCCGGCATCGGCGCCGGCCTGCTGTACCGGGCGGCGCGTACCGGTGCCGGCTCCGCCCACGAGCACGGCCACCCGCACGGCCACAAGCACCTCCACCCCCACGCCGCCCTCTCGGCCCCCTACGGCCGCCCCGGGCTGGTCGGCATGGGCTTCGTCGGGGGCCTGCTGCCGAGCCCGTCGGCCCTGGTGGTGCTCCTGGGCGCCATCGCCCTCCGGCGGGTGTGGTTCGGCGTCGTCCTGGTCGGCGCCTACGGCGCCGGCATGGCCGGCACCCTCCTGGCCACCGCCCTGCTCCTGCACCGGGCCCAGGCCGGCATTGCCGCCCGAATGGCCACCGCCAGCCCGGCCCGGGTGACCCTGCTGACCCGGGCCATCCCGGCGGTCACCGCCACCGTCGTCCTGGGCGCCGGCCTGTTCTTCGCCGTCCAGGGGTGGACGAGGATCTGAACCCCGCGCGGTGCGCCGTGGGGGATCAGCTCTCGGTGATCGTCACCGACTCCATGAACACCCTCTCCTTGGGCTTGCCGGCGCCGGGGGTGCCGATCTGGTCGAGGGCGGCCACGACGTCGAGGCCGGAGACGACCTTGCCGAACAGGGAGTACTGCGGTGGGAGGGCCATGCCGCTCGGGCCGCTGATGATGAAGAACTGGCTGCCGTTGGTGTTGGGGCCGGCGTTGGCCATGGCCAGCGAGCCCATCTCGTAGCGGCCGGGCCGGGGCAGCTCGTCGGCGAACTTGTAGCCGGGACCACCCATCCCGGTGCCCTGGGGGTCGCCGCCCTGGATGACGAAGCCGGGGATGATGCGGTGGAACGTCACGCCGTCGAAGTAGTGGTAGCGGGCCAGGAAGACGAAGTTGTTGACCGTCTGGGGGGCGGCCAGCGGGTCCAGCGCGATGGTCATCGTGCCCTTGTTGGTGACCATGGTGGCCGTGTAGCTCTTGGCCGGGTCGATGCACATCGGCGGCGGGCTGCTGAACTTCTGGGTCCTGGGGCTGGAGCCGTCGGCGGCGGGGCAGTCGGTGGGCATCGGCTCAGGTCTCCTTGATGGTGACGGACAGGATCTTGACGACCTCACTCGGCTTGCCATCCTGGGTGCCGGCGATGCCGACGTCCTCGATGGCCTTGACCACCTCGAGGCCCTGGGTGACCTGGCCGAACAGCGAGTACTGGGGCGGGAGGCTGGTGCCGGTCGGGCCTGAGATGACGAAGAACTGGCTGCCGTTGGTGTTGGCACCGGAGTTGGCCATGGCGAGTGACCCGACCTTGTACGAACCGGCCTTGGGCAGCTCGTCCTCGAACTTGTACCCCGGCCCACCCAGCCCGGTCTGCTGCGGGTCGCCGCCCTGGAGAACGAAGCCGGGGATGATCCGGTGGAAGGCGATGCCGTCGAAGTATTTGTACCGGGCCAGGACGACGAAGTTGTTGACCGTCTTGGGTGCGCTCTTGACGTCGAGGGCGATCGTCATCAGCCCCTTCGAGGTCTGCATGTCAGCCGTGTAGGCCTTGGCCACGTCGACGCACATCGGGGGCGCCTTCTCGAAGGCGGTGGTGCGGGAGGCGGAGCCGTCGGCCGGCGGGCACGGCGTGTCGCCCTTGATCGAGGCGCCGGCCGCGAGCGGGGGCAGGTCGACGGGCGTCTTGGTCGCCCCGGCCGCCATCGTGGTCGTGGGACCGGTGCTGGTCACCGTCTCCTCGTCGTCGCCCGGGATGATGAGCACGGCGATGCCGGCGATCAGCACGAGGGCCAGGAACGCACCGGCGAAGGCACGCGTGCGGGTCTGCTGGCGCTTCCGTGCCGCGGCGATCGCCGCCTGCCGGGCCTGCTGGCTCTGGCGTTGGCGCTGGCGCTTGTCGGTAGGCACGGCCAACCACCGTAATCGTCGCTGCTACCGTGAGTCCCGCCAGTGACTCTCGTCGTTCAGAAGTTCGGCGGCACCTCCGTTGCCGACGCCGACCGGATCCGCGCCGTCGCCGATCACGTCGTCCGCACGCGTCGACGCGGGCACGATGTGGTCGTGGTGGTCAGCGCCATGGGCCGGAGCACCGACGATCTGCTCGAACTCGCCCACCGCGTGGCTCCAAATCCGCCCGCCCGCGAGCTCGACATGCTGGTCACCGCGGGCGAGCGGATCTCCATGGCCCTGCTGTGCATGGCCATCGACGATTTGGGCGAGCCGGCGTCGTCGTTCACCGGCAGCCAGGCCGGCATCGTCACCGACACGACCCACGGCAAGGCCAAGATCCTCGAGATCCGGGCCGATCGGGTGCGCGAGGCGCTGGCCGCCGGCAAGATCGTCGTGGTCGCCGGCTTCCAGGGTGTGTCGACCGAGAAGGAGGTCACCACCATGGGTCGGGGGGCCTCCGACCTCACCGCGGTGGCGCTGGCCGCCGAGCTCCAGGCCGACGCCTGTGAGATCTACACCGATGTGGCCGGCGTCTACACCGCCGACCCCCGGGTGGTGCCCGACGCCCGCCGGCTGAAGTCGCTGGCGTTCGAGGAGATGCTGGAGATGGCCGCCACCGGGGGCCGGGTGCTCGCCGCCCGGTCGGTGGAGTTCGCCCGGAACCACGGGGTGACCCTGCACGTACGGTCGAGCTTCACCTGGGAGCCCGGCACCTGGGTCAAGAAGGAGGACGAGGTGGAGAAGGCCATACTCTCGGGGGTCACCCACGACACGTCGGAGTCGAAGGTGACCGTGGTCGGCGTGCCCGACCGACCTGGGATCGCGGCCCGGCTGTTCCGGGCCCTGGCCGACGAGGCGGTCAACGTCGACATGATCGAGCAGAACGTCTCGGTCACCGGCTTGGCCGACATCTCCTTCACGTTCCCGAAGGCCGACATGGCCGTCGCCATGCGGGTGACCCAGGCCGTGGCCACCGAGCTGGGCGCGGCCCGGGTCGTATCCGACTCCGACATCGCCCGCATCAGCCTCATCGGCGCCGGCATGAAGACCCACCCCGGCGTGGCCGCGACCATGTTCGAGACGCTGGCCGCCGAGGGGCTCAACATCGAGATGATCTCCACCAGCCCGATCCGCATCAGTTGCGTGGTGCGGGCGGCGGACGTCGAGCGCGGGGTCCGGGCCCTGCACGCTGCGTTCGAACTAGAGACCGTCGAACCGTAGGTTCGGTACTGTCACTGCCATGAACGTTGGGATTGTGGGTGCCACCGGGCTCGTCGGCGGCATCATGCGGGCGCTGCTCGAAGAACGGAACTTCCCCGTCACCGAGCTGCGCCTGTTCGCATCCGCTCGGTCGGCGGGCCGGACCCTGCCGTGGCGGGGCGGGGAGATCACGGTGGAGGACGCAGCCACCGCCGACTTCGCCGGCCTCGACCTGGCCCTGTTCGCGGCCGGCGCCACCCTGTCGAAGGAACTGGCGCCCAAGGTGGCCGCCGCCGGCGCCATCGTGGTCGACAACTCCTCGGGCTGGCGTCACGACGTCGACGTTCCGCTCGTCGTCGCCGAGGTCAACCCGGAGGCGCTGGACTCGATCCCCAAGGGCATCGTCGCCAACCCCAACTGCACGACGATGGTCGCCATGCCCGTCCTGAAGCCGCTCCACGACGAGGCCGGGCTGCGGCGCATCGTGGTGAGCACCTACCAGTCCGTGTCCGGCGGCGGGCTGCGGGGCGTGGCCGAGCTGGAGCGCCAGGTGGTCGAGGTCGCCCCCAAGTCGACCGAGCTGGCCTACGACGGCGACGCCGTGACCTTCCCGGCGCCCGAGGTCTACGCCGCCCCCATCGCCTTCAACGTCATCCCACTCGCCGGCAAGCTCGTCGACGATGAGACCGACGAGGAGCACAAGTTCCGGCACGAGAGCCGGAAAATCCTCGGGATCCCCGAGCTGGCCGTGTCCTGCACCTGCGTGCGGGTGCCGGTCTACACGGGCCACTCGTTGGCGCTGAACGTCGAGTTCGACCGGCCGCTGCCGCCCGAGCGGGCCACCGAGCTGCTGAGCTCGGCGCCGGGCGTTGCGGTCGCCGACCTGCCGACGCCGCTGGCCGCGGCCGGCAAGGACCCGTCCTACGTCGGGCGAATCCGGCGGGATTCCGGTGCGGCGCACGGCCTGGCCCTCTTCGTCTGCGGCGACAACCTTCGCAAGGGCGCCGCGCTCAATGCCGTGCAGGTCGCCGAGGTGCTCGTCGCCCGCGGCCGGTTCACACCTTGACGAGGGAGCAGAAGCTCGTCCCCATCGGCGTGCTCTTCGTCCTGGCCCTGGCGGTGGTCTGGGGCCTGATCCCGTTCAACTTCGCCAACGTCGTCGACTGCTCGGCACCCCTCTTCGGGGCGGAGCCGCAGAACGAGGCGCCGGCCACCAGCTTCATCAACCCCGAGAAGGACTGCCTGTCCAAGGGCAAGAGCCGCCTGAGCGTGTCCGCGGTCGCCGCCTTCCTGGCCGCCCTCGCCGGCACCGCGGTGTTGGCCTTCAAGCCGATCAGCGCCTCCTGCACCGCCGGCAACCACGAGGATTGCCGCGAGTGGTGGCTGGCCGCCGCCCTCGGCGAAGCCGGCGCCGGCCTCGGGTGCCAGTGCGAGTGCCACGACGTGGTCTGGTAGGCGCCCCTACGCGATCTTGCTGCACTGACGTGTGCACACGCACGTCAGTGCAGCCAGATCGGGGGGCCTAGGCCGTCTTGAGGACGCCTGCCATGCCGCTCGTTACGTGGAGGATGCACACGAAGGTGTAGGTGCCGGCGGTCCGGACGACGAACGTGAAGCTCCGGGCCGCCTCCGGCGGTATCGACCCTGGCGGGCCGGCGTTCGGCGGGAGGAGGCCGGAGTTGAAGAACGCATCCGCGTTCAGCGTCTGGGGCGACGGGCCGGGCGCCGGGGCGGCGACCGCCGGGCTGGTCGGGTCCTGGGGGAGCGTGGTCTTGCCGGCGAAGCTGGCCGTGTGGGGCGCCTCGCTGGTGTTCAGGAAGGTGACCTTGTCGCCGGCCTTGAGCGCCGCCGGCGGTGGCGTGAAGGCCAGGATGTCGGTGTGCGGCGTGGTGGCGCCCATCAGCAGCTTGTAGGTCGACGTGCCGTCGGCGGCCTTGTCGACGGCCGGGGGCGTCTCGACCAGCTTCTTCTTGGCCGCCTTGCCCTCCGCGATCCACTGGCTTTGCTCCTGCGTCGCCCGGGCGGTCACCTCGGCCTGGGTGTCGACCTTGCCGTTGGCGTCGACGACCGTGACCGTGCCCGTCATGTTCGGGTGGATGACGCAGTAGTAGGTGTACTTGCCGGCGGTCGGGAAGGTGATCTTGAACGGTGCCGGCGCCCCCGGGCCGAGGGGCACCAGGCCCGAGTTGACCAGCGTCTTGCCGTTGTAGGGGCCGGTCGGCGGCGTCGGGGGGAAGAGCTTCTCGTCGGCCACCGCCGGCGGCTTGCCATCGGCCGTGAAGGTGACCGAGTGCGGCTCGGGGCCGCTGATCTTCCACTCCACGGACTTGCCGGCGGCGATGGTGACCGCCTCGGGGAGGAACTCGGTGACGGCGACGTTCAGGTCCGTGGGGTCGTTGATGCCGGCGAGGACGTTCACCTGGTCGGGGGCGGCCTGGGCGCCGCCCGTCGGGGTCGCAGTGTCGTCCTTGTCGTCGCCGCAGGCCACCAGCATGGTGGTGGCGATCAGCACTGGCGCGATCCAACTCATCAGGCGCTTCATCGTCATTCGATCCCTCCTGCCGGGTGCCATGGCTTCGGCATCCCGGTGCGGACATTACCTTCGGGCCGCAAACAGTCTCAAGGGCAGAAATCGCCCATAGCCTGCGGGCATGATCCTCGTCGACGTTGACAAGGCCACCGTCCGCCGCCCGGACCGGCCTCTCTTCGAGGATCTCTCGGTCACCGTCCGGGGCGGCGATCGGCTGGGCGTGGTCGGACGCAACGGCTCGGGCAAGTCCACGCTGCTGCGCATCCTGGCCGGCGTGGCCGAGTCCGAGGAGGGCATCGTGCGCCGGGGCCGGGACGTGCGCGTCGGCTACCTCGACCAGGAGCCGGTCCTGCCTCCCGGGACGGTTCGCCAGGCCGTGGGCCTGCACTGGGAGGCGGCGGCCATCCTCGACCACCTGGGCATGGCCACGGTGGCCGGCGACGACGTCTCCACCCTGTCGGGTGGGCAGACCAAGCGGGTCGCCCTGGCCCGGGTCCTGGTCTCCGACGTCGACCTGCTGGTACTCGACGAGCCGACCAACCACCTCGACGTGGAGGCCATCGGCTGGCTGGAGGCCCGGCTGGCCGTGTTCCGGGGCGGGCTGGTGCTCGTCACCCACGATCGCCACGTCCTCGACCGGGTCACCACCCGCATCCTGGAGATCGAGGGCGGCGGCGGCTACGTCCACGACGGCGGGTACGCCAGCTACCTGGCCAACCGCAGCGAGCGGGCCGCTCGTGACGCCTCCACGGAGGCGGTGCGCCGCAACCTGGCCAAGGCGGAGCTGGCGTGGCTGCGCCGGGGCGCGCCGGCCCGGACCCGCAAGCCGAAGGCCCGCATCGCCAGCGCCACCGCCATCGTCGAAGGCGGGCCGGCGGCTCTCCGAGCGGCGGCGCCCGACCTGACCGCCGCGTCCCGCGGCGTCGCCACGCCCCGTCTCGGCGACCTGGTGATCACCCTCGCCGGCGTGGGGCATCGGTTCGGCGACGGTCCGAGCCTGTTCCGGAACGTCGACCTCGACCTGGAGCCGGGCGGGCGGCTGGGCATCCTCGGGCCCAATGGTTCGGGCAAGACCACGCTGCTGGAGATCATCGAGGGGCGCCTGGCGCCGGCGGAGGGGACGGTGCGCACCGCCGCCACCGTGCAGCTCGGCTACTACCGGCAGGCCGGCGTGGAGCTCGACCCCGCCCAGCGGGTGCGGGAGGCGGTGGCCGCGCCGGCCACCCAGCCGAATTGGGAGCAGGCCCGCCTCATGGAGCGGTTCCTGTTCGACAACGACATCCAGCAGGCGCCGATCGGCACGCTGTCGGGTGGCGAGCGCCGGCGGTTGCAGCTTCTCCTCGTGCTGACCCGCATGCCCAACGTCGTCCTCCTCGACGAGCCCACCAACGACCTCGACCTCGACACCCTCCGGGCGCTGGAGGACCACCTGGAGACGTGGCCCGGCTCGCTCGTGGTCGTCAGCCACGACCGGGCGCTGCTGGAGCGGACGGTGGAGGACGTGCTCGTGCTCGACGGGCGGGGCGGGGCGACGATGGCCTTGAACGGCTACGCCGACTACGCCGCCGGGCGCGCCGCCACCCCGAAGTCGGCGGCCGGCCCGAAGGCTGCGGCCGCGCCGGCGAAGGCGAGGCCGGCGCCGGCGGACGGCACCGGGTCGCCGGCGTCGAAGCCGCGCTCAGCCAGCACCCTGCGGCGCCTCATCGGGCTGGCTGAGCGGGCCATGGCGGACGCGGAGGCGACGCGGGACCGCCTGGCCGCCGAGCTGGCCGGGCTCGACCCGTCCGACCACGTGGGCCTGGCCGCGACGGCCCAAGCCCTCGCCGACGCCGAGACGGCGCTGGCGGGTGCCGAAGAACGGTGGTTGGAGCTGTCGGAGGAACTGGGCGCCTGAACCGCGCGCGGCCCCCGAGTCAGTCGACGGGCAGCCGACCCAGGAGGTCGACCTTCTGCTCCTCGAACTCCTCATATGTCATGGTGCCGGCGTCGAAGCGCTGGTGGATCGACTCGATCAGCTTGAGCAGGTCGTCGGCTGACAACTCGCTCTTGCCGTCGTCGTCGACCAGCGCATCGGTGACGACCTCGTCACCCTCGGTGCCGGCGCCGCGGTCCTGACGCTTCTCCCGCTTTGCGGCGGCCTTGGCCTTCTTGTCTCGATCGCGTTGAAGCTTGCTGAAGCTGGTTCGCTGACCGCCCATCTGATCTCCTTAGGGCCGGTGGGGTAAGCAGAAAGCCGCCGACCGGAGGCCGGCGGCTCGTCGTCGAACTTCGGGGCTAGATAGCCCGAACGTTCTGGGCTTCCTCACCCTTCCGCCCGGGGGCGACGTCGAACTCCACCTTCTGGCCCTCCTCCAGGGAGCGGTAGCCGCGCCCCTCGATGTTGGAGTAGTGCACGAAGACGTCGTCGCCCTGCTCACGAGAAATGAAGCCGTAGCCCTTCTCGGAGTTGAAAAACTTCACGGTTCCTGTTGCCACGCTGATCTCTTCTCTTCGTCCGAGTGAGCCCCACTGACCCCCTCGTCGCATGCATTCTACGTGAAATCTTCCTGAAGGCCTCACCGGCGTCGCCGGCGGCGTAGGATCGGATGCCCGAGCCGGGAGGAATGCCGATGGACCCCGTCGATCCACGGTCGGTTGCCGACCGGATGTGGCAGCAGGAGTCCCGCTTCGGCCGCCGAGCGGAGGTTCTCTTCGTCGACCGCCTGACGCCCACCGGCACCGTGCGGATCGGTGCGCGGGTCGCCGACGACCGGCCCTTGGACTACTCGCCGGGGCAGTTCCTGGCCATCCAGGCCGACGTCCCCGGCGTCGGCCTCCAGCACAGTCCGTACTGCATGTTCCTGCCGCCGGCGGCGGACCGGTCGTTCGAGATGCTCATCCGGGTGTTTCCGGAGGGGCCGCTGTCGCACTACCTGGCGTCGGCTCCGCCCGGCACCGAGCTCGCGTTCCGGGGCCCGTCGGGGCGATCGATGCGGCCGAAGGACGACGACGGCGGCGCCGAACTCGTCATGCTGGCGACCGGCGTCGGAATCAGCCCCTTCCACGCCCTCGTGCTCGACCTGCTGGGTCGCGGCGATACCCGGCGCATCCGGTTGTTCTGGGGTCTACGGCTGGCGGAGGACATCTGCCTCACCGGCGAGCTCGACGCCCTGGCCGCGGCCTACCCGAACTTCACCTACGAGATCTCCCTCTCGCAGCCGCCGGACGACTGGACCGGCCTCCGCGGCCGCGTGACGGAGTCGGTGCCGCCGCTTCTGGAGACGCTGGGTGGGAAGCGGTTCTACCTGAGCGGCAACGGGGCCATGGCCGAGGAGATGGAGATCGCCCTGTCCGACATGGGTGTCGACCGGACGCTGATCCACCAGGAGCGGTTCTTCAACGCCCGCCACCGGGCCGACCCCGCCGACATGGAGGCCATCGTCGCCCGGTTCGTCGCCACCGACATCTACTCGCCCCACGCCCAGCAGCAGGCACCTCTGCTCTTCGCCATCGAGCGGGACATCCACGGCCGCAAGGTGGGACCCGGCTAGACCGCCTTCACGCCGGCGCCGGCGCCCAAGCCGCTTCGGTACCGTTGGCGGTGATGGACGAACGGCCGGGGCCGACGGCTCGGCGGGTCCTCCATGCGCTGGCCGACCTGTCGCCGGCCGCCGAGCAGCGGGCCACCGCGCTGACCGTCCCCACGGAATGGTTCCGGTGGATGCCGGCTGCCGCCGTCCGGCTGTTCGTGCCGCCGGTGCCTTCGGTGCTGACCGGTCCCGTCGCCAGCATGCTCCTGGCGACCGAGCAGCGGGCGCTGGGAAACGCGCTGGAGCGGCGGTTCGCCGAGCGCCTGGCCGCGGTCGACCAGATCCGTCCCGGACAGCGGTCGCTCCGGGCCGGCTGGCTCTTCGTCGCCGGCCGCATGCCCGCCGACGACGGGCGCTCCCGCCGCGTCCTCCACCCGCTCGTCACGGTGCCCGTTCGCGTGCACCGGGCGGGCTCGTATCTCGTGCCCGCCGGCGACGTCGAGGTGAGTGAGCTCATCACCGACCGGCGCGTGCGTCATGAGCTCGACGGCGCCATCGAGGTCGGCGGCGGAGCACTCGACGGCCACGCCGAGGCCGAGATCCCGCCGGCCCTGCTCGCGAAGCTGAGCCGGTTGAAGCAGTTCTCCCGTGCCGCGGCCGTCGCGGCCGGGCTTCCGGCGACCGAGCTGGTCCCGGCCGGCGCCGGCCCCGACGCCCTCATGCGTGCGGAGGGGCTCGTCATCGTCGCCGGCGTCGCCGTCTACGCGGTGCACGACACCGGCGGTTCGAGCCGCGCCGGCTCGCTGCGGGCGTGGACCGCCGAGGCGCTCGACCAGCCGACCGCGTTCCACTGGCTGTACGTCGACCAGCTCGCCGATCCCCCACAACCGGCCGACGAGGTGGACGCCGGCGTCGCCTCGCCCTACCTACTCACCCCCGTGCAGCGCGATGCGGTGCGCAGCAGCCGCCACCGTCCGGTGACGCTGGTCTCGGGGGCACCCGGCACCGGGAAGTCGCAGACCGTTGTCGCCATCGCCTGCGACGCCCTCGCCCGCGGCGAGCGCGTGCTGGTGGCGGCGAAGTCCGACGCCACCGTCGACGCCCTCCTCGACCTGTTCGAACGGGCGCCCGGGCCGGATCCGGTCGTCTTCGGGTCGAACGAGCGCCGCGACGAGCTGGCCGCCCGGCTGTCAGCAGGTCAGCTGCAGCCCGTCACGGACGGCGCCGTGGCCGCGGCGCGGGCGGCGCGGGAGCAGGCGACGTCCAGGCGTGACCGCCTGTGCGCCACCATCGCCGACCGGTTGCGGGCGGAGCAGATGCTGGCGACGCCCGAGGACGACGTCAGCGACGCCCGAGTCGTGGCGCCGGCCCTTTTCGACCCGGCGACCGACCTGGCCGACGTGGCCGCGCTGATCGACGCAGCCACGCCGGCCGACGGAGCCGGCTGGTGGAATCGCCGGAAGGCCCGCCGCGCCCTGCGCTCGTTGCAGGCGCTGGCCGGCGCCGGCCGTGACGTCGCCGTCGCCGACCTGGTCCGGTGCCTCGACCTCGCCCGGGCCACCCGGATCGCGACTGGCCTCGTCGCCGCCGGCGGCCTCGACCTGAGCGACGACTGGGACGAGCTCCGTGCCGCCGACGACGAGGCGCGTGCCGCTCTCGGCCGGTCGCTGGCCGCCGAGAGCCGGTCCTCCGAGCACCTGAGCCGCTCGACGCTGCCGGCGGTGGCCGCACTCGCCACCGCCCTGCGGAGCGGCCGGTCGGCCCGGCGGGAGCAACTGGCCCGGCTCAACGACGCCAAGCTGACGAAGGCCTTGCCGCTGTGGGTCGGCACGCTGGCCGACGTCGACGACCTCCTCCCGCCCGTCGCGGGGCTCTTCGACCTGGTGATCCTCGACGAGGCCTCGTCGATCGACCAGCCCTTGGCCGCGGTCACCCTGCTGAGAGGCCGGCGGGCGGTGATCGCCGGCGATCCCCACCAGCTCCGCCACGTGTCCTTCCTGTCGGACGAGCGCCTGCGGGAGGTGCTGGCCGGGCACGGCCTCGACGGCTCGCCGACGCTGGCGGCACGACTCGACGTGCGTCGCAACAGCACGTTCGACGTCGCCGCCGCCGTGGTCGCCGTGCTGGTCCTCGACGAGCACTTCCGGTCGGATCCCCACCTGATGGACTTCGTCGCCCGGCGTCTCTACGGCGGGCGGGTGGACATCGCCACCCGGTTGCCGGAGACGGAGTCGAGGGATTGCGTCCGGCTGGTGCGGCTGTCCGGCGAGCGGGACGAGGCCGGCGTGGTGCGGGCGGAGGTCGACCGGGCGGTCGCGGAGCTGCGCCGGCTGCTCGGGGAGGGGGCCCGCAGTGTCGGCGCCGTGACGCCGTTCCGGGCCCAGGCCGACGCGCTCGAGGCCGCCGCCCTCGCCGCGTTCACCGCCGACGAGCTGGAGGCGCTCGACCTGCGCATTGGCACGGTCCACGCCTTTCAGGGCAACGAGCGCGACATCGTCATCGCCTTGCTCGGATTGGGGCCGGCCGACGGCGCCACGTCCTGGCGGTTCGTCGACGATCCGCACCTGTTCGCCGTTCTGGTCACCCGCGCCCGCCGGCAGATGGTCCTGCTCTATTCCGCTGACCCTCCGCCCGGCAGCTTGGTGGAGGCCTACCTCGCCCAGGCGGACACGCCGCCAGGGCCGCCGGGGCTCGCCGGTCCGGTGAGCGCGTGGACCTCGCAGGTGGCCGACCACCTGCACCTCGCCGGCGTCGACGTTCGCACCTCGTACCCCAGCGGCCGCCACGTGGTCGACGTCAGCCTGTGTGACAACACCCGGAGCTCCGGCGTGGAGTGCGAGGTCCACGCTGACGGTCCGGAGGCCCACATCGAACGGCACCTGGCGCTGTGCCGGGCCGGATGGAAGCTGGCCGGCGCCTACCGGTCGCGGTGGGCCGACCGTGGCGCCGAGCTCGTCGTCGAGCTGGTCAAGGAGCTGGCGGCGCCGGCGAGGCGGTGAGCAGGCCCAGCTCCGTGCCGACGCGGGCGAAGGCGTCGACGGCGAAGTCGAGGTGGGCGTCGGTGTGGGCCGCGGTGACGATGGTGCGGATGCGGGCCTTGTCGAGGGCGACGGTCGGGAACACCACCGGCTGGGCGAACACGCCCTCCTCCATCAGCCGGTCGGAGAACCGCATGGCCGTCTCCGGGTCACCCATCATCACGGGTGTGATCGGTGTCTCCGACCGGCCGGTGTCGAAGCCCAGCCGGGCCAGTTCGGCTTTGAACCGGCGGGTGTTGGCCCACAGCGTCGCCTGCAGCTCCGGCTCGTCCTGCATCACGCGGATGGCCTCGCGGCAGGCGGCCACCACCGCCGGCGGGTGCGACGTGGAGAACAGGAACGGGCGGGACCGCTGCGTCAGGATCTCCCGCAGGGCGGTCGGGCCGCCGACGTAACCACCGAGGGAGCCGACCGCCTTCGACAGCGTGCCCACCTGGATGTGGACCCGGCCGTGCAGCCCGAAATGGTCGACAGTGCCCCGCCCGTCGCGGCCGAGCACGCCCGAGCCGTGGGCGTCGTCCACGAGCACGGCGGCGCCGGCCGCTTCCGCCGCTTCGACGATGGCGGGTAGCGGGGCGATGTCGCCGTCCATGCTGAACACGCCGTCGGTCGCGACGAGGATCAGCCGGTACTGCGCCGCCGCGGTCGCCTCGGCCAGCACCTCCCGCAACGCGGCCACGTCGGCGTGGGGATAGACCTTCCGAGCCGCCTTGGACAGGCGGACGCCGTCGATGATCGACGCATGGTTCAAGCCGTCCGACACGATGAGGTCGCCCTCGCCGGTGATGGTCGGGATCAGGCCCGTGTTGGCCGTGAACCCGGACTGGAACGTGAGCACCGCCGGCACCTGCTTGAACTCGGCTAGCTCCGCTTCGAGGGCCTCGTGCATGGCCAGGGTGCCGGCGATCGTCCGGACCGCGCCCGATCCCACGCCGAAATCGCGGACCGCCGCCTCCGCCGCGGCTCGGACCCGCGGGTGGTGGGTCATGCCGAGGTAGTCGTTGGACGAGAGGCTGACGAGGTGGCGGCCGTCGACGTCGACCTCGGGCCCCTGCGCGCTCGTGTGGACCCGGAGCGCCCGGTACAGGTGCTTGCTGCGCAGGGCGGCGACCTCGTCGTCGAGGAAATCGAGGGGGCCGGCGCGCATGCGCTCAGGAGCTCCAGTCCATGATCACCTTGCCGCTCTCGCCGCTGCGGGCGGCGGCGAAGGCGGCCTCGTGCTCGGTGAAGTGGAAGCGGTGGGTGATCACCGGGGCGATGTCCAGGCCGGATCGGAGCATCACGGTCATCATGTACCAGGTCTCGTACATCTCGCGGCCGTAGATGCCGCGCAGGGTGAGCATCTTCAGGACGATCTCGCCGATGTCGAGGCTGACGTCGTCCGCCGGCAGGCCGAGGACGGCGATGCGGCCGCCGTGGGCCATCGCGGCCAGCGCTGACCGCAGCGCGCCGGCATTGCCCGACATCTCCATGGCCACGTCGAACCCCTCGACCATGTCCAGCTCGGCGAAGACGTCGCGGAGCTCCCGGTCGACCGGGTTCACGGCCAGCGTGGCGCCCAGCTTCATGGCGAGTCCCCGGCGGTAGGCGTTCGGCTCGGTGACCACGACGTGGCGGGCGCCGGCGTGGCGGGCGACGGCGGTGGCCATCAGGCCGATGGGGCCGGCGCCGCTGATGAGGACGTCCTCGCCGAGCACTGGGAAGGCGAGGGCGGTGTGGACCGCGTTTCCAAGCGGGTCGAAGATGGCGGCGACGTCGGAGTCGATGCCCTCCCAGTGGTGCCAGACGTTGGTCATGGGGAGCGCCACGTACTCGGCGAAGGCGCCGTCGCGGCCGACCCCGAGGCCGATCGTGTGCGCGCACAGCTCACGCCGGCCGGCCAGGCAGTGCCGGCAACGGCCACACACGACGTGGCCCTCGCCTGACACCAGCTCCCCGGACGTGAACCCGGTGACGTTGCTGCCGACCGCCTCGACCGTCCCGACGAACTCGTGCCCGACGATGAGCGGCGGCGTGACCGCCCGCTGCGCCCATGCGTCCCATGACTGGATGTGCATGTCGGTGCCACAGATGCCCGTCTTGCTGACCCGTATGAGCACGTCGTTGATGCCGATCTCCGGCCGGCGGACGTCGTGGAGCTCCAGCCCCGGCCCTGCCTCCCTCTTCACCAGTGCGAGCATCCGGATCCCCTTGTACACCCCTGTCGGCGCTTGTGTAGCTTCCCTCGTCGTGGCGGCGCTCGGGTTCGTATCGGACCTCGACGGCACGCTGCTTCGCTCCGACGGCGCCATCTCGCCGGCCACGTTCGCCATGTTCGGAACGTTGCGCGATCTCGACATCCCGTTCCTCGTGGCGACGGCCCGGACGCCTCGTGGCGTGCGCAAGATCGACGGCCACGAGATCTTCGGCCGGATGGTGTGCGCCAACGGCGCGGTCGTGTGGGATGCGGCCCGGGACGAGGTGATCTGGGACCGGGCGTTCGACGCCACGTCGCTGGCGGTCGGCGTCGCCCGGGTGCGCCGGGCATTGCCCGATGCGGGGCTGGCGCTTCTTTCGGCCCGGACGTCGTTCCTCGACGCGACGTACGTCACCCTGCGGGGCACGGGCGCCAAGGACGCCGATCTTGTCTTCGATCCCAAGGCCGTGATGTCGGGGCAGCGGATCGTGGCGGTCGCCGTGCGCCACGCGTCGTTGCCCTCCGAGGAGCTACTGCCGATCGTGTCGGTGGCCTTCGCCGGCGCCGGCCTGGTGTCCTTCTCGGGGATCGGCGCCGTCGAGGTGGCCCCTGTCGGCATGACCAAGGCGGTGACGGTCGCCGTCGAGCAGGCCGACGCCGGCTGCCCGGCCGGCGCCGTCGTCGCCTTCGGGGACATGCCGAACGACCTCCCGCTGCTGGCGTGGGCCGGTTGGGCATGCGCCGTCGCCAACGCGCATCCCAGCGTGCTGGAAGCCGCCGACGAAATCGTGCCCGCGAACGACGAAGACGGGGTCGCCCGCACCGTCCATCGCCTCCTCGCCGCTCGATCGCCGGCCTGAGCGGCGCCGCCCCGCGCTCATGCCGCGCTCGCCGGCGCGTCGCCATGGCGGGGGTGGCGGGGATCATCTGGCGGCACGAAGGCCCGTTTGCCCCGCCCGTCGACCAACCGCCACCCGTCCAGGCTCTTGAGGTCATGGTGATGGCCGCATAACCGGTCGAGCAAGTCGAAGATCGTCATGTGGCTGGTGGCCCAGTCCACCCGGTGGTCGGTCTCCAGCCACGTGGAAGCCGAACAGCCCTCAGCCGCACAGCTCGGGTACAACCACTCCAGCGCCGTCTGCTGGCGCGCGGTGGCCCGCCGGCCGAGATGGGCCACCCCCACCACCGCCTCGCCGTCGGTCACGACCGCAGCGAGGAACGGATCGCCGCTGTCGAGCAGCTCGCGCACCGCGGAGACGGCCACCGGCCCGAAGCCGGCGATCTCACACACCTCGCCCTCCATCACCCGGCCCCGCAGCAGCGCCGGCAGGTCGATACGGACAATGGTCTTGGGCCCCGATCGCGCCGGCCGCGACGCCGGCGCACACACCGCCTCGGCCAGAGCATCGGCGGCGTAGGCCTCCGAAGGCTCCGAGCGCCCCTCGGACCGGGCCTTGCGGAACAGCCGGTCCCGAATGGGCAACAGAGCGGCCATGATCGCGGCCCCGACCTCGGGATTCTCCCGCACCCGGAGATTCCAGCCACCCTCGGCGTCACCCCAGGTGCGCAGGAACCGCTCGGCGTGGATCTTGGCCCGCCGGGCCTCGGCATCGGGCAGCGCGGCGGCCTTGGTCCGGGCACACTCCTCCCGCAGCTCGGCCAGCGACGACGTCGCCGCCTTGGCCAGCAGCCGACCTTCAGCGCCGGCGTCGACCGCAGCGGCGTCGGCCACCGCCGCCACCTGCGAGGGCGACAACGCACCAGAGCGAGCGGCAGCGTCCACCGCCGGCAACTTCCCCAGCCGGCGGGCGGTGGCGATCGTCTCCGACGCCTGGCCGACCGACGTCCCCGTCGAGCGGGCCAGGTGGTGGGCCGCCGACCGCTCGCCGGCCTGCTTCCACTCACCGCCGTCGGCCGCCCGGGCCGCAGCCAGGCCCTTCACCGTCGCCGCCATCCACTCGATGGCCGCCGCCTCGATGACGGCCACACCGGCCTGCTCGCAACTCAACAGCGAGGCGTCGAACCCGGCCGCGTAGCGACCCATCGCATCCCGCAACTCCGCCAACCGCTCGCACATCGGCGCCATCTCCATCACAATGGAGGGCCGGACCAGACAGGGAGGAGACGTCTCCCTCGAACGTGTGTTCGCAGCGTACCGCATGGTTTCCGCTGCCGCAAGACAAACCGAGCGAAATCCGGAATTTCCGCATGGCCGTGCCCGGGCCCCGCCGGCCCGCCCGTCCCGCCAGCCTCCGCCGCCGGCCGCCCGCCGGCCCATAGCTACGCTGAAGCCGTGAGCGACGCCGGCCCTGAAGTCCTCGTCGGGCTGCTCGCCGAGGAGAGCCGGCTGAAGGTCCTGAGCGCCATCGTCCTCGGCGCCGCCGGTGAGCCGGAGATCGCCACCGCCACCGGCCTCGACGCCAAGACCGTCCGCAAGGCGCTCGAGCGCCTGATCAAGGGCGGCATCGTGGACACGACGCCGCAAGGGACGCTCCGGGTGGTCACCCAGCGGTTCAAGGACGCCGCCCAGCGAGCCGCCTCCGAGCGCCCGCAGCTCCGCCCCGAGGAACTCGGGGCCACGGCTGACCAGGCCGGCGTGCTGCGCAACTACCTGGTGGACGGCAAGCTCACCCACATCCCGGCCACGCGCTCGAAGCGGCTGGTGGTGCTCGACTTCCTCGCCGGCCAGTTCGAGCCGGGCCGCACGTACCCGGAGGAGCAGGTCAACTACACCCTCGGGCGGTTCCACCCCGACTACGCCGCGCTGCGGCGCTACATGGTCGAGGAGGAGCTCTTCGAGCGCCGGGACGGTTTCTACTGGCGCACGGGCGGTACGTTCGACCTCAGCAGTGAACGAGCCGACAGGAGGCACCGTGATGGGTGAGCGCGTCGTGTTGGGCCGCAAGGGCACGTCGTCGATGGTCAAGATCCGCTGGACCGACAAGATCCCCGGGAGCATCAACGACGTCGATGACGCGGTCGAGATGGGCGCCACGTGGGAGGGCGACGAGCTGGTGACCTACGACTTCGACGGCTTCGTGGAGCAGTACTCGTTCTACGAGTCCAACGACTACATGATCGACAACGACTGATTACCAGCGCCGCTCGGCGACCGCCAGGAAATGCTCGACGTAGGACTCGGCGAAGCGGCGCGCCGCGTCCGCGCCGAACAGGGCGCGCGGGTACCGGAACGTCAGATGGAGCTTGCCGGCGACGATGACCGCGCCGATGCAGAGGCTGCGGGGCTCCCGGGCGGGGAGTGAGAACCAGACGTCGGTCGTCTCGCCGGCCTCGGCCCCGAACGCCGGCGCCCCCTCCAGCCAGCCGACGTTGGCGAGAAGCGCGGTGTCGACCTCGCGGTTGCGGGTGAGCGGCTGAAGGACCACCAGGGACTGCTTGGCCCAGAGGGGAAGCAGGCCATTGCGCTCCAAGGCGGCCAGCAGGGCCACGCCGGTGCGGAACCGCTTGTTGCGGGTCTTCTGTGCCGTGATGGCCTTGAGCGCGGCCCGGGCGCCGGAACGGTGCCGGCGGCTGGTCGACACCCGTGCCGTTACCGAGAAGTTGCCGATCACCTCGTCGCGCCACTCGGGCGGCCGGAGGTCGACGGGCACCAGCACGCCGATGCGCCGGCCGGGGGTGCCGTGATCGAGGTTCCACTCGCCAATGGCCAGGTGCAGGCCGGCGAGGAGCACGTTGCGGGCCGTCCCCTGGCGGTGGACGTTGGCGACCCGCCGGGTGTCGGCCACAGACAGCTGCACGAAGTGGAACCCGTAGCCGGGCTCGTCAACGCCACCGTCGGGGGCGATCCGGGCCGGGTTGGCCAGCAGGTCCCGCACCCGCTCGACAACGGTCCGGTACCACGCCTCGACCGCCGAGACGGGGGCGGACGCCGGCCGCACAGGAAGGTCGTTCGCGGCGAGGAACTCGAGCGGCGGTCCCGCCACCTCGCCGCCGGCGTAGGCGCCGGCGACGGCTTCGAGTACCCGCACCGCACTGAAGCCGTCGGCCGCGCCGTGATTGACGTTCACCAGCAGCACGTCGCCCTCGGGGTGGTGGGCGAGCCGCAGCACCGCCGGGGGCCACTCGGCCATCGTCACCGGTTCCCCCAGCACGGCGCGGCGGGCGGCGTCGAGCGCGCCGTCATCCGGGCAGTCGACGACCTCCAGCGGATCGTGGTCGTACGGGCGGTGGCCCAGCACGGTGTCGAGGGCCTTGCGCAGGCGGGTGTCGTCGAGCATCCCGGCCACACGGGCCTCGACGTGCACGCTCCACGCGCAAGGGTCGAGGAGGTGGCTGCGGTCCGGCACGGGCTCGTAGCCCTCCCAGACCCATTCGCAGTCGAGGTGAGAGCGGTGGTCGCCCTTGCGGCCCCGGAGCAGGCGGACGAGGTCCTGCGCGGCGCCCACCACGTTGTGGGCTGCGGCCCGTGAGACCGAGTAGCGCGACCGCTTGTCGGGCAGCCCGTCCAAGGGGGAGACACGGTCGACGTGGGCCGAGATGTGGTCGTCGTGGACGACGATGTGCAGGCTGTCATTCGGGACGTTCTCCCGCAGCGACGCGCTCCCCGGGTGGTAGATGCGACCGAGCCCGGTGTCGCGGTGGAACCGGCCGCTCGACACCAGGCGGCGGAGATAGGCGACCGGCTGGGCGATCGTCGGATCCGACGGCCGGTCGTCCGGGTCTTGGAGGCGGGACTGGAGGCTCAAGCGTCGGCCGGCGGGCGCAGCGCGGCGGCCGCCTCCAGCCGCACCCGGAAGTCGGGGTCCTCCGTCTTGGTCGCGATCGCGGCACGACTGGGGCTCGCCCCCAACTCGGCCAGGCCGCGCAGGGCCTTCCACCGCACCCATGCGTCGGCGTCGGCCAAGGCCGACTCCAGCAGCGGGCGGAGCTCCTCCCGGCCGGCGTCGACCATGGCATCGACCGCAGCCCGGCGGACGGAGCGGGCCGGGTCGGCGATGAGGACGGTCCACCGGTCGAGGGCGACGGTGGGGTCGGCCTCCCGCAGCAGGTTGGCGGCGACTTGCCGGCGGGCCTGGTCGGCGTCGGCCGTCGCGGCCACGAGCAGCGTGAGGTCGGCCGGTTCCGCCGGACGCAGGCCGCCGAGGTCGCGCCACGCCTGCTCCAGCCGGGTCAGCCGGCGGCCATCGCCCGCCTGCACCGGCCGGCCGGCGAGCCACGCCGGCCCGCCGGCCGCGCCGGTCGGCTGCGCGGGCGTATCGCCGGCGTCGGGATCGCCGAACTCCTCGGTGACGACGGCCAGGACCGGCGCCAGCAGGTCCTCCCAGTCGCCTGGCCGGCGGAGGCCGACGGCCACGAAGTCGGGGCCGACCAGCACGTTGGCCACCGGGTCGAAGTCGGAGAAGAGCCGGGCCACCGACGGGTCGTCGGCCGCCGCGGTCGCCGACTCGTACCAGCGGCTCGGCCCGGCGTGGACCGGGTGCCCGAAGCCGAAGCGGATGGTGCGGGGGTTCGGCGTGGCTTCCGGGACGACCGGGCCGTCGAAGGTGCCGGCAAGAGGATCAGGCGGGGCCGCCCCGCCGGCGGCGGCGGGGCTGGTACCGGCCACCCGGACACCGAAACGTCCGCCGGCCCAGCCGAAGTCCAGCGTCAGCTCGTCGTCGAGCGCGCGGAGCCACCACCCCTCGCCCGGCCCGACGGCGGCGGCCAGCGCGTCGTCGTCCTCCGCGGTCCAAGGCGCCGCCGAGAGGTATCGCTTGAGCAGCGTCTTGACCGGGCCCAGGGACTCGAAGGGCAGGTTGAGGAACGCCTCCGTGAGGTGGCCGAAGGCGCCGGCGGCCAACCCGCGCTCGACGACCAGCCGGCGGGCGTCGTTCTCCTCCATGCGGCCGACCGTACCGGCCGGCGCCGTGGCATGGGATCATGCACGTGTGGCGTCGCCACGCACCCGCCAAGGCAGGGACGCCGACCGGCGCATGCTGGCCGGCGTGGCCGCCGCGCTCGCGCAGGTGGCGTTGGGGCTCGGACTGGTCGTCGCCGGCGTGGCGCTGTTCTTCGTAGCCACCCCCAGTGTGGCGTCGCCCAGCGCCGGCATCCTGGCCACCGCGGCCATCGCCGTCGGCCTGGTCATGGTGTTCGGTCCGTGGTGGTGGCGGCTGACCCACGACCTGGGCATGGAGCGCCAGGAGCGCATCCGTTCCCAGGAGCGGGCCGAGGTGGCCGCCCACATCCACGACTCCGTGCTGCAGACGCTCACCCTCATCCAGCGGAACTCCACCGACGCCAAGAAGGTCAGCACCCTGGCCCGGTCGCAGGAGCGGGAGCTGCGCAACTGGCTGTACGGCACGACCGAGCTCGACGCCGGCGAGAGTCTGACCGCGGCCCTCGAACGGGTGCGTGACGAGATCGAGTATCTCCACGGCGTGGCGGTCGAGACTGTCGAGGTGGGGGACTGCCCGGTCGACGAGCGCCTGGTGGCGCTGGTCCTCTCCAGCCGGGAGGCGCTGGCCAACGCCGCCCGCCACTCCGGCGCCAGCGCGGTGTCCGCCTACCTGGAGGTCGAACCCCACCAGGTGACGGTCTTCGTGCGCGACCGGGGCAAGGGCTTCGACATGGAGGAAGTGCCCCAGCACCGGCGGGGGATCGCCGACTCGATCGTCGGGCGCATGGACCGTCATGGCGGCAAGGCTGTGGTCCACAGCGAGCCCGGGCTCGGGACGGAGGTCGAACTGGTGATGCCTCGATGACCGCGAAGCCCCGGGTGTTTCTCGTCGACGACCACGCCCTCGTGCTCTCCGGCGTGCGGGCCGAGCTCGGCGACTCCGTCGAGGTGGTCGGGGAGGCGTCGGAGGTCGACGCCGCCATCGAAATGATCGGCGAGCGGACACCCGACGTCGTCCTGCTCGACGTGCACATGCCCGGCGGCGGCGGCCGCGCCGTCATCGAGGCGGTCGGGCTCACCAATCCCGAGGTGAAGTTCCTCGCCCTCTCGGTGTCCGACGCGTCCGAGGACGTCATCGCCATCATCCGGGCCGGCGCCCGGGGTTACGTCACCAAGACCATCTCCGGTCCTGACCTGGTGGACGCCGTCCAGCGGGTGGCCGGCGGCGACGCGGTGTTCTCCCCCCGCCTGGCCGGATTCGTGCTCGACGCCTTCGCCGCTGACTACCGCGGCCCCGTCGACCCCGAGCTCGACCAGCTCACCGTTCGGGAGAAGGAGGTGCTGCGCCTCCTCGCCCGCGGCTACTCCTACAAGGAGATCGCCCGCCAGCTGGCCATCTCGATCAAGACGGTCGAGACCCACGCCTCTGCCGTCCTCCGCAAGCTGCAGCTCACCAACCGCCACCAGCTCAGCCGCTGGGCGACGGACCGCCGCTTGGTCTGAGAAACGGGCTCAAGCCCGGGCCCGGGACTGCCGATCAAGTCCTGGGCCTCTCATGTCTACACACACGTCCGTTCGCGAGGAGAGCGCCGCTCCAGCCGGGGGCGAGCCGCCGGCTGGAGGGGTCGTCGAGCTGGCCGGCGTGCGCTACCGCTTCGGTTCGGGGACGGGCCTGGTCGACCTCGACTTGTCGGTGCCGGCTGCATCCATCACGGTGCTGGTCGGTCCTAACGGCGCCGGCAAGACCACCGCCCTGCGGGTCATCACCGGCGCGCTACGGCCTCAGGCCGGCACGGCGCGCGTCTTCGGGCTCGACCCTGGCGGTGCCGACGGTGAGGACGTCCGCCGGCGCTGCGGCGTGGTGGCGGCCAAGCCCGCCCTCTACGACCGCCTGACCGGGCGGGACAACCTCAAGTTCGCCGCCGAGATCTTCGGCCTCGGCCCCAACGCCCCGATCGAGAAGGCGGCCGCCCGGTTCGGCATCGACCGCTCCCTGGACCTGCGCGTGGGTGGCTACTCGACGGGCATGAAGACCCGCCTCGCCCTGGCCCGCGCCGTCCTGCATGAGCCCGACCTGCTCCTGCTCGACGAGCCGACCTCCGGCCTCGACCCCGAGTCGTCGCACGCGGTGCTCGGTCTGGTCCGGGAGATGACCGCGGCCGGCACGACCGTCGTGATGTCCACCCACCTCCTGCTGGAGGCCGAGGGCCTGGCCGACCAGGTCGTCATGATGGAGAACGGCTCCGCCATCCTCGCCGGCTCGACCGAGACACTCATGAACCGGTACTGGCCCCGGCCGCTCGTGCGCTTCGCCGCCGAGGACCCCACAGGCCTCGACGTGCTGGCGACGATGGAGGGCGTCGTCGCCTACGGGCGCGAGGGCGCCACGGCGAACGTCGAGCTCGATGACGTGGCCCGCGTCCCCGGCCTGGTCGCATCGCTGGCCGCCGCCGGCGTCCGCCTCACCGCGGTCACCCCCCACGAGCGATCGCTGGAGGAGCTCTACCTGCGGGTGCGCCGGCGATGAGCGACCGTCCGAGGAAGGAGCCCCGGATCGACCGCGGGCGGATGTGGGCGGTGGCCCGCAACGACCTCCGCCAGCTCGGCCACAGCCCCGACTTCTGGGCGCCCATGCTGGTCCTGGCCGCCCTGTTCTTCGTCGTCGTCCCCACGATCCTGCTGCTGACCATCACCAACATCGGCAGCGTCGGCACGGTGAAGAACGTGTCCGCCGCGCTGGAGGTGCTGCCCCAGTCCGCCCAGCAGGCCATCCGGGGCGAGAGCCCCACCGACCGGACCAGCTACGCCCTCGCCGTGTACCTCTTCGCTCCCATGGCCGTCATCGTGCCCATGACGATCTCCACCGCCGTCGGCGCCAACACCATCGTCGGGGAGAAGGAAAAGGGGACCGGGGAGTTCCTCGCCCACTCGCCGGCGTCGGAGCGGGAGATCTACCTCGGCAAGCTGATCGCCAGCCTGGTGCCCGGCTACCTGACGACTCTGATCGGCTTCGGGTGCTATTCGCTGGCGGTGAACCTCATCGTTGGGCCCCATGTGGGCGGCTGGTTCTTCCCGACCTCGGCGTGGTGGGTGCTCATGCTGTGGGTCGTCCCGCCGTTCCTGGCCATCACGCTGTCCGTCGTCCTGCGCCTGTCCGCCCGGGTCAAGAGCGCGGCGGCGGCGCAGCAGGCCTCCGGACTGGTCACCCTCCCGCTGATCATGCTTTCGTACGCCCAGTCGACCGGCGGCCTGCTGGGCGCCGGCCACGCGGGGCTGTGGGTCGGTGCGTTCGCCTGGGTCGCCGCGTTCCTCGGCCTGAAGCGGGGCGCCAAGGCCGTCACCCGGCCCCGGCTGCTCGGTGTCGACACTTAGCGCCGGACCGCCCGGATCACGGTATTGACGACGTCGACCTCCGTTCCGTCGGCGGCGGTCGCACGCGACCGGACGGTGTCGGCCCGGGTGACGTCGAGCCCGAGCGCCTCCAGCTCCTCGGCCAGCGCCGGCGGGTCGAGTAGGAAGTCGGGATCCCTGGGGCCGCCGGCGCCCTCGGTCAGGTTGGCCTTGTCGTAGCTGACCAGGAGCAGGCTGCCGCCCGGCGCGACGGCACCCGCCATCGCCGGGTACAGCGCCGGTCGCTCTGACGGCCGAGGGTGGAAAAAGGCGGCGAGCACCAGGTCGAACCGTGCCGGCGGCAGGCGCATGGTGTGGACGTCGGCCACGACGAAGCCGACCGCCAGCGCGTCCGCCCGGGCCCGGGCCTGCGCCCGCCGCAGCGCAACCTCGGAGAAGTCGACGGCCACGACCTCCCACCCTCGGGACGCCAGCCAGAGGGCGTGGCGGCCCTCGCCGGCGGCCACGTCGATCGCCCGACCCGGACTTGTCGCGCCCACCTCCTTCACGACCAACCGGTTGGGGTCGCGGGCGGAGGCGGGCTCGGCCGCCGAATAGCGCTCGTCCCAGCGCCGGCGCTCGCCGGCGTTTATCGGCTCAGACCTTGCAGTCGGGCGTCCCGCCGGGGCTCAGGGTCCTCGATCCGCTGATACCCGAGTTCGTGTCCCGGGCGGTCACCAGGATGTAGCTGCCCTGCCCGTAGTCCGCCGCCGTCGGGCACGGCACCGGCCGCTTCTCATACCGGATCTTGCCGTCGCTGTCGGCCTGGATGTCCTCTTCGAAGTACGGCGACGCGTTGCTCGGCCCTCCGGCCAGCAGCAGGGTGATGTGGGCCATCCCGTTGGGGCTGAACCGCTTCCCTGTCACCGTGAGCGCTTCGAGCGCGCCGGCGCTGTTGCGGTCCGCCTTCACGCTGATCTGGGGATCGCCGTTGCGAACCTCACTGGAACAACCGGTGGCCACCAGGAGCAGCGTGACGCCGGAGGCACCCAGCACTCTGGTGAAACGTGAACCCCGCCGCTTCGTCGAGTCGATCATCGCCCGTCCTTTCTAAGACAGCGGGACTGTAACTCGACGGCGATGGGAGGCGCCGGGGTAGAGGTAGCGAACCAATAGTTGATTGACATCTACCTGGGCGGCGCCGGCAGCGACTGTTCCAGCTCGTTGAGCGGCGCGAACAGGTCGCCGTCCTGCTCAACCCGCTTCAGCACGTCGTCGGCCTCGAACACGAGGTCGTCCGGGTCGCCGCTGTCGACGACCCGCTGGACCTCGTCCCACCCCACCGGCGTGGAAACCGTGGGACGGGGCCGGGCTCGGAGCGAGTAGACGCAGATCGTGGTCTTCGAGTCGTCGTTCTGGCTCCAGTCGATGAAGACCTTGCCGGTGCGGAGGTCCTTGGTCATGACCGACAGGACCTCCCCGGGGTGGCGCTGCTCCAGCAGCTTGGCCATGGCGTGGGCGAACGGCTTGGTCTCGTTGTAGGTGACCGGCGTGTTCAGCGGGACGTAGATCTGCAGGCCCTTCGACCCCGACGTCTTCGGGAACGCCTGCAGGCCGAGGTCGTCGAGTACCTCACGCAGCCAGAACGCCACCCGGCCGCACTCGACGACCGTCGCCGGCGGACCGGGGTCGAGGTCGAACACGAGCATGCTCGGTCGCAGGATGTCCCGGGCGTGGGACAGCGACGTGTGTAGCTCCAGCGACGCCAGGTTGGCCACCCACACCAGGCCGGCCAGCTCGTCGATGAGGCAGTAGTTCACGTCGGCCTTGTTGCGGGCGCTCCAGACCGACAGCGTCTCCACCCACGGCGGCCGGTGCTTGGGGCAGTTCTTCTCGTAGAAGAACTTGTCGTCGACGCCGTTGGGATAGCGCTTCAGCGTGAGGGCCCGCTGGTGGAGGTGGGGCAGCAGCGCCGGCGCGATCCGGGTGTAGTAGTCGATGACCTGGCCCTTGGTGAACCCGGCCTCGGGGTACAGGACCTTGTCCATGTTCGACAGCTTGAGCTGCCGGCCACCGACCTCCACCTCGACCGCCGCCGAGGCTGCGCTCACTCGCTCTTGCCCGCCTTCACCGCGGCCAGGCTGGCTTCGAGGGCGGCCATGAGGTCGACGACCCGAGGTGCCTCCTCGGTGGCCGTCTCGGCCACGATGGCCTGGCCCGACGCCTTCTGCTCGATCAGCGCCAGCACCCGCTCGCGGTACTCGTCGCGGTACTTCGAGGGCTCGAAGTCGGTGGTGAGGGAGTCGATCAGTGACCGGGCCATCTTCTCCTCGCGGTCGGTGACGTCGACGTCGGGACCCGGGAGGTCGAGCTCGTCGAGGGGGTTCACCTCGTCGGCGAAGAGCATGGTCTCCATGACCAGCGCGTCGCCGAGCGGTCGGATGGCGGCCAGGTACTGCTTGGTGCGCAGGACGACCCGGGCGATGCCGACCTTGTTCGTCTCCCGCATGGCGTTGCGCAGCAGGGCGTAGGCCTTCTGGCCGCCCTTGTCGGGCACCAGGTAATAGGGCCGCTCGTAGTAGACGGGGTCGATCTGGTCGAGGTCGACGAAGTCCTCGATGTCGATCGTCTTGGTGGCCTTGGCGTCGAGGGAGTCGAGCTCCTCGGGCGTGATCGTCACGTAGTTGTCGGGGGCGATCTCGTAGGCCTTGATGATGTCCTCGTAGGGCACTTCCTCGCCGGTCACCGCCGAGACCCGCTTCTGCTTGATGCGGGAGTTCGACTTCCCATCGAGCTGGTGGAAGTGGACGTCCTTCGACGACGTGGCGCTGAAGAGCTTGACCGGCACGTTCACCAGCCCGAAGCTGATGGCGCCACTCCAGATGGGCCTGGGCACAACGTGATGCTACGTCGGATGTCCGATCGGTTTCCGCAAGTGGCGCCCTGTCGGCGCCAAGTCGGGAGGGGTAGCGTCGGGGGCCTCTACCCAAGGAGGGGTCGATGCAATTCGTGCAGATCGTCGAGTTCAAGACGAGCGACATCGAGGCCATGCAGGCCCGGGGCAAGCGCTACGAAGAGGAAACCGGCGGCGGCGCCGGCAGCGCCATCTTCTGCGCGGATCGGGACAACCCCGGCACCTTCCTCGTCATCGCCACGTTCCCGAGCTACGAGGAGGCGATGGCCAACTCCGAGAAGCCCGAGACCCAGGCCCTGGCCGCGGACATGATGGCCCTCTCCGATGCTCCGCCGACCTTCCGCAACCTCGACCTGTTCGACACCTTGGGCGGGTAGCCACCTCCGGCGCCGGCGGCTATCCCGAGCCGAAGCAGGCGGCGATCTCGTCGTCCCACGTCACCTCGCCGGCGATGACGTCGGTGCGGAGGCCCTTGATCGAGGGCTGACGGAGGGTGCCAGTCTCCGTCACCTCGGTGTAGGCGATCTCGACCACGAGCATCGGCCGCACGAAGTGGAGCTTGAGCGGCGGTGAGTTCACGAACGGCGACGCCGGCAGGCCGATCTGCCCGAAGAGCTTCTGGAGCTGGCGGATCATCGCCTCGTTGAGCCCTGATCCGGCCTGGCCCACATAGAACAGGCGCTGGGTGTCCGCGTCGGCGGTGTCGTAGCACCCGAGCGCCAGCGAGCCGATGCTCTCCTGGCGGCTGCCTTGTCCGCTCGACCAGCCCCCGACCACGAACTCGCGGCGACGGCCGCACTTGACCTTCGACCAGGCCGGCGACCGGCGGCCCACGGCGTAGGGCGCGTCGAGCCGCTTGGCCATGAAGCCCTCCAGCCCGGCCTGCCGGCATGCTTCGAGCAGCTCCTCCGGTGTGGCGTCGAGGACAGGGGCCGTCTGCCACGCCGGCCCCTTGATCCCGAGCCCGTCGAGCACGCGCCGGCGCTCGGTCTGGGGCTGGTCGACCAGCAGCTCGCCGTCGAGCCACAGCACGTCGAAGGCGACGAACACCGCCGGCGTGTCGGCGAGGAGCCGGGCCGGCGGGGCGATGACGTGCATCCGGCGCTGGAGCCGCTGGAAGCTGGTCTGGCCCTTCTCGTTGAACGCCACCACCTCCCCGTCGAGCACCACGGTGTGCGGAGCGAGCGCCTCACCAAGGCCGGCAAGCTCGGGGTAGTGGCTCGTGATCTCGCCGCCCCGTCGGTTGGTGAGGACGACGCCGTCCGGACCCACGTAGGCCATGACTCGCTGGCCGTCGAGCTTCGGTTCCAGCTGGTACGCATCGGGGTTCGCCGGGATCCCACTGCCGCCCGCCAGCATTGGCAGGAGGCGCGGCAAGGTGGGGTGGCTCACCACCCCACCTTGCCTCAGGCGCGACCCTTCGGGTCTTCATGACGTACGCGCCGATCCATTCGAACCCGAACGACGCTGACGGCCGGCCGTTTCATCATGGGGATACGACCCGCTCCGCGCCGGCTGACGTCGGTTCGGGTGTGTTTTTGGTCGTGATTCTGCCCGGAATCGGCGATTTCACGACCAGAAACACACCCGGCGCTACGGCTGGATGACCACCAGGCGCTCCTCGGTCATCTGGCGGACGGCGTACGCCGGCCCTTCCTTGGTGTTGCCGCTCTCGCGCACCCCGCCGTAGGGCATCTGGTCGGCCCGCCAGGTCGGCACCTCGTTGACCAGCACCGTGCCGAAGCGTAGCTCCCTCGCGGAACGGAGGGCGGATGCCAGGTTCGACGTGAAGATGCCGGCCTGGAGGCCGTAGCGCGTGTCGTCGGCCAGGCGCAGGGCCTCGTCGAGTGAGTCGTAGGCCTGCACGGCGACGACGGGGCCGAAGACCTCGTCGCGGGAGACCTTCATGTCCGCCGTCATGCCGGTGAGGACGGTCGGGCGCAGGACGCCCTGCTCCAGCCCGCCGCCGGCCACGACTCGGGCGCCCTCGGACACGGCCTCGTCGATCCACGACATGACGCGCTCCCGCTCGCTCTCGCTGATGAGGGCGGAGACGTCGGTGGCGTCGTCGAGCGGGTCACCGACAACCAGGTCGTCGACCAGCTTCGTGAGGACGTCGGTGAACGCCTCGGCCACGGATGTGGCGACGTACACCCGCTGGACCGAAACGCACGACTGGCCGGCGTGGCTGAAGCCGGCGGTGGCGATGGCGCGGGCGGCCTTGTCCCAGTCGCCGTCGGCCTCGATGATCACCGGCGAGTTGTTGCCGAGCTCCAGCGCCACCTTTTTGCGGCCGGCCTTGGCTGAAATGCCCCAGCCGACCTCGGACGACCCGGTGAAGGTGATGTAGGCGACGCCGGCGTGTTCGACCAGGGCGTTGCCGACCTCGCCCCCGCCGCCCGTGACGACGTGGAGGTAGCCGACGGGGAGGCCGCACTCCTCCGTCAGGAGCCGGGCCAGGGCGACGGCCGACAGCGGGGTCTGGCTGGCCGGCTTCAGCACGACCGGGCAGCCGGCGGCGATGGCCGGCGCCAGCTTGTGGGCCACCAGGTTCAGCGGGAAGTTGAACGGGGAGATGGCGGCGACCACCCCGACCGGGATCCGCAGCGTGAAGGCCAGCCGCCCCTCGCCCACCTCTGCAGCGTCGATCGGGACCATCTGGCCGGTCAGCCGGCGGGCCTCCACCGCGGCGAAGGTGAACGTGCTCACCGCCCGCGTGACCTCGACCCTCGCCGTCTTGATCGGCTTGGCCGCCTCCCGGGCGATCGTGCGGGCGAAGTCCTCCGATCGCTCGGCCAGGACCAGGGCGGCGCGGTCGAGCACCGCCGCCCGCCGCCACGGCGGGAACGGCCGGTCGGCCAGCGCCTTGGCGGCCACCGACACCGCCCGGTCGACGTCGTCGGGGCCGTGCTTCGGCACCCGGCCGACCTCGGCGCCGTCGTATGGCGACCGGACGACGATCTCGTCGGTCATGCCCGCATTGTATGGGTGGACGCCGCTGCCGCCGGTGCTACGTTTCGCGTGCACCCTTCGGAGCGGAGCGGGAGGCTGGAATGCAGGTATGGAAGCGCCGCTTGGCGCTGCTCTTGGCGGTAGGCACAGGGACGATCGGGTTCACCCTCTCGACGGCCGGCGCGCAGACGCCACCTCCGGGCTTCCCGCCGTTCCCCACATTCCCGACCTTGCCGCCGTTCCCCACCTTCCCGAGCGTCCCCCCGCCCACGATGCCGCCGCCGACGCAGCCACCGTCGTCCACCCCGCCGCCGACGATGCCGCCGCCGACCTTCCCGCCGTTCCCCACTTTCCCCACGACGCCCCCACCCACCATGGCGCCGCCGACGAGCACCCCGCCACCGACGATGCCGCCGCCCACTCTCCCGTCGTCGAACATCGACGACGCGATCGACCGGCTCATCGACCGGCTCGAGCAGTTCGGTGACGAGTTCCAGGAGGCCATCGACGCCCTCAGGGACCTGCAGAACTCCTTCTAGGTTGTGAGCAGCGTTGCCGCCCGCCGGGCTTGCTCGATGCAGGCGGCGATGCCCAGGCCCCGGTAGGACGCGCCGGCGACGAGGACGCCCGGCGCATCGCCGGCCAGGGCGGCTTCAATGCCGGCGACCGTTTCCTGGTGGCCGGCGACGTACTGCGGGAACCCCCTGGGCCAGCGCGACAGCAGGGAATCGACGGGCTTCTCGGCCAGGCCCAGCGCCTCGGCTAGCTCCTCGTGGACACCGCGGACGAGCTCGTCGTCGTCCATGTCGATGGCCCGGGAGTCGCCGTCCCGGCCGGAGGACGCCCGGAGCAGGACGAGCCCGCTGGCCGCCAGCGCCGGCCACTTGCTCGTCGACCACGTGCAGGCGGTGATGAGCCGGCCCTCGATACGGGGGACGAGCATGCCGGCGCCGTCGAGGGGCCGGGCCAGGGCCGACGGGCGGTAGGCCAGCGTGGCGGTGACGACCGAGGCGTGGCGGATGCGCGCCAGGTGGTCGGCGGCGGCCGGGGACACCGTCGCCACCATCCGGGCGGCGACGAACGACGGGACGGTGAGGACGACGGCGTCGGCGTCGGCGTCCGGCCCCGGCGTGCACTCCAGCCGGTATATGCCGGCGGCCGACGTGATGGCGCTGACCCGGGTGCCGAGACGAAGGTCGGTGACGTCGGAGGCCAGCCGGTCGACGAGGCGGTGCAGGCCCCCTGCCAGACCGAGGAACACCGGTCCGCCGGCGCCGGCCTTCGCCTGCCGGAGACCCAGCACGAGGCTGCGGGAGCGCGCCGCGCCGGCGGCGATGGCCGGCGCGGTGGCGGACAGGCTCAGCTCGTCGGCCCGGCCGGCGTTGATCCCCCCCACGAGTGGGTCGACCAGGCGGTCGACGACCTCCCGGCCCATGCGCCGGCCGACGACGGCGGCCACCGTCGGGTCGGCGCCGAGGTCGGCCTTCGGGAGGACGAGGTCCAGCAGGGCCCGACCCACGCCGGCCGGCGTCAGGACGCCGGACCGTAGGAGGGGGACAAGGGCGGTCGGGACGCCGAGCACGTGGCGCTCGGGCAGCGGGCGCAGCCGGTCGCCGATCCACAGGAAAGCCTTGCCGGTCGCCGGGGCGACGAGCTCGTCGCCGAGACCGAGCTCCCGGCACAGCTCGACGGCCCATGGCACCCGGGCGAGGAAGGTGTCGGGGCCGGCCTCGACGGGCACGCCGGCCAGCTCCCGCGTCTGAATCTTCCCGCCCGGGCCGGCGCCGGCCTCCAGCACGGTGACGTCCAGGCCGGCCTGGCCGAGGAAGCGGGCCGCAGCCAGGCCGGTGATGCCGCCGCCGACCACCGCGACCCGTCGTACCTCAGCCATCACTCCTGGTGGCCGCACTCCGAATCACGCCGGCCACGGTGGCGCAGAAGGCGGGATGGGCGTTCGGCGACGGCGTGCGGGTGAACGCCAGTCCGAGCCCGGCCGCTGCGGCCCGGGCCTCGACGTCGAGGTCGAACAGCACCTCCAGGTGGTCGGACACGAAGCCGGCCGGGCACACGACGACGCCGGCGGCGCCGGCGGTGACCAGCGCGGGAAGCACGGCGAGGATGTCGGGACCGATCCACGGCTCGGGGGTGCGGCCGGCGCTCTGCCAGCCCACCGACCACCGGTCGACGCCGGCCCGCGCCGCCACCTCCTTGGCCGTCTCGGCCAGCTGTTCCGGGTACGGGTCGCCCATGGCGATGATGCGCGTCGGCAGCGAGTGGGCGGTGAACACCACCTCGACCGGGTCGGCGTCGAGCTGCGCCAGCTCGTCTCCGACGAAGCCGGCCAGCAGGTCGAGATAGCCCGGCGCCAGGTGCCACGACGTCACCATGGTGAAGTCCAGCCCGAGGCTGGCGGCCGTCGCCTCCGCCCGCTTCGCATACTCGCCCACCGACAGCGCCGAGTAATGCGGCGCCAGCACGAGGCCGACCACCCGCGCCACGCCGGCGCCGGCGAGGGCAGCCACGCCGCCCTCGATGAACGGCGGCGCGTGCTTCATGCCCAGCTCGACGCGGAACTCCTCCCCCAGCGCGGCCTGGATGCCGCCCGCCTGCTCACGAGTCCGTTCCAGCAGCGGCGACGTGCCCCCGATGGCGTCATAGCGCCGGCGGAGGTCGGCCAGCTGGTCGGGCGACGGTGGACGGCCCCTGCGCACGTGGGTGTAGTAAGCCTCGACGTCGTCGGGAGTGGCCGGCGTCCCGTACGCCATCAGCAGGACGCCGACTGCGCTCGCGGCTCCGCCGCCCTGGCTACTGAGCACCGTGGACGAAGTCGACCAGGCGGCGGAGGATGTCGGGGTCGGTCTCCGGGAGCACGCCCCAGCCGAGGTTGAACACATGGCCGGGGCGGCCGGCGTTGGCGTCGAGGACGGCGGTCGCCTCGCGGGCGACGACATCGAACGGCGCCAGGCAGGCGGCGGGGTCGAGGTTGCCCTGCACCGCGACGTGGTCGCCCAAGCGGGCGCGGGCCCGGTCGAGCGGGACCCGCCAGTCGACGCCCACCACGTCGGGGCCGGCCTCGGCCAGCAGCTCCAGCAGCTCGCCGGTGCCGACGCCGAAGTGGATGCGGGGGACACCCAGGTCCTCCAGGCCGGCGAAGATCTTCCGGGTGGCGGGCAGCACCGAGCGCCGGTAGTCGGCGGGGCTGAGCAGTCCGGCCCACGAGTCGAACACCTGGACGGCGGCGGCGCCGGCCGCCACTTGGGCCCGCAGCAACGCGATCACCATGTCGGCCAGCCGGTCGAGCAGCTCCGACCAGAACGCCGGCTCCGCGTGCATGGCCGCCTTGGTCCGCCCGAGGGTCTTCGAGGAACCGCCCTCGATCAGGTAGCTGGCCAGGGTGAACGGGGCGCCGGCGAAGCCGATGAGCGGCACGTCGAGCTGGGCGGTCAGGAGCCGAACCGTGTCGAGCACGTAGGGCATGTCGGCCTCGGGCTCCAGGGGCCGCAGGCGGGCCAGGTCCGCCGGCGTGCGGAAGGGCTCGGCCAGCACCGGTCCCGGCTGCAGCTCCACGCCGACGCCCACCGCGGCCAAGGGCACGACGATGTCGGAAAACAGGATGGCGGCGTCGACGCCCAGCCGGCGCACCGGCTGCATGGTGACCTCGGCCGCGAGCTCGGGGTTGCGGAAGATCTCGAACATGCCGTAGCGCTCGCGGAGGGCCCGATATTCGGGCAGGCACCGCCCCGCCTGACGCATGAACCACACCGGCACCCGCTCGACGGGCTTGCCCCAGCAGGCGTCGAGCAAGGAACTGTTCACCCCGTCGACCATACCGCCGCGCACCTCGCTTCCCGAAGGCGGGGCAAGATGGTGGGCATGAGCGACGGAGGCGCACCGCCGGGTTGGTACCCGGACTTCTGGACGCCGAGCCGTAAGCGGTACTGGACCGGGTCGTCGTGGACGTTCGCCACGGTGGACTCGGCCGCCGTCAACGACCCGCCACCGCAGGACGTGAACCCCCTGCCCGGTGGCCACGGACTGCCGGCGCCGGTCGTCCACCGACCGGAGACCGCCGGCGCCGGGACGGGCGCGGCGACGGCGAAGCGCCCCCAGAAGGCGTGGAAGTGGGCGCTCGCCGTTGTCGTCGGCCTGCTGGTCGGCGTCGTCGGCGTCGTGCTGTCCACCCGGTCGGACACCTCCAGCACCGTCTCCGCCAACCGCACACCGGTGGACGAGCCCTCGACGCCCACGACCGAGCCGACCATCTCTTTCGGCTCCGACCCCTCGGCCTCCGCCCTGTCGCTGCTGGTCGTGAGGCCGGAGGACGTGCCGCAGAACGCAGACGTCGTGCTGTTCCCGGGCGGCGCCGGCCTCAACCAGCCCACGCTCGACCTGTGCAACGGCCGCTACCCGAGCGAGTCCCGCCGCGCCGCCCGCCTGCAGGACTACGTGCTCGACCCCGCCGGCAAGGTCGTCCTCAGCACCGAGGGGGTGCTCTACGCCGACTCGGGTGGCACGACCCAGGCCTTTTCCGAGCTCCAGTCGGAGGTGGCCCGGTGTCCGAAGACGCCGGTGGCGGGAGCGCCCGGCGAGCTGCCCGTGATCACGACGTTCAATGCCCCGCCCGACGCCACCTGGGCCCAGACCCCCACGGTGAACCGCCGGGCGTACGACCTCACGTCCGACAACGGCTCCGATCCGCCATCGCGCACGGTCGCCGTCTACCTCCAGCGGGGGCGGGCGCTCCTCGGCGTGTACTTCGCCCAGCCGGTTGGCCCGCAGATGCCGGTGCAGGGGCAGACCACGATCGAGGGCATCGTGGGCGTGTTCGCCTCCCGGCTCGCCGGCCTGCCGACGTCGGTCGTCGGGTCCTAACGGCCTCGAGTCTCAGCGGCGGGCGCGCCGGCGCCGGCCGGTGAGCACGGCGAGGACCACCGCGACCAGGGCGGCAACCGCGGCCACGCCGACGAGGGCATTGCGCCGGGCCGCCGGCGCCGGCGGCGCGTGAGGCTCGTCGGCCAGCACCTCCTCGCGCGCCGCCGGCTCCATCGTTCCGAGCTTCGCCGCGAACTTGTCGAGGGGCGGCTGGTCCTGCTCCTCGGTCGGGTGGTGGCCGGGCTGGTTCTCGGGCGGCACCGGGCCGTGGGAGGGATCGGCGGCGAGGTCACGCTCCGGGTGCTGAGGGTTCGACATACCGGAGGGGGTACCCACGAAACCGGTGTGACAAGCTGGCAGCACACGGGAGCCCCTGGTTGATCGGGGCTGAGAGGGCGCAACCAAGCGCCGACCGTCTGAACCTGTCCGGGTCATGCCGGCGAAGGGAGCGAATTCGAGATGGCCGCACGGCGCAAGGTGTACGTCGATGGTGTCCCGTTCACCGAGGTGGCGCTGACCGACGGGTCGTCGATCCGCCTCTACGACACCAGCGGCCCCGGTTCGGACCCCAGCGCCGGCCTGCCCCTTCTCCGCCGGGACTGGATCCTCGCCCGGGGCGACGTCGAGGAGTACGAGGGCCGGCGGCCCACGCCCCGTGACGACGGCCGGTCCGCCGGCCGCCGGGGTGACATGACGCCGGCGAAGTCCGTCCCGGTACTGCGGGCCAAGGCGGGCCACACGGTCACGCAGATGCGCTACGCCCGTCGGGGCGAGATCACGCCGGAGATGGAGTTCGTCGCACGGCGGGAGAACATGGCGGCCGAGTACGTCCGAGACGAGATCGCCCGGGGCCGGGCCATTCTCCCGAGCAACGTCAACCACCCCGAGTCCGAGCCGATGGTCATCGGCCGCAACTTCCTGGTGAAGATCAACGCCAACATCGGCAACTCGGCCGTCACGTCGTCGATCGAGGACGAGGTCGACAAGCTCACCTGGGCCACCAAGTGGGGCGCCGACACGGTGATGGACCTGTCGACCGGCGCCGACATCCACACCACCCGGGAGTGGATCGTCCGCAACTCGCCGGTGCCCATCGGGACGGTGCCGATCTACCAGGCGCTGGAGAAGGTCGACGGCAAGGCGGAGGATCTCACCTGGGAGGTCTACCGGGACACGATCGTCGAGCAGGCCGAGCAGGGCGTCGACTACTTCACCGTCCACGCCGGCGTGCGCCTGAGGTACGTGCCCCTCACCGCGAAGCGGCGCACCGGCATCGTCAGCCGGGGCGGGTCGATCCTGGCCGCCTGGTGCCTGGCCCACCACAAGGAGAACTTCCTCTACGACCACTTCGAGGAGCTGTGCGAGATCCTCGCCGCCTATGACGTCGCCTTCTCGCTGGGGGACGGTCTGCGCCCTGGCTGCATCGACGACGCCAACGACGAGGCCCAGCTCGGCGAGCTGGCCACCCTGGGCGAGCTGACCAAGATCGCCTGGGACCAGGACGTGCAGGTGATGATCGAGGGGCCGGGGCACGTGCCGATGCACAAGATCAAGGAGAACATGGAGCTCCAGCTGGAGCTCTGCCACGAGGCGCCGTTCTACACGCTGGGCCCGCTCACCACCGACATCGCCCCCGGCTACGACCACATCACCTCCGCCATCGGGGCGGCCATGATCGGCTGGTACGGGACGGCGATGCTCTGCTACGTCACGCCCAAGGAGCACCTCGGCCTGCCCGACAAGGACGACGTCAAGGAAGGCGTGATCGCCTACAAGATCGCGGCCCACGCCGCGGATGTGGCCAAGGGCCACCCCGGCGCCCAGGCGTGGGACGACGCCCTGTCAAAGGCCCGCTTCGAGTTCCGCTGGGAGGACCAGTTCGACCTGGCCCTCGACCCCGACACGGCCCGGGCCTACCACGACGAGACCCTGCCTGCCGGGGCGGCCAAGACCGCCCACTTCTGCTCCATGTGCGGGCCGAAGTTCTGCTCGATGCGGATCAGCCAGGACGTCCGCGACTACGCCGCCGCCCACGGCGTGAGCGAGGAGGCCGCCCTCGAGCTTGGCATGGAGGAGAAGTCCGTCGAGTTCGTGACCCTGGGCTCGAAGGTCTACCCGCCGGCACCAGTGGACTGATCGGCGAGTGTGCAATCTTGTACCGCTGCGGTACAAGATTGCACACTCGGCTACTTCGCCGTCGCCTGGCTCTCCGGGGAGCGCTCGATGTCCGGCTCGATGTAGATCATGCGGGCGGCGGGGACGGCGTCGCGTACCCGGCGCTCGACCTCGTTGATGGCTTCGGCCAGCGCCGGCAGGTCGAGGTTCGAGTCGAAGCTGAGCTTGGCCGCCACCAGCAGTTCCTCGGGCCCGAGGTGCTCGGTGCGCATGTGGATCACCTTCCGCACCCGGTCGGTGGACGCCATCGCCTCGTGGATGCTGGTCAGGACGGCCGGCGACGCGCCCTCGCCGATGAGTAGGCCCTTCATCTCGATCACCAGGATGACGGCGATCACGCAGAGCAGAAGGCCGATGGCGATGCTGCCGACGGCGTCGAACCGAGGGTTGCCGGTGATCTCGGCCAGGCCCAGGCCGACGACGGCGAAGACCAGGCCGGTCAGGGCGCCGACGTCCTCGAGCAGCACGACCGGCAGCTCAGGGGACTTCGACCGGCGGATGAACTGCGGCCACGACTCGCTGCGCTTGACGTGCTTGCTCTCCTTGACGGCCGTGCGCAGGGAGTAGCCCTCCATCACGATGGCCAGGAGCAGGATGGCGAAGGCGACGCCGGCACCCTCGATCTCGTGAGGCTCGCGCAGCTTCTCGATGCCCTCGAACAGGGCGAACAGGCCGCCCAGGGTGAAGAGGACCAGGGCCACGACGAACGACCAGAAGTAGCGCTCCCTCCCGAACCCGAATGGGTGCTCGGGGGTGGCCGTCTTCCTGGCCCGCGCCCCACCGAGGAAGAGCAGCCCCTGGTTGCCCGAATCGGCGAACGAGTGGACTGACTCGGCGAGCATCGACGCCGCCCCGGTGATGAGGAACCCGACGAGCTTGCCGAGCGCGATCGCCAGGTTGGCCAGGAACGCGGCGACGATGGCCTTCTTGCTGCCTTCTTGCATGGCGGCGGATGTTAGGCGGAGAAGGCCCTCAGCTGCCGCTCGACGAGCCGGAGATCCTCGGTGAAGGCCTTCATCTCCGCCTCCCGGGCCGCAGGATCTCGTGCCCGCAGGATGGAGGACGGGTGCACGGTGGCGGTGATGACGTGCCCCGCCGGCTGGGGGAACAGCTCGCCCCGCTGCTTGGTGACCTTGAACGTCCGCCCGAGGAGGGCTTGGCATGCGGTCGCACCGAGGCAGACGACGACTTTGGGTTGGACCAGCTCGATCTCCCGGTCGAGCCACGGGCGGCAGGCCGCGATCTCGCGGGAATCCGGGCGCTTGTGCAGCCGGCGCTTGCCGCGCGCCTCCCACTTGAAGTGCTTGACCGCGTTGGTGATGTACACGGTGGACCGGTCGATGCCTGCCTCTTTCAACGCTTCGTCGAGGATCCGACCGGCCGGGCCGACGAACGGGCGCCCGGCCAGATCCTCCTTGTCACCCGGTTGCTCGCCGACCAGCATCAGCTCCGAGGATTGTGATCCCTCGCCGAACACGGTCTGGGTGCCGCACTCCCACAGGTCGCACGCCCGGCACCCGGCGGCGGCGGCGCGCACCTCTTGCAGCGATGTACCCACGCTGCGCGCGTACCCAGGCGCAGCGAGGGGCTAAACGCGCAGGCCCCGTCCGGACAGGCTGGGCTGGCACTGGGGCGCATGGTGGGCGTTGGCCCGGTCGAGGAGGGTGACGAGTTGCCGGCGCTCCTCGTCGTCGAGGCCGGCCAGGACCCGGTCGCCGGCCTGGGCCCGGAGGGCGGCGACGCGCTGGGCCGCCGTCTCGCCGAGCTCGGTGAGGACGACGGCATGCCGGCGCCGATCGGCCGGGTCCCGCCGGCGCTCGACCATCTTCGCCCCCTCCAGGATGTCGAGCACGCCGACGACGTCGCTGGCGTCCAGGCCGAGGGTGTCGCTGATCTCCCGCTGGGAGACGGGCTGCAGGCGTTCGACGACGGCGAGCACCCCGAGGCACGGGGGGCGGAAGCCGGCGTCGATGGCCCAGGTCTCCTGGATCATCAACCCGTGCATCTCACGGTGCATCTCGCGGGCCAGCAGCAGCACGCCGGAGAGCGCATCGAGTCGCTGGTCCTCCACACGTTCGATGGTAACCGGCTTGACATTCGATTGGAAGTGTCTATCGTTGGTATTTCCAACGATTGTTCCCCGAGGAGGTGCCCATCCCATGGCGACCGACCGACCGCCCGCCATCCGGGTGCAGGACCTGCAGAAGCGCTTCGGCGACGTCGAGGCCGTACGGGGCGTCGACTTCGAGGTGCACGCGGGCGAGACGTTCGGGTTCCTCGGCCCCAACGGCGCCGGCAAGTCGACCACGATCAACATGCTGTGCACCCTCCTCCGGCCGACCGGCGGGCGGGCCGAGGTCGCCGGCTTCGACGTGGTGACCCAGCGCGACGACGTCCGCCGGGAGATCGGCCTGGTGTTCCAGGACATGACGCTGGACACGTACCTGAGCGCAGCCCAGAACCTGCGCTTCCACGGCCAGCTCTACGGGGTTCCATCCGCCCGGCTCGAGACCCGGATGCGCCAGGTGCTGGAGCTGGTCGGCCTGTGGGACCGGCGGGACAAGGACGTCTCCACCTTCTCCGGCGGCATGAAGCGCCGGCTGGAGATCGCCCGCGGCCTGCTCCACTCGCCGCGGGTCCTGTTCCTCGACGAGCCGACGGTGGGCCTCGACCCCCAGACCCGGGCGTCGATCTGGGAGTACCTGAACGAGCTGCGCCACGCCGAGGACCTGACGATCTTCCTCACCACCCACTACATGGACGAGGCGGAGAACTGCGACCGCATCGCCATCATGGACGCCGGCCAGATCGTCGCCCTCGACACGCCCCAGGCGCTCAAGGCGGCCATCGGCACCGACCGCATCCGGCTGGAGACCGACGACGAAGCGGCTGCCGCCGCAGCCATCAAGCGCCAGTTCGGCCTGGAGGCTTCGTCGGTGGCCGGCGCCCTCGAGCTGCACGTCCCGGACGGTGAGCGGTTCGTGCCCCGGTTGCTCGCCGACCTCGGCGTGGCGGTACGTTCGGTGAGCGTCACCCGGCCGACGCTCGACGACGTGTTCATGACTTTCACCGGCCGGACGATCCGTGACGCCGAGGCCAACCCCGGCTCGGAGATTCCCGCCATGTTCCGCGGACGGAGGTAGCGATGACGACGACGGTGCAAACCTCCCTGGAGCTGGCCCCGGTCGAGCGGCCGCCGACCGGCCTGGCCGCTGACATTCGAGCGGCGCGGATCGTCTGCCACCGCGAGCTCCTCCGCTGGCTCAAGGACCGCCGGCGCCTCGCCGCCGGCCTGGTGCAGCCGCTGCTGTGGCTGTTCGTGCTGGGCACCGGCCTGTCCCGGGTCGTGTCGGTCGGTTCGGAGAACGTCAGCTTCCGCACGTTCCTCTTCCCCGGTGTGCTCGCCACCTCGGTGATGTTCACCGCCGTGTTCTCCGGCGTGTCGGTGGTGTGGGACCGGGAGTTCGGCTTCCTGCGGGAGATGCTGGTGGCGCCGATCCGGCGGACGTCGATCATGGCGGGCAAGTGCGTCGGCGGAGCAATCGTGGCCACCGCCCAGGCGGTGATCATTCTGGCCCTGGCCGGGCTGGCCGACGTGCCCTACTCGCCGGTGCTGATGATCGAGCTGCTGGCCGTGCTGTTCCTGGCGTCGCTGTCGATCACCGCGTTCGGCCTGCTGCTCGGTGCACGCGTGGCCAACATCCAGTCGGTGATGCCGGTGATCCAGACCGTCATCACACCGATGATGTTCCTGTCGGGCGCCCTCTACCCCACGTCGGGATTGCCGGTCTGGCTGGCGTTCGCCACCAAGATCAACCCGGTGACCTACGCGGTGAACCCCATGCGCCACGTGGTGTTCTCGCACCTGGATCTGACGCCGGCGGCGGCACGCGTCCTCGACCCGGGGCTGACGTGGAACGGCTGGCCGGTGCCGTTCGCGCTCCAGCTGGTGATCCTCGCCGGCCTCGGCCTGTTGGTCTTCGCCATCGCCGTGAAGCGGTTCAGCAAGACCGACTGACGAACCGGCCCGATTACGGTGGCGGGCAATGAAGGTCGGCATCGACGTCTCCCAGCACCAGCTCGACTGGCCCGAGCTCCGCGACCGGGTGCAGTGGGCCGAGGCGGCGGGGTTCGAGTCGGCCTGGGTCTTCGACCACTTCACCGCCCTCTACGGCGACCGGAACGGGCCATGCCTGGAGGCGTGGACGCTGCTCGCCGCCCTGGCGGCGGTGACCACGCGGATCCGCCTGGGCGCATTGGTCACCGGCGTCACGTACCGGCATCCGTCGCTGCTCGCCGCCGAAGTGGTGACCGTCGACCACGTGTCGTCCGGGCGGCTGAACGTCGGCCTCGGGGCGGCGTGGCACGGGGACGAGCACGAGCGGCTCGGTTTCGACTTCCCGCCGACCGGGGAGCGCATCCAGCTCCTGGAGGAGACGGTCCAGATCATCAAGGGGCTGTTGACGTCAGACGACTTCGACTTCCAGGGCCGCCACTACCGTTTGCAGCACGCGTTCTACCGGCCCCGGGCGGTGCAGCAGCCGTACCCGCCGCTCTGGATCGGTGCGACCGGCGAGAAGGTCATGCTGCCCCTCGTCGGCCGGCACGCCGACGTGTGGCACGGCTTCGGGTCGCCGGCGTCGCTGGCCCGCAAGTCGGCGATCGTCGACCGGGCCGCTGAAGCCGCCGGCCGTGACCCGGCGGACATCGGCCGGTCGACGAACCTGTCCATCTCGGAGCCGTGGGACGAGGTCCGGCGGGAGGCCGACGCGTTGCGAAAGATCGGCTTCGACCACCTCATCGCCAGCTGGCCGGCCGACGGCGTCTCCCGGGTGCAGGAGTTCGTCGACAAGGTGATGCCGGAGCTCGGCGACTGAAAGGCTTGCACCAGATCGACACCCTGCTCGGCGGGTGGGAGCGGGTCACCGCCGGTTGGCTCGTCGCGGGGCCGGCGCCGGTGCTGGTGGAGACGGGCAGCCAGACGTCAGTGCCCATGGTGCTCGACGCCCTCGCCGGCCTCGGTGTCGGCCCGGAGGATCTGGCCGGCATCGTCGTCACCCACATCCACCTCGACCACGCCGGGGGCGTCGGCGACCTGGCCCGGGCCTTCCCCGGGGCCACGGTGTACGTCCACCCGGCCGGCGCCCGCCACCTAGTCGACCCGTCCCGACTCGTCGCCTCGGCGGCTCGGGTCTTCGGCGACATTCTCGACTCGCTCTACGGCCGGCTCGACCCCACGCCGGTCGAGCGCATCGTCGCCCTGGAGGACGGCGAGGGCATCCCGGTCGGGCCCGGGCGCACGCTGACCGCCATCCACTCGCCGGGGCACGCGTCGCACCATCTGGCCCTGCACGACTCGGAGTCCGGCGTCCTGTTCGCCGGCGACGCCGCCGGCGTCCGCCTCCCCGATATCGGCGTGCTCCGGCCCGCGACGCCGCCGCCCGAGTTCGACCTCGACCTGGCCATCCGGTCCCTGCACCTGTTCGCCGCCCGCCGGCCCTCAGCGCTGGCGCTGGCCCACTTCGGCGTGCTGGACGCCGATCCCGCCGACGTCCTCGGCGAGGCCGAGGACGTGCTGCGGGCGTGGGCCGCGGTGGCGGAGGCGGCGTGGTCGCGGGGCGACGACGTCGCCGGCGCCCTGGCCGGCGCTTTCGGCGCCGACCCGAGCGAGACGATGGCCATCCTCAACGGCGTCCACTCCAACGCCGCCGGCCTGAAGCGGTGGCTCGACAAACGGGCGGCCGGCGCCTGACCCCCCCCTCGTTCTGGCTGCAGTGACGTGCCTATAGACCCGTCAGTGCAGCCAAATCGGTCGGTGGGGGCTATGCCACGCCGGCCAGCATGAGGGCGACGCCGGCCACGACGAGCAGCACGGCGCCGGCGTAGCGGGCGACCCACTCGAAGGAGCGGGCCGTGCGGCCGTCGACGGTGCGGACGTCGCGGAGCTCGACGACGGGACCTGGGAGGCGGCGGTACCAGCCCCGGGCTTCCACCTCCTGGCCGAGGAACTTCTCGGCCCGGAACAGGCCGAAGAAGGCGGCGGCGAAGGGGATGGGCTGGCGGTAGAGAAGAGGCACGAAGCCGGAGGCGTCGGCCACCACCAGGTCGGGAGACAGCACGTAGCCCGGCATTCCCCGGCCCACGATCTGGCCCCTGACCGTCACGCCGATGCCGGCGACGGGGCCGGCGTCGAGGCGCTCCAGGAGGCCGGCGACCTCGTCGACCGGCTGGTGGTCGCCCGGGTAGCGGACGTGCTGCTTGACGAAGAACAGCAGGCCGGCGACGGCCAGGCCGAGGCCCATGCCGAAGCGGCTGTCGGGCAGCAGCCCGAAGACCACGGCTCCGACGACGAGCACCCACGGCGCCACCGCCACCGCCAGCTCCCGGGCGAAGCGGGCCCGGGCCTCGAAGATCTGCTCGGGCGAGGCGGCGGACAGGGCCCGCAGCGCGCTCCACTGCCTGGGGGCGCCGGGGAGACCCGACTCCTCCAGGTCGCGGATGCGCCGGGCGACCAACGGGTGGGAGGAGAGCTTCTCGAGCGTCGCCCCCCACGGGTTGGCCAGGTCCCACCGCATGGCGGCCATGGCCCGGTCGGGGTCGATGCCCTGCGCGAACGCAGCCGACAGCGCCTCGGCCGAGCGGGGCTCGAAGATGCCCATGGCCCGCATGGACTGCGCCCGGCGGCTGCGGGCCGCCAGCCTGGCCGCCTCCTTGCGGCCCTCCTTGCCCTGGGCGATGAGGGCGTGGGCCTCCTCCTTCTGGGCTGCGTTGACCTGGCCCATGCCGTAGGCGATCTTGACGAGGGCCGACGCCAGGGCGTCGCCGTCGCCGGTCGACTCGCACGACCAGTGGTCGGCGGCCGTCTCCCGCGCCCGGCTCAGGGCCAGGAGGGTGAGCTGCGACGCCAGGTACGCCACGTAGGCGCCGATGGCGACGGCCCGGGCCTCGGCCCGGTCGCTGCCCCGGGCGATCAGGTAGGCCAGGTACAGGGCCATCGGGATGACGGCGGCGACGGTCATGACCGCGAAGTCCCAGTGCTTGATGTGGCCGACCTCGTGGGCCACGACGGCGTCGAGTTCCCGCTCGTCGAGCCGCTCCAGCAGTCCGCGGGTGACCCACATCCGGGCGTCGCGGGGCGTGCGGCCGAAGGTGAACGCGTTCGGGTTCCCGTCGTCGACGATGCCGAGCTTGACCATCGGGATGCCGGCGTCCGCGCACCGGCGGGCGACGATGTCGCCCAGGGGGTGGTCGATGGCGTAGCGCCGGCCGTCGTGGGCGATCACCGTCGCCGGCACCAGCCACTGGATGATGTACGGGTTGACCACGTACTGGATCCCGACCATGACGACGGCAAACGCCACCGGGAACCAGACGGGAGCATCGAGGAAGGCGACGGCGGCGAAGCCGACGGTGAGCAGCAGGCCGACCAGGCCCGCGATCGAAGGGAGCGAGCGGCGCAGCACGAACTTCATCGACGACCTCCAAAAGGAAACTGTCGCTACGGAGAACGTTCCTCGGCGCCGGCGTGTTCCTGGGCCGCTCTGGATTTCGCCAGCTCGTTGGCGGTCGAGACGGCGATGGTGGCGGCCAGGGTGGCCAGGAGCGCCCCGGCGATCCCGCTCAGCTCCAGGCCGACCAGGCCGGCGGCGAGGGTGATGAACGGCCCCACCCGCACCGTCGTCCGCTCGACGCTCCGCTCCACCAGCAGGTTCTCCAACACCTGGTAGGCGATGAACACCATGACGACCGCCAGGGCACGGGTCCCTGAGGAGGCCATCGCCAGGACGACGATCGGCAGGGCGCCGACGAGGGCGCCGGCGAGGGGCACCAGGTCCCACAGCCCGACCCACACGCCGAGGGCGGCCGGGCCGGGGACGTCCGCCAACCGGGCGACCAGGAAGCCGGTCAGGCCGGCGGCCAGCGACATGGCGAGGGACGCACCGGCGTACCCGAACGCCCGCCGGTAGACGGCGGCGGCGAGCACCTCGACCCGCTCACGGCGGCCCGGGTCCCGGATCTGGTCACCCGCCGAGCGGGCCAGGCGGGGGCCGTGCTGGAGGAAGAAGATGGTGAGCACGCCGGTAGCCAGGAACGCCACGCCCCGGGTCGCCGCGGCCCGGATGGCCTCGGCCGGCGTGCCGCCCCGCAGCCGGGCCGGCAGGCCCTGGAGGAAGCGCTCGGTCCGATCGGCCAGCTTGATCTCACGGGCCAGCTCGCCGAACCGGGGCGACGCCTCGATCTCCCGCGCCCGCTCCGGCCCGGCGTCCTGCAGGCGGTGGGTTTCCCGTGTGACGTCGTCGACCAGGCCGTACCCCACGGCGCCGAGGCCGCCCACCAGCGCCAGCATCACCACCGCGGTGGCCAGGGCCCGGGGCATCCGCCGGGCGAGCAGCGTCACCAGCGGGTGGAGCAGGGCGGCGAGGGTGCCGGCGACCAGGATCCACCCGATCACCCGCTGTGACGCGGCCACGACGGCGAGGAGGGCCAGGGTGGCGCCGAGCATGGCCACGGCCATGACCGCCGACCGCGCCGAGACCCGGAGGCGCTCCCGGGGGATGGGCGCCACCATGTCGGTACAGTACCGACCGGTGGCCGACGCCGAGAGGGGTCCCGTGCGGGAGGTCGACCTCGACTGGCGGTCGGTGGCCTGGGTCATGGCCGCCTTCGTGGCGCTGCTCGCTCTTACTGCCTTGATCAGGGGGGCGCCCCGGGCGACCACCGTGCTCGCCGTCGGCACCCTGCTGGCACTGGCTCTTGACCCGCTGGTCGAACGGGTCACCCGCCGGCTCGGCGGTCACCGGGCCGACGGTGTCGCCGCGGTCATGCTCGGCTTCCTCGTCCTCCTCGTCGCCGCCGGCGCCCTGCTCATCCCGCCGGCCATCGACCAGGGAAGGGACCTGACCCGGGAAACCGACCGCGTCGTGGGCCAGATCGAGCAGCTCCCGGTCATCGGCGACGACCTGGCCCGGGCCGGCACGGCCGACGCCATCCGCAAGGGGATCAACAGCCTGCCCGACCGACTGGAGGGGCAGGACACCCCGCTCATCGGCGCGGCGCAGACCCTGGCTGACGGGCTGCTGGTGGCGGGGTTCACCCTGCTGATCACCATCAGCCTGCTCCTCGACGGCGAGCGCCTGGTGCGGGCCGCCCGCCGGTTGGTACCGGAGCACCGTCGGCCGCAGGCCGACCGTCTCGGGCTGCTGGCGTATCAGACGTTCGGCAAGTACGTCGCTGGCTCGGTGCTGGTCGCCGGCGTCGCCGGCCTGGCCGTGCTGACCGTCGGGCTCATCCTGCAGGTGCCGCTCACCCCGCTCCTGGCCGTGTGGGTCGCCCTGTTCGACCTCGTCCCCCAGATCGGCGGCGCCGCCGGCGGGATCCCGTTCGTGCTCCTCGGCTTCAGCCACGGCGCCACGACCGGGGTCATCTGCGCGGTCTTCTTCGTGCTGTACCTGCAGTTCGAGAACCACGTGCTCAGCCCCCTGATCGTGGGGCGGTCGGTGAAGCTCTCGCCGCCGGCCACGATGACCGCGGCGCTGATCGGCGTCTCGGCCGGCGGCGTCGTCGGCGCCCTCCTGGCCGTGCCGGTCGTGGCTGCGGCGAAGGCCGCCTACCTCGAGCTCCGGCCCCGAAACCCCGAAGACCTTGGACCCACGGATGAAGCACCGGGGGATGGGTAGGCGGCCTCCGTCTGGCGGGCCGGATCTGACCGTAGGCCGGTACGATCGGGCGGCGTGAGGGGTCGCCGTCCGCAGCACTCCCGGCTGGTCGCCGCGACGGGGCTGGTCCTGGTGCTGGCGGCCGGCTGCAGCTCGCCCTCCCCGCGCACGCTCAAGCTCGACGGGCCACCGGCGACGGTCGCTGCTGCGGCTCCGACGGCCACGGTGTCGGCGGTGGCCACGGCGAAGACGTCGTCGCTCTCGGTGTTCGACGCCCCGGGGGCGACCTGGCCGGCGCACATCCTGCCGAACCCGCAGGCCGATGGGAGCCGCCTCGTCGTGCTGATCGAGGAGCAGCTGACGGGTTGGTTCAAGGTGCTCCTGCCGGTGCGGCCCAACGGCTCCACCGGGTGGATCAGGGCTTCCGACGTGACCGTCGCCACTCACGACTACCGCATCGAGGTGCAGGTGAGCGCCCACAAGCTGACGGTCTGGAAGGGCAGCCGGGTCTTCCTGGAAGACAAGGTGGGTGTGGGCGCGCCGGCCACGCCCACCACCGTCGGGCGCTTCTACACGACCGCCCTGTTTGAGACGGCCAGCTCCCAGCCGATGTTCGGGCCCTACGCCTACCCGCTGTCGGGGTACTCGGAGGTGCTGTACGACTACGCCGGCGGCGAGGGCCAGATGGGGATCCACGGCACCAACGATCCCGCCAGCCTGGGCCGCAACATCAGCCATGGCTGTGTCCGGATGAGCAACGCGGCGATCACGAAGCTGGCCAAGGCGCTTCCGGTGGGGGTGCCGGTCGACATCCGGGCTTGAGGGCCGGCGGGGACGACTGCTCGTCCCCGCCGGCGGTTCAGCGGGTTACCACTTCAGGCCCAACCACCTCGAGCAGGACGGCCAGGCGTCCCAGTTGGAGTAGTTGTACAGGTCGATGGCGGCCTGGTCCTGGACCTCGGCCTCGGCCTCACTGGGCCAACCCTCGTACCCCAGCCACCACCAGGTGGACAGGTCGAACTGGTAGGCGCCGTAGTACCCGTTGCCGGTGTCGGCCCCGTAGTCGTTGGTCGACTCGCACCATCGGAGCGCTTCGAGGTTCTCGGAGGTGGGAGGCTCGTCCCAACTGCTCCATGCCGACGCCGGGGCGACGCCTGCGAACGTCGTGGTGGCCAGGAGGCCGGTGGACAGAATGAGCGCTCCGAGGAGTGCCTTGAGTTGGTGTTGCTTGCTGCCTGGATGTTGAACGCGCATTGTGCGCCTCCTTGAGAATGCCTGGAAATAGGCAGTCAGGTGTGGCTCGAAATGCGGGCAGTCGTCATTGGGCATTCAAGCTCGCGAGCAGCGTTCGCTCTGGACAGTCGTCCCTACGAGGTGCAGACGGAAAACCCTGGGGATAGGCGTAGCGAAGTAGTGGGACCTCCGGGGGCGGGTGAGTGCGCGCGCAGCTACAACGGCACTGGGAAGTCGACATGATACGCGGCACCCCGTGACCGAGCGCAAATCGGCCCAGGGCGATTTCGCGCCAACGGCTCAGGCGCCGACTTGCCTGATGCCCAGTCCCAGCTCGGAGAATTTGTCGAACACGTGGTCGTATCCGCGCTCGAGGTGGTGGACGCCGTGCAGGACGGAGGGGCTGCCGGCGGCCGCCGCGGCGATGACGTAGGCGAACGCGGCCCGGATGTCGGGCATCTCCACCTCCGCCCCCTGGAGGGGCGACACCCCCCGGATGAGGGCCGAGTGCTTGGCGCCCGACTCCTGGAAGCGGCACGGGTCGCCCACCAGGCACTGGTCGAAGAGCTCGACCTCGGCCTGCATGTGCTGGAGGGCGTCGATGTACCCGAGCCGGTCCTCGAAGATCGTCTCGTGCACCACCGACATCCCGTGGGCGCGGGTGCAGAGCACGATCATGGGCGGTTGCCAGTCGGTCATGAACCCCGGATGGGGGCTGGTGCGCACCGCGCACGGGCGGAGCTGGTCGACCCAGGCGGTGATGGTGTCGTCGGTGATCCGGAAGCTGACGCCCATGTGCTGCAGGGTCGAGATGGCCGTGACCAGCCGTTCCTGGGTGCAGCCGGTGATCCGGACGGATCCGCCCGTGGCCAACCCGGCGACGAGGTACGAGAACGCCTCGATGCGGTCGCCACCGAGGCGCTGGTCGGCGCCGGTGAGGTGGGGAACGCCTTCGACGACGAACCGGCGGTCGGGCTGGAGCTCGATCCGGGCCCCCATCCGCTGCAGGAAGAGGGCGAGCTCGACCACCTCAGGCTCGATGGCCGCGTTCTCGAGGACCGTGCGGCCTTCGGCCAGCGCCGCGGTGAGCAGGATCGTCTCGGTGGCGCCCACGCTGGGCCAGGGCAGGCGGATGCGGGTGCCGTGCAGCGTCAGCGCCTTCGCCTCCAGGCCCTCGTCGGTCACTGCCACCTCGGCCCCGAACTGGCGGAGCGCGTCGACATGGAAGTCCAGGGGTCGGGGGCCGATGCGGTCCCCACCCACGAAGGGCACGAACGCCTCGCCGATGCGGTGCAGCAGCGGCCCGACGAGCAGCACCGACATGCGGTTCAAGCCGCTGTACGACACCGGGATGCGGCTCTCACCGGCCGACCCCGGGTCGACCTCGATCCTGTCGCCCTCGATCGATACGCCGGCGCCCACCGAGCGCAGCATCCCGGCGGTGATGTCGACCTCGCGGAGCTCGGGGGCGTTGGTGATGGTGCTCGGCTCCTCGGCCAGGAGGGCGGCCACCATGAGCTTGCTCACCGCGTTCTTGGAGCCGCTGATGGGCACGTCGCCGTGGAGGGGCCCGACCGGCTCGATGGCCCAGCTGAGCGCCGGAGGAGGGTCCGTCACCCGCTCATTCTGGCACCCACGCCGGCGAGCTCTGGCGGGAGCGGCTGGGCGTGGACGATGTGCAGCCGGCGGGTCGTCCGGGTCATGGCCACGTAGAGGGCGCGGCGGCCCGTGGCCGGCGTCCCCTCGGCGATGATGGCCGCCGGCTCGACGAGCACCACCGAGTCGAACTCGAGGCCCTTGGCCTGGTCGACGGCGAGCAGGGCGATGTCGACGTCGAGCACGCCGGCCCCTTCGGGCACCGGCGGGAGCACGTCTCGGAGGGCGTCGAGGAGGTCGGCCGGGCAGATGACGGCCACCTTGCCGTCCCCGACCGCCTCGTGCTCGGCGGCGGCCACCGCGCCGACGAAGTCGACGAGGCCGGGGCCGTCGGCGGCCGCCTCGGTGATGAGCGGGTCGAGGCCGGCGCTGCGGACCGACGCCGGCGGCGCCAGCCCCGGCGTGGCCGCGGCCAGTACCCGTGCCGCCATGTCCATGACCTCCGACGGCGTGCGGTAGTTGACCGACAGCTCGGTGCTGGCCGGGGGCCGGCGGACGGGCAGGTGGGCTAGCACGTCGTCCCAGGCGGCGGGGGCCCAGGGGCCGCTGGCCTGCCCGAGGTCGCCGACGAGGGTCATTGAGCCGGCGGGGCACCGGCGGGCGAGCATGCGCAGCTGCATGGGCGACAGGTCCTGGGCCTCGTCGGCGAGGATGTGGCCGTAGGTGCGCGAGCGGGGGTCGAGGTGGTCCTCGGTGACCTCGGCCTCGCCCTGGTCGAGATGGCGGAGGACGTCGCGCCGCATCTGGGCGTCCATCTCGGGGAGATCGGCCATGACCCGCTGGTGCTCCCAGCGCCGGGGGTCGTCGCCCGGCCGGCGGCGCCCGCTGGCGTTCCGGACGGGCGGGGAGCCGAGGGCGACCGACGCCTCGTCGAGGAGGGCCAGGTCGGGCTCCGTCCACGGTGCCTCGCCCGCCCTCGAGCTGCGAGGACGCTGGAGCAGCCGCTGCTCGTCCTCGCTGAGGACCTTGCCGGCGGCGGAGCGGATCAGCGCCGGCGATCCGTAGAGGTCGTGGAGGAGGTCCTCCGGCGTGAGGACGGGCCACATGCGCTCCAGTGCCTCGCGGACGGAGCGCTGGCGCAGGACGACCTCCTCGAACGAGGGCAGGTCGGCCTCGTCCTCCTCCGGTGCCTGGCGGTGCAGGTGGCGGGCGATGAGGCGCTCGACGAGGGGCCGGCGGGAGTTGTGGCTCCCGGGCCGGCGGCGGGCCTGGCCGGCGATGCGCCACGACGCCTCCGAGGAGAGGACGAGGCGCCGGCCGTGCAGCAGCACGCTGATCTCCGCCGGCACGCCCCGCCCGCGATCGGCCACCGCCCGCGTAATGACCGCGGCCATGCGGGGGTCGCCCTTGACCCGGGCGACGGCCGGCGTGTCGGTGCCCCGGACCGCGGTACCGACGAGCGTCGCCGGCGTTGCCAGGGTGACGCTGTGCTCGCCCAGGGCGGGCAGGACGGCCTCGATGTAGCGGAGGAAGATGCGGTTGGGGCCGACCAGCAGCACGCCGGAGCGCTCCAGCGGGAAGCGGTGGGTGTAGAGCAGGTAGGCGGCCCGGTGGAGGGCGACGGCCGTCTTGCCCGTGCCGGGCCCACCCTGGACGACGAGGATGCCGGGCAGGGGGGCCCGGATGATCTCGTCCTGCTCACGCTGGATGGTGGCGACGATGTCGCCCATGCGGCCGGTGCGCGACCGGTCGAGGGCGGCGAGGAGGGCGCCCTCGCCGACCAGGACGAGGTCCTCGGCCCCGTCACCGTCGGCGGCCCGGTCGCCCAGCAACTCGTCGTCGAGGCCGACGACCCGCCGGCCCCGCAGGATCAGGTGGCGGCGGCGGGCCACGCCCATGTCGTGGCGGGCGGTGGCCCGGTAGAACGGCTCGGCCGCCGGCGCCCGCCAGTCGACGACCAGCGGTTCGTTCTCCTCGTCGGCGACCGCGAGCCGGCCGATGTACAGCTTCTCGCCGTGGTGGGGGTCGATGCGCCCGAACACCAGGCCGGCCTCGCCCACCTGGAGGTCGGCCAGGCGCCGGCCCCTCGCCTCCACGCGGACGTCGCGCTCGATCCGGTTGGCGAACGTGCCGCCGGCGCCGTGCTCCAGGACGTCCGCCGCCAGCGCCCGGGCCTCGGCCCGCATGGCCTCGAGCCGGCGGTAGGCGTGGTCGACGACGGCCTGCTCGGCCTGGATCTCGGTGGTGGAGTCGGCGCTCACTGGTCCACGCTCCCTTCGGGAGAGCGTTCCAGTGATTGCCTGCTGGACCGGCCTTCCGTTGCGTTCCGCACGCGGCTGGCGAGGCCGGTCACGCCGCGTCCCAGGTCAGGCGCCATTCGCCTCCGGTGCCGGCGTCCCGCCTGATGCGCGCCGGCGCCACGACCGTCGCCCACGTCCCGGTGCCGTTCGGCTCCCAGCGCACGGCGTGCACCTTGAGGTCGTCCAGGGTCAGTGCCTCCTCCAGGTCGACGACGAACGCGTCATCGACGACGGCGATGCCGCGCCCGCAGATGTCGACCACCCAGCGCCCGTGCAGGTGGGCCGTGACCCTCATGGCCACCCTGTCGGTCGTCCCGTCCACGCCGGGCGCCTGGTTGGTGGGCAGAAGGGCGACCTGGCAGCCGGCGACGACCCGGGCGCCGGTCTTCGGCTTCCAGGCGTTGACGTGCTGACGAAGGGGCGCGAGGGCCTTGTCCTTCAGCTCGGCGGCCAGCAGGTCGGCCTGCTTGATGGGGAGCCATGAGTGCATCCGCCACAGCCGCTCCCACGACAGCACCATGGCCATCCGGCGGGGGAGGGCGAGCTCGGTCGGCACGAGGAACGCGTTCTCACCGAGCCACGAGGGCATCTGGGCGAACAGGTCAGCAGGCATGCGGAACTGCTCCACCCACATCTCCAGCACCCTCATGCACTGGCACAGCTCACCGCCGAAGACGAGCATGGTCCGCTCGGCCGCGAGGTCGTGGGCGAGGAGGACCAGCTTGCCCCGCCGCCAGATGACGGTGTGGCTCTCGCCGCCGCAGTCGATGGTGGCGCTGGCTTCCGGTATGGCGTCGTACCAGCGGGTTTCGCGCCTCATCAGGCGGCGGCGTCGATGGGCACGACGCGCGCCCACTGGGGGGCCGGCCAGGTCCGCCCGCCTTGCACCCGGTTGCCGATCAGGCCGACCACGACCTGCATCCCCTTCGGCGCCTCCCGCGGCCACGGGGTCATGCCGTCGGTCAGGATCACGATGACCGACGGTCGCGGTCGCAGCTTCGCCGCCGCGGCCAGGCCGGCGCCCATGTCGGTGCCCCCGCCGCCGACGAGGTTGATCTGGCGGGCGCTGGTCACGTTCTGCACGGTCTGGACCGCGGCGTCGACGGCCATCACCCGCACCCGGTTGCGGGCCAGCCCGACACCCTTCAGCAGCCCGTCGACCTCGGCCAGCACGGTGGCCAGCTCCTCGTCGCCCATGCTGCCCGACGTGTCGCAGAGGACGAGAACCTCCGGCACCGGGCGCTCGAGCGCCGGCATGACGATGTCGGGACTGGCGGAGGCTCGCCGGGACGGCCGCCGGTAGGTGTAGTCGACCCGCCCGCTGACCGTCGACAGGCCTTTTCGGATCTCGGCCGCCAGCACCCGGCGCCAGTCGATCTTGGGGTCGAGCATGTCCTCCGCCCACCGGCGCCAGCCGGCGGAGAGGCGGCCGGCGCCGCCCTTGCTGTAGTCCAGGACCGCGCTGGCGGTCTGGGAGCGCAGGAGGTGGCGTTCGCCGGGTGGGAGGCCGCTGCCCTCCCGGGCGTCTGGGAGCTCCCAGTCCCTGACGCGACCGTCAGAGCCGCTCCCGCAGTCGGGTTCGCTCTCCGTGTCGACGTGGGGGGCGTGGTAGTACTCCTCGGCCAGCCGGCCCGGCTTCCAGCCGAGCTCGTGGGGCACGATCCGGTCGTCGGGGAGGCGCAGGCCGGTGCCGATGAGGTCGTCGTTGATCTCGGCGTCGGCGGCGAGGGCCCAGTCCTTGCTCATCGTGCGCTCGACGCCCATGCTCCGGGCCCGGCCGGCGTGGTCGCGCACCAGGTGACCGGCGTGGTGGACCAGCAGGCCGCCCAGGATCTCGATGCTCGTCCGGTCGACGAACTCGGGATCGACGTACAGCCGCCACGACTCGTCGACCGTCGCCCCCTTGAGCCCGGGCGACGCCACGATAGGGGAGGCGAAGAGGGCGGCGGTCAGATACGGGTACCGCCGCACGGCCCACAGGCGGGCCGCCAGCAGCTTGTGCGTGTTCAGCTCCACGGGAGCGTCCAGGCTAATGGAGATCGCCCGCGAACGGGGCGGGGCGGTTCCGTTGCCCGCCGGAGGCGGGTTAGCCGCGGGCGCCGTCCAGCCAGCCGGCATCCTTCAGGAGCGGCAGGAAGAGCTTGACCTCAGGGGGCGCGGCCACGCCGGGCGGGCGGCACTGGGCCAGCACTCTTGCTGCGACGGCGCCGACGTCGGGCGCGTGCTCGCCGACCTTGCCGACGACCCGCCAGCCCGCCAGCCACCGCTCCGGCGTGGGCTTGGCCGCCACCGCGGCGGCGACCGAGGACAGCACGGCGTGGGCCCGGTCGTGGCGCTCGGGCACCTCGAAGCCGTCGGGGTCGGCGAGCACGTCCTCGGGGTCGGGCAGGTCCATCTCCAGGTGCCACATCAGCAGCTCGATGCCCGGCCCCTCGCCGATGGCGCCGGTCAGCAGGGCGGTCTCGGCCTCGGTGCTGGCGCCGGCGGCGCCGGCCGCGGCCCAGAGGCGGGCGGCCATGTCCCAGGTGCGGGGGCTCGGCCAACCCCGGCCGGCGCGGGCGGCGTCGGACGGCAGCTCGCAGGCCAGGCCGGGACGGACGGTGATGAACGCGGCCACCAGGCCCCGCGTGTAGGGGATGTCGTCGACCCAGTTGGCCGGCAGCACGGGCACCTGCGGCACCTCGAAACCGTTGACCAGGCCCTCGGCGAACGCCGCCGGCTCGACGGTCCAGTTCAGGTGGCAGAAGCGGTTGGCGAGGGGTGCGGCCAGGTCCCAGCCGTCGGCGGCCTGCTCGGGCGGGTTGGCGGCGGCGATCACGACCACGTCGTTCGGTAGGGGCAGGTCGCCGACCACCCGCTCCAGCACGACTCTGAGGAGCGCGGCCTGCACCGCCGGCGGCGCAGTCGAGATCTCGTCGAGGAACAGCAGGCCCCGGCCATGGGTCGCCAGCCGCTGGGCCCACCGGGGCGGAGCGAACCGCACCTCGCCGTCGGTCACGATCGGCAGGCCGGCGAAGTCCGACGGCTCCCGGATGGCGGCGATCACCGTCTCGCACGGCACCCCCATGCCGGCCGCCATGGCGGTGATGGCCGACGTCTTCCCCGTCCCCGGCGCCCCCCACAGCAACACCGGCACGCCGGCGGCCACCGCGATCCCGAGGGCTTCCACCGTGGTGCGCTGGCTCATCGGGGCGAGGCTACCCCCGCCCCCCTCCCGAACTGGCTGCACTGACGTGCCTATAGACCTGTCAGTGCAGCCAGATCAGGCGGCGGCCCGGCGGAAACCCTTGACCGCGGCGATGAACAGCTCCGGCTCCGCGATGAGCTGATGCCAGTTCACCCGGATGATGGTCCACCCGGCGGCGTTGAGCAGGAGGTCGCGTCGGTGATCGGCCTGCACGTCGAGCCACGCCCAGTGGTACCGGCGACTGTCCGCCTCGATCACCACGCGGGCCTTGCGGTAGACGAAATCGACCCGACCGACCGGGGCCGTCGTGCCGCCGACCCATTGCTGGCGTTCGGGACGGGGGATGTTCGCGCCGTCGAGCACGGCTAGGACAAGCGCCTCTAGTTCGCTCGCCGGCGGCACGTAGTCGTCGGTGCGTACAGCGAGGAGCTCCCGGAGTCGGGCGGTGCCGGGGCGGCCGCGAGCGCCCGTCTCCGCCAGCATCAGCGCGAGCTGCTGGACGGTGGTCAGGTCCATCGCCAGGGCGTTGTCGAGCGCCCGCTCGGAACGTTGCGGGTGGACGAAGCCGCACAGGTCGAGGACCGTCCGCTCGACGCACGTCGTCGGGATTGCCTCGACCGTGCGGATCTGGTGTCCCGGCAGGAACCGTGAATCGTGCACCCCGGGACCGGGATAGCGCGTACTCGGGCCCCGGGCCTGCGTGACCTCGATGACGTCGCGGCGGAAGCCGGGCAGCCGCCACAGCGCAGCCGCCGATCTCCGGGACGCCGCCGCGCCCACGCCGGCGGCCCAGACGGTGGCGAGGAGGCGTTGCTCCCAGGTCCGCACGGACCCGGGCATCCGATACACGTTGCGGGCGAGCCGCTCCAATGTGCCACGTCGGAGGCGGGCACCGATCTGGTTCGAGTTCATGCCTTGGGCGAGCGCCTGCTCACGAGAGATGAGGCCGTGCTGCTGCTCGGCCAGTCGGCGCATGGTTTCCATGGCGGAAATGATGCCGAGCGGGTGGGACATTCCACCGATCTGGCTGCACTGACGGGTCTATAGGCACGTCAGTGCAGCCAAATCGGGTGGGGGTGGCAAACGCGGCTTGATCTGCGGTCACAAGTGGCCGATACGATCCCCATGGTGACGCTCTCCCCCCGATCCCTGCTTGTACGAGCGCGCACGCCGGGCGGTCGGAAGATGATCCGCTACAGCATGGTGTCGGTGGTCTCGGTCATCGTGTCCCAGATCGTGCTGTTCATCGCCCAGTCGTTCTGGTCGGCCCGCACGTCGAACATCATCGCCGTCTGCATCTCGGCGGTTCCCTCCTACTACCTCAACCGGGCGTGGGCGTGGGGCAAGACGGGCAAGTCGCACTTCATGAAGGAGATCGTCCCGTTCTGGAGCCTGGCGTTCCTGGGGCTGGTCTTCTCGACGTGGGCGGCGGACTACGCGGAGACCTTCGCCCACAGCCACTCGGTGTCCGAGCTGACGTCCCGCCTCATCGTCAACGGCGCCGCGCTCGGCGCCTTCGGGATCCTGTGGGTGGGCAAGTTCTTCATCTTCAACAAGCTCATGTTCGCCCACCAGCCCGAGCAGACCCTGCCCGCCGGCGGTTGACCTTTCGGGACGCGGTCGACCGGCTCACCCCCCTCGACGCCGCCGCCGGCGCCGAGGCGGGCGAACGGCACGACCGGCTGGCCAAGCCGCGCGCCGCCCTGGGCCGGCTGGAGGACGTCGGCATCCGCCTGGCCGCCATCGCCGGCGCCTGCCCGCCGCCGGTCCCCGAGCCGGCCGTGGTCGCCGTCTTCGCCGGCGACCACGGCGTGCTGGCCGAGGGCGTGACCCCCTGGCCCCAGGAGGTCACGGCCCAGATGGTCGCCGCCTTCTGCGCCGGCGGCGCCGCCGTCAACGTCCTGGCCCGCCACGCCGGCGCCCAGGTGGTGGTGGTCGACGTCGGCGTGGTCGCCGACCTGGCGCCGGCGCCCGGCCTCCTGCTGCGTAAGGTCCGCCACGGGACGGCCAACCTGGCCGCCGGCCCGGCCATGACCGTCGAGGAGGCGACGCAGGCCCTCGACGCCGGCGCCGCCGTCGCCGACGAGGCCGTCGCCGGCGGCGCCCGCTGTCTTGTCACCGGCGACATGGGCATCGGCAACACCACCGCCTCGGCCGCCCTCATCGCCGCATTCACCGGTCGGCCGGCGGCCGAGGTCACGGGCCGCGGCACCGGTATCGACGATCTGACCCTCCGGCGCAAGACGCGGGTGGTCGAGACCGCAGTGGCCCGGACCGTCGGTGCCGACCCACTCGAGGTCCTCGCCGAGGTCGGCGGCCTGGAGATCGCCGCCCTCGCCGGCTTCGTCGTCGCCGGCGCCGCCGCCCGGGTGCCGGTCGTGGTCGACGGCGTCATTGCCCTCGCCGGCCTGCTGGTGGCCGCCGCGCTGGCGCCCGGCTGCGTCGACTACTGCTTCGCCGGCCACCGCTCCACCGAGCCGGGAGCGACGGTCGCTCTGGAGCACCTCGGCCTGACGCCCCTCCTCGACCTGGGCATGCGCCTGGGCGAGGGCACCGGTGCGGTGCTCGCCGTGCCCCTCGTCCAGGCCGCGGCCAAGGTCCTCCGGGAGATGGCCACCCTCGACAGCGCCGGGGTCACCGGGAAGGCCTGACGCTGCGCGCCGACCGTGTCGCGCTGGTCGAGCGAGTGCCGGGCTTCATGCCCGCCGGCGACGGGCTCGCCCTCCACGCCGCCGGCCTCGACGCGGCCCGAGCCGGCCCGCTGCTGGAGATCGGCTCGTGGTGCGGCACGTCGGCCGTCTACCTGGGCGACGCCGCCGAGCAGGCGGGGACCGTCCTCTTCTGCGTCGACCACCACCACGGCTCGGAGGAGAACCAGGCCGGCTGGGAGCACCACGACCCGACGCTGGTCGACCCCCGCACCGGCCGCATCGACACGCTGCCGGCGTTCCGCCGCACGATCGCCGACGCCGGCCTCGAAGCCACCGTGATCGCCGTGGTCGGTGAGTCGACGCTCGTCGCCGCCCACTGGCAGACTCGCCTCGGCATGGTCTTCATCGACGGGGGCCACGGTCGGGCGCCGGCCCATGCCGACTACGACGCCTGGGCGCCGCTCGTCGCCGCCGGCGGGCTGCTGGCCATCCACGACGTCTTCGAGGACCGCGCCGCCGGCGGGCGGCCCCCGTACGAGGTGTGGTGCCGGGCCGTCGAGTCGGGACGGTTCGAGCCGATCGCAGAGGCCGGCTACGGCTCCCTGCGGATCCTCCGCCGCCTCGATACCCCATGCTGAGGCGGCTGGCGGTGGCAACGCTCGCCGTCCTGGCGGTCGCCTGCTCGGACTCCGGCGCCGGCTCGACCAGGACCATCACCGTCGGCACCGACCAGGTGCCGGTCGCCCGACTGGTCGACGCCCACGCCGGCCTGTGCGAGGCGGCCGCCCGTCTCGACATGGCCCGCGCCCTGTTCTTCGACCGGTCGCACGAGGCGCTCCACACGGTGGCCCGGGCGCTGGAGGACGTCGACCGGGCCCAGGCCGCGGCCCTCCTCCAGGCCAAGGAGAAGGTGGAATCGGAGCTGACCACGCCGCCCCCGACCTTGCGCGACGACCTGCTCCGGCTGGCCGACGTCTATCGCACCGGCCTGGGGCGACTTGCCATCACCGCGCCAGCCTGCGAGAAATGACTGCCATGCCGTTCCGCCGACTCGCCGCCGCCGGCACCCTCGTCCTCCTGCTCACGGCCTGCGGGGGCTCGGGGGGGCGGGGCAAGGCCGGCGCCGACGACCTGGCCGTCCAGGTCGCCAGCTACGACCTCACCACCGGCGCCCCGGCCCGGTTCATCGTCGGCCTCCTCACCGTCGACCAGCGCCTGATCGGCTACGGCACCGTCGACTTCCGCTTCTCCTACGTGGGCACCAAGGAGGGCGGCACCGCGGCCACGCCGTTCGGCCCCCCCGTCACCGCCTCCTACCTGCCGATCCACGGCACGGTGGTCCCGTCGCCCCCGCCGCCGGCGCCCCAGATCGTGAAGTCCTCGGACTCCCGCGGGGTGTACGGCGCCCAGGCCGCGTTCGACAAAGCCGGGTTCTGGGAGGTGGAGGCGACCGCCACGTTTGACGGCAAGGCCCGGAAGGGGAAGGGCGCCTTCGCCGTCAACCCCACCCATGCCGTGCCGGCGCCGGGCGACGCCGCCCTGCCCACCGAGACCCTCACGCTGACCACGCCCGACACCCCCAAAGCGGCGATCGACTCCCGCGGTGGCAGCGGCGACATCCCCGACCCCGACCTCCACCGCACGACCATCGCCGCCGCCCTGGCCGCCAAGCGCCCGGTGGTGGCCGTCTTCGCCACGCCCGTCTACTGCACCAGCCGGTTCTGCGGCCCGGTCACCGACCTCGTCGCCGAGCTGGCCCAGCAGTACGGCGACCGGGCCGTCTTCGTGCACGTCGAGATCTGGCGGGACTTCCAGGCTCAGACGGTGAACAAGAGCGCGGCGGACTGGGTGCTTCGCAACGGCGAGCTGCAGGAGCCCTGGGTCTTCGTGATCGGTGCCGACGGCAAGGTCGCGGCCCGGTTCGACAACGTCGTCACCCGGGCCGAGCTCGAGCCGCTCCTCACCGCCCTGCCGAAGATGCGGTAGGCCCCCCTCACACGCCGGCGATCGGCGCCGGCGGCGCCTTGGTCCGCCGGGCGTAGTTGGGCCGGTTGCTGTCGTCGGGGGGCGGCGGCTCCCGGCCCTCCAGCTTGGCCTCGGCCCACTGGCGGAGCAGGTCGCCCTCCGGGCGCCACCCCACGACCGCGTGCAGGTCGGCCTGGGCGCCGACCCGGTCGCCCACCGCGATGCGGGCCACGCCCCTCGTGTAGAGGATCCGGGGGTCGTCGGCGACCGGGGACCGCACCCGGGTGAAAGCGTCCAGCGCCTGCTCGGGCCGGCCCATCGACGAGAGGGCCAGGCCGATGTTGGCCCACAGGCGCTGGGCCACCTCCCCATCGTCGCCGGCCGGCAGCTGGGCCAGGCCGGCCTGGGCGGCCAGGTAGGCCTGGCTCCAGCGGTCCTCGATGACGGCCAGCCGGGCGCGGGCCAGGTGCAGGCGGGCGGCGCCGGCACCCGTGAGGCTCGGGCGCTTGGCCGCCGTGTCGAGCGTCGCCCGCCCGAGGCTCATCTCGCCGTTGCGGGCGTACAGCACGGCCAGCTCCATCGCCGGCTGAGGGTCCTGAGGCGATGTGGCCATGGACCGCTCAAGGCGGGTCACCTCCTCGTCGAGGCCGTGGTCGACGCTGAACAGCGTGCGCCGGCCCGCGGACCGCCACCAGCGCCAGACCGCCGCCAGTACGACGACATGGGTCAGGGCGGTAATCGCGCTCAGGGCCGGCGTGGCCCCGAAGTCGTAGATCGCCTCCCAGTCGCCGAAGCGGGCGGACAGCGACATCAGGGGGTAGACGACCAGCTGGAAGACGACCTGCATCAGGCCGCCCAGGATGAGGACCCGCCGGAGCGCCCGGGGTAGCCGCGCTCCGTAGGCGCCCACCAGCGACAGGCCGAGCCCGGTGCCCGCCCCGACCATGTTGCCGGCGAGGGCCACCCACCAGAACTGGGCGTCCGAGAGCCCGCCGGCCACCCGGACCGAGCCCTCGATCAGCCCGTAATGGAAGTCGAGCACCTCGCCGCCGACCATGCGAGCTGCGGCGACGTGCCCGAGCTCGTGGAGCAGGACCACGACCGGTGGCACGACGAACGCCGCGCACTGGGTGGCCAGCCGGCGATCCGACGCGGTGAAGTCGCGGTCCCAGAACGCCCGCCAGTGGCGGACGAGCAGGAACAGGGTGCCCAGGAGGGCGATCCCGAACACGATGTCGACACCAACGGTGTCCTGGCCGTTCGGCACGACTGCGACTCTACGGCGATACTGTCCGAAGTCGTCTGCGAGGGAGGGGGCCCTACATGGCGAGCCGGTACGACCTGATCATCGTGGGGATGGGATCGGGAGGGATGGTGGGGGCCGAGTTCGCGGCCACCATCGGCTTGCGGGTGGCCATCATCGAGCGCGGCCGCGTCGGTGGCGACTGCCTGTGGACGGGATGCGTCCCGTCCAAGGCGTTGCTGGCGTCGGCCAAGGCGGCCCACACCATGAAGGTCGCCGACAAGTACGGGCTGCCGTCGATCGACCCTGTCGACATCGACACCTCGCTGGTCTGGAAGCGCATCCGGTCCATCCAGCAGGACCTGGCCGCCAGCGACGACGACCCCGAGCGGTTCAAGGCCATGGGCATCGAGATCATCGCCGGGCAGGCCCGGATCGCCGGTCCGAACACCGTCGAGCTGGTGGGTCAGGACCGGACGCTGGAGGCCCGGTTCATCCTGCTGTGCACGGGCAGCCGGCCCCTGACGCCGCCGATCGACGGGCTGAAGGAGGCCGGCTTCCTCACCAGTGAGACGGTCTTCGAGATCGAGCGAGCGCCGAAGAGCATCGTGATGATCGGCGGGGGACCCATCGCCATCGAGATGGCCCAGGGTTTCAACCGGCTGGGTATCCGCACCACGGTGCTGCAGAAGGGCCCGGGCATCCTGCCCCGCGACGAGCCCGACCTGGTCGAGACCCTGACCGCCATGCTGCGGGAGGAAGGGGTCGACCTCCGGTGCAATGTCGCGACCGAGCGGGTGGCGGTGGCCGAGGGCCGCAAGATCGTCTTCGGCGCCGAGGCCGGCGAGCCCGCCCGCTGGGACGCCGAGGAGCTGCTGGTGGCGGTCGGCCGGCGGCCGAACGTCGAGGGGCTCGGGCTGGACGAGGTCGGTGTGAAGGTGGGCCGGCGGGGCATCGAGGTCGACGAGCGCATGCGCACGAGCGTCCCGTCCATCTACGCCGCCGGCGACGTGGCCGGGCGTTTCCTGTTCACCCACTCGGCGGCCTACGAGGCCGTGCGGGCCGTGCGCGACGCCTTCTACCCCGGCAAGGGCAAGGTCACCGACTTCGTGCCGTGGTGCACGTTCACCGATCCGGAGCTGGCCCACGCCGGCCTCACGGTGGCCGAGGCCGAGAAGAAGCACGGCGACGACGTCGAGGTGTACCGGATGGAGCTCTCCCACTCCGACCGGGCCCGGGCCGACGGGGCGTCGGAAGGCTGCATCGTGGTCGTCACCGCCAAGGGCAAGCTGGTCGGCGCCCAGATCCTGGCGCCCTCGGCCGGCGAGATGATCCACGAGCTGGCCCTGGCCATCAACCAGGGCTTGAAGCTGGCCGAGGTCGCCAGCCTGATCCACGTGTACCCGACGCTTTCGACGAGCATCGGTCAGCTGGCCGGTGAGGCCGCCTTCGAGGGGGCCAAGCGCCTGCGCTGGCTGGTCCGCAAGGAGAAGCAGGCGTAACGCGCCGGCCGGCTCGACCGGCCGGCGACGACATCGGCATCCTTTCCGACGTGCGCAACTTTTTCGGCCGCCCTTTGGATCGACCTGGTCAGGTCACCCGGACGTGGCCGGGACCATGACATTGGCGCGGCCGAGGAGGACGATCTCCCCGGGCCCCTCGTTGATGCCGTCGGCGATGATCGTGTGCGGACCAGGGCTGACATCGCCAAGCGTGACCGAGAAGCCATGGTTGCTACCGGCCCCCGGACGAGCCGTGCCCACGTCGGGGCGCGAGACGTTCGCCAGGCCGACGTCGCCCCCGCGCCACGTGCCTGCTGGGCTCAGTCCTTGCCTTTGGCCTTGCCTTTCCCTTTGCCACCGGCCGTGCCGCCGGCCGGCGTGGTGATGCCCGACTGTGGCGGCACAGTGGCGATCGTCGTCTGCGAGCGGTTCGTCGTCGGGGACACCGCGGTCGATTCGGTCTGGACCGAGGTCGGCCGGTTCGTCGTGCCCGCGTCCCGGCGGTTGAGGCCGGCGACGAGGAGGGCGACGAACACCAGCCCGATGAGGAGGGCGAGCGGGAGCCGCATCCCGGACCGCCGGCGGGCCGGGCCGGCGGCCGCGACCGCGGCAGGCGCAGCCGCCGGCGCGACGACCGCGTGCGTCTGGGTGAGGTCGCCGAGGTCGAGCACTGAGGTGACGTCGGACCGGGGAGCGGCATCGACCAGCGTCGTCGCGCCGGCAGCCGGCGTTGGCGCCAGCGCCGCGGCCATCGCCGCGGCCGAGTCGAACCTGAGGCCGGGATCGGACGACATGGCCCGGTTCACCGTATCGACGAGGGCACGGTCGAGGTCGGGGCGCGCCTCGTCCAGCCGCTCGTACTCGCCGGCCACAATGGCCGCCGCCGTGGCGACCGCGGTTTCACCCCGGAACGGGCAACGACCGGTCAGTGCCTCGTAGAGCACGACGCCCATCGAGTACAGGTCCGACTTGGCGGTGGCCGAGCCGCCGTCGAGGCGTTCAGGAGGTAGGTAGGACGGGGTGCCGAGGAGCTGGCCGGTGCCGGTCAGCTCCAATGAGCCGTCAGTACGTTCGAGACTCTTGGCGATGCCGAAGTCGGTGATCTTGGCGTGGTCGTCGGTGGTGATCAGGATGTTGCCGGGCTTGACGTCGCGGTGCACGAGACCGACCCCATGGGCTGCACCCAGCGCCCCGAGCACCTCGGAGGCGACCCGCCGCACCCAGTCGGGGTCCTGCGGGCCGGCGGCGATGCGGTCGGCCAGCGTCTCGCCCGGAAGGCGTTCCATCACGATGTACGGGGTGCCCTCATGCTCACCGGTGTCGTAGACGGCTACGGCGTGGGGGTCATTGAACGAGGCTGCGGCGCAGGCCTCGGCCTCGAACCGCCGGCGGATGTCGTCACGGGCCGCCATCTCGGGCAGCAGCAACTTCACCGCCACCGGGCGCTGGAGGCGAAGGTCGGTCCCGGCCTGCACCTCGGCCATCCCGCCTCGCCCGAGCGGCCCCTCAAGGGTGTAGCGGCCGGCGATGAGCGATGTGGCGCGGCTTGGAGAGACGGTCACCCTCGGAACGTACCCTTCTCCGGCGCAGGCGTACCGTTCTGGCCCATGACCGCCGTCACCGTCGAGGGTAGCTGTGCCGAGGGCTTCGAAAGGGTGCAGGACGCGTTCGCCGCCAACTTCGTCGACCCCGGCGAGCTGGGCGCGGCCGTGAGCGTCGTCGCCGGCGGCCGCGCCGTGGTCGATCTCTGGGCCGGCCTGGCCGACGCCCACACCGGCCGGGCGTGGGAGGAGCGCACTCCGGTGCTGGTCTACTCGGCCACCAAGGGCCCGACGTCGGCCTGTGCGCTGCTGCTGTGGGAGCGCGGGCTGCTCGATATCGACGCGCCCGTCGCCGACGTGTGGCCCGAGTTCGCCGCAGGCGGCAAGGCGGGCGTGACCACCCGCCATCTGCTGACCCACCAGGCCGGCCTGCCGGTGTTCGACGAGCCGATCGCCTTCACCGACTGCCACGACCCCGACCTTGTCGCCGCCCGGCTGGCCGCCCAGGTCCCCCGCTGGGAGCCGGGGACGGCCCACGGCTACCACCCGCTGACCTTCGGGTGGCTGGTGGGTGAGGTGGTCCGCCGGGTGTCCGGGCGCAGCGTCGGCGCCATGCTGGACGAGGAGGTCGCCGGCCCCCTCGGCCTGGACCTCTGGGTCGGGCTTCCGCCGGAGCGGGAGGCCGGTGTCGCCCGGCTGGCGCCCGGCCGCTTCGACCTCAGCGGCATGACCCCAGGCGACCCGGGGCTGATCTTCGCCGCCGCCATCATGGACATCGAGTCCCTCACCTTCAAGGCCTTCGCCAACCCCCCGGGCCAGTTCGACGTCGAGTCGTTCAACGCCCCCGAGCTGCATCAGGCCGAGTGGCCGGCGGCCAACGGGATCGCCACCGCCCGGGCCCTGGCCACGTTCTACGGCGAGCTGGCCGAGGACCGCCTGCTCTCGGCGGCCACCCTCGACGAGGCCTCCCGCGAGCAGGTGTCGGGGCCGGACCGCGTGCTCGCCGTCGACACCGCCTTCGGGCTGGGATTCTCCCTGCACTCCGTGATGACCGCCGGCGCCGGCGGCAGCTTCGGGCACGAGGGCGCCGGCGGTTCCGTTGCCTTCGCCGACCGCGAGCGTGGCTTCGGCTTCGCCTATGTCATGAACCAGCTGACGGCATCGCTCGGTGCCGACCGCCGGTCGCGCCGGCTGGTGGAGGCGGTCTACTCCTGCGTGTGATCCAGCAGCTCCAGCAGCCGTTCCGGCGGGCGGGCGACCACGGCCCGGTCGCCATGGATGACGATCGGTCGCTGGATCAGGATCGGGTTGGCGGCCATGGCGTCGAGCAGCTGGTCGCGGTCGGCGCCGTCGAGGCCGAGCTCGGCGTACACCGGCTCCTTGGCCCGGATGATGTCGCGCGGGTCGTCGGTGCCCAGCTTGACGAGGACGTCCTCCAGATCGGCCCGGGTCGGCGACGTCTCCAGGTAGCGGATGTAGTCGGCGTCGACGCCCCGCGCCTCGAGGATGGCGGCCGCCGTCCGGCAGTTGCTGCACTCCGGATTGAAGAAGACAGAGGTGCCCATGGCGAGATGGCAGTCTACGACTTGCCATGACCGAACCTTTCGCCCTCGTGACCGGCACGACCGGCTTCATCGCCGCCCGGCTGGTGCCGGCGCTCCTCACCGAGGGTTGGCGGGTACGAGCCACGGGCCGGCGCCCCCGGCCCGACGACCTCCCGGACGCGGCCGAGTATGTGCCCGCCGACCTTGTAGCCGACGACCTCGCCGAGCTCTGCGCCGGTGTGACCCACGTCTTCCATCTCGCCGGCGCGTCCAGCTCCAAGTCGTCCCAGGAGGAGATGGACCGCGACAACGTCGACGCCACGGCCCGACTGCTCGACGCCGCAAGTCATGTGGAGCGGTTCGTCCATATGAGTTCGACGTCGATCTACGGCGAGGAGAAGCAGCTGCCACTGCCGGTGCGGGAGGACGTCGAGCCGAACGCCAGCCGGGGCTACGGCAAGGCCAAGTGGGGCGCCGAGCAGGAGGTGTGGGCCCGCGGCCGCCAGGGCGTGCCGGTCGTGGTCCTGCGCCCGGTCACCGTCTACGGGCCCGGCGCGACCAAGCTGCTGGCCAGCGCCATCCTCGACACCGCCATCGAGCGGGCCGCCGGCCTGCCCCGCCTGGCCGTCGCCGCCGAGCCGATGGAGCAGCGGCTGGTGCACATCGACGACCTGATCGCCGCCTCGCTCCACCTGGCGGCCGCCCCGGATGCGGTCGGCCGGGCGTTCAACGTCGTCGACGGCATCTACCCGTCGAGCCACGACGTGGCCGCGGTCCTGGCCGGGTGCTTCGGCATGGACGTGGAGGTGGGCGGGGAGGGTCTCGACGAGGACCGCCGGCGCCGGGTGCACGAGCGCATGGTCTCCCAGGGGATGGAGCCGGCGATCCTCTTTACCCCGGACCGGCTGCGGTTGATGACCAAGACGAACCGCAACAACCGGCTGTCCACCGAGGCGTTGGACTCCACCGGCTTCCGGTTGGCGCGGACGGACTTCGCCGCCGCGGTCGCCGACAACGTCGACTGGTACCGCTCGAAGCGGTGGCTGCCCGGCTAACCCCGGAGCAACCCGGTCAGGAACGGGTTGGTGGCCCGCTCCTTGCCGATGGTGGTGGTGTCGCCGTGCCCGGGAAGAACCTGCACCGCGTCGTCGAGGGGCAGGATCTTGGCGGCCATCGACGTCATCAGCTGCTCGTGGTTCCCGCCGGGCAGGTCGGTGCGGCCGATGGAGCCGGCGAAGAGGTGGTCGCCGCTGAAGAGGATGGGCGGCTCTCCGTCGACCTCCAGCAGGAAGCACGTCGACCCCTGGGTGTGGCCGGGGGTGTGGATGGCGGTGAAGGTCATGCCGGCGCCCGAGACCTTCTGGCCGTCGTCGAGGCCGGCGAGCAGCTCGGGTGGGCGCATGTCGAGGTCTTCGTAGCCGAGGATCTGGCCGAGCGTGCCGCTGGTGCCGATCGGGTCGAGGAGCATGTGGCGGTCGTGGTCGTGGATGTGCACCGGCACCTCCTCGCCCTGGGCGCGGCACATCTCCCCGACGCCGCCGACGTGGTCGACGTGGCCGTGGGTGGCCAGGAGGGCGACCAGGCGCAGGCCGTGCTCCTCCAGGTGACGGAGGATGGCGCCGGGGTCGGGTGGAGCGTCGATGAGCACGCACTCGCCCCCGTCGCCCGTGGCCGAGACGATCCAGGCGTTGGTGCCGGCGATCCAGAGCCGCAGGCCGGCAATCAGCATTACGGGTCGTCCCGGCGGTCGAGGGCGTCGGCCACGGCCCGGGGGCGGGGGTCGGCCTCGATCTCCTCCAGCGTCATGGGCAGGGCGATGCGCCAGTTCGGCCACTGGTCGGTGGTGCCCGGCATGTTCGGGCGCTCCTCGACGCCGAGGGCGTCGTCGAGGCCGGCGGTGAGCAGCAAGCACGGTGCGCCGGAGAGCGCCCGGTACGTCGCCGTGATGGCCTCATCGACGGAGGCGTCGTCGCCGATGCGAGCCACCTTCTTCAGCCGCTCCCGCAGTTCCCGGGTGCCCTCCTCGTTCGGCTCGACGCCGATGGATCTCTGGTGCTCCAGGTCGCTGCCGGTCCAGAGGCCGGCGATGGTCGGCAGGTCGTGGGTGGTCACCGCGGCGAGGGCCTGGGCGGGGTACTCGGGCGGCGGCTCGTCCTCGAACCAGACCAGGCGGTAGGACAGCACCCCCCGGTCGGCGAGCTCGGTGCGCACGTGGTCCTCGACGGTGCCGAGGTCCTCGCCGACCGCATAGGCGTCCGCCCGGTGGCACTCCAGCGCGACGATGTCGAGCAGGTCCTCGGCGGCGTACCGGACGTATGCGCCTTCTGCCGGCGAGGCCGCATCCCGGGGCACCCACCAGAGCCGGAACAGGCCCATGACGTGGTCGAGGCGCAGCCCGCCGGCATGACCCAGGGTGGCCCGGATGGTCTGGATGAAGGGGTGGTAGCCGGCGCTGCGCAGACGCCAGGGGTCGAAGGGCGGCAGGCCCCAGCTCTGGCCCAGGGTGCTGAACTCGTCGGGCGGGGCGCCGACGGCCATGTCCAGCGCCAGCACGTCCTGCCACAGCCAACCGTCGGCGCCGGCCGGGTCGACGCCGACGGCCAGGTCGTGCATGACCCCGATGGCGGCCGACGCGTCCTGGAGCTGGCGATCCACCAGCCACTGCAGCCACTGGTGGAAGCGCCACCGCCCGTATTGGGTGCGGCGGACTTCCTCGACGCCGGCGCCGCCGGGATGCCGGCTGTCCTCGGGCCACTCGCGCCAGTCGGGCCCGTGCTCCTCGGCCAGCACGCAGAAGGCGGCGTAGTCGCCGAGCGCGGTGCCCTGGGCCTCCCGCCAGCGGTCGAAGCCCTCGTCGCCCGGGAATCGCTCCCACAGCGCGTCGAGCGCCTCCATCTTCAGCCGGAACACCGCGTCCCGGTCGATGTGGCGTTCGGCGTTGAGGGCGCGACCGGCGGCGGCCAGCGGGTCGAGGTTCTCCAGCGACGCGGCGCCGTCGACGTCCTCCACCCGCAGGTACAGGGGGTTGCGGAAGCGCCGGCTGCTCGGGAAGTACGGACTGTTCGACTGGGGGAGCGTCGGGTGCGCGGCGTGGAGGGGGTTGACGAGCACCAGGCCGGCGCCGAGGTCGGCGGCCGCCCACCGACCCAGCCGGCGCAGATCTCCGAGGTCGCCCATGCCCCAGCTCTCCGTCGAGCGGGCCGCGTAGAGCTGGACGGCCCACCCCCATGTGGGCGCGTTCCGGGGCGGCGGGCACTTCCCGGGGGACACGACCACCTCGGTCCGCCGGCCGTCGTCGAGCCGGAGGAGCGAGTGGTAGCCGAACGGCAGCTCGGCCGGCAGCGACCCCTCGATACGGATGACCTCGCCGCCCTCGGTGGTGAGGTCGGCCGGGCCGTCGACGGGGATCGGCAGTCCCCGCACGAACAGGGTGGGCGCCGGCGGGGGCGACCCTTCGCCGTCGGTCCCCATGGCCGCCAGCACGCGGGCCACGGTGGCCGGACTGACGTCGTGCCACCCGTGCTGGGCGTCCTGCCACCGCTCCTGGATGCCCCACTCCGCGGCGCCCACGTCAGACCCGTCCACCCATGTCGCGGCGAGTCTATGAGTCGCCGCGAACGGTCGCGCCCTGGAAGGTGGGCGGTACACTGCCGCGGCTATGTCCAAGTGGTTGGTGGAGCGCAAGCTGTCGGAGGCCGCCGAGCGGCTCCGTCAGGTGCGCGCCGAGCTTGCGGTGGTCGACGAGCAGCTGGCGTTCCTGGCCGACGCCGCCGACGAGGCCCGCCTCCGTGCCATGGTCTCGGAGACGCCGATGGCCGACCGGGAGCACCGGGAGGCACAGAAGCACGCCGACGCCATGGCCCGCCACCGGGCCGACCTGGTCAGCCAGATCGCCGAGCTGCAGAAGTCCCAGGACGAGCTGCTCGAGCGCCTGTTCGCGGAGCAGGCGTGAGTCGAGTGAGCGCCGCGAACGAGACGTGGCCCGAGCGGCCCCCTGAGCGGGAGATATAGCCCGCGTGGCGGTCCGCATCGTCATCGCCGAGGACGAGGCCCTTATCCGGCTCGACCTGAAGGAAACCCTCGAAGCCGAGGGCTACGAGGTCGTGGGCGCCGTGGGCCGGGGCGACGAGGCCGTCGAGCTGGTCAAGGAGCTCCACCCCGATCTGGCCATCCTCGACATCAAGATGCCCGGCATGGACGGCATCGCCGCGGCGCGCGAGATCACGAGCTCCCGGCGGGCCGCAGTGCTGATCCTCACCGCCTTCAGCCAGCGGGACCTCGTCGAGCAGGCCCGCGACGCCGGCGCCTTCTACTACCTGGTCAAGCCGTTCCAGACCAGCGACCTCGTGCCCGCCATCGAGGTCGCCCTGGGCCGGTTCGCCGACATGCGGGCCATGGAGGCCGAGGTGGAGGGCACCAAGGAGCGCTTGGAGACCCAGCGCATCGTGGGCCGGGCCAAGGGCATGCTCATGGACCGGGACAAGCTGTCCGAGGCCGACGCCTTCGCCTTCATCCAGAAGACGGCCATGCAGCACCGCACCAAGATGCGCATCGTCGCCCAGCAGATCATCGACGGCACGCTCCCGCAGGAGTAGCTGCTACACCCGGGCGACGAAGAGCTGGCTGGCCAGCGCCGGCCCCAACGCGATGGTGCCGCCGACCAGTTCGAGGGTGAGGGTGCCGTCGGGCGCCTTGGACCGGACCTCGGCGCCGGCGCCCGGGATGAAACCGTGGCTGTCCAGGTAGATGAGCGCCTCCAAGTCGACCTCGACCTGCTCGGTCACCCGTTCAAGCCGCAACTTGTCGCCGGGCTCGAAGCCGGCCAGGGCCGAGAGGTTGCGCTCGGGCCCACCTGACCCGGGGATCGGGTTGCCGTGGGGGCAGGTGGTGGGGTTCCCAAGGAGGGCGACAATGCGCTCCTCGACCTCGTCGGACATCACGTGCTCCCACCGGCACGCCTCCACATGGGTCTTGTGCCACGGGAGGCCGATCACGTCGGTCAGCAGCCGTTCGGCGAGGCGGTGCTTGCGCACCACGCTGATGGCCCGGGCCCGGCCCTTCTCGGTCAGGGTGATGGCCCGGCCCTCGGTGTCGACCCAGCCCTCACCTTTGAGCCGGCGGATCATCTCCGAGACCGACGGCGCAGAGACATCAAGGTGCTCGGCCAGCCGGGCCTGGATGACCTGGACGCCCTCCTCCTCGAGCTCCCAGATGGTCTCCAGGTACTCCTCAAGGGGGGGGTGAAAGCCGTCAGCCACGCCGGAATGGTACCTGGCGACACTACGATCGGTTCTGTGAGAGCTGTGATGCTCGAGGTGCCCCAGGCCCTCCTTGCGGACCGTCGATGGAAAGGCACCGACCGGTGGGACGAGATGTGGGAGGGAGAGCTGCACATGGTGCCGCCTCCGTCTGAGCAGCATCAGTACCTGGCTGGACGGCTGTATCGGCTGCTCGCTCCGCTGGCCGAGGGCCGCGGAATGCTCGCCCATTTCGAAACGGGGCTCTTCCGGCCCGGCGTCGAGCACGACTATCGGGTGCCCGACCAGACCTACGCACGGTCCCATCTCCGTTCACTGCGTGGCATCGAGGGTGCCGCGTCTCTGGTGGTCGAGATCCTCTCGCCGTACGACGAGAGCTACGCCAAGCTTGACTGGTACGCCTCCGTCGGCGTCGGCGAGGTGATGATCATCGCCCCTGACACCCGGCGCGTCGAGCTGTTCGCCAACCGGGACGGTCGGATGGAGCCGGTCGAGCCCGCCGTCATCGAGTGCCTCGGCGTCCGGGCAGAGACCGTCGACGGGAAGCTGCGCCTCACCTGGGACGGCGGTTCGGCCGAGATCTGATGGCCAAGCTCATGCTGCTCGACGGCAACTCGCTGGCCTACCGCGCCTTCTACGCCCTTCCGACCAGTCTGGCCTTGGCCTCCGGGCAGGTGACCAACGCCGTCTTCGGCTTCACGTCGATGCTGATCAACCTGCTCAAGGACCACGCGCCGGACCAGATCGCAGTGGCCCTTGACCGGCCCGAGCCGACGTTCCGCCACGCCCTGGTCAGCGACTACAAGGCCGGCCGGGCCGAGGCGCCCGACATCCTGCGCCAGCAGCTCGGCCTCGTCCGCCAGGTCGTCGAGACCCTCAAGATCCCGATCGTCGAGAAGGCCGGCTTCGAGGCCGACGACGTCATCGCCACCCTCGCCACCGAGGCCCGAGACCGGGGGGACGAGGTCATTGTCGTCACCGGTGACCGTGACGCCTACCAGCTCGTCGAGGATCCCCTGGTCAAGGTCCTCTACAACATGCGGGGCGTGAGCGACTACGCCCTGTACGACGAAGCGGGCATCAAGGCGCGAACCGGCGTCACGCCCGCCGACTACCCGCAGTACGCCGCCCTCCGGGGCGATCCGTCCGACAACCTGCCCGGCGTCCCCGGCGTGGGTCCGAAGACGGCGGCCAAGCTCATCAACACCTACGGCGACCTCGACGGCGTTTACGCCAACGTCGAGAAGAACACGCCGAAGCTCCGGGAGAGCCTGATCAACCACGAGGAGCAGGTGCGGCGCAACGCCACCGCCACGCCGCTGGTGCGCAATGTCCCCCTCGATGTCGACCTCGACAGCCTGCGCATGGGCCAGTGGGATCCCGACGCCGTCCGCGAGCTGTTCCGGTTCCTCGAGTTCAACACGCTCTACCCCCGCTTCGTGGAGGCCACTGGTGCCACCGCGCCGGCGCCGGCGGCCACCGAGCGGGTCGACGTGGTCGTGCACCGGGCGGCCACGCCCGAGGAGGCCGCTCAGGCGCTCCACGGCGACGTCACCGTCGCGGCCTCATGGGAGGGCGAGGAGGGCCGCTCGGCGCTCATCGGCATCGCGGTGGCGGTGGAGGGCAAGGACGAGGCCACGTGGATCTCCTCTGAGCTCCTCCCGGCCGACTTCGGGTCGTACTCCACCCACAAGGCCAAGGAGCTGATGCGGGCCCTCGATCTGCGGGCCATCGACCTGCGGGGCCTCGACGTCGACACCGCCATCGCCGCCTACCTCCTCGACCCTGCCGAGTCGCAGTACCTCCTCGAGGACCTCGCCGTGCGGTACCTCGGCCTCGACATCAGCTCCCCCGAGGCGCCGCCGCCCGGCCAGCTCGACCTGTCGGGCACCACACCGGACCCCGCGGAGGAGGCCGCCCGCCGGGCGGTCGCGATCGCCCGGCTGGCGCCGGCGCTTGGTAAGGCCATGGAGAGCCGGGGCCTTCAGCGCCTCTACGACGACATCGAGCGGCCGCTTGTGCGGGTACTGGCCCGCATGGAGAAGGTCGGCGTGCGGGTCGACGTCGACCTGCTGCGCCGCATCTACGACGGCCTGGTGGCAGAGGGCAAGCGCCTGGAGGAGCAGATCCAGGAGTTGTGCGGCTCCCGGTTCCTGGTCAACTCCACCCAGCAGCTCCGCCGGGTGCTGTTCGACGAGCTGGGTCTCCAGCCCCAGAAGAAGACCAAGACCGGCTTCTCCACCGACGCCGCGTCCCTGGAGAAGCTCCGCGGCCTGCACCCTGTCATCGAGCCGCTCCTGCGGTACCGGGAGGTCGAGAAGCTGCGGTCGACGTACGGGGAGAGCCTGCTTGGCGAGGTCGCCCCCGACGGCCGTATCCACGCCAGCTTCAACCAGACTGTGGCCCGCACCGGCCGGCTGAGCTCCGACCGGCCCAACCTCCACAACATCCCCATTCGCACGGAGGAGGGCCGGCGCATCCGCCAGGCCTTCATCCCCGCCGACGGCTGCCGGTTCCTGGTGGCCGACTACAACCAGATCGAGCTGCGGGTGATCGCCCACCTGGCCCAGGACCCAGGATTGATACACGCCTTCGCGTCGGGGGAGGACATCCACCGGGCGACGGCGGCCCGCCTTTTCGGAGTCGTCCCCTCGGCGGTCACCGTGGCGCAGCGGTCGAAGGCGAAGATGGTCTCCTACGGCCTGGCGTACGGCATGGAGTCCTTCGGCCTCGGCCAGCGCCTCGGCATCCCCACCGACGAGGCTGCGGAGATCCTCAACGCCTACTTCGCCGCCTTCCCCAGCGTCCGGGCCTACATGGACGCCACCGTGGCCGAGGCCCGTGACCGTGGCTACACCGAGACGCTGTTCGGCCGGCGCCGGCAGATCCCCGAGCTGTCCTCGGCCAACTACCGCCTGAAGCAGGCCGGCGAGCGCCAGGCCATGAACGCCGGCATCCAGGGCCTCGCCGCCGACATCTTCAAGGTCGCCCTCGTCCGCCTCGACCGGGGACTCGAGGACCAGGGCCGGTCGAGCCGGCTCGTCCTCCAGGTGCACGACGAGGTCATCGTCGAGGTGGAACCGTCCGAGGAGCAGGCCGTCGTCGCCCTCACCCTCGAAGCCATGCGTGGTGCCGCCGACCTCTCGGTCCCCCTGGAGGTCAACCTGTCGTGGGGCGCCTCGTGGGCAGACGCGAAGTCCTGACGGTAGGATCGATCTTGCGCTGAGCTGCGACCGTCGCGCTCCGCGTCCTCCCGTCCGGAAAGAAGGCCGACCTACTCATGTCCGACCAGACCGCTTCCCCCACTGCGTCCCCTGAAGATTCAGTTGACGACGCCCCGGCGCCGGCTCCCGGTGAGCCCGGCACCTTCAACGAGGCGGGTGAGTACACGTTCAGGAGCGTGGTCGACGACGATCTCGGCGGCATGTCGTTCGAGGAGGCCATCGACGGCACGATCGTCAACTTCGACGACGGCGACATCGTCACCGGCACGGTGGTCAAGGTCGACAAGGACGAGGTCCTGCTCGACATCGGGTTCAAGTCCGAGGGCGTGATCCCCGCCCGCGAGCTGTCGATCCGTCACGACGTTGACCCCCACGAGATCGTGACGATGGGCGAGAAGATCGAGGCCCTGGTCCTCCAGAAGGAGGACAAGGAGGGCCGGCTGATCCTGTCCAAGAAGCGGGCCCAGTACGAGCGGGCCTGGGGCACCATCGAGCGGGTCAAGGAGGCCAACGGCGTCGTCTCCGGCCCGGTCATCGAGGTGGTCAAGGGCGGCCTGATCCTCGACATCGGCCTGCGCGGCTTCCTGCCGGCGTCGCTGGTCGAGTTGCGCCGGGTGCGTGACCTCCAGCCCTACGTCGGCCGCAACCTCGAGGCCAAGATCATCGAGCTCGACAAGCACCGCAACAATGTGGTGCTGTCCCGCCGCGCGTGGCTCGAAGAGACCCAGAAGGAGCAGCGGGAGGACTTCCTCGAGAACCTCAAGCCGGGCGAGGTCCGCAAGGGCACCGTCTCCTCCGTCGTCAACTTCGGCGCCTTCGTCGACCTGGGCGGCATGGACGGCCTCGTGCACGTGTCCGAGCTGTCCTGGAAGCACGTCGACCACCCGGCATCGGTCGTCCAGGTGGGCGACGAGATCGAGGTGCAGGTCCTCGAGGTCGACCTCGACCGGGAGCGCATCAGCCTGTCGCTCAAGGCCACCCAGCAGGACCCGTGGCAGGAGTTCGCCAACAACCACCGCGTCGGCGAGCTGGTCTACGGGCGGGTCACCAAGCTGGTCCCGTTCGGCGCCTTCGTGCAGGTGGGCGAGGGCATCGAGGGCCTGGTCCACATCTCGGAGATGGCCGCCCACCACGTCGACCTACCCGAGCAGGTGGTCACCCCCGGCGAGGAGCTGTGGGTCAAGATCATCGACCTCGACCTCCAGCGCCGGCGGATCAGCCTCTCGATCAAGCAGGCGGCCGAGGGCGGCGTCGTGGCCGCTGAGTACCAGGAGGCCTTCGGCGAGCACGCCTACGACGACCAGGGCAACTACATCGGCGAGTTCGCCAACGTCGACTTCACGCCCGAGACCGAGGCACAGGCTGCGTGGGCCGAGTACGCGGCGGAGATCGGCGGCGGCGCGGTCCCCGCGCCCGCGGCGGGCGCGTCGGCGACCGGCGGCGGCGCCGACGCCGGCGTCGAGGGCGCCGAGCCTGCGCCTGCCGGCGAGTAAGCCGGCGTCGCCCCGGCGCGAGGGGCGGGTGGCGTGTCGAAGCTGAGGCAGATGGTGCTGGCTCCGAGGATGGAGTCGCTGTTCACCGCGACGGTGGTGCTCTTCGGGTTTCGCCTGGGCGCCCGGCCCATCGGCGACAACTCCATGTTCACCCATCTCCGTACGGGCATCGACATGGCCCGGAGCGGAAGCATCCCCCGGTCGGACCCGTACTCCTTCACCGCCCTCCACCACCGGTGGGTCGTGCAGAGCTGGTTCCCGGAGTGGTCCTACGGCTGGGCCCACCGCTTGGGCGGCTACAAGTTGGTGGTTCTCGAGCAGGCCGTGCTCGTCGCGCTCCTGGCCTGGCTGGTGGTCCGCCTGGCCCGGGCCGGGTCTCCGCTACGCACCGCGCTGGCCGGTATCACCGCCGTGGGCGTGGGGACCGCCCTGTGGACCCCTCGCCCGCTGCTGTTCGGGCTGATCTGCATGGCGCTCATGATCTCCGTTGTCGAGCGGCGCAGGAGCCCGTGGCTGCTGGTGCCGCTGGTGTGGCTCTGGGTCAACAGTCATGGTTCGTTTCCCCTCGGGCTGGCGTGGCTCGGCGCGCGGGCGCTCGGTGAGGGCCTCGATTGGCGGGCGTGGCCTCGGGAGACCCTGCGCTATGTCGGCTGGTTCGCCGTCGGTCTGGTCGTCTCCGTCGCCAATCCGCTCGGAGCGCGTCTGCTCTCGTTCCCCCTCACGCTGGGCGAGAAGCGGGAGGCCTTCAAGAACATCGTCGAATGGCGTTCACCGGATTTCTCCCGCGGCGGGGGCTACTTCGCCCTCATGTTCCTCGGGCTGGCGCTCGTGCTGCTCCTGCGGGCGCGGGTGGGCTGGCGGGACGTCCTGCCGGTGGTGGCGTTCTTCATCGCCGCCCTGGCCGCGGCGAGGAACATCGGCCCCCTGGCCATCGTGCTGGCTCCGGCCCTCGGGCGGGCGCTCCGACGTCCCGACTCCGCCCCATCTGCCCCTCGGCCCGTGGGCACCGGCGTGAACATGCGTCTGAACAGGGCGGTGCTGGCGACGATCACCGCGGCCTTCGTGGTCTTCGCCGCGCTGATCTTCAGCTCGGACGCCGTCGACGAGGTCGGCTATCCAGGTGAGGCGGCCGCCTACCTGGTGAGCCAGAACCTGTTCGACACCCCCCACCAGGTGGCTCACCAGGACTTCGTCGGGAACTACCTCGAACTGCGCTACGGGACCCGGGTCAAGGTGTTCGTCGACGACCGGTATGACATGTACCCGATCTCGGTGTCACGTGACTACGACCAGCTGCTCGGTGCCCGGTCGGGGGCGCTCGACGTGCTCGATCGCCGGCAGATCGACGTCGTCCTCTGGCAGAAGAAGCTTCCCCTCGTCACCCTCCTGGAGGCCAAGGGCTGGCGGGAGACATTCTCGGACAAGGAGTACGTGGTGTTGCAGCGCTGACCGGTGCCCGGACGCGCAAAGAAGAAGGGAGCGGGCCGAAGCCCGCTCCCTTCTCTTTGACCGGGGGGAGGTCAGAAACTGCGACTAGGTGAGGGAGTCGCCGATGCGGTCGAACTTGGAGCTGGCCTTGCCGCCGAGGGCGCTCAGGGCGACGATGCAGACCACGGCGATGAGGGCCAGGAGGAGCGCGTACTCCACCAGGGCGGCGCCACGCTCGGTGGTGCCGAAGCGGGCACGGAGGTACGGGGCGATGGTGCGGAAGATGTCCATTTTGTTTTTGCACTCCTCGGGGTTTGCCTGCCCCCTCTGTGGGGCTTCGGTGTACGAGATGTATCGGTGCATTCGCGTAAAACCTGAGGGGTAATTTGCACTAGGCCCCGGACCGACCCGCGGCGGGCCTGACCGGGCAAAGCAGAAGGGAGCGGGCCCGGAGGCCCGCTCCCTTCTGGTTGACCGGGGGGAGGTCAGATCGTGTCGCCAGCGGCCTAGCCCAGGGAGTCGCCGATGGTGTTGAACTTGGAGCTGGCCTTGCCGCCAAGGGCGCTCAGGGCGACGATGCAGACGACGGCGATGAGGGCCAAGAGGAGCGCGTACTCCACCAGGGCGGCGCCACGCTCGGTGTTGCCGAAGCGGGCACGGAGGTACGGGGCGAAGGTGCGAAAGATGTCCATGTGGTGCTCCTCGGGGTTTGGAGCCCCGGTGGATCGGGGCGTCGCTTGTACCAGATGTATCGACCACCCCCGGATCTGTTTGATAGGCAATCTGACCCATTTGCCTTGACACGCCACTGGTGGTGACGCGCAAAAGCAGAAGGGAGCGGGCCCGGAGGCCCGCTCCCTTCTGGTTGACCGGGGGGAGGTCAGATCGTGTCGGCTGGGACTTAGCCCAGCGAGTTGCCGATGGTGGTGAACTTGGAGCTGGCCTTGCCGCCGAGGGCGCTCAGGGCGACGATGCAGACGACGGCGATGAGGGCCAAGAGGAGCGCGTACTCCACCAGGGCGGCGCCACGCTCGGTGTTGCCGAAGCGGGCACGGAGGTACGGGGCGAAGGTGCGAAAGATGTCCATGTGGTGCTCCTCGGGGTTTGGAGCCCCGGTGGATCGGGGCGTCGCTTGTACCAGATGTATCGACCACCCCCGGATCTGTTTGATAGGCAATCTGACCCATTTGCCTTGACACGCCACTGGTGGTGACGCGCAAAAGCAGAAGGGAGCGGGCCCGGAGGCCCGCTCCCTTCTGGTTGACCGGGGGGAGGTCAGATCGTGTCGGCTGGGACTTAGCCCAGCGAGTTGCCGATGGTGGTGAACTTGGAGCTGGCCTTGCCGCCGAGGGCGCTCAGGGCGACGATGCAGACGACGGCGATGAGGGCCAGGAGGAGCGCGTACTCCACCAGGGCGGCGCCACGCTCGGTGTTGCCGAAGCGGGCACGCAGGTACGGGGCGATGGTGCGGAAGATGTCCATGGTGTAATTCCCTCTCAGGGTTGGTCGCCCCAAACCCGGGGCAGTGGTTGTAAAGGATGTATCGGTGTTGTGTGTTCACGCTGAATGGGTAATTCGGACCATCCTGGCTGTGCCCGTGAGTCCGTCACCTGGGACGCGAGAGGGGGAGTGGGGCGAGCCCACTCCCCCTCGATTACGCGGAACGGTGTTGGCTATGTGAGTGAGTTGCCGATGGCAGTGAACTTCGAGCTTCCCTTGCCACCAAGAGCGCTCAGGGCGACGATGCAGACGACGGCGATGAGGGCCAGCAGCAATGCGTACTCCACCAGCGCCGCGCCGAGCTCGGACTCGCCGAAGCGGGCCCGCAGGTAGGGAGCGATGGTCTTCAAGCTGTCCATGTCGTACCTCGGGTTTTCTCGGGCCCGTACGAGGGCTCCACCATGCAATTGACGAACGGCATTCGAGCTATCGGGTGCTTCCAAATGGCGCTGGATGGGCCATCCGTCCCATTTTCTGAGCGTCCGGGCCGCCGGGTGACCAACCGGGAACGCCAAAGAGGGAGTGGGCCGAAGCCCACTCCCTCTTGACTGACCGTGGTACTCGCCGGGCTTTAGCCCAGGGAGTCGCCGATGGTGTTGAACTTGGAGCTGGCCTTGCCGCCGAGGGCGCTCAGGGCGACGATGCAGACGACGGCGATGAGGGCCAGGAGGAGCGCGTACTCCACCAGGGCGGCGCCACGCTCGGTGTTGCCGAAGCGGGCACGCAGGTACGGGGCGATGGTCTTGAAGATATCCATTTTCTTAACCTCGGTCATGGTGGGCCCCGATTCGGGGCTGGGGTGGTAGTAGATGTATCGGGCATCCACCACATTGTCTGATGGGCCATTCGACCCAATTCGCCCCCAACTCTCAGCCCAGCCTGATGATGCCCATACGCACGCCCCGCAGCACGGCCTGGGTGCGGTCGCGGGCGTCGAGCTTCGAGTAGATCGAGGCCAGGTGGTTCTTCACCGTCTTGACGCTGATGAAGAGGGCGGCCGCCACTTCGGGCAACGACATGCCGTCGGCCACCAGCTGCAGCACCTCTTCCTCCCGGGGGCTGATCGGCGAGCTGTGCCCGTCCTCGCCACCTCTGCCCGCCTTGTCCATGTCCGCCAGCATCGAACTGGCCAGACCGGGAGACAGGACGCTGTCGCCGCTGGCCGCCAGCCGGACAGCAGCCACGACGTCGTCGATGGAGCAGTCCTTCACGAGGTACCCGACGGCGCCGGCCTGTATGGCGCGTGCCATGACGTCGCCGTCGGCGTGCATCGTGAGCATCACGACCTGGGCGTCGGGAAGCAGCAGGTGGAGCTGTCGGGTGGCCTCTACGCCGTCCAGGACGGGCATCGAGACGTCCATGAGCACCACGTCGGGGCGCAGGAGCTGGGCCAGGCGCACGGCTTCCTGGCCGTCCCCGGCCTCTCCCACCACGTCGAGGCCGTGCTCCTCGAGGGACCGGCGCATGCTGTCGCGCAGCATCCGGTGGTCATCGGCGAGCAGTAACCGGGTCATCGGTCCTCCTTCTTCGAAGGGAGGCCCAATGAGTGCTTCTTGGACCTGCCTCCCGGGCGGTTCATGCGGCCTCCAGTCGGCATTCGACGACGGTACCGACGAACGGTTCGGACTCGATCTCCAGCCGGGCGCCGATGGCGTTGGCCCGTTCCCGCATGCCCTGGATGCCGTAGCTCCCAGCGCCCGCGGCCGAGCTCGCCTTGAAGCCCTTTCCGTCGTCGGCAACGGTCAGGCGGGCGACGGAGCCGTCGCATTCCCATCGCACACGGAGGTGGCGCGGCCGGGCGTGGTGCTCCACGTTGGAGACCGCCTCATGGGCCACCCGCCAGAGCTCGCGCTCCTGGATGAGGGGGAGCCTGCCCGTCGAGTGATGGGTGAAGGTCACATCGAAGTCGACGCGGCCCCTCACCCTCTCGAGGAAGTCGTCCAGGGTCTCGACCAGCCCTCGGGTGTCGGTCACGTCGGTCCGCAGGTCGCACAGGGTATCCCGGACCTCTGTCAGCACGCCGCGGACCTCGGTGCGCAGGGTGTCGAGCTCCTCGCGCAGCTCCGGCTCCTTGGCCATGCCCGTGAGCCGGTCGAGCTTGAAGGCGACGAAGGCCAAGGACTGACCGACGCTGTCGTGCATGTCGCGGGCGATGCGCACCCGCTCCTCGTCGGCGCCGATGGTGCGCAGCCGGGCGAACCAGCGGGCGTTGTCGATGGCCAGCGCCGCCGGCTCCATGAACCCGTCGAGGATGCGGAGGTCCCGGCGGCCGTAGAAGCCGGGCTCGTGCTGCTCAAGGGCCAGGAGGCCGACCAGGTTCCCCCGGGCCCGGAGCGGGGCATAGAGGCCGGACCGAGACAGGAGCTCGGGCCCGAGGCTCTCGCCCGGCGCCAGGCTCACGACCAATGAGGCCACGCTGCTGGACGTCGAGGCGGCGAGGGGGGCAGGAAGCTCGGTGTCGGCCAGGACGTGGGGGAGGCTGGCGCCCTCGGACGCGCCGACGGTCCAGCTCCCGGTGGCCTCGTCGCGAAGGAGGACGGCGATGACGTCGCAGTCGATGAGGGCCCGCAGGCGGTTGACGGTGGAGGCCAGGACCTGCACGAGGTCGAGCGACGCCGGCAGTGTCTGGGCGACGCGGTGCAGCGACACGAGCAGCTCGTTCGCCTCCGTGAGCTGGCTCATGCGGTCGAGGGCCAGCGTCTGGCGGTCCTGCGCCTCGCCGAAGAGCCGGCGGGCGTAGGCGGCGAGCAGGGCCACCAGTGCCAGCTCGACCGTCCACTGCCCGGTGAGCAGCAGGCCGTCGGCGGTGAGGAAGCCGACACGCAGGTGGAACGGGATGCCGATCGCCACGCTCGACACCACTGCAGCCGGGAGGCCGGCGGCGAAGCCCCCAGTGAAACCGAGGGCCATGACACCGCCGACCACGCAGAATACGAACGGGGACGTCCATTCGCCCGTCGAGATGACGGCCGCAAGGTCAATCGCGAGCTCAAGGGCGGCAGCGACCCGGACCCGGCGCCCGGGATGGTCGGCGCGCTCACCCTGCCAGAGCGCCAGCACGCCGAGGGCGATCGCCCACGCGCCGACCCGTGCCGTCGTGGCACCCGAGCCGGCGGCGAGGACGAGCCCGAGGGCGAGCGTCGCCCAGCGCACGCCCGTCCGAAGCGACGCGAGGGGGGGAGCCTGGACCGTCGTCAAATCGCCGGAGAACCGGGGTGCCGCCGACGGTGCAGCCAGCATGCCGGCTACTTGAGGCCGGAGCTGATCCCGCCGACCGCCGGGCCCAGGATCACGACCATGATCGCCGGGAAGACGAAGCCGATCAGAGGGAACAGCATCTTGACGGGCAGCTTGGCCGCCTTCTCCCGGGCCCACTGACGCCGCTTGTTGCGCATCTCAGTCGCCTGGGTCTTGAGGACCCGGCCGATCGGGATACCGAGGGCGTCGGCCTGGAGAAGGGCGAGCACGAAGTTGGAAAGCTCGGGCACCTGGGTCCGCCGCTTGAGGTTCTGGAAGGCGTCCCGCCGGGGCAGGCCGAGCTCCATCTCGTGCAGGGTGCGGGAGAACTCGTGCGACAGGGGCGAGTTGAAGTGCTGGCAGACGATCTCCAGCGCGCCTTCGAAACCCATGCCGGCTTCCACCGAGATGGCCAGCAGGTCGAGGGTGTCGGGGAGGTCCTTCAGGATCGACGCCTGGCGCTCGTTCACCTTGCGGGTCAGCCACGACGCCGGAAGGCACCAACCGACCACCGGCCCGAGGACCAGCATGAGGATGCCGTTCCGGGGCGACGGGTGGGCGAGCACCAGGTAGGCGAGGGCCAGCACGGTCAGGAGGCCCGTCGCCGCCGACTGGGCGATGACGAACTCCTCGGCCCGCATCGTGCCGGTCAGACCGCCGAGCAGGAGCTTGCGGTGGGTGCGCTCGAGGTACTCGCTCGGGGTCAGGCGGGTGACGCTCTTGAGGGCCTTGCCGCTGAAGGGCTGGACGACCCGGACCCAGAACGGCTGGGCCAGGTGGGCCTCGAAGACGTCGACCGACCCGCCGGGGCCGCCTTCGGCGTCGAGGTCCTGGAAGTACTCGGCCACGTTGAACGCCGGCTTGCGAGACCGGGCGACGCCGACGGCTGCCAGCATGCCGCCGAGCACGGTCATGGAACCAAGGAGGATGGCTAGAGACGACATGTCACACCTCGATCTTGCACATGCGGAAGATGATGACGGACCCGAACGCCATGAGGAGCGCTGTCCCGCCGAGGACGATGAGGCCCCAGCCCGAGTACATCGGCTTCATGTAGCCGGGGCTCAGGACCTGGATGGCGAAGAACATGAAGGGAGCCATGGCGGTCAGCACCCAGGCCGAGATGCGGCCCTCGGCGGTGAGGACGGCGACGTCACGCCGCACCTCCTCGCGGGCCCGGATGAAGTCGGCCAGGGTGTGGAGCAGGTCGGCGAGCCGGCCACCCACGGTCTGCTGGATCCGGATGGCCTGCACGACCCAGTCCAGGTCCCGGATCTCCAGGCGCTTGGCCATGCGGGCCAGGGCGTCGACGACGGGGTCGCCCAGCCGGGTCTCGGCGATGAGCCGGCCGAACTCTTCGGACATGGGCGGCTCGGCCTCCTCGCACATCATCTGGATGGCCCGGAGGAACGTGTGGCCGGCCGACAGCGACGATGCGATCAGCGTGAGCGCGTCGGGCAGCGCGGCCTCGAAGGCCTTGCGCCGGCGGGAGATGCGCAGGCGGACGTAGGCGACCGCACCCAGCGGGCCGACGGCCAGCCCGATGAGGCCGAACAGCCAGGCGCCGGTCACGCCGTACAGCAGGGCGGCGAAGGTCAGCGTCGCCCCGCCGGACACGATGAGGTACTCCCCGGGCCGCATGGGGATGCGGGCTCGCTCGAGGGCGGCGCGCATGTCGCCCTTCTCGTCGAACTGGTCGACCATCTTGCCGGCCAGGCCGATCGTGCCCTCGACGAGCGGGCTGTAGCCCTCGGAGAGGGCCTCCGGCCGGACGTCGCGCTCCCCGAAGGGCAGCTCGAGGATCTCGGCCAAGGCCTTCTCCCGCTCCCGGACCCGGTAGAGGAGGCCGCCCACCACGAGGGCCATGCCGCCGCCGACGAAGATCATCGCGAAGATGCCGGCGTTCACCGGGCACGCTCCGCGGTCGCCAGCTGCGAGACGGACGGGACGCGGGTGTTGCGCAGGCGGGAGACCGTCTGCGCCGGCGGCGGCGCCGGCGCCCGGAACGCCTTCGCCGGCACCTCGATGCCCTGCTCGGCCAGCTTGTCGAGGAACTTGGGCCGCAGGCCGGTGGGCACGAGCTCGCCGGTGGTCCGTCCGTTCTCGCCACGGGGGTAGGTCCGGTACTTGAAGATCTCCTGGAGGAGGATCGTCTCGCCCTCCATGCCCTGCAGCTCCGTGACCGAGGTGACGACGCGGCGGCCGTCGGGCATGCGGTCGAGGTGCATGATCAGGTTCAGGGCGGAGTTGATCTGCTCCCGGATGGCCTTGATGGGCAGCTCGTAGCCGGCCATGAGGGTCATGGTCTCGAGGCGGCTCAGGGCGTCGCGGGGGCCGTTGCTGTGGACGGTGGTCATCGAGCCCTCGTGGCCGGTGTTCATGGCCGAGAGCATGTCGAGGGCCTCGGCGCCACGGACCTCACCGACGATGATGCGGTCGGGGCGCATACGGAGGGCGTTGCGGACCAGGTCGCGGATGCGCACCTCGCCGGCGCCTTCTGCGTTGGGCGGCCTGGACTCCAGGCTCAGGACGTGGGACTGCTGGAGCTGGAGCTCGGCCGCGTCTTCGATGGTGATGATGCGCTCGCCCTCGGGGATGAAGGACGACAGCACGTTGAGGTTCGTGGTCTTGCCGGTGCCGGTGCCGCCGGAGACGAGGATGTTGAGCTTGCCGCGAACGCACGCCTCCATCACGACGGACATGTCCAGGGTGAAGGTGCCGAAGTTGATGAGGTCCTTGACCGTGTAGGGGTCGGCGGCGAACTTTCGGATGGTGAGGATGGGTCCGTGGATGGCCAGGGGCGGCAGGACGGCGTTGACACGGGAGCCGTCGGGGAGGCGGGCGTCCACCATCGGGGACGACTCGTCGATGCGCCGGCCGACGCCGGCGACGATCTTCTCGATCACGTGCCGGTACTGCTGGTCGTCGGTGAAGGACGCCCCGGTGCGCTGCAGCTTGCCGTCGCGCTCAACCCAGACGTCGCCGTAGTTGTTGCACATGATTTCCGTGATGGTCGGGTCGGCCAGCAGGGGGTCGAGCGGGCCGTAGCCCAGGGTGTCGGAGATCATCTCCTGAACGAAGGCCCGCCGCTCCCGGGGGGAAACCTTGACGTCCTCCCGCTGGAGGATCTTGTCCAGGGCGGTCTTGACCTCGCCGGCCAGCGCGACCTCGGAGAGGCCGGTGGCCTTGGGTGCCACCTCGGACAGCACCAGCTCGCGCACCTTGCGCTTCGATGCGTGCCAGCTGGCGGTGGAGTTCTGGCGAGCCCGGTTGGCGGCGGCTTCGGCGCCGGTGGCGGGGCGGGTGGCCGGCCGGCGCGCGGTGCCCGGCGGTTGCGGGCGGCCCGGGGCGGAGGCGTTCTCCTGCTCCTCCAGGGCGGCCAGCTTGTCGGAGAGCTTCACGAAATCCTCCTATGAGGCGATCGGGGCGGGCGTGCGGTGGAACATGCGGGCGATCAGGCTGCGCTTGGCCGGGCCCTCGGCGGCCATGGCCTTGCCTCTGCTGGCCTCGGGCAGGAGCGGGCTCATGCCGGCGGCGATCCGCCGGCTGACGTCGGAGGTCGGGGCGAAGGCGAGCACCGGGGTGCCGACGTTCACCGACTTGGTGACCTCCTTGGCGTAGGGAAGCACAGAGGTGAAGCCCTGCGGGAACAGGCGGGTGACCTGGCCGACGTCGAGGCCGACGTCGCTCTCCGCCTTGTTCAGGATCAGCTTGATGTTGTCCGAGGAGATCTTGAGCTTCTCCAGGGTGTTGAGGAACACGCCCATGTGGCGGATGCTCGGCAGGTCGAGCGTGGCCATGACGTAGAGCTGGTTCGACATGTCGAAGGCGGCCAGCACGATCTCGGTGAGGGCGGCCGGCGTGTCGACGATGACGTAGTCGAACTTGGCCCGGGCCGCCTCGATCACCCGCTGGACGTCGACCGGGTGGATCCGGTCGGCATCGGAGGGGTCCTTGGGCGCCGGCAGCACCATCACCCCGGAGTCGTGGGTGACGACGTACTCCTCGATGTGGGCGGCCAAGTCGACCTCGTCGATGTCCTCCCGGGAGAGGATGTCGGAGATCGTGAACCGGGGCCGCAGGCGCAGGGCGGTGGAGACCTCGCCGAACTGGAGGTCGAGGTCGACGATGCAGGTCCGCTTCCCCGTGTACTGGTGCAGGTAATACGCCAGGTTGGTGGCGTAGAACGTCTTGCCGCACCCGCCGGTGGCGGAGGAGACGGTGAAGACGGTGCCCAGGTTGCTGGCCGGGGTGGGCGTGTGGACCGACGCGCCGGCGGTGTCGGTGGGGTGGTTGCGGCTCATGGCGACGGCCCGCTCGACGGAGTCGTGCAGGTTCTTGTCGGCGACGGGGAGCTGGAGCAGGTCCATGGCGCCGGTCCGGATGATGTCGCGCAGGCTGGCGTCCGGCCGCCGGTTGAATGCCAGGACGAGGCTGGTCGCCGGCGTCTCGTCGTGGATCGCCTGTAGTGCCGCGAGCCCCGTCTTGGTGCTCAGGCTGGGGCCGGCGATCATGACGTCGAAGGGCCCGTCGGCCCTGACGGCGTCCTCGACCCCGGTCGCCCGCTCGACGGCCACGACCTCCGGTCGGGGGCGCAGCTCAGCTGCTACACCCCGGACCTGATCGGCCAGGCTCTCATCCTTCTCGAGGACGAGAATCTTGGGATTGCGCACGGTGCCTTCTCCTCGATCTTTCTGGACTGCTGATCTTCGGGACAGTGGTCAGAACTGCTTGAGGGCGTCGGCGATGCTCGAGCCCGGCGTGGCGCCAACGGGTGCCGCGTCCTTGGACACCAGCGAGAAGTACAGGGACTCGAAGGTGCTCAGGTAGATGAGCCGCTCCGCCTCGGGCGGGCTGACCGCCAGGAGGTAGAGCAGGCCCGTGCCGCCGGGCTGGCCCTGCGCTGCGGCGAGGGTGGCGCCGTTGACGTTCAGGACCTCGGTGTTCTGCATGATCAGGTGGGCCATGCCGGCGGGGTTCTTCGGGTCCGACCCGGCCTTGACGACGCCGTAGATGTTGACGTGGTCGCCGGCGCCGGCGAACCCGGCCACGCCGGGCACGTTGGCCAGCTGGACGGCGAGGGCGGTCTTGCCGTCGGGAATCTTGAGGGTGCCGATCCTGGTCTGCGCCTGCTGGAACTGGTCCGAGGTGAGGATCTCTCCCTCGGAGACGCCGAGGGTGACGGTCTTGCCCGCCAGCTGCGAGACGTCGGTCAGGGCGGTGGCCGGCTTGGCCGCGTCGTTGATGGCCTTCGTCTTCACCAGGCCGCCGTTGACGGCGCTGGCGCCGGTGGTCCCGGCGGGGATGGGCTTGTCAGCCACCAGGACGGTCACCTTGCCGGTGCCGGCGCCGGCGACGGAGCTGTCGTCGCTGCTCCGCACAACGAGGTACGTGGCCGCGGCGCCGACGATGAAGACGGCTAGGCCGAGGGTCACGATCAGGTTCGAGCGCTTTCCCATGTTGGAGGTCTCCGGTCTGTTCGAGGAATTGGGTTCGGTCCGACACCCGCGTCGGGGTCGCCCAGACAGGTTTTCGGCGGACGCACCCCCCTCCTGTAGGTCAAATTGCCTATTCGGCCCCTAAAGCACGCCTGGCTCTCTGCCGATAGGCCAATTGACCCAGTTACAAGACCGTGGGAGTACAGCGTGACCCTCCGTCATCACCTGCAGCCGGCGATGCCTACCCGGCGGCGTCTCATCAAGCGAGGCGAATCCGGGGCGGCGGCCGTGGAGTTCGCCCTCGTCATCGGCCTCTTCGTCTTCATCCTGTACGGGCTTATCGCCTTCGGGATGATCCTGGCGACGAAGCAGCGGATTACCAACGGCGCCGCAGAAGGCGCCCGCGCCGCAGTGGGCCAGACGACGGACGCCGCAGCCAAGAGCGTTGCCATCGCCCGGATCACCCAGGCGCTCGGCACGCCCGGTAGCACCTACACCATCGGTCCAGGCGTCGGGGAGCCGACGACGGCGACCTGCGGCGCGAACAAGTGCATCACGGTCACGATCACCTACAACCTGGGCGCCCACCCGGTGGTGCCGCCGGCGCCCGGGCTCGGGCTGGTCACCCCCAACACCATCTCCTCGACGGCGGTGGTCCAGTACTCATGAGCGAATCGAGGCTCCGTACGATGTTCCTTCGCGGCCGTTCCCGGTCTGACGAGCGGGGTGCCCTCGCCGTCCTAGCCGCTGTCGGGATCGTGGTGGCGATGATCGCCGCCAGCTTCGCCGTCGACCTCGGCACCCTGGCCGAGGAGGCCCGGCAGGACCAGAAGGTCGCCGACCTGGGCGCCCTTGACGGGGTGCGGGTCCTTCCTGCTGACCCCACGGCCGCCGTCGTGGCCAGCGCGACTCGCAACGGCTTCGAGTGCCCGGACACCAACGTGGCGGACGGGTGCGGCCTGATCGTCCAGTGGGCCGACGGCGCCACCGGCATCTTCACAAGCCTCCCGGCGACGCTCCCCGTGGCGACCGCAGTCCGGGTGACGACCAAGAGCATCCACAAGAACGACTTCCCGTCCGTCGGTGGTGGTCATAACGTCTCCCGCAAGGGGACGGCGAGCCTCGGCAACGGCGCCGGCTGCTACTACCCGGACCTCTGCGAGAAGGTGCCCGGCACGACCGAGACCTCCGTCAGCCCCCTCGGCACCGTCCGGGTCGGCTCGACGCTCGCCTCCGCCACGTCGTCGGACTCGAAGATCCTGAACCTGCTGCTGAACCGCACCGTCGGCGGCACGTACGCTGTCGATGCCGTCGGCTGGCAGGGCCTGGCGAACGGGAAGGTCAGCCTGGAACGGCTCCGCACCGCACTTGGAGCGACTGCTGGCTCGCCCAATGGAGTGCTGGACGCCAGCATGAAGTACCGCAACCTTCTCAACGCCACGGTCGACGCCCTCAACGCCGACGGTTCGCCCTCCAGCCTGGCCGCGGTGACGCCGCTGATCGCCATCCGGAACCAGGTCAGCGCCGTCGCCGGCGCGAACGTGACCCTGCGCAGTCTGTTCGACATCGTCGGCAACGTCGGCAGTGGCAACGACGTCGCCGATGCCACCATCAACGTCAAGGACATCGTGATGGGCGGCCTGATCGTGGCGAACGGCAACAACTTCATCTCGATGGATCTCACGGCGACGGACATCCCCGGGCTCCCGGGGACGGGTGTCACCGTGAAGTTCGGCCTGATCGAGCCCCCGCAGCAGAAGACGGGACCGCCGAAGACCGCCGCCGGCGTCTACCGGACGGTGGCCGAGACCGCGCAGGTCCGCCTGTTGGTCGAGTCCAACGTGGTCGTGCCCATCCCGCTCCTGGGCAACCTGACCCTCAAGGTCCCGTACTTCTTCGAGGGAGCCGGTGCGAGCGCCAGCCTTGACACGCTCACCTGCCCGACCGGAGCCGACGAGCCGTCGAACGTCAAGATCTTCGGCCAGACGAGCGTGGCCAAGACGTCGATGAACGCCGCCACCAACGCCAACATCACCAGCCCCTCCGGTACGGTGATCACCGCGGTCTCCACCCCGATCGGTTCGCTCACCGTCAACCTGGTTCTGTCGAGCGTCACGGTGACCGTGAGTGCCACTGGTGCTGTCGTCTCGTCAATCCCAGGTCACTCGGGCACGCTGACCTTCACCGGGCCCTACGACGGCACCACGTCCCAGAAGGTGCCGGGGACCACAGCCCTGACCCTGCCGACCGCCATGGACGGCAACCTCACCGTGACGGTGAGCGGCGCCCTGCCCCTCGGTTTGGACCTCCCGGGGATCCAGTCGGCTATCTGGGCGGTGCTCAACCCCACGCTGACGCCGTTGAACAACCTCATCGTCAAGCCGCTCCAGCGGGCGCTGGGCCTGTCCCTGGGCGACGCCGACATCTGGGCCCCGCCTGTCCAGCACTGCAACCCGACGTCGTTCAACACCGACCCAACCAGCAGCGTCGGCCCGTCGGCCCCGTACGGCTACCAGGTTCCCTCCCTGGTCGGCTAGTGCTAGTTCCGTGATAGCTGTCCGGCGCAGGTAGCTGCGCCGGACAGCTATTGATGCGGCCGGTTCTATGGTCTAAAGAGGTTGACACTCCTCGAACAGGGAACCTCGGTCGCTGGTGAGTCGCTGCACGTTCGTCTGGGCCCATGCGCTGAACAGCTGTATGGCGCACGAGGACGACCTCGGCCTGTTCGACTGGTCGAGCGCCAAGGCCGTGGCGAACGTGATCCGCTACGACGCCCGGGGCCATGGCGGGTGCGAGTGCGCGCACTTCGAGGACCGGGCCTACCGCTGGTCGGCCCTGGTCGACGACATGCTGCGGGTGTCCAGGCAGGGGCCGTTCGTGGCCGGCGGGGCGTCGATGGGAGCCGCGACCGCGCTGTACGCCGCGGTGCGGGCACCCCGGCGCATCCAAGGTCTGGTGATCGTCACCCCGCCGAGCGCCTGGGAGGACCGCCCGGCCCAGGCCGAGGCCTACGAGGCGGCGGCCCGGATGGTCGAGCGTCGGGGTATGCCCGGCTACCTCAAGGCCCTCCAGACCGTGGGCCAGCCCCGCATCCTGGCCGAGGAGCTGCCCGATGCGGACAGCATCTGGCTCCGCCACCTCCGGCGCATGGACGAGAAGGTGGTGCCGTCCATCCTCCGGGGTGCGGCCTCCTCCGACCTGCCGACCCGTGATGAGCTCCACGCCGTGGTCGTGCCCACGCTGATCCTGGCGTGGACCGGGGACGCGGCCCACCCTGTGTCGACCGCGGAGAGCCTCGCCGATCTCATGGTGATGAGCGAGTTGCACCTCGCCGACGATCTGGCCGCCGTGCGCCGCTGGCCGGAGCTGGTCCGGGACTTCCTCGGCGGCATCTGCCAGTGGGAGGAGTAACCCACGTCGCCGTGTTCACCTGGAAGCCGGGCACGAGCGACGAGGAGGTCAGGGTCCTGCACGAGGCGCTGGCGGAGCTGCCGGGGCTGATCCCGGAGATCCGGTCCTACCGCTCGGGCGCCGACGCCGGCGTGGCGGTGGGCAACGACAGGTACGCCGTGGTGGCGGAGTTCGACGACCTCGACGGCTACCAGCGCTACGCGTCCCACCCGCAACATCGGGACGTGATCCAGCGGCTGTTGAAGCCGTTGCTGGGCACCCGCCACGCCGTCCAGTTGGTGGCGCCCTAGGGAGGCGGGATCGGCGCCGCCCGCAGGAAGCCGGCCATGTCCTGGGCCCGGTACAGGTTGTGGGTGGTCGGGTGCTGCGGCGATTTGCCGACGGCGACCCCGTCGGCCGTCTCGCCCCAGAAACCCTCGTAGACCTGGCCCGAGCGGTGGGGGTCCTTGATGTAGTGGTTCACCGACTTCTGTATCTCGATGCCGGATCCCAGCCAGGACGGCTCATCGAGGAAGAGGATGACCCGCGGCGCGAACAGGTTCACTGCGGTGCCGAACCGGCTCGAGTCTTCGCCGACGTGCAGGAGCGAGGTGAGGGCCAGGGACTCGCCAAGGCCCCAGGTCGGGTACCGGAGGCGGAACAGCTCTTGGGACCAGCGGCGGATCTCGCTCCAGAATCCGAGCGGGTCGGGGTAGAAGAAGCTCTCGTTGGCGTCGCCGAGGGTGAGCGGGCGGTCCTGCCAGGTGAGCACAGGGTCCCGCCAGACCGGGGGCTTGGTGGTGACCAGCAGGAGCCAGGCGTTCAGGGAGCCGGGAGAGTTCGGCGGCCAGTCGCCGGCCCGACCGGCCAGGGCGGCCCGTTGCCGCTTCCCCTGGGCCCGGGCCGCGGCGAGGCGCTCATCCGCCCGGGGAGAGAACAGGAGGGAGGGTGGCCGTCGAAGCGTGATGATACGGTCCTTATCGGCCATGGTGGTCGTCGGCTTGACGGGGGGCATCGGGGCCGGCAAGTCCACCGTTTCCGACATGTTGGCCCGGCGCGGGGCTGTTGTGGTCGACGCCGACATCCTGGCACGGGACGCCGTCGCTGCGGGCACGCTGGGCCTGCGGGCCGTCGTCGACCGCTTCGGCGCCGGCGTGCTGGCCGGCGACGGGTCGCTGGACCGGGCCGCCCTGGCCGGCGTCGTCTTCGACGACCCGCCGGCGCTGGCCGACCTGAACGCCATCGTCCACCCACCCGTCCGGGCCGCGATCGAGGCGCGGGTGGCTTCGCTGGCTGGGACCGACGCCGTCGTCGTGCTGGAGATCCCCCTGCTCGTCGAGTCGGGCCGCTCCTACGGCGAGTCGGCGGTGATCGTGGTCGACTGCGCCCCCGGCGTCGCCCTGCGCCGGCTGACCGAGGGCCGCGGGATGGCCGAGGCCGATGCCCGCCGGCGGATGGCCGCCCAGGTGTCCCGGGCCCAGCGCCTGGCTGCCGCCGACGTCGTGATCGACAACTCCGGATCGCTTGCATCTCTCGAGGAACAGGTGGAAGCGGTGTGGCGGCGCCTCACCCGACCAGCTTGCGACGTTTGACATCGCCAGGGCGATGCGGAACGACGCCGGAACGGAGGAGGACGTCGATCACATCGGCCGGATGACGGGTGATCTGGTCGAAGGTGAACCGCACCGGTCGCCACCCGGCGGCCACCCGGCGGTTATCCCGGTCCCGGTCGGCCTCGAAGTCGAGCTTCGACATGTGGTGCCGGCGACTGTCGAGCTCGATGAGGAGGCGGATCGGCCGGTAGGCATAGTCAGCCCGGCCGGCCCAACCGTCGGCGTCCCCGACGTTGGGCTGGCGGACGGGCTCCGGGAGCCCCGCGGCGCGCACCAGGCGCAGAAAGCGCGCTTCGAGCTCACTGGTCGGGGCAACGTAGCCCGGCCCCCGCTCGTCGAGCAGCCGGCGCAGGAGGGCGATGCCATGGCGGCCAGGGCGAGCGAGTTCGAGCACGGCCGCCTCGAGCGCGGCCGGCGACACCAGACCGGCGCTCAGGCAGTTGTCGATCGCCCGCTCGGTCTGCGCCGGCGGGACCGTGCCGGCCAGATCCACCAGCGTGCGGCCGACCCGGGTGCAGGGGACGCTGTCGATGCGGGTTACGTGCGAGTCCGGGAACTGGGCGCTCTGGTGAACGGTCGCCCCTGCGTCCCGGTAGCGCTTGGGGCGGATGACGGTGAGCTCTGGGGCTCCTTGCCGGGGGAAGCCGGGATGCCAGCGAGGGCCGCGGCGGAACGGTGCGAGGCGACGGCGCCGGCGCCGGCGGTCAGCACGGCAGCCATGAGGCCCTGCTCCCACGTCCGCAGAGAGCCCGGCATCCGGTACACCCCAGAGCGGAGCAACTCCCAACGGCCTGTTCTCAACCGGTGCTGGACGGCCGCCGGTGTGAATCCCAGCACCTCCGCCTGTCGTAGCGAGAGCACGCCGTGTTGCCACTCGGCCAGTGCCGACGCCCGTCGATCCATGCGTACAGTACAGCAGAAGGGTGCGACAATGCACCTTGCGACGTTTGACGTCGCTCTGACGATGTGAAATGTCGCAGGGTGGCCGTAGCCTGTCCGGGATGCCTCCGTTCCAGGTCGTCAGCGACTTCCAGCCCGCCGGCGACCAGCCCAAGGCCATCGACTCCCTCGCCGCCGGCGTCGAGCGGGGGGACCGGTTCCAGACGCTTCTCGGCATCACCGGGAGCGGCAAGAGCGCCACGGTGGCGTGGACGATCGAGAAGGTCCAGCGGCCGACGCTGATCATCGCCCCCAACAAGTCGCTGGCCGCCCAGCTGGCGAACGAGTACCGGGAGTTCTTCCCGAACAACCGGGTTGAGTACTTCGTCAGCTACTACGACTACTACCAGCCCGAGGCGTACCTGCCGTCCAGCGACACGTACATCGAGAAGGACAGCTCGATCAACGACGAGATCGAGCGGCTGCGGCACTCGGCGACCTGGGCGCTGGTCAGCAGGCGGGACGTGATCGTGGTCGCCAGCGTGTCCTGCATCTACGGCCTGGGCACGCCGGAGGAGTACACCAAGCACGTCCTGCCCGTGTCGAGGGGCATGGAGATCGACCAGCGGGCCATCCTGCGCCAGCTGGTCGACATGCAGTACGAGCGGAACGACATGAACTTCATCCGGGGGAAGTTCCGGGTGCGTGGCGACACCATCGAGATCCACCCCGCGTACGAGGAGCAGGGGATCCGGATCGAGCTGTTCGGCGACGAGGTCGAGCGGATCAGCCGGGTCGACCCGCTGACCGGGGAGATCCTGGAGGTGCTGGAGGAGGTCGTCGTCTTCCCGGCCACCCACTACGTGGCCGGCGAGGACCGGATGCGGCGGGCCATCGCCGGCATCGAGGTCGAACTGCAGGAGCGGCTGGCCTGGTTCGAGAAGCAGGGCAAGCTCCTGGAGGCGCAGCGACTCCGGATGCGGACCAGCTACGACCTGGAGATGATGGCCGAGGTCGGCTTCTGCAACGGCATCGAGAACTACTCCCGCCACATCGACGGGCGGGTCGCCGGCCAGCCGCCCCACACTTTGCTCGACTTCTTCCCCAAGGACTTCCTGCTGGTCATCGACGAGTCGCACGTGACCGTCCCCCAGCTCCACGGCCAGTACGAGGGCGACCGGTCGCGTAAGGAGACCCTGGTCGACCACGGCTTCCGCCTGCCCTCGGCCGCCGACAACCGGCCGCTGCGCTTCGACGAGTGGTACGAGCGGGTCAACCAGTGCATCTTCCTGTCGGCCACCCCGTCGGACTACGAGATCGGCAAGTCCAGCCAGGTCGTCGAGCAGATCGTCCGGCCCACCGGCCTCACCGACCCCGAAGTCGTGGTCAAGCCGACCAAGGGCCAGATCGACGACCTCATGGCGCAGATCAAGGTCACCACGGACAGAGGCGACCGCGTCCTGGTCACGACCCTCACCAAGAAGATGGCCGAGGACCTCACCGACTACCTGCTCGAGCTGGGGGTGAAGGTGCGCTACCTCCACAGCGAGGTCGACACCATCCAGCGCATCGAGATCCTGCGCGACCTGCGGCTGGGCGAGTTCGACGTGCTGGTCGGCATCAACCTCCTGCGGGAGGGGCTCGACCTACCCGAGGTGTCCCTGGTGGCCATCCTCGACGCCGACAAGGAAGGCTTCCTGCGCAGCGAGACGTCGCTGATCCAGACGATGGGCCGGGCGGCCCGCAACGTCGACGGTCAGGTGATCATGTACGCCGACAAGGTGACCGACTCCATGCAGCGGGCCATCTCCGAGACCAACCGCCGGCGGGGCGTGCAGGAGGAGTACAACCGCAAGCACGGCATCGACCCCACGACCATCCGCAAGGCGGTCACCGACATCCTGGCCACACTGCGGCCGGCGGAGAACGGCGAGGCGCCCCGCCCGGGCAAGGACCGCCGGTCCCGGAAGCGGGACAAGGTGCGCAGCGACTTCGCCGAGCTGCCCCAGGAGGAGCTGGAGCGGTTGATCCGGACGCTGGAGGAGGAGATGAAGGAGGCGGCCACCGACCTGCGCTTCGAGTACGCCGCCCGGCTCCGCGACGAGATCCACGACCTGAAGCGGGAGCTCAAGCAGGTGGTGTAGCCGGCGCTCCTTGGGCGAGAGCCCGGTTGGAGAACACCAGGGTGGGGTCGCCGTGGGCCAGCACCAGGCGGTGCGGGTACCGGCGCTCGGCTTCGGCGATCACGCGCTGGTCGGCTTTGTACCACTCCGCGGTCGACTCCCACCAGGCGGCGACGACCACGACGTCGCACTGGTCGAGCTCCGCGGGTTCGATGACGACGGCGAAGTCCCGGGGCGTGTCGAGGTAGGCCTGCATCGGGCGCACGCCCACGTCAACGACGCAGCTCCGTGCGCCGGAGGCGTTGGCGGCACGGATGAGCGCGGCCGCCTGCCGGTACGCCGCGGGGTCGTCGGTGAGGCCCGGGACGATCACCAGCACGGCGAGCGCCGCCGAGCCGGCGCCCAGCAGCGCTCCGGCCCGGATCCGCCCGACGGCGACGCCGGCCAGGTAGGCACTGCCCGGTACCAGCCATACGAAGAAGCGCGGCGTCATCGCCGACGACTGCAGCCCGGCCCACTGGAGGAGCAATATGCCGGCGAGGGCGATGGCCGCCCCACGCGCGGCCCGGCTGCGGCGCAGGAGGAGGACGGCGCCGGCGATCACCAGGGGTGCGACGGCGAGGGAGGCCCGGCCGCCGCCGGTGGCCATGACCGCGACCCGCCACGGCAGTCCGACCTGGAGGACCCGCGGGAGGCGGCCCATGGTGTCGACCATCGTCGCCGCCATGCCGGCGTAGGCGAAGGCGGCGACGGCGCCGGCACCGGCGAACCGGAGCCGCCAGCGGGCGTCCAGCCGGCGCCCGGCGACGACCGCCCCGACGTGGGCGACGAGCACCGGGAACATGTAGAGGTGGGTGGCCAGCCCGACGCCGGCGGACAGCACGTAGGCGAGGTCGGCCCAGCGGGAGGCGTCCGGCCGGTACTCGGCGACAAGGATGGTCGCCACGATGGCGCAGAGGACGAGAAGGCTGTAGCCCCGGACCCCGCGGGAGAGACCGGCGAAGGTGGGGTTGCAGGCCAGCAGCCCGCCGGCGACCAGGCCGGCGGCCAGGCCGTGGCGGCGGGTGGTGAACCAGGTCAGGATGGCGACGGCCAGGGCGGCGAAGAGGATCGGCAGCAGCCGCATGGTGCCGGCGTCGGTCCGGCCGGTGACGACCCGGACGAGCTGCTCGAAGAACGAGAACATCGGGTGGTTGTTGAACGCGGCCTGGAGCCGGAACGCGGCCCACGGTGGGCCGGGCCTGACGAACATGCCGACGGTCTGGGCGCTGTCGAAGTCCAGCGACCGGCCCAGGCCGGGGAGGTAGCCACCGAAGGTGAGCAGCCCGAGGCCGGCGCCGGCCCGGATCGCCTGACGGCCGGCCCGCGGCCGAACCTGCACCGGTCCCTCGCGTACCTCCGCACCCGTCCGGGGTGTCGTCGTAGTGTTCATCACGGTGCTGGGACGGTTGTCGTCCACGGCGGGGGGCGCCTTGAGATCGGCGGGCCGAAGAACCGCTCAGAACCGGTCGTCGACCGGTCGATACCTGTCCTATGACGTTCGTGGCGGACCCGGTCGCGCCGGCGCACCGGGCCCGGCGGGGTTGGAACGCGCCGCTCCGGGCCCACGTCGCCGCCCTGGCGGTCGTCCTCCTGGCCCTCATGCCGCTGATCGGCACCGGTTCGTCCTTCTCGGCCGACGAGGGGGCGGCCGCCGTCCAGGCCCGCTCGCTGTCCCGTGGCGACGGCTGGATTGTCGGGCACCCGGTGCCCGAGGCCGACCCCACCGGCGTGAACTATCCCCTCGAGCTCTCCGAGCGGGGCGTCGACGGCGTCGCCCCGTTCGGCAAGCACCCGCTTTACGCGCTGCTGCTGGCCGCGGCCGACCGGGCCGGCGGCACGACGGCGATGGTGCTCCTCTCGCTGCTCGGGACCGTGGCCGCCGCCGGCTTGGCCGGCGCCCTCGCCCGGCGCCTCGACCCGGCGATCGCCCGCCCCGCGGTCTGGGTCGTGGGCCTGGCCAGCCCCCTGGTGTTCCACGGTTACCTGCTCATCGCCCACAGCCTGGGGGCGGCGCTGGCCGCGGCGGGCGTCCTCGCCGCCATCGTCGCCTTGGAGCGGCGGAGCGTCGTTCTGGCCCTCGCCGGCGCGCCGGCGCTGGCCGCCTGCGTCCTGCTGCGGACCGAAGGCATCTTCATCGCCGCGGCGCTGGCCGCAGTGGCCGGCGTGGTGGCCCTGGCCCGGCGGGAGGTGCGACTGGTCGCCGCCGTCGTGGCTTTGGAGTCGTTGGTCGCCGGCGTCGCCGCCCACTTCGTCGAGGACTGGTGGACCGTCCGCCTGCTCGGCGGCGGCGGGCTGCCGGGCGTCGGTGGGCCAGCGGTGTCGGCCGGTTCGAACCTCGTGAATGACCGCATCCACGGGTTCGTCGTGACGTGGCTCACGCCGGGCTACGGCGGCCGGATCGTGACCGGCATGGCCCTGCTGGTCATGGCGGCGGCGGTTGCCGCCGGCGCCGGCGCCGTCCGCTGGCGGCCCACCGACGAGCGTCGCATCCGCCTGTTCGCAGTCGTGGCCGTGGGTGCTGCGGTCGTCGCCCTGGTCAGCGGTCCCACGACCGTCGTTCCCGGCCTGCTCCTGGCCTTCCCGCTCGTCGTCGCCGGCCTCCTGCTGGTCGGGCGCCGGACGCTGAGGTCGGAGGCGGCCCGGGTCGCGGCCGGCGTGAGTGCACTGTTCGTCGTCGCCGTCATCGCCACCCAGTACGCCAAGGGCGGCGGGGGCGAGTGGGGCGGGCGCTACTTCGCACTGGCCATCCCGCTGTACGTGCCGGTCCTCCTGCTCGCCCTGCGGGACGCCGGGGCCCGGCTGACCACCCGGACGGCTCGAACCGCCCTCGCGGCCCTGGCCGCCTGCTCGATCGTCATGACCGTGATCGGTGTCGGCGCCCTCCGGTCGGCTCACGTGAGGAGCGCCCGGCTGGTGGCGGCGGTCGACCACGCCGGCACGACGGTGGCCGAGCAGAGCCCCATCATGGTCACCACCCAGGGCTCCATGCCCCGTTTCGCCTGGTCCACCTTCGACCGCCAGCGCTGGTTGCTGGCCGAGCCCGAGGGTCTGGAGGACCTGCTCGGCCGGCTGCGGACGGTAGGGGTGGCACGGGTGGGCTTCGTCACCCGCGACCTCACGCGGGACCGGGTGGCCCTGGACCGGGCCG
>JAHFUP010000149.1 GCA_023265025.1 Acidimicrobiia bacterium | reverse complement strand
TGACATGGTTGGTGGTCCTCCTCCTCAACTCGGTTGGGTTGACACCCCGAGCCTGCCTCACGGCAGGGCCCGAGGTGGAGGACCGCCACTCAAAGTTCTACGACGCCCGGGACAACCTCCAGTCACCCTGCGGGCAACGCCGCCGACCTCATCGGCCCTGCCGAGTACGACGGCCGGATTGAATGCCACAGGAGATGCCAGCGTCACGATTCAGATCCCTTCGCCGATTACCTGGTCCGGCGTGTTCCGGACCAGCAAGGGCGTGCCGATCCCGAGTGTGAACATGACCCTTACGGGTCCCTCGTCGGTCGGCACACAAACATCGGCCACCGGTGCCTTCTCCTTCGTGGTGGCTCCTGGGTCGTATTCCCTCAGCTTTAATAGCTGCTGCTCGGTGACACCTGACTATCCGCAACAAATTGGCTCGGGCATCTTTACAGTGAATCTCGCGTCGACGCTGACGCAGGATGTCGTAATCCCGGTGACCAGTGCGCACGTGACAGTCATCGGCCCGAATGGGAACCCGGTACCGGGAACCGCTGTCGACCCCGTGAGCTACGGCGTGAACAACGTCCCTCTCTGGCCCGGTGGCCCTACAGGCAATCTCGCCAACTACGGTGGGTGTTGCGGCGATCACCCGACGACAGGCGCCGACGGCACCGTGACGCTCGGCCTTATCGCCGCCAACCCAGTCACCCTGCGGGCAACGCCGCCGACCAGCCTGCACTTGTCACAGGCGGTCGCGACGAATCTCGACGCCCGCACGGACACCAACACAGTCGTGATCATGAAGATCGACACGGCTGCCGTGACCTCGATCGCGGTGACGCCAGCGAATCCCCACGCTCCGCAGGGGACGACCAAGCAGTTCGCTGCCACGGCGACCTATACGGACGGGTCCACGCAGGACATCACGGCATCCGTGAGTTGGTCGTCGTCCAGCACGGCCACTGCAACCGTCAACGTCAACGGCCTGGCCACCGCGATCACGCCCGGACCGACGACGATCACGGCCTCCGTCGGGTCGGTATCGGGCCAGACCGTCCTCACCGTCGACCCCCGAGTGCTGACGTCGATCGCCGTCACTCCCCAGAACCCAACCGTGCCGAGAGGCAGCACCCGCCAGTTCACCGCCACCGGGACCTACTCCGACGGGTCCACGGCCGACTTGGCCAACTCGGCGACGTGGGTGTCGTCCGGGACTCCGGTGGCGACGGTCAGCTCCTCGGGACTAGCCACGGCAAGAGCCCTCGGCATCGCCACCATCTCGGCCACCGTCGGGTCGGTGTCGGGGTCGAGCGACATGACGGTCGGCCCGTCGCCGCTCACCATCCAGGCTCCGTCGCTCACCTTCACCTACGGCGACACCATCCCGACGAGCTTCACGCCTACCTACATCGGTCTCCTCAACGGTGACACTCAGACAGCCACCCCGGCCACGTGCACGTCGATCGCCCACACGGGCAGCGGGGTCGGCACCTACTCCATCACCTGTTCGGGTGCCGTCGACTCCAACTACGCGATCAACTACTCGGTCCAGCCCCTGCAGGTCACGCCGCGACCGCTCGTCATCCAACCGGTCGGCACCCAGACCTACGGCTCGCCCACCACGGTGACGGCGTCCTACGACGGCCTGGCCCCGGGCGACACGGGCCCTGCCACGCCGCCCACCTGCACCGCATCGGGGTCGATCTCGTGTTCCGGCGCGGCCGATCCGAACTACACGATCACCTACGCCGCCGGCACCCTCACCATCACCCCGGCTCCGCTCGCCATCCAGGCGCCGTCACTGAGCGTGCCCTTGGGGGCCGCGGTCCCGTCCAGCTTCACGCCGACCTATTCCGGCTTCGTGAACGGTGACACGGCGATCGCGACGCCGCCGACCTGCACCTCCACCGGCCACACGGGCAGCCCCATGGGCACCTACCCCGTGACCTGCTCGGGCGCGGCCGATCCGAACTACACCATCACCTACACCGACGGCACGCTGACCATCGGCGCCGCTGCGCTGACGTCCATCGCGGTCACCCCGGCGAACCCGTCGGTGGCGAAGGGCCTGACCCAGCAGTTCATCGCCACCGGCACCTACACCGACGGCTCGAACGCCGACCTGACGTCGAGCGCGACGTGGGCCTCGTCCAACACGACCACGGCCACGATCACCTCTTTCGGCCTGGCCAGTGCAACGGCGGCCGGCACGACCACCATCAGTGCCTCGTTCGCCTCTTTGGTCGGATCCACCCCCTTGACCGTTACCGGGCCGGTTCTCGCCTCCATCGCCGTGACCCCGGCCGATCCGACCCTGGCCAAGGGCCTGACCCGGCAGTTCACCGCCACCGGGACCTATACGGACGGTTCGACCGGCTACCTCACGTCGGCCGTCACCTGGGCCTCGTCGAGCACGGCGACGGCGACGATCTCAGCCGGGGGCCTCAGCATGGCGGTGTCACCCGGCACCTCCACCCTCAGCGCCACGCTGGGCTCAGTCGTCGGCTCGACCACCTTGACCGTGGTCCCGGCCACCCTCGCCTCGATCGTGGTGACACCGTCCAACCCGACGGTGATCAAGGACCAGAGCCAGCAGTTCACCGCCATCGGGACCTACACCGACGCCATCACCGTCAACCTCACGGCGAGCGCGATGTGGGCGTCGTCGAGCACGGCGATCGCCACGATCACCGCCGGTGGGCTGGCCAGCGCCACCGCCGCCGGGACCACCACCATTTCCGCGACCTCGGGCTCGGTGATGGGCACCACGGTCCTGACCGTCGAGCGGGCCACCCCTGCCATCGACTGGCACGATCCTGCCCCGATCACCTACGGCACCGCCCTCAGCTCCACTCAGCTCAACGCCACCAGCCCGGTGGCGGGCACCTTCGCCTACAGCCCGATCGCGGGCACGGTCCTCGGTGCCGGCACCGGCCAGGCCCTGACGGTCATCTTCACCCCGACCGACACCGCCAACTACACATCGGCGACCGCCACGGTTCACGTCGACGTCAATAAGGCCACGCCGGCGATCAGCTGGGTCGATCCCGCCGACATCGTCTATGGCACCGCCCTGAACACCAACCAACTCAACGCCACCGCCTCGGTGCCGGGCACGTTCGCCTACACCCCCGCCGGAGGCACGGTGCTGGGGGCGGCGGCCAACCAGGCCCTGACCGTCGCATTCAGTCCGACCGACACCGCCAACTACACAACGGCGTCTGCCACCGCTCACATCACGGTGAACCGGGCCACCCCGGCCATCACCTGGGCCGATCCCGCCCCGATCACCTACGGCTCCGCCCTGGACGCCACCCAGCTCAACGCCACCAGCCCGGTCGCGGGCACGTTCGTCTACGCCCCGCCGTCAGGCACGTTGCTCGGGGCCGGGACGAACCAGGCCCTGACCGTCACATTCACCCCGACCGACACCGCCAACTACACGACGGCGTCTGCCACCGCTCACATCACCGTCAACCGGGCCACCCCTGCCATCACCTGGGCCGACCCCGCCCCGATCACCTACGGCTCCGCCCTGGGCGCCACCCAGCTCAACGCCACCAGCCCGGTCGCGGGCACGTTCGTCTACGCGCCGCCGTCGGGCACGTTGCTCGGAGCCGGGACGAACCAGGCCCTGACCGTCACCCTCACCCCAACCGACACCGCCAACTACACGACGGCGTCTGCCACTGCTCACATCACGGTGAACCGGGCCACCCCGGCCATCACCTGGGCCGATCCCGCCCCGATCACCTACGGCTCCGCCCTCAGCGCCACCCAGCTCAACGCCACCAGCCCGGTGGCGGGCACCTTCGCCTACAGCCCAACCGCGGGCACGGTCCTCGGTGCCGGCCTGGGCCGGCCACTCACGGCGACGTTCACCCCGACCGACACCGCCAACTACACGTCGTCGACCGCGACCGTGCACATCGACGTCAACAAGGCCACGCCGCCGATCACCTGGTCCGATCCCGCGCCGATCACCTACGGGACCCCGCTCAGCTCCTCCCAGCTCAATGCCACCAGCCCGGTCCCGGGGACATTCACGTACACGCCCCCGCTTGGCACCGTGCTCGGGGCCGGTTCCAACCAGGCCCTGATGGTGACGTTCACCCCGACCGATACCGCCAACTACACGACGGCACCGGCCACTGTGCAGATCACCGTAAACAAAGCCACGCCGGCCATCACCTGGACCGACCCGGCCGACATCACCTACGGCACCTCTCTCAGCTCGACTCAGCTCAACGCCACCAGCCCGGTCGCCGGCAGCTTCACCTACGCCCCTCCGGCCGGCACGGTGCTCGGGGCCGGACCAGCCCAGACGCTGACGGTCACCTTCACGCCCACCGACTCCGCCAACTACACCGCGGCGACCAAGATCGTCTACATCACCGTCACCCGGGTGGCGTTGAAGGTCACCGCCGACAACACGACCAAGGTCTACGGCCAGCCCAACCCTGTCTTCACAGTCAGCTATTTGGGCTTCGTGAACGGCGACACGCCTACGTCCCTGGGAGGCACGCTGGCCTTCGCTACGCTGGCGACCAGCGGGAGTGCGGTCGGGACCTACGTTGTCACCCCCTCGGGGCTGACATCGCCGAACTACACGATCACGTTCGCCCCAGGAACCCTGAGCGTCACCAAGGCACCGCTGAGCGTCACCGCTGACAACAAGACCAAGGTCTACGGCCAGGCCAACCCGACCTTCACGGCCAGCTACACCGGGCTCGTGGCCGGTGACACCCCCACCTCCCTCGGCGGCACCCTGGCGTTCGCCACCCCGGCGACAACGGCGAGCTCCGTGGACAACTACCCGATCACCCCCTCGGGACTGACCTCGTCCAACTACACCATCACCTTCGTCCCCGGGTCCCTGAGCGTGACCAAGGCGGCGCTGACGGTTGCTGCCGACGACAAGACCAGGCCCTACGGGCAGGCCAACCCCGCGCTCACCTACAAGATCGCCGGGTTCGTCAATGGCGACACGGCGGGCGTGGTTACGGGTGCCCCGGCCCTGTCGACCGCAGCGGTGCAGTTCTCCAACGTCGGGACCTATCCCATCACCGTCGCCCCGGGGACGCTGGCGGCGGTGAATTACTCGTTCACCGTGGTCAACGGCACTCTGACCGTCACCCGTGCCGTGACGACCCTGGTGGCCAATCCGGCCGAGGCTCGCCTGCTGCCCCCGAAGATCTACTTCCCCAAGCTCAGCGCCCGACTCACTATCGGCAACCCGGCGATCCCGGTGGCGGGCCAGACCATCCGCTTCACCGTGGGGACCACGGTGCTCTGCAGCGCGGTCACCGACGCCAACGGCAACGCCTCGTGCAGCGGTTCGCTGAGCGGCGACCTCAAGGTCATCCTCCACCTCGGCTACAACGCCATCTTCGACGGCGACGCGAACCTCCTGCCCACCCAGGACCACGGCCCGCTCTTCACCCTATAGACAGGCGAAGTCCTACTTCGAGTGGGGCCGAAGGGTTGGCGGAGGTGGGCCACCCCTGACCTGACCGCTGGCTCGGGGCCGGGGCTCTCGAGCCTCGATGGCGTCAAGCCGGTTGAGTGACGCCCTGAGACGACCGACCCAGGTACGTTTGCCCTGGTCAGCGGCATAGACCGTGGGTAACCATCTCGGGGTAACGCCTCTTCGCTGCCTACTCACTGAGGCCGGCGATCCGGGTTAATGCGCTCCGATGGAGTCAGTGGCTCGTCCTGACGCTCGACCTTGAAGATGCGACTCCGGTCCGCATGAGTGGGAGGTTGTCCCGCTCGTCGTAGAACTTGAGGTGGTGGTCCCCCGCCTGATCCCTGCCTGATGGTAGGGAGTCGGGCGTTCGCCAAGAACACCGACAGCAAGGGGACCACCAGTGAAGAAGGACTATCAGACCAAGGCCGCGCCAGCGGCGACCGAGCCGCTCCTCATGCCCGACACCGTCACCCTGGCCATGGCCGACCTGGCCGAGTCGGTGAAGGAGGGTCTGCTCGCCCTCGCCGTCGGAGCGGGGTTCGGCGTCATGGAGGTGATGATGCAGGAGAGCGTCACCGACCTCTGCGGGCCGAAGGGTATGCACAATCCCGACCGCTCCGCCGTCCGCCACGGCAGCGAGGACGGCACGGTGACCCTCGGAGGGCGCCGGGTACCCGTGCGGCGTCCCCGGGTGCGCAGCGCAGACGGGACCACCGAGGTGGCGGTTGCGACCTATGACCTGTTCTCCTCGACCGAGCTGCTGGGCGCCATGGCCCTGCAGCGGATGATGGCCAAGCTCTCCACCCGGCGGTACTCGGCCGGGCTGGAGCCGGTCGGCTCGACGGTCGAGGCAGTGGCCCGGTCCACCTCGAAGTCAGCGGTGAGCCGGCGGTTCGTCGCCGCCACCGAGTCGGCCCTGGCCGAGCTGCTGGCCGCCGACCTGTCGGGCCTGGACCTGGTGGCGCTGATGATCGACGGCGTGCACTTCGCCGACCACCTGTGCGTGGTGGCCCTCGGCATCGGCGTCGACGGGACCAAGCACCCCCTGGGTGTGGTCGAGGGCGACACCGAGAACACCACGGTGGTCAAGGACCTGCTGGTCGGGCTACGGGACCGGGGCCTCGACACCACCCGGCCCATCCTGTGCGTGCTCGACGGCGCCAAGGCGCTGGTGGCAGCGGTGAAGGCAGTGTTCGACCATCCGGTCGTTCATCGGTGCCAACTCCACAAGATTCGCAACGTCGAGGCGAAGCTGCCCAAGGTGCTGGCCTCGACGGTGGCCAAGAAGATGCGCGCCGCCTACCACGACCCCGACGCCTTGGCCGCCGAGGCCACCCTCGAGGCCCTGGCCCGGGACCTGGAGAAGCGGCACCCCGGCGCCGCCGGAAGCCTTCGTGAGGGGCTGTTCGAGACCCTCACCGTCACCCGCCTGGGCGTGCCGCCGACGCTGGCCAGGACGCTGCGCTCGACCAACGCCGTCGTTATCTGGAGCCGGGGTGAGGGCGTCTGTGACGTAGTCAATGAGGGCCTGAGATCCCTGGGAGTGCGTGGTGGACGTGGTTATCTACCGCCTTCCAAGACGCAGTTTCCAGGGAGGTTC
>JAHFUP010000148.1 GCA_023265025.1 Acidimicrobiia bacterium | reverse complement strand
ACACACGAACCTCCCGGAACATGGCCACCTTCCTGGACCGCTGGTCGGTCAGGTGGCTGAGTCCACCGGCAGCGGTGCCGCTGCTGGTGGATCCCCGGGTGGTCCCATTACTGGCGGAAGGTGGTCCCATGCTGCTGGCGGAACTCACCTCAAGGTGGTCCCATCTCGCTGGCGGGCGACACACCCCGCCGAGGACCGGCTGACGCCGGACGCTTGCGTCCTGGTGGTCTGACTGGTTGTGATCGGCTGGTGTTCGTGGCCATGAGGAAGTCCTCACTGGCGGCCAGATGAGATCCCCGCTGGTGGCCATGAGAAGCCGCCGATGGTGGCCAGCTGAGGTCCCCACCCCTCGCTGAGCATCCGCCCGAGTAGGCCCCCGGCCGGCGACGGTGGCGGTGCCGCGGCGACTTCGGATGACGGCTAGGGCCGCGCCTTGCGGCCGCCCGGCTCGACGCCGGGGCTCGTCGTCGGGGTGCCGGGTCGATGTTGTGGGCGCGGTGCGACCCGTCGCCGTAGCCACGCCACGGTGGGGAGAGGGGCCGAGTCCGATGACTCGGCGATGTCGAGGAGGACGGCGTAGCGGTCGCCGGCCCGGCGCCGGGTCGCCTGCGACGCCGTCTGCAAGCCCTCGCGGGTCAGGGCCCGGCAGACGGCGGCGACGCTGACCCCGAAAGCGGCGGCCATGTCGGGCGCGGAGAAGCCGGCGTCCAGGGCTTCGAGAAGAGCGGCCCGCTCGACGGCGGGGGGGCGGGTGCGGCGGTTGATCCCGGCCTCGTCCAGTCGCCGGTAGACGGTGGCGGATGAGCAGCCCAGCCGATCGGCGATCTGGAGCCCTGACAGACCCTGGTCGTAGAGCTCGGCCACCGCCTCCACGTCCCCCGCCGGCCGGGGCGGTGCTGGGCGTGGCGGGATGCCAGCGCTCGTCAGCCACCGCCAGACGGCCTGGCGGGTGACGGAGAACCGTGTCGCGATCTGGCGCAGGGTGAGCCCCTCGTCCAGGTGGAGGCGTCGCAGCTCGGCGTCGGCTGGGCGGGAGCACTCGCGTGGCCTGGGGGGACGGCTGGGAACGCCGAGACGGCGGAGGCGGAAGAACACCGTGCTGACCGAGCAGCCCACGTGGGTGGCGATCTCGGCCGCGCTCCAGCCGTGATCGACGTAAAGGCGGCGGACGGTGTCGTCCTCAACGGGTACGGCTTCGGCGGGGGAGGGTCGCATGGCCACGCCGGCGGCACGCAACCATTTGTGGGCGGCACCGGTGGAGACCCCGAGACGCCGGGCGACGCCGGCCACGGTCAGGCCCTCGTCGACATAGAGCTGGCGTAGGGTCGCCGCCTCCGGCCGGCTAGGGGCGGCGGCGGATGGTGACGGGCTGGGGGCCGGCGGCGATGGCGATCGCGTCATTCATGGTGGATCCTGGCACCCGCCGCGCATCGTCGGCGATCTGACGGGCGCGCTCATGGGTCCACGGGGTGGTGAGTCGGCGGGAGTGGTGGCCCTCATTTTGTTCCAATCCCAATTCCAGGGGTGCACGAAACACGACGGGGCCGCTGGTATGGTCGAGTCCATTACGCCCTTCGGCGAGAAAGTGAGCCGTCCAATGCCGAAGAAATCCGCCCCTGCGGAGCCCAAGGTCCGCCGCTCAATGTCCGATGCCCACAAGGACGCACTGGCGGTCGGCCGGGACCAGGGCCGAGCCGTTCGCCGGTACCTGGAAGCACTCGAGGTGGCCAAGCCGCACCGGGGCCGCCGGCGCACTCCCGAGGGCATCCAGAAGCGCCTGGCGGCCATCGAGGATCGCATGAGAGTCGCCGACCCACTGGCCCGCCTCCACCTGGCCCAGGAACGCATGGACCTCGAGGCCGAGCGGGCCGCATCCGGCGAGGGCGGCGTCGACATGGACGCGCTGGAGGTCGGCTTCATTGCCGCCGCCGGGCCCTACAGCCGGCGCAAGGGCATCAGCTATGAGGCGTGGCGGGCCGCCGGCCTGACGCCGCGTGTACTCAAGGCCGCAGGTATCGCCCGCGGCCAATAGGCCACCCGGGGGGAGGGGAGAGCCTCATCCCCTGAGCAGGTCCAGTTGGTGGCGTTCCGCGGCGGAGAGCGGGGCGGCCGGAAGTGACGCGGCCCGCCGGCATGACCAGCTGGAAGTAATTGGGGCTCGGCGCGCCGGTACGAAGGGCCTGCGCCGCCCGGTCGCCGGAGGTGGCCTGCCACCGCAGCGTGCCATCGGGCAGGTCGATGCGGGGAATCTGCAGCGGCGATCCGTCCCATGACGTCGCCGGTCGGTCCCTGGTGAAGGAGAGCCCGACGGCGAGGACGACGGTGGGACCGGTCCGCCTGCATGTCGGCGGCCGGCCCCGGGTGCTGCATGTTGCTCAAGACTCCGCCGATCCGATCGTCGGCGCCATCAGCCTGAGTGACGCGCGGGCGGTGCCGCGCGACGCGCTCGGCCGCCTCGGCCACGTGGGTGTCATTCCGGCCGGATCGCCGATGGGTACCTTCGACGGCGAGTTGGTTCCTCCTCCTTGACGAGCTGGTTCCGACGGGGGAGGAGATCCGGCCCCGGCTGCTCTTTGCCGGGAAGCCGACGGGGTCCGAGCCTCAGCCCGTTCGCCGGCGCCGCGGCCCTGCCGCTGGTGCCGTTGGTCTTGGACCCTCTGACCGTGGCGGACGACGAGGACTTCCTTCCCGGGCTCGCCGCGCAGGTCATTTGCCGCCGGGTCTGACCGGGGAGATCGCCGCGCTCTACCGGTAGGGAGCGGGCCGGCGGGGCCGGCGGGCGCTCGGACGACTGTGACGCGTCCTCAAGCTTCGTGCCCGGATAGTGCCAGCGGGACAAGGAGCAGGTGGGTGGTGGATGCTCCGTCCGATCCCGAGTTTCGTTGCGTGCGTCTGCGGGCCGAGGCCGGGGCGAGAGCCCGCAGTGCGGGGCGCTCCCGCGCGCGATCTCGGGCCTGGGTGGCAAGTCGGTCATTGGAACCACCCGGAGTCGCTGAGGTCTCCGTGGAGCTCTCAAGGTGCCCGGGGCAACGGTCGACAATCGTGACTGATGACGACGGACGTCAAGCTTTGGAAGCGAGCGCTCCTCGTCATCATCATGCTGGGGCTTGTCATCGTCGTACCTCTCGTCGTGCTGGTGAAGATCGGTGCGCGGCAGGACGAACTCCGCCGGCGGGGCGTGGAGACTCAGGCCGTTGTGGTGGGAAGCTACGCCCGCGGTGACATCGAGTACCTGATCGTCCAGCTGCCGGAGTGCGGTTGCCGGGTAGCGGTCCCCACGTCCAATATTGCTCGGCACCCCGTCGGCAGCCTGCTCCCCGTTCGGTACGATCCCACCCGGCCCGGTCGAGCTGAGGCGCTGGTCGACCCTGCGGATGCGGCCGATCAGGTGCTGGTGATGCTCGTGACCGGCGTGGCCATGGTGATCGTTGCGACGCCACTGGTCGTGCACGGGTTCCGGCGCCAGGCCCGGGCCCGACGTCTCGTCGACGAGTCGGCTCCGACCGTGCGGGTGCGTGTAGAGGCCTGGCGCCGGACATACCTTCACGCCACGATCCCGTACCTGTCGGTGTACCGGGCCGACGAGCCCGAGGGTGGCTCACCGATGCTCAGCCTGGCCGTCACCGAGGAGACGATGGGCAAAGTGCTGGACCTGTCGGACTGGAACTTCGAGCTCTTCGGAGGTCAGCAGCCCGGCCAGCCCGTCGCCCTTCGCCGGGGCGACTTCGTCGTTGCCGCCGGAAGCACCAAGACCGCTGAATGGGAACGAAAGCATCGCACCGCCCACGGTGCGGTGGTTCCCGACGCCAAGACGGCACCGGCCCCCGGAGGCATCTTTGGCGACGAGGGAGAGGCCTGGGCGTTCCGCCGGCTGCAGGTGCTGCTGCGGCTGGCGTTCGTGGTGTTTATCCCGCTGCTGGCGCTGCGGGTGGTCCCCGAATCCTGGATGCCAGCGGCCCTAATCGCCACATTCGTCATTTGCGGCGCGATCGGGATCTTGCGGCTCTCGATGCGTCGACTCCTCACCCGGCTTGTCACGCGCCTCCCGGGCTCACCTGCCATCACCAGGGCACAACGGCGCCTGGCGCGTGAGGACGTGCTCCGGCGCATCGGGTCGGCGAGCGGCAAGGCAGAGCTGGCCTCGTGGCTGAACACGACGCCCGAGACGCTCGCCACGTCCGAACGCCATGCATCCCGGTGGGTTTACAGCTCTCTCGCCGTTACCGGCTCGTTCGTCGCCGTGGCTTTCGTCCGGTTCGTGGTGTCGACGTGAGGCCTCCGACCGGCGGCAGGTGACCCAGGCTCAGGTCGGTCGTTGATCGGCGATACGGGACGCTGTACTACAGGGGGGATTCCGTGCGTTGTGTTGGTCTCCGACCTTCGACACTTTCTCGAGATGGCCCGAGGATGCTCCCGCCGCCCGCGTACCGCTTGGCCGAGCACGTCACAACTCCTTTCCCGAGTCTACTAGAGCAACGTAGCGAGGCGTGACCCATGGTTGATCGGGAACAGGAGGACGGCGCACGACGAGCGGCGGCAAGGTTGTCGTCGGCATGGTCCTGGCAATTGTTCTTGTCCCAATCGCCGTGCTGACGTTCTTTGGCGTGCTCCTGGGCGGCTGTTCGCACGACTGTTCGTCACTTGAGGTGGGCGTCCAGATCGGCGTCTGCCCCACGCAGATTTCCTGGAGATGGTGCTCACCGACGAGATGACCCGCCGGGACCGGGCCTCGGCGGCGGTGCGAGCCCGGGCCGCCCATCTGGACCCGACCATTGCTGGCCGAGGCTTGGGACGACACGGCCAAGGTCAGCTTCGACCGGGCCATGTGGACCGAGCTGCCCACGCTGCGCTTCGTGGAAGATGGGGGCAACGCTCTGGTGCTCGGCCCGGTCGGAGGGGGCAAGACGTTCCTGGCCACTGCACTCGGCCACCTGGCCTGCCGGCGGGGCTTCTCGGCGCACTTCGAGCGGGCCGACCGCCTCCACAGGCGATTGCAGGCCACCCGCCTCGATGCCAGCCACGAGGCGGAGATGCGCAAGCTCATGCGGGTGACCTGTTGGCTACGGGGTCCTGGGCACGCGGCCATGGGACGCGGAGCATGCCGGTGACCGACCCGCAGCCGGATCCTCGATCGGGCTCCACTCCTTCCGTTGAGCACAAGCTTGTCCGGGCCGATGCCGACTGGCATGGGGGAACACGTTCGTCCCAGCTAGGCAAGAGACACAGCCACCCGGTAGTCGGTGTGAATGACGTCGGCGATACGGATGCACCCTTCGTCGGGCCGACGTACACTCATCCGATCGGCGGGCTCCTCGTATCGGGGCCGCCGGGAAGGTCGTCGACCTGACCGGGCTCAACTGCGGGGAGGATCAGTAATGGAAGGCACGGGTGGGGCGTTTCGCTTTGCGGCGCAAGTACGGCTGCCACAGTTGCGCCGGCGCCGCCTCATGGCGGCGGCCGGCGCCTTGGCGGGGTTTCTTCTCGCTGGCGCGAGCTTGTTGCCGGTCGCGCCTGTCTCCGCCGCCTTTCCGGGTCTGAACGGCAAGATCGCCTTCGCCAGCTCCCGAGACGGCAACCCAGAGATTTACACCATCAATCCGGATGGCTCCGGGCTGACTCGACTGACTGACGACTCAGGCCAGGACATGTCGCCAGAGTGGAACATGCTCGGCACGAAGATTGCCTTTTCGAGCCAACGGGACGGACAGACCGACATTTTCGTGATGAACGCCGATGGCTCGGGCGTTACGAACCTCACCGGCGACGAACATGATGGTGCTGCGCCGAGCTGGTCGCCCGATGGCGGTCGCATTGCCTTCAATAGCAGCCGCGACGACAAGGGCAGCGAGGTATACGTGCTCACGTTGGTAACCGGTCAGGTCAGCCGCCTCACAACCGATTCCTGTGTACGGTTCTCGGCTCCCGGCGTGCTTGCGGACGAGTCCTGCGAATACGGTCACATCTCAAACTACAGCCCGAGCTGGTCGCCTGACGGTCGACTAATCGCCTTCATCAAAGGCGCCGGTTCATCGAATAGCGTCTACATGATGAATGCCGATGGATCAAACCAGCACCCTGTCGGTGATGCCTCTCACGCTAACCACATCGACTGGTCGCCCACCGGACAGCAACTGACCTACAGCGACCATAGCCAGAGCATCCAGATCCTCAACCGCGACGGCGGCGGCGAGTACGTCGTGCCCGGCACCCGGCAGTGCCCTGGCGGCGTCAACAACTGCTTTGTGTTGCAGATGCCGGGCTGGTCGCCAGACGGCACCACGCTCGTCGCAGCTACTGCTATCAACATCGGTCCGGCCCCAGGCCTTTACACTTTCACTCCCGATGGCGAAAACATCATGCAAATTCTCGCTGACGACACCATCAACACCGCCCACCCGAGCTGGCAGGCGAGCCGCAGGCAGCTCGCCCCAGCGAGCAGCTCCAGCACGTCGATAACGACTACGACCTTGGCGCCAACTACGACAACAGTCGTCGCGCCGACGACCACCACAACGCCGCCGACTGCCCAGAGTGAAGCATGCGTCGAGCTGGCACGGCTCTGGCCTTCCCTGGAGGGTCCGATGGGTCTGCAGCTGAGACAGTCAATGGCTGCGGCACTGAATTGCAGGTTCTCTTAGTGAGCATCCGCCTTCTCTGGCCGAGGCGATTCCGCAGCCGATCGCTCTCCGCAGCCAAGCTCCTCATGTGTCGGAGGGACGGCCAGTTCCAGTGATCAGTGCACGGTGAGCGCAGCGTAGAGGGTAGCGGGGCTCTGGTAGTCGAGGCTCCGGCGGCGTTGACCGTTGATGATGGCCGCGACGGCGTTGGCCTCAGCCGGGCTGATGCCCGCGAGCTCGGTGCCGCGTGGGTACCACCAGGCTCGACGACTCGGCGCCCACGAGCCTGGCCGAGGCAATCCGAGCTGTCACCGACTTTGCCGAATCTCATCCTCCTCGCGCAAGTCAGCAGGGGGGTGTGGGACCCGGTGGTGGGACGGTGGCGTTGTGAGCCGAACGATGATGCCGAGTCCGGGCCGTCGCCGAGCGCCTCGGCTTGGGC
>JAHFUP010000066.1 GCA_023265025.1 Acidimicrobiia bacterium | reverse complement strand
TGCCCCGAAGGGGCCACCGATCACGAGCGAGCGGAGCGAGTCTCGGGAGCGGCGTAGCGACTTTCGGGTCGGAACCAAAGGTTCCGACCCGAGCCATCAAGGTGCTCCGGGCGGCCGGCGATGCCGGTCGCCCTCCGCCGTTTTTGTCTGCCGGCAGCCGGGGAGGCCGCCTGCGGCGGCGTCGGCGGCCCACCGGCGAAACTTGCCTCGTTCGCGCGAGTGTCGTCCCTCTGGCCGGGCTAGCGGCGCGCCCGACGCAGTCGTGACCGACACCTGGTCCTCGGAGAGCGTGATGCCGTGGGCCCTCGTCACGGTGAACCCTCCGCCCCCACTCTTCGTTCCGGTGCGTTCGTAGATCAAGTGGCGCCCGGCGGCGAGATGGACCCGCGACTCGCCGGGCGCGGCGATGCGGCGCGACGACACGACACTGCGGACCATGGCGGGCACGACGTGCAGGAGGGCGGCCGCACCGACGACCCCGGCGAGGGCCATGACCACGATTGCGACCATCCGGCTGGGGCCGGGCCGCCAAACGCCTGCCTGATCCACACTGTTGGTATCGGCACGTGGACCCGTCGACCCGAGGGGTCGTCTGGCGGCACGGCACCGGAGCTCACCTCGCCGGCTTCAGCGCTCGGGCGAGCCGGGTGGCGACCTGCTCGATCTGTTCGGGTCCGAGGTCCCCGGTGGCGGCGATCATGTCCGCCAGCTTCGACGTCGAGGTGACCAGCACGCCCTCGTGGCGGAACGGCTTGGCGAACCAACCCCAGTCCGAGGAGGTGAAGCACAGTGCAGGGTGGACCGGCGCATCCAGGTCTCCCGGGTCCCGCGTGCGGTTCGAGTGCCTCGGCCCCCCAGGCGCGGGCGCCGCCAGGGTGCCGACCGAGATCGGTCGTCGCCCCCTGCGACGGCTTGGCGTGCCTGCTTGACTACTGCGGCATGAGCAGCCTGATGATCGTGCACCCGCCCGCGTTCCGGGAGCAGGCGCTGCGCCTTCTGCACCACAAGCGGGCCACCGGCATGCCCGGGTACAGCTACACCCTGGCGGGACTCATCGACGGGGTGAGCGGCGTCGACGACGCCGAGAAGCTGAAGAAGGCCATCTACGGCGCGGTCCGCGACGAGCGGCGGGTGCGCTATGTGTTTCTCCTCGGAGATGCCACGCTGATCCCCGTCCGTTACCGCCGCACGCGTCAGCAGAGGGGCGTCAACGACGTCCCTTACCGGGCGTGGTACACCGGCTCGGACCTCTACTACGCCAACCTCTACAACAAGCATGAGGCGCGTGGAGATTCGGCTGTGCCGGACACCGAATCGGGCTTCTCGGACTGGGACGCCGACGGCAACCAGGCATACGACGACCACCACTGGGACAACGACGTCTACGACTGGAACCCCGACCAGGTGGACGGTTGCCCGGACATCGCGGTCGGCCGCCTCCCCGTGCGGAGCGAGAACCAGCTCCGGATCTACGTCGACAAGGTGATCGCTTACGAGACCGGGCCGGGCGCGCCAGGGCGGGTGGCGTTCCTTGCTGACAAGGCGTACCCGACCGCCGAAACCCTGATGCTCCGCATCGTCGACGACGGCAAGCTGGCCGCCAATGGCCTCGCAGTGGATCGGTTCGGGTTTGGCTACGCACCCAGCGATCATCCGCCAGCAGGGTTGTCCGTGAGCCGCCGAGGCTCGACCGAGACCGCGACTCGCGACGGCGGCTTCGTCGTGTACATCGGCCACGGCTCCACCAACACATGGGACTTCGAGGTCGAGGGCGATGCCGCGCTGTTGTCGGGCCCTAACGTCGCGGCGTTCACGAACGGGACCCAGCCAGTGGTTTTCTCGATCGGATGCTCGACCGGTGAGTGGGTGTACGCCGCCCCCGACCATGCCCAGCCGAGCTACCGCGACGTCGACGGGATCGTGCACAGTTTCTCCTCGTCCAACTCAAGCCGGGACAACAGCGGCACGTGGACGGTCACCGACAATCCCGTCGGCCGTCCGGACCTGAACCGGACGTGGACGGTCGAGGACAAGGACGCACAGAAGGTGCCCGTGCCGCGCCCGGCCGAGTACGACTTCGACCGGCCCAGCCCGACCTTCGCGCTGTCCTGGCTGCTCAACCCGGTCGGAGGAGGGATTGCGTTTTGTGGCGAGACGACTGTCGCCCAGGACAACTGGGGCGCCGACCTCGCGACCGGCCTCTTCCAGGCATGGCGCGGCTCGGGCACGGTGCTCGGCGACATGTGGCGGCACGCTGGGCGGTACTACTGGCAGTTGCACGAGAAGTCGCAGGACGCGATCGGCGCCCCGCGCTGCTACCTCACCTACATGACCTTGTTCGGTGACCCGTCGCTGCGGGTGCGGATCCGTCCTTCCTCGCTGTCGCCGGCGCCGCTCGTGCGCGAGTCCTGGGCCGGTCGGTGGACGGGCGGATGGACTTCGATCGTCGCGCTGCCCGGCGGGCGGCTGTTCTCCTTCAAGTCGACGTCCGGATACGCCGCACTGCATCGGGTCAACCCCGGCGGGCAAGGCACGACGTCACTATGGACCGGCACTCTGCCGGCGGGGTACACGTCGGCGGCCAGCGTGTCGGTTGATGGAGCGTCGTACGTGCTGGTCTACAACGTGTCCTCGGGCGCGGTCGCGACGTATCCGGTGACGCCGGCTGACCAGGTCGGCGCCGAGATCTGGCAGTCCACATGGACCTCGGGTTGGACGTCGATCAGGCCGCTCTCGCTGAACGGAGAGCCGCACCTGCTGCTGTACAAGTCCGGCGATGGGACGGTAGTGATTACTCGGGTCAACGTGGGCGGGCTCGGCACCGCCGAGGTCTGGCGCAGCCGCTGGACGATCGGCTGGACGTCCGTGGTGCTGCTACCGCTGGGCGGGACGCCGCATTTGTTCCTGTACAAGTCCGGCGATGGGACGGCTGTGATCACCCGCGTCAACCCGGGCGGCATCGGGACGACGGAACTTTGGCGCGCGACGTGGACGACCGGCTGGACGTGCGTCGGGCTGTCGCCTCTTCGGGAGATCCTGTCGTACAAGCCGGTCGACGGAACGGCCGCAATCGACCTTGCCGACGGCGCCGGTAACGGCTCGCAGGAGTTGTGGCGGGCGATCTGGAACGCCGGGTACACGGCGCTCGTGCCGATCGCGCTGCCAGTCGGGGCACTACCCGGCCATGCATCCCTCGACCTGTATTGCCTGTGCTACGACAAGGCGACCGGAGACGTCGCCATCAAGGCCGTCGGTGCCTACCGGCAACAGACATAAGGGGGGCGAACACAACCCTCGGTCGCCGCCACGCCAGGTGGTCGCTCATGGTGTGGGGACCACGTAACACGGCCAGGGGCCTGACGGCTCCCCCCGGATCAGGTCAGGCGCCTCGCTCGGCCATCTCGGCCGGCGGGCCGCCCTCGAAGGCCCGCCACATCGCCGCGTAGTGGCCGCCGCGGGCCAGCAGGTCGTCGTGGGTGCCCTGCTCCACCGCCCGGCCGGCGTCGATTACGACGATGCGGTCGGCGGCCCGCGCCGTCTGCAGGCGGTGGGCGATCACCAGCGTGGTCCGGCCCTCGGCGACGGCGCGCATGGCCCGAGTGACGCGCGCCTCGCTGGCCAGGTCGAGGGTCGATGTGGCCTCGTCGAGCAGCAGGATGGCGGGGTCCACGAGGCGGGCCCGGGCCAGGGCGATGAGCTGGCGCTGGCCGGAGGAGAGCGACCGGCCCCGCTCGGTGACGGGGTGCAGGTACCCGCCGGGGAGGCCGGCGACGAAGGGGTGGGCGCCCACGGCGCGGGCCGCCTCCTCCACCTCGGCGTCGGTGGCGTCGGGGCGGCCGTAGGCGATGTTGTCCCGCACCGTCCCGGAGAACAGGAACGCCTCCTGGGGGACGTAGCCGAGCTGGCCGCGGTAGGCGCCGAGGTCGAGGGCGGTGAGCGGGTGGCCGTCGACGAGGATGGCGCCGGCGGTTGGGTCGTAGAAGCGGGCCAGCAGCTTGAAAACCGTCGACTTGCCGGCGCCGGTCTCGCCGACCAGCGCCACCGACTCCCCGGGGGCGACGTCGAGGTCGATCCCCTGCAGCGCCTCCTCAGCGACGCCGGGATAGCTGAACCGGACGCCTTCGAACCGGATGGCGCCACGAAGCCGGCCGGGGTCCACCGGTGACGCCGCCTCCATCACCGACAGTGGCGTGGCCAGCAGAAGGTCGATCTGGCTCAAGGAGGCGCGGGCCTGCTGGTAGGTGTCGAACACCTGCGAGAGCTGCTGGATCGGGGCAAAGAGGAGGTTTAGGTAGAGCAGGAACGCGACCAGCTCGCCCGTCGACAGGCCGCCGTCGCCGACCAGGCCGGCGCCCACGCCGAGCACGACGGCGGCCGCGATCTCCGACAGCATCTCGACGAACGGGAAGTATGTAGCCACCAGGCGCTGGGCCCGCATGCGGGCGTCGAGGTGGCCGCGGGACACCTCGCGGAAGTCACCGATGTTGCGGTCCTGGCGCCCGTAGGCCTGGGCCACCCGCACGCCGGAGACGCTCTCCTGGAGGTTGGCGTTGACCGCGCCGATGCGCTCCCGTGCCGCGCCGTAGGCCCGGTTCGACACCCGCCGGAACCAGATCGTCGCCACGACCAGAGGCACCAGGACCGTGCAGGTCGCCAGCGACAGCGCCGGGTTCATGACGACGAGCACCAGGGCCACGCCGGCGAGGGTCAACACGCTCACGACGGCGTTGATGAGGCCGTTCTGGAGCAGCGTCGACAGCGACTCCACGTCGGTCGTCATGCGGGTCATGATCCGCCCGGCCATCTCCCGCTCGTAGAAGTCCATCCCGAGCCGTTGCAGGTGGGCGAAGATGCGGATGCGCAGTGCGAACAGCAGTCGCTCCGCGGTGCGGCCGGTGTAGCGCTGCTGGGCCCAGACGACAAGCCAGTCGGCGAGGACGACCGCGGCGAACACCGCGGTCACCGCCCACAGTGCGCCGGCGGATCCGGCGACGACGCCGCGGTCGAGGCCGGTGCGGACGAGGGCGGGGCCGGCAAGGGCGGCGAGGGCGTCGAGGACGACGAGCACCAGGCCCAGGGCCAGCGGGAGGCGGTAGGGGCGGAGGAACCGTTGGAGCGTGAAGTCGGGGTCGGGACGGGACTCGCCGGCCACGTCGACCCCGGGCCGGTCCGTCGCCGGCGGCAGGGCGTCGACCGCAGCGAGCAGCTCCGGCGTGGCCGACATCATGGCCATGCGGTCGCCACCCATGCCGCCCCGACCCCCGCCCCCGCCGCCGGCCCACGAGTCGCCGGCTCCGGCCGTAGCCCGGGCCCGGGGCGCCGGCGCCGTGTCGGGCCACGCCGACGCGGTGACGTCACCCGCCGGCGGCACGTCGTCGTCCGCTTCCTCGACGGCGGCCACCTCGATGCCTGCGCCGGGTCCGGCCAGGAGCAGGCGGTAGAGCGTGCAGCGTTCGAGGAGCTCCTCGTGCGTGCCGGTATCGACCACCGCGCCGCCGTCCACGACGGCGATGCGGTCGGCCAGGCGCAGCGTCGAGCGCCGGTGGGCGACGAGCAGGGTGGTGCGGCCCTCCATCAGGCGGTGGAGGGTGGCGTGGATCTCCTCCTCGATCCGGGCGTCGACGGCCGAGGTGGCGTCGTCGAGCACGAGCACCCGCGGGTCGGTCAGGAGGGCCCGGGCCAGGGCGAGCCGCTGGCGCTGCCCGCCGGAGAGCGAGAGCCCGCCCTCGCCCAACCGGGTGTCGTAGCCCTTCGGCAGGGCCGACACGAACTCGTGAGCCTCGGCGGCGTGGGCGGCGGCGACCACCTCGTCGTCGGTGGCGTCCGGGCGCCCGTAGGCGATGTTGGCCCGGACAGTGTCGGAGAACAGGAAGGACCCCTCGAACACCACGCCGATCTGGCGGCGGAGGGAGTCGAGGGTGACGTCGCGCACGTCGGTCCCGTCGAGGCGGACGCGGCCCGACTGGACCTCGTAGAAGCGGGGGAGCAGCAGGGACACCGTCGACTTCCCCGAGCCCGACGGCCCCACCAGCGCCACGGTCTCGCCGGGGGCGACCGTGAGCGAGAAGTTCCGCAGGACCGGCTCCGAGCGCAGGTACCCGAACGTCACGTCGTCGAACGTGATCCCCCCGGTCAGCGGAGGCAGCGGCGCAGCGTCCGGCCGCTCGACGACCACCGGCGTGGAGTCGAGCAGCTCGAAGATCCGCTCGGCGCCGGCCCGGGCCTGCTGGGCGATCACGGTCAGCACCGACAGCATGCGGACGGGCCCGACCATCTGGAACAGGTAGGTCGAGAAGGCGAGGAACGTGCCCAGGCTGATCCGGCCGTCGAGGGCCAGCCAACCGCCGAAGGCCAGGACCGCCACCTGGCCGAGCGCCGGCGCGGCCTGAAGCGCCGAGCCGTACCGGGCCTGGATGCGCAGGGCCCGCAGGCGGGACGCGAACAGGTCCTCCGCCGTCCCAGCCAGGCGCCCGAGCTCGCGCTGCTCCTGGCCGAAGCCCTTCACCACCCGTACGCCGGAGACGGCCTCGTCGACCACGCCGGCCACCTCGGCCGCCCGCTGCTGGGCGTCCCACGACGCGGGGAACACCGTGTCGCGCAGGCGCACCGCGATCCACGTGATGGCGGGGACCACCACCAGGCTCACCAGCGTCAGGAGGGGCGACAGCACCGCCATCACGCAAAGGGACAGCACGACCATGATGAGCCCGCCGCTGGCCAGCGGCAGGAAGGCCAGCAGGTTCTGGATGAGCCCGACGTCGGAGCCGGCCCGGGAGACGAGCTGGCCGGTCTGGAAGTCGTCGTGGCGGGCGAAGTCGAGCCGCTGGAGCCGCTCGTAGATGGCGTTGCGCAGGTCGAACTGCACGCTGAAGGCCACCCGCCCGCCGACGAAGCGCCGCACGTGGGCGACTGCGAACCGGAACACGCCGGCGGCCACGAGGAGGGCGAGCCACGGGGTCAGTGGCCGGCGGTCGGCCAGGATGACGTCGTCGATGATGACCTTCTGGATCACCGGCGTGAAGGCGGAGACGGCCAGTCCCAGACCGGCGGCGCCGAAGCTGACGATCACGTCGGCGCGGTGGGCCATGAGGTACGGCCACAAGCGTCGGATCCAGCCGCGGGACATCCGTCGAGCGTACGGTGACCCCGGCTGGTACCCGGGCGACAATTACCATTCGGCCAATGCCCGTTGCGCCCGTGGACCCGCTGGCGGCGTGGGCGGCGGCGCGCCCCGACGCGCCGTCGGTCATCGACGGCACCACGGTGACCACCCGTGCCGCGCTCAACGCCCGGGTGAACCGCCTGGCCAACGGCCTGGTCGCCGCCGGCCTGCGAGCCGGCGACCGGGCGGTGTGGTGCGGGCCGAACAGCACCGACGTCGTGGTCGCCATGCACGCGTGCCGAAAGGCCGGCCTGGTGGCGGTGCCTCTGTGCCACCGATTCACCGCCGAGGAGAGCCGTCACGTGCTGACCGACAGCGGCGCGGCGGTGGCGCTGGTCGACCCCGCCCATGCGTCGATCGTCCCCGACGTCTGCCCGGTCGTGACCTTCGACACCGCGCCGGCGGGCTCCGCCGACGAGCCGCCGGTGGTGGCCGGCGCCGGCCGGGCGATGCTCTACACCTCGGGCACTACCGGTCGGCCCAAAGGGGCGATCCGCGGCCCGGCCGACCCGGCGTTGCGGGAGGCGATGATTGCCGCCCTCGACTTCGGCGCGGCCGAGGTCCACCTGGTGACCGGCCCGCTCTACCACGCCGGCCCCCACGCCTTCGCCCTGCTGGCGCAGTTGACCGGCGGCACGCTTGTCGTGAGCCGTTCGTTCGACCCGGCCGAGTGGGTACGTCTGGTCGCCGAGCACCGGGTGACCTCCGCGTTCATGGCGCCCGTGCACCTCAAGCGGATCGTCGGGCTACCGGACGAGGTGCTGGCCGGCGCCGATTTCTCCTCGCTGCGGTCGCTCATCGTCAACGCCGCGCCGGTGCCCTACGCCCTCAAGCAGGAGGTGATCGCCAAGCTCGGCGCCGGGTTCCTGTACGAGGTCTACGGGTCGACGGAGCTCGGCATCGCCACCGTCCTGGGCCCGGAGGACCAGCTGCGAAAGCCGGCGTCGTGCGGGCGGCCGTACGGCGACGTCGGCATCAAGGTGGTCGGCGACGACGGGGTCGAGGTGCCCGCCGGCCACGCCGGCGAGGTCTTCGTGCGAACCACCCAGGCCTTCGAGGGCTACCACGGCGGGGCGGCGACGATCGCCGAGCTCCCAGGTGGTTGGCGCTCGGTCGGCGACGTCGGCTGGGTCGACGCCGGGGGCTACCTCCACATCTGCGACCGCCGGACCGACATGGTCATCACCGGTGGGATGAACGTCTACCCCGCCGAGGTGGAGGCGGTCCTCCACGCCCATCCCGGTGTCGCCGATGCCGCGGTGTTCGGTGTTCCCGACGAGGACTGGGGCGAGCGGGTCCACGCGGTCGTGTCGGCCCGGCCCGGACAGGTGCTGGATGCCTCGTCGCTCGCCGCCTTCGCCGCCCGCCGTCTCGCCGGCTTCAAGCGGCCCCGGTCGTGGGACGTCCGTGCCGAGCTGCCGCGCACCGAGAGCGGCAAGCTGCTCAAGCGGGTCCTGCGCGACGAGCTGACTGGCGCCCGGTCGTGAGGCTCCACGCGGCCATGGTGGCCGTCGCCCTTCTGGCGGTGCCCGCCACGGCCGAAGCCCAGGCGCCGGCGCCTGCCCCCACTGTGTCGCCTCTCGTCACGCCGCTCTTCAGCATGCGCCGGGTGCCGGACCTGCTGTCGCGGACGGTGGCCCAGACCCACCTCCGCAGCGATCTCGACCGGATCATGACGGATCCGGTCTACGGCGCGGCGCGCGAGCGCTCCTGTCTCGTCGTGAGCGAGCCGGGTGGTGGCCCCGTCCAGTACGCCCGCCAGCCCTCGCTCGGGCTCATCCCCGCCTCGACGCTCAAACTGGTGACGACCTCCGTCGCCCTCGCCGAGCTCGGCCCGGAGAAGCGGTTCACCACCGAGGTGCGCGCCGGCGCCCCGCCGGCCGCCGACGGCGCAGTGAGCGACCTCTACATGGTCGGGGGTGGTGACCCCCTGCTGTCGACCGCCGAGTTCGCGTCCGACGGCGGCTACCTGGGCCAGCCCCGGCGGTCCACGTCGATCGAGGCGCTGGCCGACAAGGTGGTCGCCGCCGGCGTGCGGAAGGTCGGTCGCATCCTGGGCGACGAGAGCCGCTACGACAGCGAGCGGCTCGTCCCCAGCTGGAATCCCCGCTACATCGCCAACTTCGACATCAGCCCACTGTCGGCCCTCGTCGTGAACAAGAGCTTCACCAGCGCCACGCCGCCGGCGGTCGCGGTGTCGCCGGCGTCGTTCGCCGCGACCGTCCTTGGCATCCAGCTGCGGGCCCGCGGGGTCACGGTCGGGGACACCGGCACCGGAAAGGCGCCGGCCGGCGCCCCATTGGTGACCACCATCGAGTCGGCGCCCCTGAGCGACGTGGTGGCCGAGATCCTGCAGAACAGCGACAACATGGCCGCGGAGATGCTGGTCAAGGAGCTCGGCACCCGCCCGGGCAGCCCGGGGTCGACCGCCGCCGGCCTCAAGGCCATCACCGACCGGTTGCGCCAGGCTGGCGTGACCGCCGAGGATCTGGCCGCGGTCGACGGATCGGGACTCGACCGGAGCGACAAGCTCACCTGCGAGGTGCTGCAGAAGGTGGTGTCCGCCGCGCCCGCCGCGCTCGGCGCGGGGTTGCCGGTCGCCGGCCGCAACGGCACGCTGTTCCGCCGGTTCCTCGGCACGCCGGCCGCCGGGCGGGTGTTCGCCAAGACCGGCTCGCTGGAGGGCGTCGCCGGCCTGAGCGGCTTCGTCACCGGCGCGGCCAACCGCAACCTTTCCTTCACCCTGCTGGCCAACGAGCTGGCGACCGCGTCGGCCGGCGTCGGCATGCAGGACCGGGTGGTCAACGTCCTCGCCACCTACCCCCGGGCGCCGTCGCCGGCGGAGCTCGGCCCGAAGGCCCCGCCGAGCGGCTGATGGAGCTTCCGATGTTCCCGCTGGGCAACGTCCTGCTGCCCTCGACACTCATCTCGCTGCACATCTTCGAGGACCGGTACCGGGCGCTGGCCCGCCACTGCATGGCCGCCGACCGCCGGCTGGGCGTCGTCCTCATCGAACGGGGGAGCGAGGTGGGCGGCGGCGACGTGCGCTTCAACGTCGGCACCCGGGCCGCAATCGCCGACGCGGTGGAGCTGGACGACGGCCGGTGGGTGATGATCCTCGCCGGCGAGGACCGCGTGCGGGTGCGGCGCTGGCTACCCGACGACCCGTTTCCCCGCGCCGAGGTCGAGTCGTGCGTCGACCGGCCGCCGTCGCCCGCGGCGTCCGGCCGGCGTGACGAGCTGGAGCAGCTGCTCCGGCGGGTGGTCGCCGGGAAGGTGGAGCTGGGCGACTCGCCGGCGACTGGCACAGGGGAGAGCGCGGTCGAGCTGAGTCCCGACGTCGCCGTCGCCACCTGGCAGGCGGTCGGCCTGGCGCCCCTCGGACCACTGGACGCGCAGCGGATTCTCGAGACCGACGGGGCCGACGAGCGGCTCGACAAGGTCCTGTCCATGCTCGGCGACGAAGCCGCCGTGCTTGCGAAGCGGTTGGCCGGGGGATAGGAAGCACAACATGGCCAAGCGGGAGGACAAGAGAAAGGGCAAGGCGGGTCTCCCCGGTGAGGCTCAGGACGTCCTCCAGCTCGTCGTCGGCTACGTCAAGCAGGAGACGAGCGACCCGATCAGGAACCTGGGCCGGTTCGTCAAGTTCGGGCTGGCCGGCGCGGTCCTCAGCAGCCTCGGCTCCGTGCTGCTGGTCCTCGGCGGCCTGCGCCTGCTCCAGACGGAGACGACGGTCTTCGAGGGCGACGGGTGGCGCAGCTGCGTCCCCTACGCGGTGGTGCTCTTCGTCAGCGGAGGGATCGCGGTCGGGGCCATGAAGGCCCGCAGCCGCGGCCAGCGAAGGGAGAGCCGATGAGCCAGGGCCCGTCCACCAACGGCCGGATCACCCGCGGCGACATCGAGGCCAAGCTGCGCGAGATGCAGGGCGAGGTCCAGGAGACGGCCGAGAAGGCCAAGGTGCCGATCATGGCCATCGCCGGCGGGGTGGTCGCCGTCATCGTGGTCGCCGCCTTCCTGCTCGGCAAGCGCCGCGGCCGGCGCAAGTCCACCGTCGTCGAGATCCGCCGGGTCTGATGCTCAAGACGCTCATCCGCGTCGGCTTCAGCCGCGGACTTGGCGGATCCAGGGGCTGGCTCGCCCTCGGCATGACCGCCGGCGGGCTCCACATGCTGCGCAAGGCGGTCAAGCGGGAGCCCGACGTCGTCTACCTCGAGGAGCTGCACCCGGGGCAGTCGCTGGTCATCCAGCACTTTCCGCGCGTCAAGTAGCGCCGGTGCCGCCATGATGGGCGCGTGCTGCCACTCCCCTTCACCGCCGCCGGCCCGTTCGCACCCGGTGACCGGGTCCTGCTGATCGACGGCAAGAGCCGGCGCTACCTCGTCACCCTGCGCGAAGGCGGCCAGTTCCACACCCACGCCGGCATCACCCCGCACGACTCGATCATCGGATTGCCCGACGGCTCGACGGTGCGATCGGTTTCCGGCGCCCGGTACCTTGCCCTGCGGCCCACCCTCGCCGACTTCGTGCTCTCCATGCCCCGGGGCGCCCAGGTCATCTACCCGAAGGACCTCGGCCCGCTGCTGATGATCGCCGACGTCTTTCCGGGCGCCCGCATCCTGGAGGCGGGCGTCGGGTCGGGGGCACTGTCGATGACCCTGCTGCGGGCCGGCGCCGACGTGGTGGGTTACGAGCTGCGGGAGGACTTCGCGGAGAAGGCCCGGGCGAACGTCGCTTCCTTCCTGGGCGAGGGGCGCCCGTACCGGGTCGAGATCCGCGACGTCTACGAAGGCATCGACGAGACCGGCCTCGACCGCATCCTCCTCGACCTCCCGGAGCCGTGGCGGGTCGTAAAGCACGCCGTCACCGCGCTACGGCCCGGGGGCCTGTTCGTGTCCTACCTGCCTGGCATCGGCCAGGTGGTCCAGCTCCGGGAGGCGCTCGACGCCGCCTCGTTCATGCTGGCCGAGACCGTCGAGGTGCTCCAGCGCTCGTGGCACATCGAGGGCCAGTCCGTGCGGCCCGATCACCGCATGGTGGCCCACACCGGCTTCCTGACTGTGGCCCGGCGGCCGGCGGACCAGCCCCTGACCTGATGGCGCCGTGACGCGCCGGCCTGATACTTCTTCGTCGGCTGGACTACCTCAGGGGTACTCCAGCCGACAAGAACGCCGGCCACCACCGGTCGCGGCCTCGGATAGCGGGCTTCGTCGGCGTAGCCTCTGGACCATGACCGAAGTGGTGAAGACCGACGAGGAGTGGCGTGAGCAGCTCACGCCTGAGCAGTATGAGGTGCTCCGTCGAAAGGGCACTGAGCGGGCCGGCACGGGCAAGTATGCCTACTCCAAGGACGACGGCATGTACCGGTGCGCGGCGTGCGGGGCGGCGCTCTTCAGCTCGGACGCCAAGTTCGAGTCGGGCACCGGCTGGCCCAGCTTCACCGAGCCGGCGGTGGCCGAGGCCGTCGAGCTGCACGAGGACCGCAAGTTCGGCATGCGCCGCACCGAGGTGACCTGCAGAGCCTGCGGCGGCCACCTGGGCCACGTCTTCCCCGACGGCCCCGGTCCCACCGGCCAGCGCTACTGCATCAATTCAGTGTCCTTGGAGCTAGATCCGAGCTGAGTCGCGGTTTTCGGGGCCGCCGGCCGCCCGGCGCCGCCAACGGCGGCCCCGACCGGCTGGCGGCCAGAAAGCCTTTCAGTGCGAGTGGGCGCCGGCTCCGCCGGCGCCCCGAGCCCGATTGCCTCGCCGGATCGAAGCGACGGCGACTACGAGCCGTACCAGCCGCTGACGTCGGCCACGAGGTTCGCCGCCCCGCCGGCATTGAAGATGCTCACCTTCCCACCGGCACCCAGCTTGGCGGTGATCAGGTTGGGCAGCGTCTGGTTGGTGGCGAAGTTCAGGTTGGACGCCAGCGGTCGGAGGTCGCCGGCGGGCCAGGCCGTGAGGTAGCCGCCCAGGAGCGGGTCGACGACGGTCACGTTGAGGATGACGGCACTCACACCGGTCGCCGGCACCCCGCCCTGTCCGGTGGCCTGCACGTCCAGGCTGCCCAGGTTCGGGATGGGCAGCTGCAAGGACCCGAGGGCGATCCGGGTGTCGAGCACGCGGGCCGGTGTCAGCGGGTGGTAGCGGGCACCGGTGGCCTCGCCCGACGCTCCGAACCAGCCGGCCACATCGGCGATGGCGTGAACGGGTCCTCCGCCGGCGTACAGGCTGACCTTCCCGTTGGCCCCGAGCTTGACCATCACGAGGTTGGAGATGGTGTCGCCGGCCGCGAAGTTGATGCTCGACGCCAGCGGGCGAACGTCGCCACTCGGCCAGGCGGTGATGTAGCCGGCGGCGGCCGGTTGGGTGACAGCCAGGTTCATCACGACGGCCGACACGCCGCTGGCGGGCACGCCACCGCGCCCGGCGACCTGCACGTCGATGGTGCCTCCCGGCGCCAGGCTTGCGGCCGGGGCGCCGTCGCCCGAACGGGTGTCGAGCACCCGGGCCGGCGCCAGTGCGTGGTAGCGCGATCCCTCGGTGGCGCCACTGGCGCCGTACCAGCCGGCGACATCGGCGACGATGTGGACTGCGCCGCCGGCGTTGTAGAGGCTGATGCGGCCGGCGCTGCCGACCTTCACCACGACCAGGTTGCCCACCGTCTGGTGGGCGGTGAAGCTGAGGTTCGAGGCCAGGGGCCGGGCCTCGCCGGCGGGCCAGGCCGTGACCCACCCGCCGCCCTGCGGGTCGACGACGGTCGTGTTCAGGACGACGGCCGACACGCCGCCGGCGGGGACGCCGCCCCGCCCGGTGACCTGTAGGTCGATGCTGCCGCCGGTGGGCACCGACGCCGCCGGCGCCCCGTTGCCGAATCGGGTGTCGAGCAGGCGGACCGGCGGCAGGGGGTTGAACCGGGAGCCGGCCGATGGGGTGACCGCGGCAGAGGCAGCGGACTGCGCGCCGGTGCCCATCTCGTTGACGGCCGCCACCTTGAAGGTCTGGGCGACCTCGTTGGTCAGGCCGGTGAGGGTCTGGGTGGTCGCCGTCGAGGCGAAGGTCCGGGCTGGCTTGGCCGTCACCCCCTCGAAGGGGGTGACGAGGTAGCCGGTGACCGGCTTGCCACCGTCGGCGCTCGGCGCGGTCCACGACACGGTGACCGAATCCTCGCTCGCGGACGCAGACACGCCGGCGGGCGCCCCCGGCACGGTGGCGGTGGCGACGGCCTGGAGCCAGGCGCTGTTGGCCGCGTTCCAATGGGTGGCCAGGTAGCTGCCGGCGGGCGGGGCGGTCGAAAAGTAGTCGTCGTGGTTGCAGTCGAAGGTGTTCTCATGCGCCGCCGGGCACGTCTGGGTCATCGGCTGGCCCGAGCCGTCGGCATAGCACATGCGGTCGCCGTCGTCGGTGCAGTGGTTGTACGGCGTGGCGTGGGGGGCGGTGTCCTGCACTCCGCCCAGGTTGTGCATCAGCTCGTGGGCTTCGACGGACTGGCCGGCGAGGCCCCAGCAGCCGTTGTCGACCCTGGCGATCAGGCCGTAGACGTTGTTGTTGTTGTTCTGGCCGGCTCGGTCGTCGTCGTAGACCTCACCGATGCCGCAGTAGGTGTTGGCGTCCATCCACACCAGGTACTTGCGGTCGTTGCGGTTGAACCCTGCGGATCGCAGCTCGTTGGCCATGGCCTGGAAGCCGGAACCGGCGGCGGCGGACAGCGTCACCCGGCTGACGGTCGGTGCGCAGGCGGCGTCGTGGACGAACCGGATGCGGCGGCCGCCGCCCGTCTCCGCCGCGCTGGTGCTGAACACGGCGTCGGTGGCCGCCGCCCAGGTCTGGAAGGAGGCGGCGTAGGTGGCGAAGCGGTCGGCGTTGCCGGTGACATTGGCGTAGACGAGCTGGACGCGGGCCCCGCTCGTCCCGTCGCCCGTGCAGATGGTGCCGGGGGCGGCCGGGGCCACCGACGGTGAGCGCAACGCGGTCTCGCCGGGCGTCTCCGGCGCGCGCTGGACCCGCACGTCGACGCCGGCGGGCGCGGCGTCGGGGCCGTGGGTGCACCGCGGCGGGCCGGACGGGGCCCCGTTCGCCTTGATCTCGAACTTGCCCTGGCACGGCCCCGCCGTGGCCCGCTCCAGCCCCTGGTACTCGAGGCCCTTCGCCGGTTCGTCGGGCGTGGGTGCCGCCGAGGCGGGGCCGGCCGCGAACGCGACCGCCCCGATCAGGAGCGGAAGGCAGAGAAGGACGCCGGTTCGGCGCGGCGCCTGGGGTCGCATGCACCGGCTATCGGCGTCGCCCCCTCATCGCTTGACGGGAATAGCGCGACTGGCCGAGCGCCAGCGAGGCGAAGACTCAGTCCACCTCGATGAAGATGCACTCCCCGGGGCACTCTTCGGCGGACTCGATGGTGCCGTCCTCCTGGCCCGCGGGCACGACGGCTAGCCCTTCGACGCCGCCGGGGTCGCTGAAGACCTTGCCACCCTCCCGCACGTAGGCCAGGCCATCGTCGAGCAGCGTGAACACGTCAGGTGCAATCTCCTCGCAGAGACCGTCGCCGGTGCACAGATCCTGATCGATCCAGACCTTCATCGCCATGGGAAGCCACGTCCTCTCAAACGGATGTCTCTGGGAGCGGGGGTGTGCCCTCTGTGGGGCTTGCGACCAATTTACCCGGAAATGACCAGGAAAACCAGTCATGCGCGAGTACCGTGGTTCGCGGGAGGCCCGGTGTACGGTGGTCTCAGTTCGAGGGGCAACCCGAGGAGGTGAGTCCGACGTCGAGTTCCGAGTACGAACGTCGGCTGTCAGCCTACGAGCAGCAGGTCGAAAGTCTGCTCGAGCAGGTCAAGACGCTGGAGGAGGAGGTCATCGGCCTCCGGCGCAAGCTGCAGGACGCCCCCAAGCGGGTGCGCACCCTGGAGGAGCGCCTCCTGGAGACCAAGGGCCAGCTGGCCCAGGCCACGTCGCAGAACGAAAAGCTCTCCTACACCCTGCGCGAGGCCCGCGACCACATCGCCGAGCTGCGTCGCGAGGTCGAGAAGCTCACCCAGCCCCCGTCGGCGTACGGCACGCTCCTGTCCCGCAACGACGACGGCACCGTCGACGTGTTCTCCGGCGGCCGCAAGATGCGCGTCGCCCTGCACCCCGAGTTGGAGGACATCGAGCTCACCCGGGGCCAGGAGGTCGTGCTCAACGAGTCCCTGAACGTCGTCCTGGCCCGCGGCGCCGAGCTGTCCGGCGAGGTCATCACCCTCAAGGAGCTCCTGGAGGACGGCCGGCGCGCCATCGTCGTCGGCCGGGCCGACGAGGAGCGCGTGGTCGAGCTGGCCGAGTCGCTCATGGGCCAGAAGCTGCGGGCCGGCGACAGCATCCTCATGGATTCCCGCACCGGGCTGCTTCTTGAGCGGCTGCCCCGTCCCGAGGTCGAGGAGCTGATCCTGGAGGAGGTGCCCGACGTCTCCTACGAGGACGTGGGCGGCCTCGACGACCAGATCGAGATGATCACCGACGCGGTCGAGCTGCCGTTCCTGCACCGCGACCTGTTCGTCGAGCACAAGCTCCCGGCGCCCAAGGGCATCCTGCTCTACGGCCCTCCCGGCTGCGGCAAGACGCTCATCGCCAAGGCGGTGGCCAACTCCCTGGCCCAGAAGGTCAGCGAGGTCACCGGCAACAAGGCGGCCCGCAGCTACTTCCTCAACATCAAGGGCCCGGAGCTGCTGAACAAGTACGTGGGCGAGACCGAGCGCCAGATCCGCCTGGTGTTCCAGCGGGCCCGGGAGAAGGCGGAGGAGGGCGTGCCCGTCATCGTCTTCTTCGACGAGATGGACTCCCTGTTCCGCACCCGTGGCACCGGCATCTCCTCTGACATGGAGGCCACGATCGTCCCCCAGCTGCTGGCGGAGATCGACGGTGTGGAGACGCTGCGCAACGTCATCGTGATCGGCGCCTCCAACCGCGAGGACCTGATCGACCCGGCCATCCTGCGCCCGGGCCGCCTCGACGTGAAGATCAAGATCGAGCGACCGAACATGACCGCGGCGACGCAGATCTTCAGCCGCTACCTCACTTCCGACCTGCCGTTGGACGAGGGCGAGGTGGCGAGCCTCGGTGGCGGCGACCGCGACAAGGCGGTCAAGCTCATGATCGAGCGGACCGTCAGCGAGATGTACCGCGATGACGACGACAACCGCTTCCTGGAGGTCACCTACCAGAACGGCGACAAGGAAATCCTGTACTACAAGGACTTCTCCTCGGGCGCCATGATCGAGAACATCGTGCGCCGGGCCAAGAAGCTGGCCATCAAGCGGGTCATCGCCGGCCAGAGCCGGGGCATCCGCACCTCCGACCTGCTCGAGTCCATCAAGCAGGAGTACAAGGAGCACGAGGATCTGCCCAACACCACCAACCCCGACGACTGGGCCAAGATCTCGGGCAAGAAGGGCGAGCGGATCACCTACGTCCGCACCCTGATGTCCAAGGGCAAGGAAGCCACCGGGGGACGGGCCATCGAGCGTGTCGGTACCGGGCAGTACCTGTAGGGGACGCTCCCCCGTGAAGGGGTAGGGTCCCGCGGTATGGCCATCCGCAAGGTCTGCGGGATCGAGACCGAGTACGGGATCATCCTGCGGGGCGCCGATTCGAACCCGATCACGGTCTCGTCGCTGCTGATCAACGCCTACGTCTCGCGGCTGGCTCGACAAGCTGCCGGCGGGACCGGCAACAAGGTCGGGTGGGACTTCGAGGACGAGTCGCCGGGCCGTGACGCCCGCGGCTTCGCCCGGGAGGGGGCCATGGCCCCCGAGATCGAGACCCACCTGGTCAACGCGGTGTTGACCAATGGCGCCCGGTACTACGTCGACCACGCCCACCCGGAGTACTCCTCGCCCGAGTGCTCCGACGCCATGGAGGCCGTCCTCTGGGACAAGGCGGGCGAGCGCATACTGGCCCGCTCGATCGAGGCGGCCGCCGAGGTCCTGCCCGTCGGCCAGGAGATCGTCGTCTACAAGAACAACTCCGACCGCAAGGGCAACTCCTACGGGTGCCACGAGAACTACCTGCTCGACCGGTCGGTGCCCTTCGCCCGCCTGGCCAGCCAGATCACGCCCCACTTCGTGTCCCGGCAGATCTACACCGGCGCCGGCAAGGTGGGCAGCGAGGCGGCCGGGATCGGCTCCGACCGGGTGCCGTTCCAGCTCACCCAGCGGGCGGAGTTCTTCGAGGAGGAGGTCGGCCTCGAGACCACGCTGAAGCGCCCGCTGGTCAACACCCGTGACGAGCCCCACTCCGATTCCCAGCGCTACCGCCGGCTCCACGTGATCGTGGGCGACGCCAACCTGGCCGAGATCTCCACCTTCCTGAAGGTAGGCGTCACCGCCCTGGTCCTGGCCATGATCGAGGACGACGAGCTGGCGGGGCTCGACCTCACGCTGGCGTCGCCGGTCCCGGCCCACAGGGCGGTGTCCTACGACCTGACCCTGGCCCAGCCCCTCGAGATGGCCGACGGCCGGCGCATGACCGCCCTGGAGATGCAGTGGGAGCTGCTCGACCGGGGCCGGAAGTACGCCGAGAGCCGCGGCTTGGATGCCGTCGGTGAGGACGTCGGCCGCGACCTGCTCGACCGCTGGGAGGCGGTGCTCCACGCCCTGGAGACCGACTACCGGAGCCTGGCCAACCAGCTCGACTGGGTGGCGAAGTACCAGATGGTGTCCGGGTACCGGGATCGTCACCAGCTGAAGTGGACCGATCCCAAGCTTGCCGCCCTCGACCTCCAGTACCACGACGTGCGCCCTGGCCGGTCGCTCTACGAGAAGTGCGGGCTGGAGCGGCTGCTGTCCGAGGACGCTGTCACCTCGGCCATGACCAACCCGCCCACCACCACCCGGGCATACTTCCGGGGCCGTTGCCTGCAGAAGTGGGCCGGCTCCATCGCCGCCGCCAACTGGGACAGCCTGGTCTTCGACCTGGGCTCCGACCCACTTCGTCGAGTTCCGATGATGGAACCGCTAAGAGGAACAGCCGCGCACGTCGATAGGTTGTTACAACAGTGTGAGACTCCGGCCCAGCTTCTCGAAGCGCTGGGGTCGACGTAGGAGGAAGCCAGTCATGGCAGAACGTGAACAGAAGAGGAAGCAGTCCACCACCCGGAGCGACGAGGTGGTGGACAGCGCGCCGCCCGCCACCAAGCAGGGCGACAAATTGAAGGCCGAACTCGACGAGCTTTTGGATGAAATAGACGAAGTGCTCGAAGACAATGCCGAGGAATTTGTACGAAGCTACGTGCAGAAGGGCGGGCAATAGAAGTTATGTACAAGGGCTGAATTGGCTTGCATAGCGAATGTCTGTTCGCTACAATAGTCCTATGAAGCCATGCAGGAAGTGCGGAGTGGTGAAGCCCCTCGAGGATTTCTACCGGCTGGCGGGCATGCGTGACGGGCACCGGCACGACTGCAAGGCCTGCAACCTCGAGGCGAAGCGTCAGAAGTACCTGGCGGACCCTGCCCTAGTGAAGGCCAGAGTGAAGCGCTGGCAGCAGGAGAACCCCGAGCGGCTCAACGCCTACCGACGCGCGCGCCGGCTGGAGCCAGAGGTGAAGGAGCGGGAGCGTGCCGGTCACCTGAAGCGGAAGTACGGCCGACAATTGAGCGGTACGACGCCATGCTGGAGGCGCAGGGCGGCGGCTGTTTCATCTGTGGGCGGCCGGCGAGAGAAGACAGTTCCCTGCACGTGGACCACGACCATTCAACCGGCGCAATCAGGGGCATTCTGTGCTTCTCCTGCAACAATGCGCTGGCTGATTTCCAGGACGATCCGACGTTGCTCCGCAAGGCGGCCTGCTACGTCTCGGCGAACTCGCCCGGAGTGGAGGAGGAGATCCAGCTGGCCCGCCGGCGGGCGCTCAGCCTGGTCGGGAGCGGAACAGGTCCCGGAGCAGGGTGATCTCGGCGCCGGCGGCGATCAGCTCCCGGTTCGTCCACCAGAGGGTTTCGCCGAAGGGCCGGCCCTGGGGGCCGCCGGGCCACTCGCAGAGGGGCTTGTCGGCCTCCGCGTCGTCCACGCCGGCGCACGCCTGAATCCAGGCCACCGAGGCCCGCTCCAGGAACGCCATGGCGCCGGCGGCGCTGCCGGGGAGGTCGATGTCGTGCCACTGGAGGCGGTGGCCCCCGAAGGTCCAGTCGTAGCGGAGCACCTGGGTGCCGGCGAGGGTGCACATGCGCCACGCGATGGTCGGCACGACCGGCGACTCTCCGGCATCGCGCCTCCACCTGGCGTCGGGGTGCACCCGCACGGTCCAGCTGCCCGGCGCCGGCTCCCAAAGGTACTCGTCGTCGGAGAGGCCCTCCAGGCCGGCCCACAGCATGAACCACGAGGTCTGGAGCTGGGCGTTCAGCCCGTCGAGTCGGGTGCCGCCCATCGGCCGCGGAGCATACCGGTGCGACTCACTGGGTCGATTGCGGCGTTCCGCCGAGTAGCCTCGCTCGGCGATGACCCTCCCGACCTTCGCATCCGGCCAGGACCCTGGCCCCAGCTTCTCGGAGCTGCTGCGCCGCATGAACGGCGACGAGCCGCTCCTCCGGAACACCGGCGCGGTGGAGATCACCCAAGGCACCACGATCGTGGCCCTGCGCTACACCGAGGGCGTGATCATGGCCGGCGACCGCAGGGCCACCGAGGGCTACAGCATCGCCTCCCGGGCCATCGACAAGGTCTTCCCGGCCGACGGACACTCCGGCGTCGCCATCGCCGGCGCCGCGGGGCCGGCGGTCGAGATGGTCCGCCTGTTCCAGACCGAGCTCGAGCACTACGAGAAGGTCGAAGGCGTGGCCCTCAGTCTGGAGGGCAAGGCCAACCAGCTGGGCGGCATGATCCGTCGCAACCTGCCCATGGCCATGGAGGGCCTGGCGGTGGTGCCGATCTACGCCGGCTACGACCTGCGCCGGCGGATCGGGCGCATCTTCAAGTACGACCTCACCGGCGGCCGCTACGAGGAGGGCGACTTCCACGCCACCGGCTCGGGAGGCCGGGACGCACGGACCACGATCAAGCTGGGCTACCGCGACGGCCTCGACCGGGCGGCCGCCATCCAGCTGGCCGTCGAGGGGCTCTACCAGGCGGCCGACGAGGACTCGGCTACCGGCGGGCCCGACGTCGTCCGCGGCATCTACCCGACCGTCGCCACCATCACCGCCGCCGGCTTCGAGCGGGTGGAGGACGCCGAGGTCGCCCAGCGCTTCGGTGAGCTCCTGCAGCGCAAGACCGCGGAAGGGCACCCACGATGAGTATGCCGTTCTACGTCGCGCCCGAGCAGGTCATGAAGGACCGGGCCGACTACGCCCGGAAAGGCATCGCCCGGGGCCGCAGCCTTGCCGCCCTCAGCTACGACCAGGGCATCCTGATCTGCGCCGAGAACCCGTCCCGTACCCTGCACAAGGTGGCGGAGATCTACGACCGCATCGCCTTCGCCGGCGTCGGCAAGTTCAGCGAGTTCGACTCCCTGCGGACCGCCGGCGTCCGCCTGGCCGACGTCAAGGGGTTCACCTACTCCCGGGAGGACGTCGACGCCCGGTCGCTGGCCAACGCCTACGCCCAGTCGCTGGGCCAGGTCTTCACCCATGAGATGAAGCCGATGGAGGTCGAGATCCTCGTCGCCGAAGTGGGGGTCGACAAGGCCAGCGACCAGCTCTTCCGCATCTCCTATGAGGGCACGATCGTCGACGAGGACGGCTCCACGGTGCTGGGCGGCGACGCCGACACCATCGGCGAGCGGCTACGGGCGAACCTCACCGACAACCTCGACATGGGCGCCGCCCTCCGGGCCGCGGTGAGCGCCCTCGCCGGCCCCGAGCGCACTCTCGAGGCCGGCAACCTGGAGGTGGCGGTCCTGTCCCGGACCAGCGCCCGCCGGGCGTTCCGGCGGATCCCCGAGGCTGAGCTCGTCCCGATGCTGACGGCGCTAGCCTGAACCGTCACGCCACCGGCGTCCGGCGCAGCACCTGTCCGCCGGCGCCGAGGGCCACCACCGCCTCCACCCGGCTGGCTTCGGGCGGGAGGGCGACGACGTAGAACGCCGCCCCCTGGCCGGCGTCGCGCCCGACGGTGACGGCCTCGACGGACTGGCCGCCGGCCAGCTCCAGCCGAACACTCGTCGCCTCGGCCACGACGGGACCGAAAGCCATGCCCCCGCCAATCGAGAGGGTGAAGTCGGCCACCCTCGCCGCGGGGTCGGAGCTGCACGAGCTGAACAGCCCACCGTGGGCCAGCTCGAGGCAGGGCCCTGACGGGCCGCCGTGGGTGCGCAGCTCGTACGGCGTCCCGCCCGCTTCGCCACGGGCCAGGACGACCTTCTCGCCCGTCGGCCGGCCGAGAACCTCCTCGACGCTCTGCTCCCGCAGCCCGACCGCGACCCGACGGATGTCGTCGATGGAAACCTTGGTGCCGGTCACGCTGACCATGAGGCCGGGCCGCTCGGTCCACCACAGGGTCGTCTCGGTACCTTCCTTGGACTTCACCGCCGGATGGCCCCGAACCGGGGCGGTCGGCTGGCCGGCAGGCGCCACCGCGTCCCAAAGCGCGCCGATCGACACCCACGGCGCCTCGGCGAGCACCGAGCTGCCCTGGAGGGGCCTGGTGTCGGCGGTGAACCGAAGGGGCACGGGCGGCGGGTAGGCATGGGTGTCGTTGCGCGTGACTTCCGCGAAGCCCAGCGGGACCGGCGTGGCGTCCAGTCGGGGCGGCAGCTGGAACCCGCCGGCGACGGACGCCAGCTCCGACTCCGTCACGCCGACGCCCGTGACCTGAGCCAGCCGACCGGGAGCGGCGGACCAGACCAGCGTGGCCCCGGATCGGGCCGAGACGGTGGGGAGGTAGAGGGCGGGCCGGCCCTGCACGTCGCGCCGGGCGGCACCGGGGTAGCGGGCGACGGCCGTGTCGATGTCGAGAGCCGGCGCACCGTCCTGCAGCGAGATGGTGAGGGAGTCCCCGTCGATGGGCTGCGGCCCACGGCGGATGAAGGTCCGGAACCGGCCGGCCGGTTGGGCGGGGAATGCCAAGTACTCCTGCTCGGTGGCGATGCGCATGGTCCCCGGCAGCCACGTGGGCAGGAACCGGCCGGCGGGGTGCTCGGGCGTCGAGGGCTGCGCCGGCTGCGTGGCGATGCTGACCGGGCGGGTCGCGGATCGACCGGCCACGATGAGCGCGGCCGGGGCGGCCACGGCGACGACGCACGCCACCGCGAGGGTGGCGCGGGTCGCCCGCCGGCGCCGGCGCCGCCTGCGCACTCGGTGCTCGAGGGTCTCGATCGCGTCGGGTGGCGCCAGCGGCGGCTCGGCGAGCCGGAGCAGCAGGTCGGTCACGTCAGGCACGGGGCGCCTCCTCGGGATCGGTGAGCAGGGCGGCGAGGCGGCGCCGGGCGACCGACAGACTGGAGGACACCGTCCCGACCGCCACCCCCATGGCCTCGGCCACTTCAGCCTCGGTCATCGCCGCCAGGTAGCGCAGGACGACCGCCGTTCGGGCCTGCAACGGAAGGCCGGCGACCGCCCGCCAGACGTCGAGCCGATCCTCCGCGGTCCCGAGACCGGCCGGGACCGCGCCGGCCACCAGCCGGTCCTCGGCCGCCCGCCGGCGCCACCGCCGACGGGCCAGGTTGACGGCGACGGTGTACGTCCAGCCGGCCGGGTTCTCCATGAGCTCCACTCGTTCCCACCGCTCGAGGGCGCGGGCAAAGGCCTCGGCAGTCGCGTCGCGTGCCGCGTCGAGATCGCAGCAGACGATGACCATTGCGGTGAGGAGCCGAGGGTGCTCCCGCCGGTACCACGCCTCGAAGTCCACCGAGATGAGAGCCGCCGCCGGCGCCGTTCCCTTAGAACATCCGGGAGAAGATCACCGCAGCCATGGCCAGGATGGCGCCCAGGACCAACCACATCGCTCTGGGCGTCACGAGGTCAACCGGCTCATCGGGCTGGTCGAACGCCGACTCGACGTCGTCGACCATGAGGATCTCCTGGGCCTCGGCCAGGTCGTCGCAGTCGACGAAGACGTGCACGTCGCCGACCGGGTAGAAGCCGTCGACGTTGCCGCGCAGGTCGGTGACGATGCCCTCCGACCCGAGGCGGGCGGCGATGACGCGGGCATGGAACGAGGTGCCGACCGTGGCCAAACGCACCATGCGCGTCTGTTGCATCGAGTCCAACGGTAGCTTGGCCTTGATGGAGAGGCGCATCTTCGGACTCGAGAACGAGTACGGCGTGACCTGCACCCTCCGCGGCCAGCGCCGGCTCAGCCCCGACGAGGTCGCCCGTTACCTCTTCCGGCGGGTCGTGTCGTGGGGCCGCAGCAGCAACGTCTTCCTCGAGAACGGCGCCCGCCTGTACCTCGACGTCGGCAGCCACCCCGAGTACGCCACGCCGGAATGTGACTCGATCGAGGATCTGGTGGCCCACGACAAGGCCGGCGAGCGCATCCTGGAGAGCCTCCTGTCCAGCGCCGAGCAACGGCTGCGGGAGGAGGGCATCCGGGGGATCGTCTACCTGTTCAAGAACAACACCGACTCGGCCGGCAACTCCTACGGTTGCCACGAGAACTACCTGACCAGCCGGCGTGACGACTTCGGCCACTACGCCGAGGTCCTGATCCCGTTCTTCGTCAGCCGGCAGATCTACGCCGGCGCCGGCAAGGTGCTGAACACCGCCCGGGGCGCCACCTACTGCGTCAGCCAGCGGGCCGAGCACATCTGGGAGGGCGTCTCGTCGGCCACCACCCGGAGCCGGCCGATCATCAACACCCGCGACGAGCCCCACGCCGATGCCGAGCGCTTCCGCCGGCTGCACGTCATCGTCGGCGACTCGAACATGAGCGAGTACGCCACGTTCATCAAGATGGGGACCACCAGCATCCTGCTGCGCATGCTGGAGGACCCGGGCGTCGTCCTGCGGGACATGACCCTCGACAACCCCATCCGGGCCATCCGTGAGATCAGCCACGACATCACCTGCACCCGCAAGGTTCGGCTGGAGAACGGCCGGGAGCTGTCGGCCCTGGAGATCCAGGGCGAGTACCTGAGCCGGGCGCTGCGCTACGCCGAGACCCGGGGCCTCAGTCCCCTTGAGGAGCAGGCGCTCAAGATGTGGGAGCACTGCCTGACCAAGATCCAGGTCGACCCGCTCAGCCTCGACCGGGAGTGCGACTGGGTCATCAAGTACAAGATGATCGAGGCCTACCGGGAGCGCCACGGCCTGACCCTGACCAGCCCCAAGGTCGCCCTCCTCGACCTCCAGTACCACGACGTCAACCGCAAGCGCGGCCTCTATTACCTCCTTCAGGACCGCGGCCTGGTGGAGCGCATCGTCACCGACGAGGCCATCGACACCGCCGTCACCACCCCGCCCCAGACCACGCGGGCCCGGCTGCGGGGCGAGTTCATCCGCAAGGCCAAGGAGCGCAAGCGGGACTACACCGTCGACTGGGTCCACCTCAAGCTCAACGACCAGGCCCAGCGCACCGTCCTGTGCAAGGATCCCTTCAAGTCCCGCGACGAGCGGGTGGAAAAGCTCATCGCAAGTCTCTAGTCGCACTCGCTGGCGCTCGTGCGAGGCAATCGCGCGGAGGGCGCCGGCGGAGCCGGCGCCCTCCGCACTGCAAGCTTGTTGGCCGCCAGCCGGGCGGGGCCGCCTGCGGCGGCGACCAACGGCCGACGGCGCCCCTGGCAGCAAGACTAAGCCCGTGCCCAGTTTCTCGACCTCGCTCGTGACTGCGATCATCTCCGAGCGGCCGGGGCTGCAGCGGGTCGACCTGGACAACGGCCGGAAGGCGTATGTGCTCACCCAGCTCATCGGGCCCGTCGCCCTCGGCGACCGGGTGGTGGTGAACACCACGGCCGTCGACCTCGGCCTGGGGACCGGCGCGTGGGACGTCGTGCATTGGAACCTCTCCCGGGAGGGTTGGTCGGCCCCGGGCGCCGGCCACGTGATGAAGCTGCGCTACACCAGCCTGCAGGTGGACACCGGCGCGGCCGAGGAGGAAGGCACCGACCTGGCCGGCAAGCCGGTCGTGGCCTGCGACCTCCACAGCCAGCTGGCGCCGGTGGCGATGGCATTCGCCGAAGCCGCGCCGGGGCGGCGGCTGTCGTACGTGATGACGGACTCGGCCGCGCTGCCACTGGCGCTGTCGGACCTGGTGGTGGGCCTGGTCGACCGTGGGCTGCTGGCCGAGACCATCACCTGCGGCCAGGCGTTCGGCGGGCAACGGGAGGCGGTCAACCTGCACTCGGCCCTGGTGCTGGCCGCCGGCGACGCGGTGGTGGTCGCTCCTGGACCGGGGGTGGTGGGCACCGGCTCGCGGCTCGGGTTCAGCGGTGTCGAGGTGGCGACGGTCGTCGACGCCACGGCCGTGCTCGGAGGGCGCCCCATCGTGGCGGTGCGGTACTCGGGCGCGGACGAGCGCGAGCGGCACCGGGGCGTGAGCCACCACACCACGACCGCCATGGAACTGGCGTCGCATCCGGCGCTGGCGCCGGCGCCGGCCGACGGCTGGGCCGGTCCCGACGTGGGCGAGGTGACCACCATGGGCCGTTCGCCGGCAGACGACCCGGAGTTCTTTCGCTACGCAGCGGCGGCCGGCCTGGCCGCCGCTCAGCTCCTCGCCCGGAGCTGAGCGAGCGTCGCCCGGCGCAGCGCCGGCGTCTGGGCCTGGATGGTGAAGAACGCGGCCTCGCGTAGGAGGCGCTGGGCGGGGTGGTCCAGGGACATGCCGCGGCCGCCCGACGCGACGACCAGCGCGGTGGCGGCGCGCACGGCGAGCTCGAGGCTCTCGGCCCGCACCTCGACCTGCGCCGCGAGGTCGGTGCCGTCGGCGAGCGCGTAAGCCCGGGCCCGCAACTCGGCGACCTCGCCGGCGAGCGGGGTGTCGCCCAACAGCTGCACGCAGCGGGCGGCGATGCCGAACGGGGCGGGGTGGGGTTGGGCGGTGGCGGCCCGGTCGTCGGCCTGCCAGTCGGCGAACGGCGAGACGGACAGCACGTCGTCGTCGGGCACGACGAGACCGTCGAAGGCCAGCCGCACGGTGGACGATGCGTTCATCGCCGCCATGGCCAGCGGCGCGGACGCCCGCACCCCGCCGGCGCCGGCCTCCATCACGAAGAACACGACGCGGTCGTCGAGGCGGGCGGCGACGGCGTAGAGCCCGGCCAGGCCCCACGAGGTGACCCACGGCGCCTCGCCGTCGATGCGGTAGCCGCCCGGTACCCGGGTGGCGACGACCGCCGGCGGTCCCGGCCGGCGGAGGTAGGCGAAGGCCACGCCGCCGAGCTTCCGTCCGGAGCAAAGGTGGTCGAGCCAGCGGTCCCGGGCTCCGGCGTTTGCCGACGCGACCAGCATCCGGACGGGCGCGTGGTGCTGCACCCACACGAAGAACGTCACGCCGCAGGCGCCGGCCAGCGCCTCGTAGATCTCCCGGGTGGCGGACCTGGGCGCCGCAGTCAGCTCGAACAGGCCGGCGCCGGCCAGCGCATCGAGGTGGGACCGGGGGACGACCGGCGCACGGTCGGTCGCCTCGGCGGCCGGCGCCAGCACGTCGTCGGCCAGCCGGCGGGCGGCGTCGACCAGCGCGACCGCCGCGGCCACGGGCCCGCCGCACCCCGTGGGGGCGAGGACGTCGTGGACGTCGTCAGTCAGCGTGGCGGGGACGGATGCAGTAGGCGCAAACGGCGTCGCCGGCCATGGCGTGGGCCCTGCGTGTGACCTCGACGTCGGGTCCCAGCACGCGCCGGAGCAGGGACAACTCCAAGGAGCACACCGCAGGGTGGCGCTCGGCGACCCGGTGGATCGAGCAGTTGTTCTCGGTCAGCACCAGGGCACCGTCGTCTCCCGCAGCCCATTCGGCCTGGTAGCCGGCCACGTCCCGCAGGCGGGTCAGCTCGGCGACCTTCTCGGACAGGTCGCCGCAGGACGCCATCGCCGCCTGGTACTGCACGACCTGCTTGTCGTTGCGACGGGCGAGCGCGCCCGCCAGCTCCTCCGGCGGGAGCTCGTCGAGCAGATCCAGGGCCAGGCCGTCGTAGCGGCGGGGGAACAGCTCCATGCCCGACGCGCTCAGCCGCCAGCCCGCCGGCGGGCGTCCGGGCCCCGGCGGGGCGCACCTCGACTGCTCCACCAGCCCCTCGGCGGCCAGGTTGGCCAGATGGCGTCGCACGCCCACGCCCGACATGGCCAGGTCGCGCGCCAGCTCGGCCACCGTCACTCCCGGGTGCTTGCGAAGCAGGAGGAGGAGCTGCTGCCGGGAGCCCACCAGCCCGAAGGTTACCGGAGGATGAAGCTCGCGTTCGCAGGACCCCTACCATCGGTGGCGTGCACCGGCTGGAGCGGCTGATCAACCTCGTGGCCGCGCTGCTGCACGCCGAGCGGCCGCTCACCGCCGACGAGCTCCGCTACCGCCTGCCCGGCTACGCGGAGGACCACGGGACGTTCCGGCGGGCGTTCGAGCGGGACAAGGAGGCCCTCCGGGACCTCGGCATCCCGGTGGTGCTGGAACCGGTGGACGACGCCGCCCAGCCCGGCGTCATGGGCTACCGGATCCGCAAGGAGGCGTACTACCTGCAGGACCCGGGGCTGGCGCCGGACGAGCTCGCCGCGCTCCACCTGGCTGCCTCAGCGGTGCGGCTCGACGGGGCGGACGGGGTGGCCGCGCTCTGGAAGCTCGGCGGCGAGGTGGCCGAGCAGGGCCCGAGCGGGCTCGGTATGGCCGCCCTGCCCGGCACCGACCACCTGCCCGCCGTCTTCGCCGCCATCTCCGCCCGCCGGCGCATCGACTTCAGCTACCGAGGTCGGGCCCGGCACTGGGACCCCTGGCGGCTGTCGTTCCGAAACGGGCATTGGTACCTCGCCGGCTATGACCACGATGCCGGCGAGGAGCGGATGTTCCGCCTCGACCGCATCGAATCCGACGTGGTGGCGACCGGCGACGACGGCGCCTTCGAACGCCCGGCCCACATCGGCGTCCAGCCCCCGCCGTGGCAGATGGGCGGCGAAGAGGCGCTCACCGCCCGCCTCCTGGTCGACGCCGGCCAGGCCGGCTGGGCCGCGACCCACATCGGCCCCGACGCGGTGGAGGAGTGGCGGCCGGACGGGTCGGTCGTGCTGGCGGTCCGGGTCACCAACCGTGACGCCTTCCGCTCCTTCGTGCTCGGCTTCCTCGACCACGCCGAGGTGCTCGGCCCGCCGGCGCTGCGCGCCGAAATGGTCGGCTGGTTGGAGGACTTGTGCCGAAGCTGAGCGCCGACGAGCGGTTGCAGCGCCTGCTGGCCCTCATCCCTTGGGTCGCCGAACGCGACGGGCCCCCGGTCGCCGACGTGTGCGCCCGCTTCGGCTGCACCCAGGACGAGCTGGTCGCCGACCTGGAGCTGCTGTTCCTTTGCGGGCTCCACCCCTACACGCCCGACATGCTCATCGACGTCGACATCGCCGACGGCCGGGTCTGGATCCGCTACGCCGAGTACTTCGCCCGGCCCCTTCGCCTCACGCCGGCCGAGGGGCTGGCGCTGCTCGCCTCCGGTCGCACCGTGTTGGCCGCGTCCGGCGGCGACGACGACGGCCCGCTCGGGCGCGGCCTCGACAAGCTGGCGACGGCCATGGGGGTCGACGCCGGCCAGGCGGTCGAGATCGAGCTTGGGCCCGTGGCCGACGACCTCCTGCGCACCCTGCGGGCCGCAGCGGCCGAGTCACGCCAGGTTGAGATCGACTACTACTCCTTCGGGCGGGACGAGCGGGCCAGCCGGGTCATCGACCCCTACGCCGTGTTCTCCGCCGGCGGGCAGTGGTACGTCTCCGGCTGGTGCCACCGGGTCGACGACGAGCGGCTGTTCCGCGTCGACCGGATCGCCACCGCCACGCCGCTGGAGTCCACCTTCAAGCCCCCGGGCACGGCCCCGGAGCTGGCGGCCTACCGCCCCGACGCCGACGACCCCCGGGTCACGATCGACCTCGAACCGCCGGCCCGGTGGGTGGTCGAGCAGTACCCCACCGAGAAGGTGGAGGAGCTCGGCGACGGCCGGCTCCGGGTGACGCTCGTGGCCAGCCAGCCGGCGTGGCTGGAGCGGCTGCTCCTCCGGCTCGGCCCCCACGCCACGGTCGTGGGTGGCGACGGCGGCCGGGTGGCCGGCGCCGCTCGCCGACTGCTGGCGCGCTACCAGGGGTAGCCTCGTGGGAGATGTCCATCGAAGACGACCCCGTTCTGTCCGAGGCCGCCCGGTCGGTCGAGGTCGTCGACCGGCCGGAGCCGGCCAAGCAGCAGTCGACGGTGCGCAACGTCGCCGAGTGGGTGGTCATCGCCGGCGGCGCGCTGCTGGTGGCGTTCGTGATCAAGACCTTCGTCCTCCAGGCCTTCTACATCCCGTCGTTGTCCATGGCCCCCACGCTCAAGATCAACGACCGGGTGCTGGTCAACAAGCTGAGCTACGACCTGCACGACGTCCGACGGGGCGACGTCGTTGTCTTCGAGAGCCCACCCAACGACGGCTCGGCCACCAAGGATCTCATCAAGCGGGTCATCGGGCTCCCGGGGGAGACGGTGGAGGCCCGCGACGGTCACATCCTCATCAACGGCCAGGTGCTCGACGAGCCCTACCTGGACCGCGACGTCCAGACCCGCGGGCCTATGTGCCAGATCGACACCCTTCCCGGCTGCGAGGGGCAGGACAAGATCGTGGTGCCCAAGGACCGCTACTTCGTCCTCGGGGACAACCGCGCCAACTCCCGGGACAGCCGCTTTATCGGCGCCATCTCCGGGTCGCTGATCATCGGCCGGGCCTTCATCCGGGTGTGGCCGGTGACGGCCATCGGCCTGCTCTAGTCAACATGGAACGGCCGGCTCCGTTCCGCATCTGCGTGGATCATCCGCCACGCTGAGCGGGCAGAGCCAACATACGGAAGGAGCCAGCCGTGCCCATTTTCCACCCCGACACGAT
>JAHFUP010000065.1 GCA_023265025.1 Acidimicrobiia bacterium | reverse complement strand
CGGCGGCGTCAGCTGAGAAGACTTACGTACCTTGCCATCTTGATCTTGCGAGCCGCGATGCAAGCAGAATGATAGATCCAAGAACAACGAGTGGTGCGATCAAGATGACGGCAACCACTAGCCCACTTGGGCCGGCAAAGAGCAGTAGTGCGATTAGGATAACCAGCCAGTTGGCGCCGAACGAACAGAACGCCTGGAGTAGGAGACTCCCTTCAGTCTCTCTCAGGGAAAGAGCCAAACCGATACTGAATCCCAAACTACACGCAGCAGACATCGCCAAAACACCCCCAGGACCACAATCGCTGGGTGGCGAGAACGAACTACAGACAATCAACCCTAGAGCGAAACCGACGGCTGTCGATATCGCTGTTGCCATTATCCCCCGTTGAAGGCCCTTCGAGCTGATCTGCAACAGAATCCCTATATCATCCCTTTGGGGACGTCGTAGGCTTCCCAGTATGAGTTCCCATTGACCCCAGCGGAAACAAGTCGAGCGGTGGTTCGACATGCCTGCCGTGCTCCGAAGCCCCGACCGTTACAGTCGGCGAACAGTTGACTTCGTAGGATGTTATCGACCGATTTACGTTCATCGCCACCGTATCCGAAGAACCGCAACAGGTCATAGCCATAATCGTGGATCTGACAGGCGCCGTGAAAATTGTAGAACGAGCGCTGATCCTTGATGTGAGAACATTCGCCCGCTGGGTCCGCCGTGAATACCCCATCCTTGGTCGTGACGGTTACCGGCGTATATGGGAACCCTGCTGGAGCACAAATGTCACCGACGAGGTAATCCCGAATATGAGATCCGCGAGCGATCATCTGACACAAACCGGTGAGATCTAACCCATTGACAGGGTCCGCACTTACGTAGTCGTAACCATTCGCAGACCCGCCCTCCACGGGATCGACCTGGAGGAACCGGCCGAGGGAGGGCACGTACTGCCGTGCGCCCATCTCGATGGTGGCGATGGAGCCCGCGTGCTCGGTTCCTCGCTTGCCAGAGCCCAGCCAGCCGTAGTCGAAGTTGCCGGCCGAGTTGTCGGGCAGGCCGGCCAGAGCGGTGCCGTAGGGGTCGTAGGTCAGGGTGGCGCCCTGCTTGGCCCCGTTGTTGTCGGCCGTGGCCATGACGTCGCCGTGGACGTTGGGGTAGCTCCACACGTCGCCGGCGCCGAGCAGGCCCCGCTTGGTCACCGTGGCCCCGCCGAGCAGGCCGATGCTGCGCTCGGTGACGGTGTTGGAGGCGTCCATGACGAAGCCGGCCGAGTCGCCCGGGCCGCTGTAGCCGTAGTGGGTGGTGGTGGTCCCCTCGGTCCGGGAGATGATGCGCCCGGTGGCGTCGCGGACGTAGTTGACTGTGGGTCCGCCGGCCACGGTGGTCCTGACGTGGCGGTCGGCCCCGTCGTAGGCCAGGGTCTGGTTGCCGAGGGTGGTGGTATTGCCGAGGGTGGTGGTATTGCCGTGGGTGTCGTAGACCGGGCTGCCCACCGCCGGGTCCGAGCTCGAGAAGAGGCGGTCGGCGTTGTCGTAGCAATACGTGGTTGGGTCCCGCCGTTGACGGTGGTCGAGCCCCTGTTGCTGTTCAGGCCGGCGAACTGGTTGGCGCAGCTGGGGTCGGGGACGTAGGAGTAGGTCGTGTGCTGGGTGGGCGTGGACCGGGCCTCGATGAGGCGCCCCAGCGGGTCGTAGAGGAAGTTCTGGGCGTTGGGGTTGGCCGTCGTGGCGGTCGTGTTGGCGTCCGTGCCGTCGATTGTCTCATCCACGACCCTCCCGGACTGCGACCGCAGCACGGTGTCGGTGGCCAGGGCGCCGCCCGGGCCGGTCCAGGCCAGGGTCTTGATCATCCCCGCCGGTCCGGGCGTGACGGCCAGCGACGTGCCGTTGCCGCCGTTGAGGGCGCTGGCGTAGGAGACGCCGGCGAGCTCGCCGGCGCTGTTGTAGGAGGCGGTGGCCATCAGCGCCCCGTCCAGGCTCTGGGTGGAGACCCGACTTGCCGGGGTGTAGGCCACCACGACCGATCCCGCCGGCCCCGACATGGCGGTGGCCCGGCCGGCCTGGTCGTAGGTGGTGGTGGTGGTCTTGTTCCAGGCGTCGGTGGAGGACACCACCCGCCCCAGCAGGTCGACGCTCGTCGTGACGACGGCCGACCCGTCGGCCGCCGAGGCCACCAGGGGATTGGCGCCGACGCTGTAGTTGTAGGTGAAGGTGTGGGCCGGTTCGGCCCCGTAGGCCGGGATGGCCACCGAGGTGACCCGGCCCCGGACGTCGTAGGCGGCGCAGGTCCAGTCCCCGGCGGTGGAGGATCCCACCACCCGCCCGGCGGCGTCGTAGGCGAAGGTGTGGACCAGAGCGGCCCCGGGGCTGGGGGTGGCGCCGGTGGTCGACTTGAGGGCCCGGGCCTGCGGGCCGGCCCCCGAACAGGGTGTGACCGCCGCCTCGTTGTTCAGGTAGTACGTGTAGAGCGTGATCGAACCGGATCCCAGCGCTCCCAGCGTGCGGCTCATCGGGCGCCGGGCGCCGGCGCCGGGGGCCTCGTAGGACGTGTTGGTGGCCGTCTGCGCTGGCCCGCGGTTGGTGGTGGCGGTGGTGAGGAGGCCGGCGGCCAGGCCGCCCTGGTAGATGGCGTCGGTGCTGTGCGCGCTCACGCCGGCGGTGGTGTCGTCGCTGACCGAGGCGGTCGGGACGGAGTAGCGAGGGGCGAGGTGGTCGGACGGGACGGCGGTGTCGCCGGCGCCCGGCTCGCTCCAGTGGAACAGCAGGCTCGGGGCGGCCCCGGCCTGGGTGGCGTAGTCCACCCGGATGCGGTGCCAGCCGGCGAAGGCATTGGTGAACGCGTGAGACACCGTGGTCGTGGCCGAATGTGCGCTCCACGCGTCGACCACCAGGTGGTCGTCGATGTAGATGCGGGCCTGGCCGGTGAGCTGAGCCGTGAACATGTAGGTGCCCATGGCCGTGAGGTTCACCTCGCCGGTGAAGCGGGCCGACCAGTTGCCGGCGGTGGGGCCGCCGGGCGGCGGGTCGGCAGGCACGAGGGAACCGGCGAGCGCCGGCGGGGTGGCTGGGGGCACGACCAGGTCGTGGCTAGCCGGGGCCTGGGTCAGGGTGCGGTTGGCCCAGTAGGTAGCGGCCAGGCCCTTGAACACGGATCCGGCGAACGGGTCGGCGTCGTAGGTGGTGGCGGTGTGGGCCGGGGTGGTGCTCGGGCCGGTGCAGGTGCCGTTGGGCCGGTTGTTGATGATGTTGAAGCAGCCGGCCGGGGCCGGGCCGTAGGTGTTGGTGGCCCGGCTGCTGGCCTGGGCCCGGGGGGCGTCGTCGTCGTAGGTGACGGTGGACTCCCGCCCGGCGGTGTCGAAGAACGCGGCCGGGCGGTCGGCGGCGTCGTTGACGGTGGTGGTGTATGCCCCGTCGGCGTCGGTGTCGACCACGGTGATGGCCCCCGCCGGGTCGCGCTTGTAGGTGACCTTGCGGGCGAAGCCCAACGGCTGGGTCACGCCGGCCGCCGAGACCGTGGTGTTGGGGATGCTGTCCCCCGGGTTGTAGATGTAGGTGTGGGCCGGGCGGTCGGGGCCCGTGAGCAGTGGACGGGGCAGGGTGACCGAGCTGACCCGGCCCACGTTGTCGTAAACCAGGTCGGTGCGCACGGTGGCATCGTTGGCGCGGCCGCTCGCGGGCGCGGCCACGGCGTCGTTCGCCAGCGGCGACCGGACCCACCCCAGGCGCCCGTTGGCCGAGGCTGGGTAGCCGAAGTCGGTGACCACCGCTCCGGGGTCCTCCACGCGGGTCAGCGGGGCGCCGGGCGTGGTGGCCGTGTAGGTCAGCAGGGTCGATGTCGTATCCCAATAGGCGATCCGGCACGGGCTGTCGGGCGGGGCCGCGGGCGCGGGCGCACACAGCGAGTCCGACCCGTAGTACAGGTGGATCGTCCGCCCGGTGGCCGGGTCGGCGATGGCGGTCAGGTGAGGCTTGGTCCCCGACCAGGTGTAGGCCAAGGAGGACGTCGAGCCGTCGTCGAGGGCTGAGGTCGCCGACACCAGCCGCCCGGAGCGGTCGAACACGTAGTCCACGCCGTCGGTGGCGTGCAGGGTCAGGGCCCCGGTGGCATCCGCGCCGACGACGCCGTCCTCCCCAGACGGCGGGGCGTAGCCGGCCACGTTGCCGGTGCCCACGGTGGTCGAGGTGTAGGTGTGGGTGGCACCGGAGGCGTCGACGAAGGCCACCCAGCGGTCGCCCAGGATGGCCGAGGCATACGAAAGCCCGGCGGGGGCCAGGGTCCAGCCCGCCCCAAGCACCGGGGAGGCGATGGTGGTGTCCGGGCTGAACCAGCTGGGCGGCACCTGGGTCGGCCCGGCTGCGCCCGGGCCGGTCACCGACAGGGTGGCGAAGGCGGAGCCTCCGACGCCTGGTAGTAGTCGATCGCGATCGGGACGGCGACGCCGGCGGTGAGGGTGACGGGGCTGGCCAGGGCGCTGGGATTGGTCACCGAGCCGTTGGACCACTGGTTGAGGACCGGGACGCCGTTGATCCAGATGCGCATGCCGTCGTCATGGTCGGCGGCGAACTGGTAGGTGCCGGTCCCTCCCGGCGGGGCGGTGATCCAGCCCGACCAGTGAACCAGGAAGCTGGAGGGCGACAGGCCCATGCCCGGGCCGTCGGTCCCCCAATAGAAGTCCACGGCCGGGTCGGTGCGGACCATGGCCGGGGTAGTCGGGAAGACGTGGGTGCCGGGGTCGTCGTAGTAGGCGCCGGTGAGGCCCATCGTCGCCGGGGCCTGCGAGTTGTAGGTGTAGGACAGCCCGGCCGCGCCGCCCGGGGTGGGGAACATGGGCGAGCCGGTGCTGACCACGGCGTTGCCCGAGGCCAGGTTCACGTTGACCGGCCCGACCGCGTCGCGGGGTAGGGGCCCCTTGCCGCCCAGGCCCAGGTCGGCCCGGAAGCGCCACGGCGAGCTCACGGGCAGCACGTACTGGTAGGCGTCGGCCGTCCACACGTGCCAGAAATAGGTGACCCCGTCGCTCACCGCCCCGGGGGGGACGGCGAAGCAGATCTGGTTGGTCGCACATGTCTGGCCCGCCGGCACCGTCGTGCCCGAGGGGGTGGCGGTGATCCAGCCCGAGTCGACCACCCGGGCCCCGCTCTCGGCATCGGCGGCCGGGGTGCCCCGGAACCAGTACTTCACGGTGTCGCCGTCGGGGTCGGTGGTGGTGGTGGCGACCAGGGTGGGGGTGGCGGTGGCCAGCACCGAGGTGTCAACCGGGGCCACGAGGCTTGACGAACCGGGGGGGCGGTCATAGGTGATGTAGAGCAGGGGCGGGTTGGCCGTGTTGCCCGACCAGAACCACTTGAAGCCGGCGGCGGCGGACTGGTCGTGGGCGGTGACCCGCAGGCCGTTGTTGGGGGCGCCGCCGGTGATCCAGGCGCGGGCCAGGGTGGTGGTGTCGAAGGTGTTCCAGGCCGAGCCGCAGCCCGAGCCGAGCGTGGTGGTCGACACCTGGGCGCCGACGGGGGCGGGCCGGTTGGTCCACACCGTGGCCGCGCTGAGGGTGTTGTCGATGCCGAACACGTCGACCGCCTGGGTGCAGTCGGCGGCGGAGCCCCCGAGCAGCATCAGGTGGCTCTCGGTCACCACGGTGGTGGGCGAGGGGGCGACCACCAGGTTGTTGAACTTGACGAAGGCTTCGGCCGGGCCGGCGCCCCCGGCGTTGCCGATGTAGAGGGCGGTGGCCGTGCCGTAGTTGGTGGTGGGCGCCGCCTGCCAGGCGAAGGTGTCGATGCCGTAGGGGTCGGCGGCGTTGGTGGCCACCGTGGTGTAGGTCGGATCCACGGTGATCGGGAAAACCCGGGTCGGGTCGGTCATCCAGGCCCGGTCGACGGCCACCTCCACCGTGGCCACGTTCGCCGGGGCCGGAGCCACGGTGGTGGTCGTGGTCCCCAGGGTGGTCGGGGTGGTCGAGCTGGTCGGGGAGGTCGACGGCGCGGTCGGGGTCGGCGTGGTCGAGGGTGCGGTGGGCGCCACCCGCACGGTGACGGGGGCGCCGGCGCGCTGGGGGGCGGCGTCGAAGGCCACGCCGTTGCTGAAGGTGGCGAGCACGGTGCCCTTGGCGTCGACGAACTCCACGCCGCCGGCGCCGTCGCGAGCGCCGACCCCGGCCGGGAGCACGAACTCGTCGGTGTAGGTGCTGGGAGCGCTGGGCGACGACACCAGCACCGTCTCCTCGAAGCCGCCCACGGTCAGGGTCAGGACGAGGTCGCGCCCGGCCAGGGCGCCCTTGTAGGTGGCCTTGGCCGCGGTGGCCGTGGCCGGGGCCGCCGATGCGGCCGGGTGGCGCAGGCCGATGGGCCCGACCGGGGTGGCGATGCTGGCCACGATGCCGTCGGCCCGGGCCGCCAGGGTGGCCCCGCCCTGGGCCGAGCGGGCCCGCAGGGCGCCGTCGGCGCCGGACACGAGGTTCAGGTCGATGTCGTGCCAGCCGGCGGCGTCCTGGTAGCGCACGGGGGGTGGGCGAGGAGATGGCCGTGCGGGAGCCGTCGGGGTTGAGGACCACCTTGCGGGTCGGCGTGGTCTGGGCGTCGATGGTGGTCGAGCGGGCCGGGTCATAGGCGCTCTGGCGGGCCTTGGGCCCGGCCGCCACCTGGTCGGGGTTGGGCGGCGGGTTGGTGAAGTCACCCACCAGGGCCCCGGGCACCACCTTGGGGGCCGGGTCCGACTTGAGCAGGGGCACGTCGTGGGCGGTCTTGGGCGCGGCGGCATGGGCCACCGGGGCCAGGGCCACCAGGCCGCCCGCCACCACGGCCATCGCCGTCAGGCCCACCGCGGCCCGTGTTCCCAGTCGGCTTGCGCGCGGCAGCGCATTCGCCCTGAGCATCATCTGAAACCGCCTTCCGACGACGCCACAGCAGCGCCCACCGTCTACGGTCGTAGGCATCGACCGGGCGGCATCGGAACTTGAGGATGCGCTTCGAATTTCTTCGACGCAGCCCGCCGGACATCGTCGCTGGCGCGTCTGCGTTACGTCGGTCATGCTCCAACAGGCCGGGTCGACCGAGGCCCGACGAGTCGGGATCGATGGGCACGCGCTCCGAGTCCATGGTCGACTTGTGCGAGCCGCGGCCACCCCGTCCTGTTCACAAACCCCTGCTGGCTCGCGTCGTCGCGTGACCGGAGCACAATCACGTTCGTGCCAGTCGCCGTCTCATCCCACAGGTCTTCGAGATGGCGGGTGGCCCGGTCGTCGTAGTCGGGGAAGAGGGTGGCCATACCGGTCGTAGGTGACCTTGATGGAAGCATGACCGGCCTTCACCTGGACGACCTTCGAGTTGGCGCCGCTCGCGATCCACATGGAGATGGCGCTGTGACGGAGGTCGTGAGGCCGCAACGGGCCAGACCGGCACGCTCCGCCGCTGCAAGGAAATGGCGTCGCCTGAACTGGTACGGCCGAAGGATTGCCCCGGTGACAGAGGTGAACAACAGATCGTCGCGGCCAACCGCGAACCGCTGCAGGCGTCGAGCACAGTCTGGCCGATCGCCTCGTCGGGGGATACTCGGCTCGAAGCGCGAGCCCTCGCGGCACCTGTCGCCGTCCACGTCGCCGGCCGCCATACCAACTACGCCAGCGGCTCCATCAGGGCCTGGCACGCCCGGCGAACCTTGCCCAGGAGTGACGGTTCGCTCGCCCTGGGCGCCGGCAGGGAGCGCACCGCGGCCAGGACCTGGTCGGCGGGGGCGTCGCTCACCGCGGTGAACACCGTCCCGCCGGCCGACCACACCACCAGCTGGCCGCCCGGCCAGGGGTAGCGCCAGCCGGTGGCCTTGCCGACGGCGACCCGCTCGCCCGGACCGGGCAGGTCCGACCGGAGCAGGCGGCCCCGCTGCTCGAACAAAGACAGGTCGTAGAGGCCGTCGCTGTACAGGGTCTGCACGACGCCGCCGCTGCGGTAGGTACCCATGCGCTGATAGCCGTCGGCCAGCGTGGCCGCCGAGGAACCCGAGGACACGGCCTTCGGCGCATGGTGGGCGGGCGACTGCGGCCCGGCCGCCGGCGATGTCGACGACGACCGGTAGGTGAGCGACTCGAAGGCCAGGGTCCGCACAACCGTCCCGCCGGCGTCGAACTGGTCACGCTCGAGCAGCAGATCCGTCTCGGTGTCCAGGTAGATGCGCTCGACCAGGGCGCTGCTCCGTCGCACCTCGACCACCTTCGTCGGCCGCGTAGCCACGGCCGGCCCGGCACCGGACGGGGTCGTGGCGTACTTGGCCCGACCGTCCGGCCGGGGCCCCGGGGCCAGCGACGGCAGCCACATCTCCTCCCAGCCTCCTCCGCCGTGGGCCAGCAGCCGCCCGAAGGCCGGCCGGGCCATCACCAGGTTGGCACCACGAACCATGAGCGCCCCGCCGGCGGCTTCCACGGTCAGGCGCTCCGAGCGGGTCTCCACCCCGTCTCGCCACCGCACCTCCAGCACGCCGTCGAACGCGATCCGCTCGGCCGCCCGTCGGGCGTCCTCCAGAGGGGCCGGCTCGGCCGCCGGGGCCGGCGCCGGCGCCAGGGCCCCGAGCAGGAGCGCGACGGCGGGCGCGGCGGCGACCCGCGCCCTCACCGGTTGAAGGAGACCGGCACGCCGGCCGGGGCCAGCTTGCTCAGCAGGTCGGCACCCACGGACGCGCTGGCCGCGTGGGCCTCCACCAGGCGGGGGACGGCCGGGTTCACCGGCCGTGCGCTCGGGGACCCGACCCCGAGCACGGTGACGGCGGCCGCCGCCGCGCCGACGGCGGCAATGCCCGCCCGCCGGCGGAGGGCGGCTCGCTGGGCGAACACGCCGGCGCCGGCGGGCACCGGCGAGTGGTCGAGCAGCATGCGCTCGTAGAAACCGAACGGCGGGTCGACCGTGGGCAGCGACCGCACCCACGTCCGGGCCTGGCTCACCGCGTGCAGCTCACGGGCGCAGGTGGGGCAGACGGCGAGGTGGGCGTGGGCCGCAGCCGCCTGGGTCGCGGGCAGCTCACCGTCGATGAGGGCGCTGATCGTGTCCCCCAGGTGGGCCGGTGCTCCGAAGCCGCTGTTCATGCCAGGGCCTTCCGGAGCAGGGCCCGGCCGCGGTGGATGCGGCTGCGCACGGTGCCGACAGGCACCTCCAGGGTGTCGCTGATCTCCTGGTAGGACAGTCCCACGACGTCACACATGACGATGGCGGCCCGGTACTCATCGGGCAGGCGCCGCAGCGCGTCCTGGACGTCGTCGGGGAGCGCCTCGGCGGCCAGGGCGACGTCGGCACCGGGGGCGGGCGGCACGACGCGGTCGGGCTCCTCCGGAAGGAGGTCGAGAGGGCGCCGGCGTCGCCGCCGGGCCTCGTCGAGGAACGTATTGGTGGTGATACGGCTCAACCACCCCTCCAATGAGCCGGGCCGGTAGGTCTCTAGGCCCTTGCGAACCTTGAGAAGCACTTCCTGCACCAGATCCTGCGCGTCGTCGGAATTGCCGGTCAGGCGGTAGGCCACCGTGTACAGGAAGCGCCCGTGGTCGCGAGCGACTTCCTCCCAGGTGGGGATCCCACTACCCGACATGAGAACGACGGCCGCAGCCGCCGGGTTCCCTCAGTTAGACCGAAGGTGGGGAGTTTCTGCGGGCCTGGGCCTCGCGCTCCGCGAGCATGGCGTCGAGCTCGGCTTTGGTCATCGTGACCTTCTCCTCGGAGGCGGGCCGGACGGGCTCGGCCTCCGATTCGGCGATGCCCTTCTTGAACTCCTTCTGTGCCTCACCGAGCGACTTCGCCAGCTTCGGCAGCTTGGTGGACCCGAACAGCAGGAGGACGACGAGCAGGAAGATGATCAGTTCCGGTGCTCCGATACCACCCATGATCAGAGGTTACAGGCATGGGCGAGCAACGACACGTCGTCACCGGCCGCCAGGGCGAAGGGCAGCGCGCCGGCGGTCAGCACGAGGCTCGACACCCCCAGCGACTCCCACTCCTCCACCTGCTCGGCCACCTGCTCGACGGTGCCGACGAGGCGGCCCTTCCGCCACTCGGACAACTCCGTGCGGTCCAGCACGCCCGGCGGCGACAGCTCCTGCAGGCGCCGGAAGCGGCGGGCCAGGTCGGCCTCGTCCTCGCCGGCGAGGGCGTACAAGCCGACCGACCGGGCGACGGCGTTCGGGTCTCGGCCGGCCTGTTCGCAGGCGGCGTCCAGCAGTGCGGCCCGGGCGGCCCAGTCCTCCGGCGACCAGGTCCACGCCGCGTTCCAACCGTCGGCGTAACGCGCGGCCAGCTCGATCAGCTTGTCGCCCTTCCCCCCGACCCAGATCGGCGGCGACGGCCGCTGGGCCGGCCGGGGCTGGCAGCGGGCCTTGTCGGCCTTCTGGTACCGGCCGTCGAAGGTGAACGGCCCACCCCCGAACATCCCCCGAACGACCTGCACCGACTCGGCCAGGTGGGCCAGGCGCACGCCGGGCGGCGCCAGGGTGAGGCCGGCGGCCCGCAGCTCGGCCTCGTACCAGCCGGCGCCCAAGCCGACAGTGAGGCGGCCGCCGGCGACGACGTCGAGGGTGGCCAACGCCTTGGCCAGCACCGTCGCCGGCCGCAGGGGGCCGCAGAGGGTGAGGGTGCCGAGGCGGACCCTGCTCGTGCGCCGGGCGATGCCGGCCAGGGCGACGAGGGGGTCGTAGCAACCGTGCTCGCCGACGGGTGCGCCGTAGCGGCTGATGTCCAGGAACAGGTGGTCCGACAGCCACACCGAGCCGAACCCGAGTGCTTCGGCCCGCTCGGCCCATCCCAGGAGGGTCCCCCAACGCACCGGCGACTCGCCGGGTATCGAGAAGTCGTAGTGGGGCAGCGCCAGGCCAACGTCCATCGGCGCGAGCCTACGGGGGACATGTTGGAGTGCGTGGTGAACGTCAGCGAGGGGGCCGACCGGGCGGTGGTGGACGCCATCGCCGCCGCCGGCGGCGACGCGCTGGCTGACGTCCACGCCGACGGGCACCACAACCGGGCCGTGCTGACCCTCGTCGGGCCGGCGGTCGAGGAGGCGGCCCGGGCGGTGGCCGCCGAGGCGGTCCGCAGGATCGACCTCCGCCTCCACGTCGGCGTCCACCCCCGGCTGGGGGCGGTCGACGTGGTGCCGTTCGCCCCCCTCGGCGACTCGTCGATGGACGCAGCGGTGGCGGCCCGGGACCGGTTCGCGGCGTGGGCCGGCACCGAGTTGGGCGTCCCCTGCTTCCTCTACGGGCCCGAGCGGTCGCTGCCCGACGTCCGCCGGCACGCCTTCACCGCGCTGGCGCCCGACACCGGGCCGGCGGTGGCCCACCCGACGGCCGGCGCCATCTGCGCCGGCGCCCGGCCCGTGCTGGTGGCCTACAACGTCTGGCTGGCCGACGGCGTCGACGTCGCCGAGGCCCGGCGCGTGGCGCGCCAGATTCGCGGTCCGCGCCTGCGGGCGCTGGGGCTCGACGTCGGCGGCCGGGCGCAAGTGTCGATGAACCTGGTCGACCCGGAGCGGCTGGGGCCGGCGGACGCCTACGACGCGGTCGCCGCCCTGGCGCCCGTCGACCGGGCCGAGCTGGTGGGGATGGTGCCGGCATCGGTGCTCGACGCCGTGCCGCCGGCCCGGTGGGCCGAGCTGGACCTGACGGTCGCCAAGGCCCTCCCAGGCTGACGTCCGAGAGCGGTCGTGGGTCGCTCTCGGACGCCGCCGGGAAGGCAGGGAAGCCCTCAGGCGGAGGCCGCTCCGCCGGCGCCGCGCGCCACGGTGCGCTGGCGGCGGATGCGCCGGCGCTCCCGCTCGCTCAACCCACCCCAGATGCCGAATTTCTCGCCGTTCACCAGGGCGTACTCCAGGCAGTCGTCGCGGACGACACACCCCCGGCACACTCCCTTGGCCTCGCGCGTCGACGCTCCCCGCTCCGGAAAGAACAGGTCGGGATCGACGCCCAGGCAGTTGGCCTGGCCTTGCCAGCTGCGGTCCCCGAGGTCGAAACGGTGTCCCCGCCTCTGCTCCATCATCGGCCGCCTCCCCTCAACACGCTCGTGCGGCTCACGTTGCTGTAGCTGCCACGGATGTAATTACAACTTTGTGATCATGGCTCCAATCCGGCCCGAGCGCAAGACCGGGCCGGTACCATCCGCGACAAATGCGTCTGGAAGCGGTATGGGGCGACATCACGGCCGAGGCGGTGGACGCCATCGTCAACGCGGCGAACTCCTCGCTCCTCGGCGGGGGCGGCGTGGACGGGGCGATCCACGACGCCGCCGGCCCCGAGCTGGTCGAGGCGTGCCGTCTCCTCGGCGGCTGCCGGACGGGCGACGCCAAGGCCACGCCCGGCTTCCGCCTTGCGTCCCGCTGGGTCATCCACACGGTCGGGCCGGTATGGCGCGGCGGCACGGCGGGCGAGCCCGAGCTACTCGCGTCCTGCTACCGGCGCAGCCTGGAGGTGGCCGACGAGCTCGGCGCCCGCAGCGTCGCCTTCCCCGCCATCTCCACCGGCGTCTACGGCTACCCCGCCGAGGACGCGGCGAGGATCGCCGTCGACACCGTCCGCGCCGCGCCGACTTCCGTCGAGCTGGTCAGGCTGGTTGCCTTCAACGCGGCGACCCTGCGTCTCTACGAGCGCTTTCTGAACGCCTGACCACCCGCTGCGGTAGTCCAGCGGACACAGAACGTTGGCCTACCCTTGTGCTCGCAACTGGCGGGAGGAATCACATGAGTTCCATCGGTCCGGTCGAGCTGATCATCTTCGTGGTCTTCCTCGTGTCGCCGCTGCTTTCCATCGGGGCGGTCATCGACGCCCTGATGAAGCCGGACACCCGGTGGGCGACCACCGACCAGAACAAGACGGCGTGGGTCGTGGTTCTGGCCGTCAGCATCTTCCTGGGCCCGTTCGGCCTGGCCATCGCCATCGTCTACTTCGCCTCGATCAGGCCGAAGCTCAAGCAGGCCTGAGCCTCAGGCCGGGCGCCGGCCCTCGGCGGCGCGCTGGGCCCGCTTGTTCTCCAGGAAGTCGACCAGGACGTAGCTGCCCAGCGTCTCGGGCGTGGTGAAGAAAGCCCGGCCGCGGTTTATGCGGGTCATGCGCTCGACGAAGGCCTGGAGGTGGTCGGTGGCGTCCAGCATGAAGGTGTTGATGCGGATGCCGTCGGCCGTGCAACGGGCCACCTCGGCCAGGGTGGCCCGGATGGTCTCCCGCACCGGCGGGTAGGCGACGAAGACGCCGCCGTCGGCCTCCAGGTGGGCCGTCGGCTCGCCATCGGTGATCATCACGATCTGCTTGGTCCCCGACTGGCGGGCCAGCTGCCGGCGGGCCAGCAGCAGGGCGTGCTGCATGTTGGTGCCCATGACGAAGTCCCAGGAGACCTCGGGGAGCTGCTCGGGCCGCAGCGGCCGGGCCACCTGGCTGAAGCCGACGATGCCCAGGTAGTCGCGGGGGTAGCGGCTCGAGATCAGGGCATGCAGGGCGAGGGCGACCTTCTTGGCGGCCAGGAAGTTGTCCCGCATCGGCATCGACAGCGACAGGTCGAGGAGCAGGACGGTGCTGGTGCGGGTCAACACCTCGGTGCGCTCGACGGCGAAGTCCTCGGGGTCGAGGTGGACGGGTGTGCCGCCCCCGGTGCGGCCGACGGCGTTGCGGATCGTCCGCTCGATGTCGAGGTGGAATGGGTCGCCGAACTCGTAGGGCTTTGACTCGAAGGTCCGCTCGTGGCCGGGGCCCTCCCGCTCGGCCTGGTGGCGGCCGACGCGGTCCTTGGACAGCCGGGCGAAGAGGTCGGACAGGGCCCGGTTCCCGACGGCGCGCAGGCCCCTCGGCGTCAACTCCAGGCGGCCCTCCCTCGTCTCCACCATGCCGGCTTCCTGGAGCATCCGGGTGAGCTCGGCCAGGCGCTCCAGGCTCCGTGCCCCTTGCGGACCGAGCAGCTCGGCCGCCAGCTCCATGTCGGCCTCGGCCAGGGCGCCGGGCTGCGCGGCCGACCGCATGAGGTTCTCGAGCTGGTCGATGTTGCCCAGCCGGTCCATCAGCTGGGCCGCCTCGCCCATGCCCATCGGCCCCGATCCCGTCGTCTGGTAGCTGTTGCTCCAGCCGGCGTCGGGCTGGGCGGCCCGCAGGTGCTGGCCGAGCTGCTCCATCTGCCAACGCAGGTCCATGTCGTCGAGGAGCTGGTCGGACAGGGCTTGGAGCTGGGCCCGCTGCTCGGGGGAGAGCGAGTTCATGAACTGCTGCATGGCGGCCATCTGGCGGGCCATCTGCTCCAGCAGCTCGTCGAGGGTCTGGGGGTTCCCGGGGAAGAAGTCGCCGAACTGCTCCATGAAGCCGGCGAAGTCGGGCTCCTCACCCCGGGCCCGCTGATCGAGCATGTTGTTGAGGGCGGCCAGCATGTCCTTGGTCCGGGCCAGCTGCTCCGGGGTGGTGTTGGACATGGCCTCCGACAGCTGGTTGAACTGACCCTTCAGCAGCTCCTGGCGGAGCTTGTCGAGCAGCGCCTCGAAGCGCTCGCGGGCCGGGCCGGAGGCGAAGTCGTACTCGGACAGCGACCGGACCTGGCCGGCGAGGTCGGGCGGCAGCAGATCGAGCTCCGTGCGCCGGTCGGCCATGGCCGCGCTCACGACGTCCTCCCGGCGCTGGTCGCCCGACTGTCGGGCCGCCTCCTCCAGCCGGTCCAGCTCGGCCCGCTCCTGGTTCACGACCTCCCGCAGCTCGTTGGCGATGTCGTCGTAGACGCCACCGAGGTCGTGGTTGGCCAGCTCCTCCCGCCGGCGCTGGCGCAGCTTCTCCAGCAGCTCCCGGATGCCGGCGATGTGGTCGCCCAGCCGGTCCTTCAGTCCCTCCTGGAGCATGCGGCGCAGGGCGGCGTTGACGTCGCCGTGGTACACGAGGTCGTCGGTGGCCTGGGCGAGGATGTCGTCGGCGTTCAGGTCGAAGCCGGTCTGCGTCCCGTCCCAGCGCGAGTACCGGAACCGAGACGGCACTACCCCCCCGTTCTGGCTGCAGTTCGCCGCGCAGACGCGGCCAACTGCAGCCAAATCGAGTGGGGGGACATCAGCCCCGGCCCCGGTAGGTCGCCCGGGCGCCGGCGGCGTCCTTGTTGAGCCGGCGGGACAGGTGAAGGCCCTCGAGGACGAGCTCGACCGCGCTGGCGACGGCTGCGGGGTCCTCGCGGCCGGCGAGGGGCAGGACGGCGGCCCGCAGCGCCGGCAGGCCGGCGAGGGCGGTGACGTAGTCGGCAGAGGCGACGTCGTCGCCAGTGTGGATGATCGTCCCGCCGTCGAACTCGGCCAGCGCGTCACGGAAGCGCTCCATCGGGCACCGCTCCCGGAACACGGTGAGGATCGACGACTTGAGGATCCGCTCCAGGACCGCCCCGTCGTCGCCCTCGTCGAGGGTCTCGATCTCGACCTTGCCGGCGGTGGAGGCGGGCAGGGCGTCGAGGTCGCTGATCCGGGGGACCACCAATGTCTCGCCGAGGCGCAGCGCCCGCCGGGTGGCGTTGGCGACCATGGTCTCGTAGTTGGCGATGGTGAGGCGCACCGACACGCCGGAGCGCTGGTTGACGTGGGGGCTGCGGCGGGCCTCGTGGCTGACGGTGGCCACGATGGCGGCCATGTGCGCCGGCACCTCCACCCTCAGGCCCGGGATGCCGACGGCGGCGGCGTCGATGGGGCGGGCCTCCTGGTGGACGACGGCCAGCTCCATGTCGGTGTCGAGGGGGTAGTGCGTCCGGATCTGGGCCCCGAACCGGTCTTTGAGCGGGGTGATGATGCGGCCCCGGTTGGTGTAGTCCTCGGGGTTGGCCGAGGCCACCAGCATGAGGTCGAGCGGGAGGCGGATCTTGTAGCCCCGCACCTGGATGTCGCGCTCCTCCAGCACGTTGAGCAGGCCGACCTGGATGCGCTCGGCCAGGTCGGGGAGCTCGTTGATGGCGAAGATGCCCCGGTTGGTGCGGGGGACCAGGCCGTAGTGGAGGGTCAGCTCGTCGGACAGGTACCGGCCCTCGGCCACCTTGATGGGGTCGACCTCGCCGATGAGGTCGGCGATGGAGGTGTCGGGCGTGGCCAGCTTCTCGCCGAAGCGGGTCGAGCGGTGCACCCACTCGACCGGCGTGTCCTCGCCGTGGTCCCGCACCAGGTCGCGGGCATGGCGGGAGACCGGGTGGTAGGGATCGTCGTTGATCTCGGAGCCGGCGACGACGGGCATCCACTCGTCGAGCAGCTCGACGAGCGACCGGATGATCCGGGTCTTGGCCTGGCCCCGCTCGCCCAGGAAGATGGTGTCGTGGCCGGCGAGGAGGGCGTTCTCCAGCTGGGGCAGGACGGTGTCGTCGTAGCCCACCACGCCGTCGACGATGGGCTTGCCGGCCGCGATCCGGGCGGCGACGTTGCGCCGCACCTCCTCCTTGACCGGGACGGACTCCCATCCCGACTCGCGCAGCTGGCCGAGGGTCGCAGGCCTGGACATCCGGCCCACCGTACCCTTGGCCCCAATGCAACGGATCATCGCCTACTTCGTCGCCCTCGTCGTCTCCGTGGTGGCCGTCGCCTTCGGGATCCGGTTCGCGGCCGACAACTCCTCCGCCTTCGACCGCTTCAAGGACGAGCCGGCGCCGACCACCACCACGACCATCCCCGGGCCCAAGCCGGCACCGGGGCAGGCGTTCGTGAAGGGCACCGTCACGAAGCTCACCGCCGAGGGAGCCCAGGGCGCGCCGCTGGCCACACCCTTCACGCTGACCGCCCTCGATCGGGGCGTCGGCAAGGCGACGATCGAGAACGCCCTGGTCGACGGCAAGCGCACGTCGATCGCCTGGAACAGCGGGACACCCCTGCCGATCAGCGGCGCCGGCGGGTCGATCGATGTGAGCGGCTCCAAGGTCGACATCGACGCCGCCGGTGCCGCCACCTGGACGGTCGACGGCGCCACCCGGGCCCTGAAGGCGGGCGCCTACCGGGCCGGCGCCCCGGTGGCGGTGGGCGTGGGGGGGCTGGCCACGTCGCGCGACGCCGTGGCGTTCACCGCCGATTCGCTGACCCGGGTCAACACGTCGGGCGGCGTGGTCATCAAGGTGGCCCCGGGACGGTTGGAGTTGAAGGGGCCGGGCAAGGTGACGGCGACGGGCCAGGTCCAGATCCGCGACGAGACGTCGCTCAAGCCCGCCGGCGGCTTCGTGTTCAACAACGGGCCCTACACCGTGACCGTCGTGCCGGTCGACGGCCGCATAGACATCGACGCCATCCTCCAGGGGCCGCTCACCCGGTCCTGAGCCGACCTGCGTCAAGCCTGCCAGGGGCACTTGGCGCCCATGAGACACTGCTCTCGTGGCGGAGCTCATCCGGGGCCGCTACGAGCCCCTGGAGGTGGTGGGCGCAGGCGGGCAGAGCACCGTGCTGCGGGCCCTCGACCACGAGACCGGGCGGATGGTGGGCCTCAAGGTCCGCCCCCGCGGGTCGACCACGGACAGGGGGTCGCTGCTCAGCGAGGCGCGCATCCTCCTCGGACTGGAGCCCCATCCGCTCCTCTGCCGCGTGCTCGAGGATTTCTTCACCGCCGACCGCTACTTCCTGGTCATGGACTGGGTCGAGGGCGTGACGCTCGCCGATGTCGTGCACGACGCCGGGCGCGGCCTCCCGCTCCCCGAGGTGGTCCGCTACCTGAGCCAGGTCGCCGAGGCGCTCGACCATCTCCACCGCCACCGCCCGCCGGTCGTCCACGGCGACGTCAAGCCGGCCAACGTGATCGTGACGCCATCGGGCCGGGCTGTGCTGGTGGATTTCGGCATCTCCCACCGGGCGCCCGTGGGCGGCTCCCCCAAGCCGACGGCGGGTCTCACCGGCACCGCCGGCTACGCCGCGCCGGAGGTCGGTTCGGGCCTGGCCGCGACACCGGCGGCCGACGTGTTCTCGCTGGCGGCCACGGCGTTCGCGCTCCTGACGGGCCGGCCACCACAACCGGGGGCGCGGCCGGCGTGGACGGGCATGGACGCCGAACGGGCCCGGTTGCTGGAGTTCGCCCTGCGCCGGGGGCTCGCCGTCGACCCGGCCCGCAGACCGGCCACCGCCACCGCCCTCGTCGACGCGCTGCAGGGCCAGCTCCGCACGCCGAACAACCTGCCGGCCCATGTCAACGCGTTCATCGGTCGCGCCACGGAAGTAGCCGAGGTGCGATCGCTGCTCGCCAGCAGCCGGCTCCTCACGCTCACGGGGGCCGGCGGCATGGGCAAGAGCCGGCTGGCCGTCCACGTGCTCGCCGAGGAGCTGGCCGACTACCCGAACGGCGCGTTCGTGGTCGACGTGGCGGCCCAACCCGGGCCGGCGTTCCTGATCCCGGCGGTGCTCGATGCCCTGGCCCCGGCGGGCTCCGATCCCGACGATCGGGCGAGCGCCGTCGTCGAGCTCCTGGAGCGCAGGAACGTGGTGCTCCTGCTCGACGGCTGCGAGACGGCGCGCGCCGCATGCGCCGAGCTGGCGACCTCACTTCTCGCCGCGTGCCCGCACGTCCGCATCCTCGTCACGAGCCGGGAGCCGCTCCGGTGCCCCGCCGAAACGGTCTACGGCGTGCCGGGCCTGCCCGCCCCCGACCCGTTCCGCCTCCCCGCCTTCGAACGGCTCGATGACCACGACGCGATACGACTCTTCGTGGAGCGGGCAGCGGAGGGCTCGCCGGGGTTCGACGTGCGGGCTGCCGACGCCCCCGGCCTGGCCCAGCTCTGCCGCCGCCTCGACGGCATCCCTCTGGCGCTTGAGCTGGCCGCCGGCCGGGTGGGGTGCACCTCCTTCGCCGCCCTCGCCCTCGACGTCGCCGAGCGGTTCCCACTGCTCGATGGTGGGCGCCGGCGCCCGTCGGAGCAGGAAGCCACCGTGCGGGCCGCCGTCGATTGGGCGTGCGAAACGCTCCCGGCGGCGGACCGGGCGCTCCTCCACGGGCTGTCGGTCTTCGCCGGCGGCTTCACGACCGAGGCAGCCGCCACCGTCTGCGACGGCGTCTCGCCGGAGCGGCTGGAGCGTCTGGCCCGGCGGTCTCTCGTGGGCACGGACGGCTCGCGCTGGTCGATCCACGACGCCGTCCGCAGGCTCGGCGAGGCGCAGCTCGCCCGGTCGGGCGCCGGCGACGACGTCCGGTCCCGCCACGCCGGGTGGGCGCTGGGACTCGCCGGCGAGGCTGCTGGCGTCGAGCGCGCCAACGTGCGTGCCGCCAGCACGTGGACGGCGCAACTGCGCCGCGACCAGCGGTCATCGCCGTAGGAGGCGCAGGTGGCGACGGGGGACGCGGCCGGCGGGATGACGACCTCCGTCGGGCACGGCCCGGAGGCGATGCGGCGCCGCGCCGGCGCCGCCGCCGGGACGGCCGAACCAGGCCAGGACGGTAGGCCGGTCACCGGTTCCGAGGGCGACGAGCTCGGCCCAACCCTGGTCGTCCGTCCTCGTCGCCCGCACCTCCCGGAACGCGGCCCGGCCATCCGCGTCGGTCTCGAACCACCCGATGAGGTCCCCGGATCCGCCCCGGGCTCGGTCGTGGGTCCCACCGAAGAGCAGGACCCGGGCCTGGGGCACGAGGTCCCGCCGGTCGATCCGAAGCTCGGAGATCAAGGCGGCCAACGGCACCTCGACCGTCCCGTCCCCGTCGCCCGCGGTCAGGCGAAGGGCCCGCCGGCTCTTGACGTACTCGATGCGCACCTGACTCGACGCGCCCGTCGCCACCATCTCCCTGGATCTCGTCATGTCGTTGATGCTCGTCTCGCGGGGGCCGCACCGGAATGCCCCTGGGCCGGGCTTTTCCCCCGTCCCGGCGCAAGGTGATCCTTACCTCCAGGTAAGGTCGGACCGTGCCGTCCTACCTCGAAGTGTGGCGACCGGAGGGACCCGAGCTGGTCTCGTTGGAGGGCGACAGAGTCACGATCGGTGCCCACGTCTCCAACGACGTCGTGCTGTCGGCCGACCGGACCGTCTCCCGCCTCCACGCCGTGCTCGAGGCGTTCCCGGCGGGGTGGAGCCTCCGCGACATGGGCTCCCGCAACGGCACGTTCGTGAACGGCCAGAAGCTGGCGGGCGAGCGGGTCCTCGGCCCCGGCGATGAGGTCCGGATCGGTCGTACCCGCCTGGTCCTGCGGGGTGGCGGCCACGGCGACCACACGGCCACCGAGGCGGCCCAGCCCCCGCCGGCGCTGACCCGACGGGAGCGCGACGTGGTGATCGCCCTGTGCCGTCCTGTGCTCTCTGGCGACGTGTTCACCGAGCCGGCGTCGATCCGGGCTGTCGCCGCCGAGCTGGTGGTCAGCGAGGCGGCGGTGAAGCAGCACCTGCTCAACCTGTACGACAAGTTCGCCATCAGCGCCGACAACCGCCGGCTGGAGCTGGCCAACCAGGCCATCCGTCGAGGAGCGGTGAGCATCGCCGACCTCCGCCGCCCGCCGCCGGCGGCGGCGGGCCCCTAGCCCCCGGAACCGGTGGCCCCCAGCCGGGGATAAGGGCCACCCCGCCTTCCGCCGCCGGCCCCGCCGGCGGACAGTCGGAGGATGACGACCTCACTACGCATGCGCGCCCGCTACATCCGCTGGGAGGCGCTGGCGCTCGGCGCCCGCCTCGCCCACCGGGCCTCCCGGTCCAACCTCGCCGCCTTCCGGTGGACCGCCCGCCACGCCGGCGGCGTCGGCGACCGCCTGTCGGCGCCGGCGGCCGTTTCCGCGGCCCGCAAGGCCATGCGGACCGTCCCCGCCTACCGGGAGCTGGCCGGCGGCCCGGTCCCGCACGCCCGCACCCCGCAGGAGTGGATGGCCCGGCTACCCGTCACCACCAAGCGCAGCTACATCGACCGGTGGCCGATCGCGGCACGGTGCGCCGGCGGCAGGATCCCGCGGCAGGGGTGCGAGCTGGACGAGTCCGCCGGCTCCAGTGGCGCCCCCTACACGTGGATCCGGAGCCAGCCCGAGCTGGCCGACGTCCACCGCAGCCTCGCCCTCCTCGCCCGCCACCTGCTGCCGGACGACGGCCGGCGCTTCGTCGTGCTCAACGCCTTTTCGATGGGAGCGTGGGCGACCGGTACCAACGTCGCCGTCGCCCTCCGGGCGATCGGCACGGTGAAGTCGTGCGGGCCCGACGTCGACAAGGTGCTCGGCACCATCGCCCTCCTCGGCGACGAGCCCGCCTACATCGTGTGCGGCTACCCGCCGTTCCTCCGGACGCTTCTCGACGCCGCGGACCTCTCCGGGCTCCCGCTGTACGGGTTCGTCGGCGGCGAGGGCATGACCGAGGCGGCCCGGGCCCGGCTAGAGCGCACCTTCGTCAAGGTCTGGTCGGCGTACGGGGCGTCTGACCTCGACATCGGCGTGGCCGCCGAGACGCCCGTCTCCGTCTGGCTCCGTCAGCAGGCGGCCGCATCCCCCGACCTGGCCATGGCGCTGTTCGGCCCCGACCGCATCCCGATGGTGTTCCAGTACGACCCGTGCGACTACTACGTCGAGACGCTGGCCGGCGAGCTCGTCGTGACCGTCACCCGCCCGATGCTCTCCCCTCGCATCCGCTACAACGTCGGCGACGCCGGCGGCACCCTGGCCTTCGACCGGGCCATGGCGACGTGCGGCGCCCTCGGGTTGAACCCGGCCGAACCCGACGCTCGCCCCTTCCGCCTGCCGTTCCTGTTCGTCCACGGTCGCTCCGACCACACGCTGTCCTACATGGGCGCCAACCTCTACCCGGAGGACGTGGCCGCCGGCATCGGCGACCACCCGCGGTCCGACCTCCTGGGCGGGTTCTGCATGGAGCTGGCCGAGGTCGACGACGACGTCCGCCCGGTCATCCACGTCGAGACCCGACCCGACGCCGGCGTGGACCCGGCCGAGCTGGTCGCCTGCATCCGCGCCCGGCTGGCGGCGTCGTCGGCCGACTACCGGGCCGCGCTGGCCGAGTCCCCGGCGGCCGACGACCTACAGGTCCGCCTCTGGCCACCGGGCGCCGGCCCGTTCGCAGCCAACGCCGGCCGGATCAAGCAGCGCCAGGTCATCACGGGGGCGGCTCGATGAATCGAGTTCGACCCCACCGTCGCCGCCATCCTGGGCGAGGCGCTGCGGGCGCCGTCGGCCCACAACGCCCAGCCGTGGCGTCTCGTGCCGCTCGGGTCAGACGAGGTCGGGCTCCACTACGACCACCTCGACTACCTGCCCTACGACCCCGACGACCGCGACGCCTACCTGGCCATGGGCGCCTTCTACGAGACCCTGTCGCTGGCCGCCCACCGCCACGGTTGTCGCAGCGCCATCTCGCCCCGCTTCGCCCGCTCCGGCTCCGACCTCCACGTCGGCGACATCACGATCCGTCCGGCCCGACCCGATGAGGACGTCGACCCCCTCGCCGGCCCGGCCGCCGACCGCCACACCAACCGGCTCAAGTACGACCGCACCCCTGTGCCGCCGGCGCTGGCCGGCGCCCTCAACGGCCTCGGCAACGCCATGGTCGCGCCGGCGGCGATCGCCCGCCTGGTGGCCCGGGCCAGCGTCCTGTCGTGGCGGGACCGGCGCTTCGTCGGCGACCTGGAGCGCTGGACCCGCGCCGAGACGAGCGCGCCCGACGGGATGACGCCCGAGGGCCTGGCCCTCACCCGCACCGAGTGGGGTTTGCTGCGCGCCGCCTTCCGGGCCGGTCGCCTGCCGGCCCTGGTGGCCCGGGCCTACGCGTCGCGCGACGTCCGGCTGCTCCGGGGCAGCGTTGCCGTGTGTGTCCTGGGCGCACCGAGCCTCGACCCCGCCGACCTGTTCGCCGCCGGCCGCCGGCTCCTCCGCTCGTGGGCGACGATCGCCGGCGCCGGCTGGGCCTGCCACCCGATCTCGGTCGCCGTCGACCGGCCGGAGACGGCGCCGGAGGTGGCCGCCCTCGCCGGCGTCGCCGTCCCGGTCGCCGTCTACCGCATCGGCCACCCGACCAAGCCGGTCCCCCGATCGAACCGGCGGCCCCTCGAGGCCACGTTGCGCTGATGGGGGCCAGCCCTATGGCGTTCGGCCGGGCACGCGCTCACACTGCCGACATGCCCAGCGGACAGGCTCCCCCCACCTACCCAGACCCTGCGAACGCACCCGTCGGGTGCCCCCGATGCCGGCGGCCCCCGATCAACCCCGAGCGATGCGCCATGTGCGGCCTGGTGCTGACCGGCGAACGGATCCCCCGCCTCCGGGCCATCATCAGGCGCCTCGACGCCATCGGTAGGGAGCAGCTGGCGCTCCAGCAGGAGGCCATCGCCCTCCGCCACGAACACGTCGACCTGCTTCGGGCGGTCGAAGCCGAGGGTTCGGGGAGGCGCGTCCGCCCCGGGCCGGCGACGCCCGCTCGCTCGCGGCCGCCCGAATCTCGGCCCGAGGTCGTGCGCGACGTCCTGCTGTGGCTCGGTTCGACCCTGCTCGCGGTGGCTGCCCTGATCTTCGCCCTGTTCGCCTGGAAACGGCTCGACGACGGCGGGCGGGCTGTCCTGCTCGTCGCCATGACCTTCCTCGCCGGCCTGGCCGCCGGCGCCACCCTCAAGCGGCTCCCGGCGACGGCCGAAGCCCTCGGCGGCCTCACGCTGGCCCTGTTCCTCGTCGACTGGTTCGCCCTGCGCCGCGGCGGCGTGGGCACCGGCATGCCGGCGACGGTGTGGTGGGCCATCGGCACCGCCATGGCGGCCGGCCTGGCCACCGCGGCCGCGCCCCGGCTCCGGATGCAGGCGGTCGCCGCCGCCAACCTCATCCAGGTCTCGGCGGTGCTCACTGTCCTGCACATGACCGACGAGGGATGGAGTCGGGCCGTGGCACTGGCCCTCGTCGCCGCTCCGCTTGCCGGCGCCGCCGGCCGGCTGTCCCGGAGCCGGGTCTGGCTCGGCGCCGCCGTGGTGCTCGGGTGCGGCGCCGCCCTCATGGAGGCGGCCGCCCTGGCCATGGTCGACGACGCCTTCGTCTTGGGCGACGGCACCGTGTCGGCCCAACTGGCCCTCGTCCTGGCTGCCGCCGCGCTGGCCCCGGCGGCCGCCGTCCTCACCGTCGGCGCCGGCAGCCGGGCCCGACGCGACGCACTGGTGGCCGCGGGCGCCGGCTGCCTCCTCGGCGCCGTCACCATGCTGCTCTCCGCGGCATGGACGCAGCCCACCTCCCTTCTCGCCGCGCTGGCGGTCCTCGGTGCGGCCGGTGTCGGCCTGGCCCTCCTGCTGCCGGATGCGGTCCGGCCGGGCTCCCTGTACGCGGCGCTGGGCGCCCTGGGCGTCGGCGTCCTCCGCCTGCTGGAGCCGGTGGCGGAGGCGGTGGCCATCCCCCTGTCGTGGCTGGAGGACCCGTGGGAGGCGGTGCTCTCCGGCGACGCCGGCACCCGCCTCGGGCAGGGACGAACGCCCCGCGACCTGGCCTTCGGCGCCTCGGTGGTCGCGCTTCTCGCCCTCGCCGCCGCGGCCGCCGCCCTCGTCGCCTCTGCCCGTGGGCGCCGCCTGGTGCCGCTCGCCGCCCCGCTCGCCGCCGGTACGGCGGCCGCGGTGGGCGTCGTGGTCACCGCCCCCCTGGCCGCCGATTGGCCGGTCTGGGGCGCCATGGCCGCCACCGCCGCCGGCGCCATCACCGCCATGGCGGGCGCGGCGGCGGCCGACCGCCGCGGTCTCCGCCTCCCGAGCCTCGTCCTGGGCGCCGCCGCCGCCGTCCTCGGCGCCGTGGCTGGGCCGTGGCCACCGAGACCGGGTCGATCGCCTTCCCGGCAAGCCTCCTCGTCGCCGCCGCGGCCGCCGCCGGCTGGTCCCGCACCGCCGCCTTCCGCCAGGCCTTCGCCGCCGCGGCGGCCGCCGGCCTGGCCGGCGGCAGTGCCGCGGTGGCGGTGAGCGCCGGCGCCTCGACCGCACCGGCGGGCCTGGTCGTCGCCGTGGCCGGCGGGGTCACCCTCGCCGCCGGCGCGGAGGGCCGGCGCCGGCATCCCGAGGGTGTCGCCCTGGAGGCCACCGGCGCCGTCGCCATGGCCCTCGGCACCGTCCTCTCCGTCTGGACCGAACCGTGGCGCGCCATCGCCCTGACCGTGTCCACCGCCTGGCTCATGGTGGCCGGCACCCGGCCGGCCCGCGCCCCCTACCTGCTCGCCGGCACCGCCACCGCGGTGGCGGCGACGTGGTCCTGGCTGGCGGTGCTGGACGTCACCCTGGTCGAGGCCTACACGCTCCCTGCCGCGGCCGTGGCCCTCGGCGCCGGCCTCACCGCCCACCGCCGGCGGCCGGTGGTCAGCTCCTGGACCGCCTTCGGGCCGGGACTGGCCGTCGGGCTCCTGCCGAGCGTCGCCCTCGTCGTCGCCGAGGGCGGCCTGGCCCGGCCGCTGGCGGTGACCGTCGCCGCCCAGCTCGTGCTGCTCGCCGGCGCCCGGGCCCGGCTCCAGGCGCCCCTCGTCCTCGGGGCCGCGGCGCTGCTGGTCGTCGGCCTGGATGCGCTCTGGCCGGTCGCGGCCCGGGTGCCCCGCTGGGCGACGATCGGGGCCGCCGGCCTGCTCCTGCTCTGGCTCGGCGCCACCGCCGAGCACCGCCTGGCCCAACTGCGTGCGCTCGGCCGTCACTACCGCGGCCTCGAGCCGGACGGGCCCATGGGACATCCGGTCTAAGAAGAACCGACGGACGGACCGTTTGGTCAATCGGTGGCGCCATTCGACCCCCGATTGACCAAACGATCCGTGCCGCGCGGCAGGATGGGTCGGTGGACATCCACCGGCACACCTTCGACGCGGTGATCGTCGGCGCCGGCGGCGCCGGCCTCCGGGCCGCCATCGAGACGGCCGGCAAGTGCCGCACTGCGGTGATCTCCAAGCTCTACCCCACCCGCTCTCACACCGGCGCGGCGCAGGGCGGCATGTGCGCGGCCCTGGCCAACGTCGAGGAGGACTCCTGGGAGTGGCACGCCTTCGACACCGTCAAGGGCGGCGACTACCTGGTCGACCAGCCGGCGGCCGAGATCATGTGCCGGGAGGCGGTCGACGCCGTCATCGAGCTGGAGCACTTCGGGCTGCCGTTCAACCGCACGCCCGAGGGCAGGATCGACCAGCGCCGCTTCGGCGGTCACACCCGCAACCACGGGGAAGCCCCGGTGAAGCGGGCCTGCTACGCCGCCGATCGCACCGGCCACATGATCCTCCAGACGCTCTACCAGCAGTGCGTGGCCCGCGGTGTGGTGTTCTTCGACGAGTTCCAGGTGCTCGACGTGGCCTTCGTCGACGGCGCCCCTCGCGCCGGTGTGGCCGGCGTGGTGGCCCACGAGCTGGCGACCGGCGACCTCCACGTGTTCGAGTGCACCGCGGCCCTGTTCGCCACCGGGGGGTTCGGGCGCATCTTCAAGGTGTCCTCCAACGCCCACACCCTCACGGGCGACGGGCCCGGTCTCCTCTGGCGCCGCGGGGTGCCGCTGGAGGACATGGAGTTCTTCCAGTTCCACCCCACCGGCATCAACAAGCTCGGCATCCTGCTGTCGGAGGCGGCCCGGGGCGAGGGCGGCATCCTCCGCAACGTCGACGGCGAGCGCTTCATGGAGCGGTACGCGCCGACGGTGAAGGACCTCGCCCCTCGCGACATGGTGAGCCGGGCCATGCTGACCGAGATCCGCCAGGGACGGGGCGCCGGCCCCGACAAGGATTTCCTCTACCTCGACCTCACCCACCTCCCGCCGTCCCAGATCGACGAGAAGCTGCCCGACATCGCCGAGTTCGTCCGCACCTACCAGGGCATCGAGCCCAAGACGGACCTCATCCCCATCCAGCCAACGGCCCACTACGCCATGGGCGGCATCCCGACCAACGTCTCGGCCGAGGTGGTCCTCGACGCCGACGACACCGTCGCCCCCGGCCTCTACGCCGCCGGCGAGTGCGCCTGCGTGTCCGTCCACGGCGCCAACCGCCTCGGCACCAACTCGCTCCTCGACATCGTGGTGTTCGGCCGGCGGGGTGGGGCGGCGATGGCCCAGTTCGTGCAGGGCCGCCAGCCGCCAGGGCTGGCGGCCGGCTTCGAAGGCGCGGTCAAGAGCACCATCGACGCGCTCCTGAGCGGGCAGGGAACGGAGCGGGTCGCCACCATCCGGGGCGAACTGCAGGAGCAGATGACGCTGCACGCGTCGGTCTTCCGCACCGACGAGAGCCTCCGATCGGTGGCGGCCACCATCGACGGCCTCAAGGAGCGCTACCGGTCGGTGGCGGTGACCGACCAGAGCCGGCACTTCAACTACGAGTTGTCCGAGGCCCTCGAGCTCGGGTACCTCCTCGACGTGGCCCAGGCCCTCGTCGCCGCCGCCCTGGCCCGCACCGAGAGCCGGGGCGGCCACTTCCGCGACGACCACCCCCTGCGCGACGACGCCAACTGGATGCGCCACAGCCTGGCCCACCGCCGGCCCGACGGAAGTATCCGCCTCGACTACAAGCCCGTCGTGGGCGGCCCCTACCTCCCCATGGAACGGAAGTATTGATGTGGACGTCGACCTCAGGATCAAGCGGTTCGACCCGGAGAAGGACGACAAGCCGCACTGGGAGGAGTACCGGGTCACCGTCGACGAGGGCGACCGGGTGCTCGACGCCCTGCACCAGGTCCGCTGGTTCCAGGACGGGAGCCTGGCCTTCCGCCGGTCCTGCGCCCACGGCGTCTGCGGCTCCGACGCCATGGTCATCAACGGCGCCAACCGGCTGGCGTGCGTGCTGTTGGTGCGTGATGTAGGCGCCAGGATCACCGTGGAGCCGCTCCGGGGCCTGCCCGTGCTCAAGGACCTCGTCGTCGACATGGACGCCTTCTTCGCCCAGTACCGCGCCGTCCAGCCCTGGCTCCACAACGACACCGACGCCGGCGCCACCGAGCGGCTCCAGTCCCCCGAGCAGCGGGCCCGGTTCGACGACACCACCAAGTGCATCCTCTGCGCGGCCTGCACGACGTCGTGCCCGATCTACTGGGCCAACGACACCTACGTCGGCCCGGCGGCCATCGTGAACGCCCACCGGTTCATCTTCGACTCGCGGGACACCGCCGGCGACCAGCGCATGGAGATACTCGACGCCCAGTCGGGTGTCTGGAAGTGCCGGACGGCGTTCAACTGCACCGACGCCTGCCCCCGGGGCATCAAGGTCACCGAGGCCATCCAGGACGTCAAGCGGGCGATCATCCGCTAGGAGTAGCCGTCGCGCGTTTGTTCCGGGCACCGCAAACGGTGCCGTATACTCCTGGCCAACAAGCGGTTCTTCCCTTCTGTGCGACTTCGCAAACCTCGAGGGAAGTTTTTTCTTGGTCTGGGGCCTTGGCTGCATGCGCGGCGGGCGTCGGCATCGCGAGGTGACCCCAATGTCTTTCCCTTCCTCACGCCCCCGCGTCACGGTGGACCGGCTGTTGTTCGGGGCGCTGGTCGCGGTCATGCTTCTGGCCGCCTTCGCAGGCCACAATGCGCCCGCCGTCGAGAAGGCCGGCGCCGGCGTGCCGCCCCTCACCGCGCCGCCGGGCACCGAGCCGGTCCCGCCGGTCGTCGTCCTCCCCGCCGGCGCCGCCGAATTGACGGCGACCGTCGCTCCCGCCAGCGTGCTGCAGACTCCCGCGGCGGCCAAGAAGTGGCTGCCCAGCGGCAAGGGCATGTGGATCTACGAGCCGGCCAAGACCGAGGGCGGCAACGTCGGCGCCATCGTGGCGAAGGCCAAGGCCACCGGGCTCACCCACCTCTGGGTGCGAATGGGCTCGGCCTGGGACGGCTTCAACGTCGCCCCCTTCCTCGACAAGCTGCTACCCGCGGCCCACGCCGCCGACATCAAGGTCATCGGCTGGGACTTCCCGAAGCTCGACCCCATGGACCCCGACATCGCCCGGGCGACCGCCATGATCCGCTACACCACCCCCAGCGGCGACAGGGTCGACGCCTTCTCCCCCGACATCGAGAGCCCGGCCGAGGGCACCCGCCTGACGCCCGAGAACGCCCGGCGCTACGGCGCCCGCCTCCGCGAGGCGGCCGGCGCCGACTACCCCCTCATCGTCACCGTGCCCCGCCCGGCCAAGGAGCGCCCCAACCACCCCTACGCCGACATCGTCGCCGGCTACGACGCCATCGCGCCGATGGTCTACTGGCTCGACCGCCAGCCCGACACCGACGTGGCCGGCGCCCTCCAGTACCTGGCCAAGTTCGGCAAGCCGGTCTACCCGGTCGGCCAGGCCTACGACGGCTCGCCCGAGGGCGGACGGAAGGGCGTCCCGCCGCCTGAGGAGCTGTTCCGGTTCATGCGCTTCGCCCAGAACAACGGCGCCGCCGGCGTGTCGTTCTGGTCGTGGCAGGCGGCCAACCAGCCGGCGTGGGACGCGGTCCGGGTCGCCCTCGAATTCCGGCCGCCCGAGCCGGCGCCGGCAGTGTTGACGGCCCTGGCCACCGTGCCGGCGCAGGAATTTTCGCCCTAGCCCGGCGGGGTTCCCAGGCGACTCACCGGCGATTCACAGGAACCAGTGGGAGGATTCGGCGATGGCGCCGAAGACAACCCACCGCCGCGCCCCCTCGCGCACGGAGCGCCGGCAGCAGGCCCTGCACCGGCGCCGCCAGCAGGCGACGGCCCGCACGGCGGCCGCCCGGCGGTCGGCCCGCCGCAAGCGCCTGCTCAAGGGCGGGGCCGCGTTCGTGGTGCTCGCCGGCGTGGTCGCCGGCGGCGTGACGCTGTCCATGGGGGGCGACGACGGGCCGTCCACCGGGCTGCGGGCCAAGAAGATCTCGGCCAACGGGCGCCTGGCCATCACCACCTCCCTGCCGGCGGCCTACCGCGCCGTCTACCGGGCCGAGGCCTACCAGGACTCGACGACCACCGTGTCGACCGAGGAGATCCTCGTCCAGCGACCCTTCGACGGCAAGGTCTCGATCCGCGAAGGTGAGCCGCCCGGCAAGGCCGGACAGTTCGAGGGCCGCTCGCAGTTCTCCGTGTACGCCAACTTCTCCGAAGCCGGCGCGGCCCAGATCGCCGGCGACGCCCCCACCGTCGCGCTGGGCGACGTCCGGGTGGGCGCCTCGCTCGACGCACTGGTCGAGCAGGGACTCTTCGTCCCCGGCGACCGCCGGCGGGCGTCGCTGCCCGGGGCGGCCAAAGGCCGCGAGTGCCAGACCTACCGCACCGGCTCCCCGCTGCAGAGCCTGAAGATCACCGCGCCCACCGCCACGGACTACGTCGATGTCTGCCTCGACGTGACCGGCCTCATCCTCGAGGAGGTCGCCGTCGCCGCCGGGAAGCCGACCCAACGCCTGACCGCGACCACGCTGGAGCTCAACCCCACCCTCGACCCGGCCGGCTTCGCCATCGAGGGTGAGCGGATCGGCGCCGACCAGGGCGGTTCCGAGGTCACCGAGGTCGACCGTACCGTGGCGCCGGCCCCGGGCTACTGGGCCCTCGATGCTCCCCCGTCGGGCTTCACCCAGAAAGGCCGCTACCTGATCGCCGGCAGCGAGGGGTCGAGCTACATCGACGTCTACGTGCGGGGCGTGGACATCGTCACCGTGCGCCAGGGTGCGCCGGCCGGCGAGCCGGACCTCACCGACGCCGGCCCCGGCAAGGACGTCGACCTGGGCGCCCTCGGCACCGGCCAGCAGCTGCTCCGGTCGGTCGGCCCGACCCTCGTGGCCCACCCCGGCGCCGAGTCCTTCGTGCACGTGACAGGCACCCTCTCGCCGGCCGAGCTGCAGGGCCTGGCCACCTCCCTACGCAAGAGCTAGCGACTTTCGGGTCGGAACCAAAGGTTCCGACCCGAGCCATCAAGGTGCTCCGGGCGGCCGGCGAAGCCGGTCGCCCTCCGCCGTTCTTGTCTGCCGGCAGCCGGGGAGGCCGCCTGCGGCGGCGTCGGCGGCCATCGGCGAAACTTGCCTCGTTCGCGCGAGTGTCGTCCCTCTGGTGCCCTGACCGCAAACGTTCGCCGCGTTCGTGGGGTTTCCGGTCCGTGGCCGCCGTCGCCGCCGAAGGCGGCCCCTCCGGCTGCGGACAGGAGGGAGGGACAGGGCGGAGGCGGCGCGAGCTCCGCTCGCTCGCCGGCCGAGCTGCAGGGCCTGGCCACCTCCCTACGCAAGAGCTAGTCCCGGGTTCCGCACATAGCGGCGGTTCGGGCAAAGTGGGAAACTTGTAATTCCTTGCAGGAGATTCGTGGGGCGGCCGCGAATTTTTCTGTATGGCAAGAAAACGCATTGTTCT
>JAHFUP010000005.1:24491-115870 GCA_023265025.1 Acidimicrobiia bacterium | reverse complement strand
GACCGCGCACAGCCCGTCGACCGCAGCCACCAATGCAGAGACAGACACGACGGCTCCCTCAATCGGAGGGCGGCCGGACCAGGGGGGAAGTCACCACCCAACGTACACGAACGTACGTTCGTGGTCAAGAACGGGTAGGAAGGAACCTATGGAACAACGCAGCCTCCGCGACCTCACCGTCTCCGCCCTCGGCCTCGGCTGCATGGGCATGTCGGAGTTCTACGGCGCCGGCGACGACGCCGAGTCGATCGCCGTCATCCACCGGGCGCTCGACCTGGGGTGCACCTTCCTCGACACGGCCGACATCTACGGCCCGTTCACCAACGAGCGCCTCGTCGGCCAGGCCATCGCCGGCCGGCGGGACGAGGTCACCCTCGCCACCAAGTTCGGCAACGAGCGGCGGGAGGACGGCTCCTGGGTCGGCATCAACGGCCGCCCCGACTACGTGCGGGCCGCCTGCGACGCCTCACTCGACAGGCTCGGCGTCGACCACATCGACCTCTACTACCAGCACCGGGTCGACAACCAGGTGCCGATCGAGGAAACCGTCGGCGCCATGGCCGAGCTCGTCGAGGCCGGCAAGATCCGCCACCTCGGCCTGTCGGAAGCCGGCCCGACGACGATCAGAAGGGCCGACGCCACCCACCCCATCACCGCCCTGCAGAGCGAGTACAGCCTGTTCACCCGAGATGTCGAAGACGAGATCCTTTCGACGGTCCGCGAGCTCGGCATCGGGTTCGTCGCGTACAGCCCGCTGGGTCGGGGCCTGCTGACGGGCACCATCCGCTCGGCCGCCGACCTCCCCGAAGGCGACACCCGCCAGCGCCGCTTCCCCCGCTTCGGCGAGAAGCACTTCGACCGCAACCTCGCCCTGGTGGACGCCGTCAGCGAGCTGGCCCACCAGAAACACTGCACCCCCGGCCAGATCGCCATCGCGTGGGTCCTCGCCCAGGGCCAGGACATCGTCCCCATCCCGGGCACCAAGCGCCTGAAATTCCTCGAGGAGAACATCGCCGCCGCCGCCGTCACCCTCGACGCCGGCGACCTGGCCTGGCTCGACGACAATGTCGGCCCGGCCAGCGGCGACCGCTACGCCGACATGGGTACCGTCAACCGCTGACCGCGGGCGTCGAGCCCAACTGCGCCACCAGGCTGTCGACGTCGGATACCGGCGCCTGGCACGCGTAGTCCCGGCACACGTAGGCCAGCCCGTCCTTCCGGTCGTCGAACAGCGGCGACGGGTACGGCTCGCCCCACGCCAGCACCGCGTTGGGCAGGTACCGGCGCTGCACCGCCCGGACCAGCTCGTCAATCTCACCGACCACCGCGATCTCCGTGACGCCCGACGCAACCATGTCCGCCCCCGCCAGCGCCCGGCTGAACGCCGTCGGGTGCTGGCCGATCAAGCCGGCCAGCAGCCCCAGGATGTCCTCGCCCCGCTGGCTGTAGTAACCCTCGCCGACCAGGGCGCCGAGTCGTAGCAGTGCCTGGGCGGCGTTGCCGTTGGCCGAGGGCACGGCGTTGTCGATGAGGTCCTTGCTGCGGGTGATGAGGGCCTTGGCGTCGTTCCCGTTGGTGAACAGCCCGCCGGCCTTGTCGTCCCAGAACAGCTCCAGCATTGCGTCGGCCGTGGTGCGGGCCTCGGCCACCCAGCGGGCCTCACCCGTCGCCTCGGCAAGGTGGGTGAAGGCGTCGACCATCGCCGCGTAGTCGGCGGCGAAGGCCAGGTGGCGGCCGGGCTTGCCGCCCTGCCACGCCCGCAGCCAGCGGCCATCGGGCCGGCGCAGATTCGCGAGCAGGAACTCGCCGGCGGCGCGGGCGTCGGATAGCCAGTCGTCCCGGCCGGTGGCGGCTGCGGCCTGGGCCAGCGACGCAAGGAACAAGCCGTTCCACTCCGTCAACACCTTGTCGTCGAGCCCCGGCCGCACCCGCTTCTCCCGCGCCTCGAATAGGATTCGGCGGGAGTCCTCTACCGCAGAGGAACGGGCCAACTCGCCGAACACCGGTCGATAGAGGATGTTCCAGCCCTCGAAGTTGCCGCCGGCGGTGACGCCCCACCAGGCGATGGCCTCGTCGGCCCCGTCGCCCAGCAACGACCGGACGTCCGACTCCGACCACACGTAGAACTTGCCCTCGACGCCCTCCGAGTCGGCGTCCTCGGACGAGAAGAACCCGCCGTCGGGATGGCGGAGGTCGCGCCGTACGTACTCGATCGTCTCGGTCAGCACCTGGAGCCAGCGGTCCTCGCCCGTGAGTTGCCACGCGTGCAGGTACACCCCGATGAGCAGGCCCTGGTCGGTGAGCATCTTCTCGAAGTGGGGGACGAGCCACTGCGAGTCGGTCGAGTACCGGGCGAAGCCGCCGCCGAGGTGGTCGTACATACCGCCGGCGGCCATGGCGTCGAGGGTGACGGTGACCATGCCGAGGGTGTCCTGGTCGCCGTCGCGGACGTAGGCCCGCAGCAACAGCTCCAGCAGGTCGGGCTGGGGGAACTTGGGCGCCGGCCCGAAGCCGCCCCACCGGTTGTCGAACCGGGACAGCAGCGTGTTGCGGCCGGCCGCGATGGCCTCCGGCCCCGGCAGTGGCGCGCCGCTCGGAGCGATCTCGGCGGCCCGCCCGAGGGCGGCGGTGAGCTGGTCGGCCTGCCCGACGGCGTCGTCGCGCTGGTTGTCCCAGACCGCGGCCATGGCCCGCAGCACCTCGGTGAAGCCCGGTAGCCCGTGCCGCGCCGTCTTGGGGTAGTACGTGCCGCCGAAGTAGGGCCGGCCGTCGGGGGTCAGGAACACAGTCATCGGCCAGCCACCGTGGCCGGTGAGGGCCTGCACCGCCTCCATGTAGATGGCGTCGACGTCGGGCCTCTCCTCCCGGTCGACCTTGATGTTGACGAACAGGTCGTTCATGACCGCCGCCGTCTCGCCGTCCTCGAAGGACTCATGCGCCATGACGTGGCACCAGTGGCAGGCGGCGTAGCCCACCGACAGCAGGATGGGCTTGTCCTCGTCCCGGGCCCGGGCGAAGGCCTCGTCGCCCCAGGGGTACCAGTCGACCGGGTTGTCCTTGTGCTGTTGCAGGTATGGACTGGTCTCTTCCGCGAGGCGGTTCATCGCACGAAGCGTAGAGACTGGTGGCGATGGTCCGTGACCTGGTCGAGGTGCTGATGGCCGTCGCCGTCGGAGGGATGCTGTTCTCGGCCGTGGCGCGACTGCGCCGGGGACAGGCCCACCCTCGCCTGTGCCCCGGCTGCGGCCGGACGGTCTCGCGGGTCTACGACGCCTGCCCGCACTGCGGCGCGGCGGTTTAGACCGGGGTGCGGTCCTCGGTCTCGCCGGGCATCGGCGTGGACTTGGTGTGCGGCATGGACTCCGGCTTGGTGGCGTCGGTGTTGGGCGACGCGGTGGTCCAGTGGTCCATGGAGCTGCCGCCTGGCCCGGCGCCGGCGCCGCTCATCGCCGGGCCCTCGTCGGGCTGGTCGAGTGTGCCGGGATCGCGGACCTCGCTCTCGATGCGGTCGTCGACGCCCTCGATGTCCTCGCCCTGCCTTGCATCGCTCGTCATCAGTCACTCCCTTGTCGGCGGATCGATGCGACGGATGTCGGTGCGGAAACTCGGTACTCGTCGCTGACAGGTACTTACCCGGCGGTATGGACGCGGCAACCTCCGGTCCTTCGGCCAGGATGGGGACGTGGCATCCGGCGACGCGACCATTCGGGACGGCGGCGAAGAAGCGGCCTTCCGGGCCGAGGCCCGGGCCTGGCTGGCCGAGCACGTCGGGCCGTTCCGGGCCGGGGACGGCCCGTCGATCGTCTTCGCCGACGCCGCCGACCCGGAGCACCTGGAGCGGGGCCGGTCCTGGCAACGGGAGCTCCACGCCGGCGGGTGGGCCGGGCTGGGCTGGCCGCTCGAGCACGGCGGGCGGGACCTGGCGCCGGCCCTGCAGGCCGTGTGGGCCGAGGAGCTGCGGGCCGCCGGCGCCCCGCCGCCGGTCAACTTGCTGGGGGAGGCGGTCGTGGGGCCGGCGCTCCTGGCCCACGGCACCGACGCGCAGCGGGAGCGTTTCCTGCCGCCGATCCTCACCGCGGAGGAGCTGTGGTGCCAGCTGTTCAGTGAGCCAGGCGCCGGCTCCGACCTTGCCGCGGTGAGCACCACCGCCACCCGCGACGGCGACGGATGGGTCGTGGACGGCCACAAGACGTGGTCGTCGGGCGCCCATCACGCCGACTTCGCCATCCTGCTGGCCCGCACCGACTGGGACGTCCCCAAGCACGAGGGGTGCACGTGCTTCGTCGTGGAGATGCGCCGGCCGGGCGTGACCGTCGAGCCGGTCCGCCAGATGACCGGCGGTGCCGCGTTCGACGATGTCGTCCTCGCCGGGGCCCGCGTACCCGACGACTTCCGGGTCGGCGCCGAGGGCGGCGGGTGGGCCGTGGCGGTGACCGCGCTGGCCGCCGAGCGCCTTCAGCTGGGGCTCGGCCTGGCCCGGGCCGGCGCCGGCGTCGACCGCCTGCTGGCCGACCTCCGCTCGCGGGACGTCGCCGGCGACCCGGTGGTCCGCCAGCTCGCGGCCCAACTGGTGATCGAGGCCCGCAGCGCCGGGTACCTCGGCCGGCGCCTGCTCACCACGTCGCCGGGGCCGGACGCGGCGCTGGCCAAGCTGGCCTCGGGTCGGGTGTCGCGGCGCTACGCCGAGCTGGCCGAGGCGATGCGCGGCGCCGGTGCCATGGTCCACGACGAGTACACGCTCCAGGACCTCTGGGCGCCGGCGACCCGCATCGCTGGCGGGACCGACGAGATCCTCAAGACGGTGATCGCCGAGCGGTTGCTCGGGCTGCCGCCCGAGCCCCGGGTCGACAGGGACGTGCCCTTCCGGGACGTCCCCCGGGGGAGCTGACATGGCCGCCATCCTGCTGGTCGAGGACGACCCGTCGGTGCGCGAAGCGGTGACGATGGCGCTGGAAGGTGACGGCCACCGGGTCACCTCCGCGGCCACCGGCGACGAGGCCATCGAGCGCTGGCGCCAGCGTCGGCCGGACCTCGTGCTGCTCGACGTCATGCTGCCCGGGAGGGACGGCTTCGAGGTGTGCCGGGCCATCCGAGCCCACGACCAGGTGCCGATCATCATGCTGACCGCCCGCAGCGACGCCATTGACATCGTCGTCGGCCTGGAGTCGGGCGCCGACGACTACGTCACCAAGCCGTTCGAGACCCGGGTGCTGCTCGCCCGCGTGAAGGCCGTCCTGCGCCGGCAGGAGCGGCCGGCGGGGGAGCCGGTCCTGCGCTTCGGCGGGCTGGTCATCGACCCGGGCGGCATGGCCGTCACCCGGGCCGGCCTCGACCTGCACCTCACCCCGACCGAGCTGCGCCTCCTGCTGGAGCTGGCCCGCCGGCCGGGCCAGGTGTTCACGAGGGCCCTGCTCCTGGAGCGGGTGTGGGACTACTCCTATCTCGGCGACTCCCGCCTGGTCGACGTCTGCGTCCAGCGCCTCCGAGGCAAGGTCGAGGACGACCCGGCCCACCCCACGCTGGTGCAGACCGTCCGGGGGGTGGGGTACAAGCTGGTCCCTCCCGCCCCGTGAGCCGGCGGCCCTTCTCCGTCTCCCGGCTCCGGCCCCGGCTGGTGGCGACGTTCGCCCTGGTGGCGGCGGTGACGTCGGCGGGCGTGGCTGTGACGTCGTACTACATCACCCGCGAGGCGGTGCTCCGCCGGGCCGAGTCGAACGCCCGTACCGAGGGCCAGGCGCTGCTGGCCGACGCCGCCGCCGCCCTCCCGACGCGCGCCCAGGTCGCCGACCTGGTGCAGCGGCTGAAGGCCCGGGGCGGGGCGGAGTTCGACGTGGTGGCGGTGGCCGGCGACGGCACGTTCGAGACCACATCGATCTCCCTTTCGGGTGGCGCGGTGCCGCCGGCCCTCGCCGGCCCGGTCGACGCCGGCCGCGTCGGGCTGGTGCGGGCGTCGGTGGCCGGCGAGCCGTACGTGGTGGTCGGTGGCCGCCCCGCCGGCCTACCGGCGTTCTACCTGTTCTTTCCGTTGCGCGACGTCGCCGACGACCTGAACGTCCTCCGCAACGTCCTGGCCGCGGCCGGCGTCGCCGCCGTGCTGCTGTCGGCCGTGGTCGGCGCCCTGGCCGCCCGGGGCCTGCTCCGACCGCTCCGGGAGACCCGCACCGCCGCCCACCGACTGGAGGTCGGCCTGCTGGGCACCCGCCTGCCGGAGGTCGGACGCGACGAGTTCGCCGACCTGGGCCACGCCTTCAACCGGATGGCCGAGGCGCTGGAGGCGTCGATCGGCGACCTCCGCAACCTCGAAGCCAGCCACCGCCGGTTCGTCGCCGACGTGAGCCACGAGCTCCGGACCCCTCTCACCGCGCTGACGACGGCGGCGGACGTGCTGGAGGCCCACGCCGCCGGCCTCGACGACGCCGGCAGCCGGGCCGCCCGCCTGCTGGTCCGGGAGTCCCACCGGTTGGCCACCCTGGTCGAGGACCTCATGGAGATCTCCCGCCTCGACGCCGGCGCGGCGCCGATGTCGTGGGAGCCCGTCGACGTGGTCGCCCTTGTGGCATCGGCCGTCGGCACCCGGGGCTGGGGTGGTCAGGTGCATCTCGGGGCCGCCGCCGCCGGCGGGGTGACCACCGTCGCCGACCCCCGCCGGCTCGACGCCATCGTCGCCAACCTCGTCGGCAACGCGCTGGAGCACGGGTCGCCACCCGTGCGGGTCCTCGTGACGGCGACCGAGGGCGACATCGTCGTCGTCGTCAACGACGCCGGCCCCGGCATCGCGCCCGACCACCTGGAGCGGGTGTTCGACCGGTTCTACAAGGCCGACCCGGCCCGCCCCGGAGGCCGGGGCAGCGGCCTCGGGCTGGCCATCGCCCGGGAGAACGCCCGGCTCCACGGTGGTGACCTGACCGTCGCCAGCCCGCCCGGTTCCGGGGCGACGTTCACCCTGCGCCTGCCCCGACGTGTTGCCGAACCGTTACCCGCCGGCGATGCGGCGGTGACCACGGCCAGTCACGATCGGGTCCTATGAGACGACTCCTGGCCATCCTCACCGTTTTGGGCCTCGCCGCCGCGGCCTGCGGGTCGGACGGCGCCACCGACGCCGGCCCCGTGCCGGGCGCGCCGTCGACGACGTCGGACTCCTCCTCGCCGGCGCCCACCACGACGGCGCCGGCGGGCACCACAACCGACGTGGCGGTGTGGTTCGTGCGGGGCGAGACGCTGGAGTCGACGACCCGGGCCGTGCCCAAGGTGGCGCGGATCGGCGCCGAGGCGGTCAAGGCCCTGCTGGCCGGCCCGACAGCTGCGGAGGCGCGGGGCGGGCTCACCACCGCCGTACCCAAGGAGACCCGCTTCAACGACCTGGTCATCGACGGCAACGGGATCGCCAAGGTCGACCTGTCCCGCGACTTCGAGTCCGGCGGCGGCAGCCTGGGCCTCACCCTCCGCCTGGCCCAGGTGACCTGCACCGTCGGCCAGTTCCCGACGGTCAAGGGCGTGCGGTTCGCCCTGGCCGGCGAGCTGGTCAGCGTGTTCTCCGGTAACGGCATCATCCTCGACAAGCCGGTCACCTGCGACAGCTACCGCCAGGTGACCGGCGCGCCCGCCGCCTTCGCCGGCATCTGGCCGTTCGCCACCAGGGCCGAGCTCGACGCCTACGCCGCCGGCGCCGACCGGACCTACCGCGACGCCGTCACCACGGCCCGGGAATTCGCTATCAGGTACATCGGGATGGACAATCCGGTCGACTTCCCGTCCCGGACGACGGGTCCCGGCATGGTCGAGGTCCCCATCGGCCCCCGCTACGCCGAGGGGAAGACGCCGCTGCCCAACCCGCAGGCGACGTTCGGGGTCATCGTCCGCCAGTTCGGCGCCCAGGACGCCTCCGGGCCGTGGACCGTCGTCGAGGCCGTCGCCTTCGACATCACCGTCACTTCGCCCAAGCCGCTGGAGGTCATCAAGTCACCGGCGCACCTGACCGGCCAGGCCCGGGCCTTCGAGGGGAACGTGAACGTCCAGATCCGGGAGGACGGCATGCTGGCCGGCCAGTCGCTGGGCAAGGGCTTCGTGACCGGCGGCGGCGACATCAAGCGGCCCTACACCGGCGACATCGCCTTCCGGGCCCCGACCAAGCCGGGCGGCGCCATCGTGTACGTCGAGCTCAGCGCGGCCGACGGCATCGGCATCCGCCAGGCCGCCGTCGTGAAGGTCCGGTTCTGACTACTTCAACATCCACGGTGCCGGGGCGCGGAACTCCTCGGCCTCGGTGACGGCCGCCCACGTCTTGGAGTTGGCCGCCTGCCAGGACCAGAACGACACGCCCAGGGCGCCGTTGGCCTGCGCGAAGCGCATGAACCGCCATAGCTCCTCGGGCGGCGGGACGCCGGCGCGACCGCCCTCGGGGGCGCCGTCGTAGGCCTGGCCGATCGGGAACACCGGCTTGCCGTACTGGGCCAGGTCCCGCAGGGCACCGGCCACGTCGGTGTCGGGCTGGCGGTTCAGCCAGTAGACCATCGGGGCGATGGCGTCGAAGGACGCCACGACCTCGGCGTAGGGGTAGTTCTGGGCCGGCGAGGGCCGGGGGACGGTGGCGATCAGCGGGAAGTTCACCCCGACCGCCTCGCGCAGGGCCCGGCCGTAGTCACCGGCGGCCCGGGCGGTGATGGCGGTGCCCTCGCTGCGGGTCTCGATGTCGGCGGAGAACCCGTCGATGCTGTGCTTGCCCGGGGTGCGGTGACGGATGGCCGCTTCGGCCCGGCTGACGTCGCCCGCCCAGTCGATCAGTCGGGGGAAGTCCCAGCCGTAGACGAGGAGGTTCGCCTCGTGGGCGGCCGGGAGCAGCTTGTCGAGGAAGGGGGCGGCGTAGAAGCCGTCCCAGCTGGAGCCGGTACGGACGTACAGGTGGCTGAGGCCGGCGGCCTTGGCCCTGGCCACGATGGCGGCCACGTCGCCACCCTCGGTCTTCTCCGGCTCGTAGATCCACATGCCCTTGCCGTAGGGCAGCAGCTCACTGACCGGCGGGCGCTTCGCCACCGTGGCCTCGGAATGGCGGAGGCCGAGCGTGGAGCCGACCAGGCGGCCGATGGCCGCCGGTGCCTCCAGAGGCGTCACTCCGGCCGCGGCGCTGACCCCGACGACGAGCAGGATGGCGACGGTGATGAGGTTCGCCCCGGCCAGCCGGCGCTGCTGCGACCGCGACCAGAGGAGCCCCTCCCGGGCGGTGGGGACCCGGGGCTGGGCCCTGGCGTCAGACTCGGCGCGTGCGCCGAGGCCGCTGATGGTCGACGACGTTTCTGTCGCCGGCCGTTCCTGCAGTTCGAGCATGCCTTCCCCCGGGAAGCCCGGGTGACCGCGCCCTTCCACGCTGTCCGTGGTGTGTTCGCGCGCCCAGCGTGGGCTTCTCCCCCTTTGGGCTACTCAGTTCGCCACCGCCGGCGACCGCTCCTGCCCGGAGTCCCGAAAAAGATGTTCCGGCCATGGAAACCGGGTACACCGCTTGGCCGTGGGTCTCGTTGGCTGTAGTGAGCTAACCTAGCTACCATGTAGCTCATGCGAGTGAACATGCATGAGGCGAAGACCAACCTGTCCCGGCTCGTGGCCGCCGTCGAGTCCGGCGAAGAAGATGAGGTCGAGATCGCCCGCGCCGGCCAGGTGGTGGCCCGCATCGTCCCCGCCCGGCTGCGGTCACCCCGCCGTCCTGGCTACTGGGCGGGCCGCGTCTCCATCGGCCTGGACTTCGACACCCTCCCCCCGGAGGTCGAGGCCGCGTTTGCGGGAGAGGAGGAGTGAGGATCCTTCTCGACACCCACATCCTGTTGTGGTGGCTTGCCGATGATCAGCAGCTCCCCTCGCAGGCCGCCGCCACCATCGGACACCCGGACACCGAAGTCGTGGTGTCCGCCGCCAGCGCGTGGGAGATATCGATCAAGCGGGCCGTCGGCCGGCTCGGAGCGCCCGACGACCTGCTTGACGCCATGGCTGCGAACGACTTCGGGGCCCTCGCCATCACCGCGGCCCACGCCATGGCGGCCGGGCGCCTGCCGCCCCATCACGCCGACCCATTCGACCGCATGCTCATCGCCCAGGCGCAGATGGAAGGCTTCACCCTCGTCAGCGTCGACAGGCGCTTCTCCGACTACGACGTCGAACTCCTCCCACTGAGATGATGCCGTCAAGGCCCGGGGCATCACGTCTTTGCGCTGGTGCAAGAGCGTCGCTTCGGTGCCGATGGCGGTCGCCTGGTCATCCGGTCCGGTGAAGCGTCGTCCGGCAGGAGGCCTTCAGATGGGCACGACGCGGACATTGGGGTGATTGGCGGCGAGAAGCTCCAGGTCACCAGGATCGTGGGTGAGGATGAGCCCGCCGCCGAGCCGTACCGCTGTCGCGACCACGAGGGCATCGATCGCCGACGTCCTGCCAAGGTAGGAATTGAGAGGCGCCTACTTGAACCGTAGACCCGACTGAACGCTGTGCTCGCGGTCTCTCGGGGCGTGGAGTCGCGAAGCGAAACCGGTACACATATCCGCTGGTAGGACCACGTCCGAGAGTCGCCTCCGGGTCCGTCAGGGCCTCTCGACTCGGATGTGAGCGTGGTCGACGAGGAGTCGACGCAGGTCCGAGGGATCCGTCGTGAACACAACCCCACCGCCGGCTCCCACGGCATGGGCGGCGACGATGGCGTCGATTCCGCCGGGTGGCCGCCTGCCGGCCGATCGCTCCGCCCGGTAGCGCAGCAGCCCGGCGCGGCGGGCAACGAGCTGATCGGTGTCGACGGTACCGACTCGATTGACCGCCTGATTGGTGGGCGCGTCCTCTGCCCGCCCGGTGATCACCTCGGACAGGACGACCGTCGGGATGACCGCGGTCCAGCCCCCGTCGACGAGATCCCGCAGGACCCACCTGAACTCGCGGTCCGTCGTCGCGAGATCGATCACCCCGGAGTCGAGCACGACGACAGGCTCGGTCATGCCCTGGTGGCGCCTCGGAGACGTGTTGCTCTTCGGGCGGCGCGCACCTTCACGGTGTCGGGCGTCGGATCGGCTGCCTCCAGCTCATCGAGATACTCGATAACGGCACGGCGGTGCTCGTCCCGGTCGAGCTTCTCCTGGAGTGCGGTGTCGAGGTACGACGACAATCCCCTCGGGCCAGCGGCGTGGCGGGCGCGTGCGACGGATGCCGCCTCAAGGGTGACGGACACCTTCTGCGTGGTCATGCGGCGATCATACCGGAGCAGCGAAAATTATCGCCTAACTATCGCCTTTGGTGCGCCTACTTGAACCAGATGCGCTGGTAGTCCCGGCTCTGGGGGTGCAGCAGGAGCGCCACCAGGGCGATCTGGAACATCAGCGTGATGAGGTCGTTGCTCAGGGGACTGGAGGTCACCCAGAAGCGGAGGACGAAGGGGAGGACGGCCATGGCGATGCCCAGCGCGTATGCCCACGTGAACTCATTGGCGATTCCATAGCCGGCCACGATGCCCCCCACGACGATGGCCATGGCCAGGGGCGGGAAGGTCCCTTCCACGAGCATGGCGAAGAGCAGAAACGCGGCGTTGAGGTAGAGCAGGTAGACGGCGATGACCAGCGTCTGCGGCTGGGCGGGGTTGATGAACCGGCGGGAGGCCATGGCGGTCATTCTGACAGCACGGATCAGCCCAGCGGCGGTACCCCCGTGGCGGCCAGTTGCCCACAGGCCGCGGCGATGTCCGTGCCCCGGTTGCGGCGCACGGTGGCGTTGACGCCGGCGGCCACCAACCGGTCCCGGAAGGCCCGCACGCCGGCGGCCGGCGTCCCCCGGGTGAGGTAGCCCGGCGTCGGGTTCAGGGGAATGAGGTTGACGTGGGCGGCCAGGGGCCGGGCGATGGCGGCCAGCTCGGCGGCGTCGGACGGACGGTCGTTCACCCCGTCGATCAGCGCCCACTCGAACGACAGCCGGCGGTTCCGCGAGGCGATCCACGCCTGGCAGGCCTCGACGACCGCGGTCAGCGGGTACCGGCGGTTGATCGGCACCAGGGAGTCACGGAGCTCGTCGTTGGCCGCGTGCAGCGACACGGCGAGGTTCACCGGAAGGCGCTCCTCGGCCAGCCTGAGGATGCCGGGGACAATGCCCACCGTCGAGACGGTGAGGTGGCGGGCGGAGAGGCCGACGTCGCCGTGGAGGCGCTCGACCGCGGCCCACGTCGCCCCGTAGTTGGCCAGCGGCTCGCCCATGCCCATGAACACGACGTTGCTGACCCGCCCGCCCGGCGAAGCCCGACCGGCTCGGATCACCTGCTCGACTATCTCGCCGGCGGTCAGGTGCCGCTCGAAACCGGCCTGGCCGGTGGCGCAGAAGGTGCAGGCCATGGCGCAGCCGGCCTGGCTCGACACGCAGACGGTGACCCGCCCGGAGCGGTATTCCATCAGCACCGTCTCCACCCGGGTGCCGTCGGCCAGCGACCACAGCCACTTGGTGGTGTCGCCATCGGCGTTGACCGAGCTGGTCACCGGCTGCAGCCCCGGCACGAGCTCGCGGGCCAGCCGGGCCCGGAGAGCCTGGGGTAGGTCGGTCATCTCCTCGGGCTCGCGGCCCTGGTGCAGGCTGCGCCACACCTGGCGGGTGCGGTAGGCCGGCTCGCCGTCGAGGACGGCGGCGAGGTCCGCGACACTGAGATCGAACCGTCCGGGCATGCTCCAAGGGTACGTTGGTGCGGCAATGTCCGAGCCGCTGCCTCCCCCTCCGGACAGGCACCACCGCGACGTCCAGGGCGGCACCGCCCGGGCCGCGGTCTTCGGCGTCAGCGACGGTCTCGTGTCCAACGTGGCCATCGTCCTGGGCTTCGCCGGCGCCAACACCGGCGCCGGCCTGGTGCGGCTCGCCGGCCTGGCCGGGCTCATCGGCGGGGCGGTCTCGATGGCCGCCGGCGAGTACATCTCGATGACGGCCCAGACCGAGCTGCTCGAGCGGGAGCTGGAGATGGAGCGCCTCGAGCTCCGTCGCAGCCCCGAGGCCGAGCGGCGGGAGCTGGCCCAGATCTACCGGTCGAGGGGGGTGGACGAGGCGACAGCCGACCAGCTGGCGACCGCCCTCAGCCGCAACCCCGAACTGGCCCTGCAGACCCACGCACGCGAGGAGCTCGGCATCGACCCGGGCGCCCTCGGGCGCCCGTTGAGCGCGGCGGTGTCGTCGTTCCTCACCTTCTCCGTCGGGGCGACGATTCCCCTGGTGCCCTATTTCGTCGGGACTGGAACGGCGGCCATGGTGGCGGCCATCGTCATGGGCGTGGTCGCCGCCCTCGCGGTGGGCGCCTTCCTAGCCCGCTTCACCGGGCGGCCGATGGCGCGGTCGGCCGTCCGCCAGCTCGTCTTCTCCGCCGTCCCCGCGGCGGCGACGTACGCCTTGGGCGCCGCCGTCGGCGTCAGCGGGATCGGCTAGCCGCCACGTCGCCGACGTAGGCCCGGTCGACGTGGTCGACGGTGAACTCCAGCTCCTCATAGAGCCGGAGCGCGCCGGCATTTTCGGCGTCGACGTACAGCATGGCGACCGTCAGGCCCTGTCCGGCCAGGTGGTCGAGGCCGGCGACGACCAGTGACCGCCCGAGCCCCAGGCCGCGGAAGCCCGGGTCGACGGCGACGACGTAGATCTCCCCGAGCGGGGGCTCGTGGTCGGGGTGGACCTTGGTCCAGCAGAAGCCGGCCAGCTTCCCGTCGCGCTCGTGGAGCAGGAAGCCGGCGGCGTCGAACCAGGGCTGGTCCTGGCGGTTACGAAGCGTCTCCAGATCCCAGTTGCCCTGCTCGGGGTGCCACTGGAACGCCCGGTTGTTCACCTCCAGCCAGGCGGCCTCGTCCTGGCCGGGGACGAACGAGCGGACGTCGATCGACGGCTGTTCCTCCAAAGGCAGTGGCCGGCGGAACTGGAGCAGCTCACGGCCCCGGCGAAGGCCCACGGTGGCGGCCAGGGCGTCGGACGCGGCGGTGGGCTTGGGGACCCACATGTGGACGTGGCCGCCGCCGGCCTCAGCCACCAGGCCGACGGCGGCGTCGAGGAGGGTGCGGGTGATGCCGAGATCGGTCCGGCGGTGGCGGGGGTCGACGACGAGCTCGAGGGCCCAGGTCCGCTCGTGGGTGCCGGAGACCTCCCGGGTGACCTGGGCATACCCGACCGGCCGCTCGTGACCCGGCTCCCACGCCACCAGGCCGGCGAAGTCGTGGCGGCCGCCGTTGACCAGGTCGAGCCACTGGTGCTCGTCGAGGGGCGGGTGCCCGTCGACCTCGCCGGCCGCCTCGAGCAGCTCGGACACGGCGGCGATGTCGGCCCGCCCCATTTCCCGCTTGACCTCCAGGTGGGCCACCGGGAAACGGTAGCTGCACGCTCTACTGTCGGCCGCCATGGGACTGCCCCGCACGCCGAAGGGACGGGCCCGGGAGACCATGGCCATCCTGGCCGAGGTGTACCCGGGGGACGCCCGCGACCTCTGCGCGCTGATCCACGACAGCCCCTTCCAGCTGCTGGCCGCCACCATCCTGTCGGCCCAGACGACCGACGAGGCGGTGAACTCGGTGACGCCCGCCCTCTTCGCCCGCTACCCGACGCCGGCGGACCTAGTGGCCGCCGACCCTGAGGAGGTCGAGCGGCTCATCCACCCGACGGGGTTCTTCCGGGCCAAGACCCGCAGCCTGCTGGGGATGGCGGCCGCCCTGGAGGAGCGCTTCGGCGGCGAGGTGCCCAGGGCGATGGCCGACCTCGTCACCATCCCCGGCGTCGGCCGCAAGACGGCCAACGTCGTCCGCAGTGTCGCCTTCGCCCTGCCGGGGCTGCCGGTCGACACCCACGTCGGGCGACTCTCCCGCCGGCTCGGGCTCACGGCGGAGACCGACCCGGTGAAGGTGGAGGCCGACCTCGGCGCAATCGTCCCCGCCCGGGACCGGGGCGGGTTCAGCCTGCGTCTCATCCTCCACGGCCGGCGGGTGTGCGCGGCCCGGAAACCCCGGTGCGACGACTGCGTTTTGGCCTCCTTCTGCCCGAAGATCGGTGTGATCGAAATGCCCCGCCGCTTGGGAACAAAGTCAGGGAGGTAGTACGTTCTAGTGCTTGAGGGATCAGGTTCCCGCCACCTGGATCCCCAAGGCGGTTCACCGGGTTCCGCCGCCCGGACCGCCCCCCGATGGCGCCCCTTACGGGGCGCCATCGGCCGTTCTATCCACTCTTTCGTAAACGCTCGTTCAGGGTCGTCAGCCGGCGGTTGGCGGCGTTGAGCGAACGCTCGACCGCGAACAGATCCTGGGCCACCCAGTCGGCCTGCGTGCCGCTCAATGCCTCGGCCATGGCGGTGACCCGCCGGGTCAGGTCGTCGAGCGCGGTGGCCACCGAGGACAGCTCGGGGCCGGGGACGGCGGCGGGAGGGGGCACGGCCCCCGGTTTATCCCACGAGGGGTACCCGGGCCGCCCCGGTACCATCGGTCCATGCTCAGCCGCCTCGACCTGCGGGGTGCCGGCGGCGACCTCCGATCCCGCCTACCTCGCCCGGCGCCCTCCGGACCGCCCCCGATCGACGCGGTCCGGGAGATCCTCGCCGAGGTCCGCAAGCGGGGCGACGACGCGGTGCGGGAGTACACCCGCCGCTTCGACAAGGCCGACCTCGACGACCTGCGGGTGCCGCAGGAGGCCCTGGCCGCGGCGCTGAAGGCCACGCCGCCCGCACTGCGGCTGGCGCTGGAGGCGGCCCACGGATCCATCACCGCCTACCACCGGACCCAGCTGCACGACTCGCCGCTGTACGTGCGCGACGGCATCGCCATCCGCGACATGACCCGGCCGGTGGACCGGGCCGGGGTCTACGTGCCCGGTGGCCGGGCCGGCTACCCGTCCACCGTGCTCATGACCGCGCTCCCAGCCCGCGTGGCCGGCGTGGGCGAGGTCGTGCTCTGCGTGCCACCCCGGCCCGACGGCACCGTCGACCCGCCGACGCTCGCCGCCGCGGCCCTGGCCGGCGTGACGGAGGTGTATCGCATCGGCGGGGCCCAGGCGATCGGCGCCATGGCCTACGGCACCGACAGCATCCGCCCCGTCGACGTCATCGTCGGGCCTGGAAACGTCTACGTCGCCCTGGCCCAGCGGGAGGTGGCGGCCGAAGGCGCGGTGGGCGTGTCGTCGGCCTTCGCCGGCCCGTCGGAGGTCGTCGTGATCGCCGACGCCACCACCCCTGTGGAGTGGGCTGCTATCGACGTCATTGTCCAGGCCGAGCACGGCCCCGACGGGCTGGCGTGGCTCATCACCTGGGACGAGGCCGTCGCCGATGCCGTCACCGAGGCGGTCGCCCGACTGGTCGCCGTGTCGCCCCGCCAGGCCGAGATCGAGGCCACCCTCGCCGCCGGCGGCTACGCCGCAGTGGTCGACGGTCCCGAGCAGGCCATGGAGGTGGCCAACCTGATCGCGCCGGAGCACCTGGAGCTGATGTGCGAGCGGCCCGAGTCGCTCCTGCCGCTGGTCCGTCACGCCGGCGCCGTGTTCATCGGCCCCCACGCTCCGGCCTCGGTGGGGGACTACCTGGCCGGGCCCAGTCACGTGCTGCCCACGTACGGATCGGCCCGGTTCGCCGGGGGCCTCCGGGTCGACGACTTCCTCCGCCACATCCACGCCATCACCCTCGACGCCGACGCCCTGGCCGGCGTGGCCGGCAGCGTGGCCGCCATCGCCGACGCCGAGGGCCTTGCCGCCCACGCCGAGTCCGTCCGAATGCGGCTGCGATGATTTCCGTCCGGGACGACCTGGCCGAGCTGGAGGGGTACCACTCGCCGCAGGTCACCGTCGACGTCCGCCTCAACACCAACGAGTCCCCCTACCCGCCGCCGGCGGCATGGCGGGAGGCGTTCCTGGAGGAACTGGCGACCGTCCCGTTCCACCGCTACCCCGATCGGGGCGCCGGCGCCCTGCGGACCGCCATCGGCGAGCTGCACGGTGTCGGGCCCGAGCAGGTCCTGGCCGGCAACGGGTCGAACGAGGTCATCCAGGCCCTCTGTCTGGCCTACGGCGGACCCGGCCGCTCGGTCGCCGTCTTCGAGCCGACCTACGCCCTCCACTCCCACATCCCCCGCATCACCGGTACCGGCGTGGCGGCGGGGGAGCGCGGCGACGACTTCACCCTCGACCCGACCGAGGTCGCCCGGGTCGTCGGCGAAGCCCAGCCGGCGATCACGTTCCTGTGCTCGCCCAACAACCCCACGGGCGTCATCGACGGGCCCGAGGTGATCGAGGCCGCCCTGGCCGCGGCGCCCGGCCTGGTCGTGGTCGACGAGGCCTACGGCCAGTTCACCTCGACCTCCGCGCTGTCGCTCGTGGCCGACGACCGGCCGCTCGTCGTCACCCGCACGTTCTCCAAGACCTGGTCGATGGCTGCGTGCCGCCTCGGCTACCTGATCGCGCCAGCGGGCATCGTCGCCGGCGCCGAACGGGCCGTGCTCCCGTACCACCTCGACGCCGCCACCCAGATCGCCGGCCGCCTCGCCTTGCGCTTCACCGCCGAGATGGAGGCCCGGGTCACCTCCCTGGTCGCCGAGCGCGAGCGGCTGGCCGGCGCCCTGGCCGCCCTTCCCGTCGACACGTGGCCGTCGGGCGCCAACTTCGTGCTCTTCCGGCCCCGCAACGTCGACGGCCCCACGGTCTGGAAGGGGCTGGTCGAGCGCTCGGTCCTCGTCCGCGACTGCTCCTCGTGGCCCCGCCTCGAAGGCTGCCTCCGGGTGACCGTCGGCACCCCCGCCGAGGACGACGCCTTCCTGTCCGCTCTTCGAGAGGTGCTCGCGTGAGAACTGCCACCCGCTCCCGGGTCACCAAGGAGACGTCGATCGAGATCCGTCTCGACCTCGACGGCACCGGCGTTACGCGGGTGACGACGGGCCTGCCCTTCTTCGACCACATGGTCGACCAGCTCGGCCGCCACGGCGGCTTCGACCTGGAGCTGACCGCGGTTGGCGACCTGGAGGTCGACGCCCACCACACCGTGGAGGACGTCGGCATCGCCCTCGGCGAGTGCCTGCGGGAGGCGCTGGGCGACAAGGCCGGCGTGCGCCGGTTCGCATCGATGTCGCTCCCGCTCGACGAGGCCCTCGTGGAGGTCGCCCTCGACCTGTCCGGCCGGCCGTACCTCCACTACGACGTCGAGCCGGGCACCGAGGCCCTCGGCACGCCGCCGTTCGACCCCCAGCTGGCCGAGGAGTTCTGGCGGGCCTTCGCCACGTCCGCCCTCATCACGCTGCACCTCGACCTCAAGCGCGGCAAGAACTCCCACCACATCCTCGAGGCGTCGTTCAAGGCCGTCGCCCGCGCCCTCCGGGACGCCGTGAGGGTCGAGGGCACGGGCGTCCCCTCGACCAAGGGAACGCTTTGAGGGAGCATGGGTACCGTGGCGGTACCTCAGGTACCGCAAAGCGATGATCGCGGTCCTCGACTACGGCATCGGGAACCTGCGATCGGCCCAGAAGGCACTCGAACATGTGGGGGCCGAGGCGGTGCTGACCGCCGACCCGGCGGTGATCGCCGGCGCCGCCGGCGTGGTGCTGCCCGGCGTCGGCCACGTGGGTCGATGCCTGGAGGCGCTGCGGGCCAGCGGGCTGGAGGAGCCGGCGAAGGCGGCGATCGACGCCGGCACGCCCTTCCTCGGCATCTGCGTCGGCATGCAGATGCTCTACGACGGCTCCGACGAGGCGCCCGACGTCAAGGGCATGGGCGTGCTGCCGGGGCGGGTCCAGCTCCTACCCGAGGGGGTCAAGCGCCCGCAGATGCAGTGGAACCGGCTCGACCACCGGCCCACCCCGATGCTCGCCGGTCTCGACGACCCGATCTGGATGTACTTCGTCCACTCGTACGCGCCCGAGCCCTCCGACGACGTGGTGGCGACGTGCGACTACGGCGGCGCCGTCGTCGCCGCGGTCGTCAAGGACAACGTCTGGGCCACCCAGTTCCACCCCGAGAAGTCCGGCGTCGCCGGCCTCCGCCTGCTGGCCAACTTCGTTGCGTCTCTACCCGGCGATTGACCTCCGGGGCGGCCGGGTCGTCCGGCTGTACCAGGGGGACTTCGACAAGGAGACGGTCTACGGGATGGATCCTGTCGCCGTGGCCGAGGGCTACGCCGCCGCCGGCGCCACGTGGATCCACGTCGTGGACCTCGATGCGGCCCGCACCGGCACCCCCGAGAACCGCCCGGTGATCGCCGCCATCGCCGGCGCGGTCGACATCAAGGTCCAGGCCAGCGGGGGCGTGCGTGACCGGGCGTCGGCCGAGGAGCTGCTGGCGTGTGGCGTCGACCGAGTCGTCATCGGCACCGCGGCGGTCGAGTTCCCGGAGCTGGTCTGCGAGCTGGCGTCCCACCACCAGGTCGCCGTGGGTATCGACACCCGGGGCCGCGACGTCGCCGTACGCGGTTGGACCGAGGGCTCCGGCGTCGATCTGTTCGACCTGCTGGCCCGCTACGCCGGCAGCGGCGTAGCTGCGATCATCGTCACCGACATCAGCCGCGACGCCACCATGGCCGGCCCCGACCTCGACGGTCTGGCCGCGGTCCTCGACGCCACCGACATTCCGGTGATCGCCTCCGGCGGCGTCGGCGTCCTGGCCGACCTGGAAAAGCTCGCCGCCCTGCCGCTCGAAGGTGCCATCGTGGGCAAAGCCCTCTACGAGGGGAACTTCACCGTCGAGGAGGCGATCGTCGCATGCGGGCCGTAAGGGTCATCCCCTGCCTGGACGTTGACGCCGGCCGGGTGGTCAAGGGCGTGAACTTTCTCGACCTGGTGGATGCCGGCGACCCCGCCGAGCTGGCCGCCCGCTATGACGCCGAGGGCGCCGACGAGCTGGTGTTTCTCGACATCACCGCCAGCTCCGACGCCCGCGACACGATGGTCGACGTCGCCCGCCGCACGGCCGAGACCGTCTTCATCCCCTTCGCGGTGGGGGGCGGCATCCGCACCGTCGACGACGCCCGCGCCCTCCTGCGGGCCGGCGCCGACAAGGTGGGCGTCAACACCGCGGCGGTCGACCGGCCCCGGCTCATCGCCGAGCTGGCGGCCGAGTTCGGCGTGCAGTGCGTCGTCGTCGCCATCGACGCCAAGAACCGGCAGGTGTTCACGCACGGCGGCCGCACGCCGACGGGCCTCGATGCCGTCGAATGGGCCGAGGAGTGCGAGCGGCTGGGCGCCGGCGAGATCCTGCTGACGTCGATGGACCGCGACGGCACCCGCGACGGCTATGACCTGGAGATGACGCGGGCGGTCTGCGACGCCACCGGGATCCCGGTGATCGCCAGCGGGGGGGTGGGCACCCTCGACCACCTGGCCGACGGCGCCCTGGCCGGCGGCGCCGATGCCGTGCTGGCCGCCTCGATCTTCCATTTCGGCCAGCACACGATCCGCGAGGCCAAGGAGCACCTGGCCGCCAGGGGGGTTCCCGTTCGCCCTGCTTGACCGGCGAATTACTCTCAAGTCAGTGACGGCCGAACCGCGGGTCCTTTCGATCGTCCTCGCCGGCGGCGAGGGAAAGCGGCTGTTCCCGCTCACCGCCGACCGGGCCAAGCCCGCCGTCCCCTTCGCCGGCCACTACCGGCTCATCGACTTCGCCCTCTCCAACCTGGCCAACGCCGGCTACCACCGCATCGTCGTCCTCACCCAGTACAAGAGCCACAGCCTGGGCCAGCACCTGTCCCGCACGTGGCGGATGTCGACGCTTCTCGACAACTACGTGACCATGGTGCCGGCCCAGATGCGCCACGGGCCGCACTGGTTCGCCGGATCGGCCGACGCGATATTCCAGAACCTGAACCTCATCAACGACGACCGTCCGGACTATGTCTGCGTCTTCGGGGCCGACCACATCTACCGGATGGACCCCCGCCAGATGGTCGAGGCCCACATCGAGTCGGGGGCGGGCGTGAGCGTCGCCGGCATCCGTGTGCCCAGGTCGGAGGCGCCCTCACTCGGGGTGATCGACGTCGGCATCGGCACCAAGATCGACGCCTTTCTGGAAAAGCCCGAGGACCCCCCCGGCCTGCCGGACGCGCCCGACCGCGTCTTCGCGTCGATGGGCAACTACGTCTTCACGACATCGACCCTTGTGGACATCGTCACCCAGGACTCCAAGGACGAGGAGTCCCGGCACGACGTCGGGGGCGACATCATTCCGGCCCTCGTCAAGGCGGGCGAGGCCCACGTCTACGACTTCAACACCAACGAGGTGCCCGGGGCCACCGAGCGCGACCGGGCCTACTGGCGCGACGTCGGGACGCTGGACAGCTACTACGAGGCCCACCGTGACCTCGTCTCGGTCTATCCGGTGTTCAACCTCTACAACCGGCGATGGCCGATCTACACCTCGGTCCCGCAGCTCCCGCCGGCCAAGTTCGTGCTGGAGGACGGCGGACGCACCGGCCAGGCGTTCAACTCCCTGGTCAGCACCGGCTGCATCATCTCCGGCGCGACCGTCCGGAACTCGGTTCTGTCGCCCGGCGTGATCATCGACTCCCACGCGCTGGTCGAGGACTCGGTGCTGATGCACGACGTCGTGGTCGGCGCCGGCGCCATCGTGCGCCGGACCATTCTCGACAAGCACGTCGTGGTGCCGCCCGGCGCCCGGATCGGCTGCGACTTCGCCGACGACAGCCGCCGGTTCACCGTTTCCCCGGCGGGCATCACCGTGCTCGGAAAGGGCCAGACGGTCACCAACCCTTGAGGGTTGCCGTCCTCACCCGCGAGTACCCGCCGGAGGTCTACGGCGGGGCTGGGGTCCACGTCACCCAGCTCGTGGAGCAGCTCGCCAAGCTGGTCGACGTCGACGTGCAGTGCTTTGGCGGGCCCCGGGACGAGCCCGGCGTGCGGGCGTACCGGCCGTGGCCGGCGATCCCCGCCCAGCGGGCCGACGAGGCCGCGCTGCAGGCGATGTCCGTGGACCTGCTCTTCGCGTCGGGCTGCCGGGGCGCCGACCTGGCCCACAGCCACACGTGGTACGCCAACTTGGGCGGCCACCTGGCCAAGCTGCTCCACGGCATCCCCCACGTCATGACCGCTCACAGCCTGGAACCGCTGCGGCCCTGGAAGGCCGAGCAGCTGGGCGGTGGCTACGCCCTGTCGCTCTTCAACGAGCGGACGGCGCTGGAGGGCGCCGATGGTATCATCGCCGTGTCGGGCGGCATGCGCGACGACATCCTCGCCACCTACCCGTCGGTCGACCCGGGTCGGGTGGTGGTGATCCACAACGGCATCGACACCGACGCCTGGCGGCCGGCGCCGGACGATGAGGCGTTGGCGCGCTTCGGCATCGACCCCGCGCGCCCGGTGGTCGCCTTTGTGGGTCGGATCACGCGGCAGAAGGGCGTCGACCACGCCCTGGCCGCGGCGGAGTCGGTCGATGCCGGCGCCCAGATGGTGTTCTGCGCCGGCGCCCCCGACACCCCCGCCATCGGGGCGGAGATGCGCCGGCAGGCAGCATCGCTTGCGGCCCGGCGGGGCGGCGTCGTGTGGATCGAGGAGATGCTGTCCCGCTCCGACCTGCTCGCCATCCTGACCGCGGCGAGTGTGTTCATATGCCCGTCGGTGTACGAGCCGTTCGGGCTGACCAACCTGGAAGCCATGGCGTGTGAGACGGCGGTGGTGGGCAGCGCGGTCGGGGGCATCCCGGAGATCGTGGTGGAGGACGTCACCGGCCATCTGGTGCCGCTGGTCGCCGACGCCACCGCCTTTGCCGCCGCGGTCGCCGGCCGGGTCAACGCGCTGCTGGCCGACCCGGACCGGGCCGCGACCATGGGCCGCGCCGGCCGCCTACGGGCCATCGAGCACTTCGGGTGGCCGGCGATCGCGGCCCGCACCGTCGGGTTGTACGAGAGACTTCTCTCGACGTGACCAAGCAGCCGATCACCATGCTGAGCGACCGGCTGCTGGTTCAGATCCCCCAGAACGACGGCGAGCGGGCCAGCCGGGGCGGCATCCTCATCCCGGCCACCGCCCAGATCTCCAAGCGGCTGGCGTGGGCCGAGGTCGTGGCCATCGGGCCCCAGGTCCGCAACATCGAGCCCGGCGACAGGGTGCTGTTCAACCCCGAGGACCGCTACGAGGTCGAGGTCCGCGGCGAGGACTACCTCATCCTCCGCGAGCGCGACATCCACGCGGTGGCCTCCGAACGCATCGAAGGCGGAACCGGCCTCTACTTGTAGGCTGGGTCCGTGCCGGTTGCCACTCCCATCTCGGCGCGAGACGAAGATCTCGCCAACGTCAGCTTCAACGCCGAGGGCCTCGTCCCGGCCATCGTGCAGGAGCAGGGGACCGGCCAGGTCCTGATGATGGCGTGGATGAACTCCGACTCGCTGCGGCGCACGCTGGAGACGGGGCGCACCTGGTTCTGGAGCCGGTCCCGCCAGGAGTACTGGTGCAAGGGCGAGACGTCGGGCGACCGCCAGTTCGTGCGGGAGGCGTTCTACGACTGCGACGGCGACACCCTGCTCCTGGTGGTCGAGCAGGAGGGGCGGGGCGCGTGCCACACGGGCGAGCGGAGCTGTTTCTACCGGTCCTTTGGTGCTGCGACCGAGTAGGGCGGACTTCCACGCCCTCGCCGGCGGCCACACCGTCGTGCCGGTGTGGCGGGAGGTCGTCGCCGACCTGGAGACGCCGGTCTCGGCCTTCCTCAAGCTCGTCGGCCCGACCCGCAGCGGCTTCCTGCTGGAGTCGGTCGAGAACGGCGACACGTGGGGCCGTTTCTCCTTCGTCGGTCGCGAACCGTCGCTCGTGCTGGTCGCCCGGGGCGGGACCATCGAGGTCGACGGCCGACTGCCCGGCGGCGTGCCTCTCGACCGGGGCGTCCTGGCCGCGCTCGAAAGCCTCCTCTCGGTCTACCGGTCGCCGGTGCTGCCGGACCTGCCGCCCCTGCACGGTGGCGTGGTCGGCTACCTCGGCTACGACGTGGTGCGCGAGGTCGAGCGGCTGCCCGACGTCCCGCCCGACGACCTCGGCTTTCCCGACGCCGTCCTGTCGGTCATCGGCCACCTTGCCGCCTTCGACCACTGGCGCCAGCGGGTCTGCCTGATCGAGAACGTGCTGGTGGAGCCCGGGGCCACGCCGGCCGACCTCGACGTGGCCTACGACCAGGCCGCGGCCCGCCTCGACGCCTCGGCCGCCGACCTGGGCCGGCCGCTGGCGTACCTGCCGGCGGTCCCGCCCGACCCGTCGGATCCGCTGCCCGAGGTGCGGTCGACGGTCGGCCCGCGGGCCTACTGCGACGCCGTCGAGGTGGCCAAGGAGCACATCCTGGCCGGCGACATCTTCCAGGTCGTGCTCTCCCAGCGCTTCGACCTCGACCTCGGCGCCGACCCCTTCGACGTCTACCGCGTCCTGCGCCAGGTCAACCCCAGCCCGTACATGTACTTCCTCCGCCACCCGGCGGTGACCGTCGTGGGCTCGTCGCCCGAGCCCATGGTCCAGCTCCGGGACAACAAGGTGGTGTCGCGCCCCATCGCCGGCACCCGCCGGCGGGGCCGCACCCCCGAGGAGGACCGCCGGCTGGCCGGCGAGCTGATGGAGCACCCCAAGGAGGTCGCCGAGCACATCATGCTCGTGGACCTGGCCCGCAACGACGTCGGACGGGTCGTGCGCTTCGGCACCGAGACCGTCGACGAGCTGATGACGCTGGAGCGCTACAGCCACGTCATGCACCTCACGTCGCAGGTCTCGGGCGAGCTGAAGGCCGGCAAGGGCCCGATCGACGTCCTGCGGGCCACCCTGCCCGCCGGCACCGTCTCGGGCGCCCCGAAGGTGCGGGCCATGGAGATCATCGACTCGCTGGAGCCGACCAAGCGGGGCCCCTACGCCGGCGTGGTGGGCTACCTCGACTTCTCGGGCAACCTCGACACCGCCATCGCCATCCGCACCATGCTCGTGGCCGCCGACGGCCGGGCGTCGGTCCAGGCCGGCGCCGGCATCGTCGCCGACAGCGACCCGGCCGCCGAGGACGAGGAGTGCCGCAACAAGGCCGCCGCCCTGCTGGCCGCCGTCCCTGCCGCCCGGCGCATGCGGAACAACCCAGTAGAGGAGCCGGCTCCTGCATCCTGACCTCACCACCGACTACGACGCCTTCCGCACCTCAGCCGGCGCCGTCGACCTGCCTCGTGACTTCGTGCGGGCCACAGGCCCCGACGTGATCACCTTCCTCCAGGGCCAGCTGTCCCAGGACATCGCCCGGCTGGCGGCGGGCGAGTCGACGTGGGCCCTGCTGCTGCAGCCGCAGGGCAAGGTGACCGCGTTCCTACGGGTCCTCCGCTCCGGGGAGGAGGAGCTGGTGCTGGAGACCGACGCCGGCTTCGGGGCGGCGGTGATCGAGCGCCTGAACCGGTTCAAGCTGCGGGTCAAGTGCGATCTCGACCCCCTGGCGTGGCGGTGTGTCGCCGTGCGGGGGCCGGCGGCGCACGACGTCGTGGACGGCGGCGTGGTCGCCGACTGGCCGGGGCTGGCCGGCGTCGACGTGGTGGGGGAGTCGCCAACCGCGCCCGACGGCGTCCGGACGTGCTCCATGGAGGCATACGAGGCGGTGCGGATCGAGGCCGGCATCCCCGTCATGGGCCGGGAGCTCGACGAGGGGACGATCCCGGCCGAGGCCGGCGTGGTCGACATGTCGGTCAGCTTCACCAAGGGCTGCTACACCGGCCAGGAGCTGGTCGCCCGCATCGACTCGCGGGGTGGCAACGTCCCTCGCCGCCTGCGGGGCGTCATCCTGGGCGACGGGGCCATGCCGCCGGCCGGGGCCACCATCCACGCCGACGGCAAGGAGACCGGCCGGCTGACCAGCGTGGCCTTCTCGCCCCGTGCCGGCGCCGCCGTCGCCCTGGCCTACGTCCGCCGCGCCGTCGAGACGCCAGCCGACGTGGTCGTCGAGTGGGATGGTGGCTCGTCGCCGGCGCGGGTTGAGGCGTTGCCGTTGGTGCCCTGACGGTGCGACGTCGGGCTCTGGTCGTGGCCGGCGTGCTGCTGGCGATCGTCGCCGGCGCGTGCCGCGATTCGGACCCCGAGGTGGTGGCGGCGCCGACGACCGCGGTCACCGAGACGACGCTCCCGCCCACGACGGTCACGACGCCGCGCCCCACCACCACGTCGACCACGCTCAAGCCGACGACCACGGTCACCACCATGCTCGGCATGGGCCCCGGCGAGGCGACCATCGGTGGCACCGTCAGCGGCCCCGGCGGGCCGGTCGACGGGGCGACGGTCCGCATCGAGCGCCTGCTGGGAAAGGCCATCGTCACCATGGACATCGCCACGACCGGCGGCGGCTCCTGGCAGCTGCCGTTCATCCTGGGCGGGTCGTACCGTGTCCGCGCGTTCCGGCCGCCCGACTACGCGGTGTCGCCGGTGGAGTCGTTCTTCCTGGCCGCCAACGAGCGGAAGACGATCGACCTGCGGATGCCCGCCGCCGGCGGCGAGAAGATCACGGCCATGGTGAACCCCAGCCCGCCCCGGGTGGACCAGCCGGCCACCGTGACCATCCAGGTGGGTATCGGCCGGGTGGACGACCAGGGCCGGCCGTCGCTCACGCCCCGGGCCGGCGTGCTGCTGGCCCTCGCACCGGCGCCCGGGATACTGCTCGAGTCGAACCCTCAGGCCGTCACCGACGGCAATGGCGCCGCGGCGTGGATCATCCGCTGCGCGGCCGAAGGGGCCAGGTCCCTGATCCTCACGGTCGCCAACGCGGCGGCGACCACCGTCAACCTGCCTCCGTGCGCGGCGGCGCCGGCGCCGCCGGCGCCGACGACCACGCGTCCCCGCTGAGCCACGGCCGCAGGCCCACCACCATCCTCGTCCCGCCGGCGGCGAGCGGCTCCGCCTGGACCGTCCCACCCATGGCGGCCACCAGCTCGGCCACGATGGCCAGGCCGAGCCCGGTGCCGACCTCGCGCGCCGGCGACCGGGTCGAGTGCCAGAACGGCTCAAACACATGGGGCAGGTCGTCGACGGGGATGCCGGGCCCGTCGTCCTCCACCCACACCGCGATGCCGGCGCCGGCGCGGGCGCTGCCCACGGCGATCGTGGTGCGGGCGAACTTCAGCGCGTTCTCGACGAGGTTGGCCAGGATCTGCGCCAGGCGGTCGGGGTCGGCGGCGGCCATGAGCCCCTGCTGATCGGTCACGGTCAGGGCGATGCCGGCGGCGTCTGCCGCGGGCCGGAACCCCTCGGCGGTGTCGGTGACGACCTCGGCGACGTCGGTGGCGCGGACGTCGAGGGTGAAGCGGCGGGCGTCGAGCTTGGCCAGTTCCAGGAGGTCGGCGACGAGCCGCTCCAGCCGGCGGGCCTCGGCGCTGATGATGCCGGCGGCGTGGGCCGGATCGGGCGCCCGGCCCTCGGCGAGGGCCTCGGCGAAGCCTCGGATGGACGTGAGCGGCGTGCGCAGGTCGTGGGAGACCGACAGGAGGAACTGGCGCTCCAGGCCCTTGGCCCGCTCGAGGCCCTCGGCCATGGCGTTGATCGACCGGGCCAGGCCGGCCAGCTCCTCGCCGTCGTCGGGGTTCTCGGGGACCCGTGCGGCCAGGTCGCCGGAGGCGATCCTGCCGGTGGCGACCTGCGCCTCGCGCAGCGGCCGGGTGAGGCGCCGGCCGAGGTTGGTCGCCACCGCGGCCGCGCCGACGAGGGTGAGCAGGACGAGCACGAAGAACCACGGGCCGAGCACGGCCGACGTCGTCCCGACCCGCCTGGTCAGCACCACGGCCATGAGGTTGTCCGCACGCTCCGTCGACGGCGCGGCGGCGAACACCAGCCGGCCCTTGGTGCCGGTGACGATGCCGCCATTGCGAAGGCGGGCGACGTCGAGGTCGGCTTCGGTCAGGCCAGCGGGGACGGCACTCTGTCGGGCCGGGCACGCCGGCCCGAAGCACACCACCGCGCCGTCCTCCAGCCGGAGCGCGGCCCGCACCGCGGCCAGCCCGAGCGGCAGCGTCTCGATCCGCCGGGCCAGCCGTTGGGCCTGCGCGCCGAGCTCCCGCCGGGCCTGGTCGCGGGCCTCCAGCGTCGTGACGACGAGCGTGCCGGCGGTGGCCACCAGCAGGGCGCCGGTGACCACCGCCACCATGGTGAGGGTCAGCCGGCGGGTCATCAGCCGAGCCGGTAGCCGACGCCCCACACGGTGGCGAGGGGCAGGCCGGCGCCGAGCTTCTTGCGCAGCTGGCGCACGTGGACGTCGACCGTGCGCTCGTCGCCGTACCACCCGTGGCCCCAGACCCCGTCGAGCAGCTGCTGGCGGGTGAGGGCCAGGCCGGCGTTCTCGGCGAGGTAGCGCAGCAGGTCGAACTCCCGGGTGGCGAGGGGCACGACCTCGCCGGCCAGGCGGGCCTCCCGCCGCTTGACGTCGACCTCGACGTCGCCGGCGAGGAGCACGTCGGTGCTGTCGGGACGCGGCCCGTCGGTGCGGCGGAGGATGGCCCGCACCCGGGCGACGAGCTCCCGGGGGGCGAAGGGCTTGGTGACGTAGTCGTCGGCGCCCAGCTCCAGGCCGAGCACCCGGTCGATCTCGTCGTCGCGCGCGGTGAGCATGAGGATGGGGACGTCGGTGTCGGCCCGGAGGCGCCGGCAGACCTCCAGCCCGTCCATGCCGCCGGGTAGACCGACGTCGAGGATCACCATGCGCGGCCGCTGGTTGCGGACCGCCTCGATGCCCTTCTCGCCGGTGGACGCCTGCACGACCCGGAACCCCTCCTGGCGCAGGTACAGCTCCACCAGGTCGGCGATGTTCGGGTCGTCCTCCACCACCACGACGGTCGCCTCGCTCATCCCGTCGACCATCGTCGCACGCCGAAGTGGGCACTGTTTTGTAGACCAGGACTGCAAAACGGTGCCCACTTCATGCTGCTCGCGCCCGCAGCACCATCGCGACGAGCTCGTCGGGGGCGCCGACAAGGTCCTCCCAGGTCACGGGCACGATCCGCCAGCCCACGGCGATGACCGCCCTGTTGCGGGTGTTATCCCGCGACCAGGCCAGGCGGCCGGCGTGGTGGCGGTAGCTGTTGGCCTCCAGGGCGAGGCGGACGTCGGGCCAGGCGAAGTCCAGGAACGCCCGCCGACCGTTCGGGAGCACGACCTCGAACTGCGGGACAGGAAGGGGGACGCCGGCCATACGGAGGAGGCGGAAGAGTCGACGCTCGAACTCGCTCTGGGTCCAACGGGGACCCGACGACCGCGTGGCGAGCATCGCGCCGAGGGCCGCCGCGCCCGCTCTGCCCTTGCGGCCTGCGGCGTCCAACCGCCGTTGCAACTGGGCGCAGCTCACCAGCCCGCGAACGAGGGCGTCGTCGAGCGCACGCTCGAGTGTGTCGCCGACACAACCGTGGCAAGCGTCAGCGGGGTGGCGGGTGGGCGGGTGCGACGAATGCCGTCGCGGAGCTCAACGTCTGCCGGCGCCAGAGCGGCCGATCTATGGACGATCATCCCTTGAGCTCGGGGCGCGGAATTCCGGCCGACCGTCACCTCCGGCTTCGGCTCGATTCCATCGAGGCCGTGCAGGAAGGCTGCAGCACGATGCGATGCAACTGCACCTGGGCCGGCGGCAAGGGCGGCGGCGGCGATGCGTTGATGCCAGGTCACCGGCGTACTGGTCGACCGGTACACGCCGGCGTGAAGGCCGACGAGGAGCCCACTGCGGAGGCGATGGGCGATCACGTGGCTCGGCACGCCGGCCTCCAGCAACTGGCTGCGGGCTACCGCGCCGTGTTGGGCGGCGGCGATCTCGGCGATGAGGCGGTCGGCTTCCACGGGCACCAGAAAACCAGGGGGGTGCGACAACTACGCTTCGAACCAATGGGAACCGTGCTCGACCGCATCGTCGCCGCCCACAGGCAGGCGGCGGCGGCCGACACCCGTGACGCCAACCTGCTCAGGGAGCAGGCCGAGGCGTCGCCACCGCCCCGGAAGTTTCGGAAGTCCATGGGGCGGTGGGGTCTGGACGTCATCGCCGAGATCAAGCGGCGGTCGCCGTCCAAGGGCGACCTGGCGCCCGACCTCGATCCGGCCGAGCTGGCGCAGGCCTATGCCGACGGCGGCGCCGTCGCCCTGTCGGTGCTCACCGACTGGGAGTTCTTCGGCGGCTCACCGGAGGACCTGGCCGCAGCCCGCGATGCGACCAACCTGCCGGCGCTGCGCAAGGACTTCACCGTCGACGAGCGGGACGTGTACGACGCCCGCATCATGGGCGCCGACGCCCTCCTGCTCATCGTGGCCGCCCTGTCCGACGAGGAGCTGAAGCGCTTCCACACCCTCGCCCACGACCTCGGCTTGGGCGCGTTGGTCGAGGTCCACGACGCCGACGAGCTCAAGCGGGGCCTGCGGGTCAACCCGGACATGATCGGGGTCAACCAGCGCGACCTTCGGACGTTCGAGGTCGACAAGCTGCGGGCCATCCGGCTGGCCCGCGTCATCCCGGCGGGGATACTGAAGGTGGCCGAGTCGGGCATCGAGACGGCCGACGACCTGGTCCGTTTACGCGACGCCGGCTACGACGGCGTACTCGTCGGCGAGCACCTGGTCACCTCGCCCGACCCGGCAGAGGCCGTACGGCGACTGAGAGAAGGGACGCTATGAGCACGATCGACCGCTGGACGCTGCCCGCCGACCGCATCCCGCCGGCGTGGTTCAACGTCGTCCCCCACCTGCCGAGCCCGTTGCAGCCGCCCCTGCACCCCGGGACCCGCCAGCCGATCGGCCCCGACGACCTGGCACCGCTCTTCCCGATGGCGCTCATCGGCCAGGAGGTGACCGCCGACCCGTGGGTCGACGTGCCGGGCGAGGTCCTCGACATCCTGCGCACCTGGCGCCCGACGCCTCTCGTGCGGGCGCGACGGCTGGAGCAGGCCCTCGGCACGCCGGCCCGCATCTACTTCAAGGACGAGTCGGTGTCGCCGGCGGGGTCCCACAAGCCGAACACCGCAGTGCCGCAGGCGTTCTACAACAAGCAGGAGGGCGTCCACCGCCTGGCCACGGAGACCGGTGCCGGCCAGTGGGGGAGCGCGCTGTCGCTGGCGTGCGCCCTCTTCGGCATGGAGTGCAAGGTCTACATGGTGCGGGCGTCGTACGAGCAGAAGCCCTACCGCCGCATCATGATCGAGACGTGGGGCGGCACTGTCGAGCCGTCGCCGGTCGACGACCCGACGCACCCGGGCTCCCTCGGCACCGCCATCAGCGATGCGGTGCGCGACGCCGGCTCCCGGCCCGACACCCACTACGCGCTGGGGTCGGTGCTGAACCACGTCCTGCTCCACCAGACCGTGATCGGGTTGGAGGCCAAGGAGCAGCTGGCCCTGGCCGGCGAGGACCTTCCCGACGTCGTCATCGGCAGCTGTGGTGGTGGATCCAACCTGGCCGGCATCGCCCTGCCCTTCGTGCCCGACGCCGGCGTGCGGCTCATGGCCGTCGAGCCGTCGTCGTGCCCGACGCTCACGTCGGGACGATTCGACTACGACTTCGGCGACACCGCCGGCATGACGCCGCTGCTGGCGATGTACACCCTCGGCCACGACTTCGTGCCGCCCCCCATCCACGCCGGCGGCCTCCGCTATCACGGCGATGCCCCGATCATCTCGAACCTGGTCCAGGCGGGACGGATGGAGGCCGTCGCCTACCCCCAGGGCAAGGTGTTCGAGGCCGCCGTCCAGTTCGCCCGGACCCAGGGCACGATCCCGGCGCCGGAGACGGCGCATGCCATCCGGGCCGCGGTCGACGAGGCCCTGCTGGCCAAGGAGGAGGGCGCTGAGCGCGTCATCCTCTTCTCCTACTCCGGCCACGGCCTGCTCGACCTGTCCGCCTACGACGACTTCCTGAACAACCGCCTGGACGGCTGAGTCAGGGAAGCTTCAGCAGGCCCGGTAGGCGGAACGCCAGCCACGGCTTTTGCCCCACGGGAGGACCTGCAGCTTGAGCACCGGGCCGGCCAGGCCCGTCCGGTGCCATGCCAGCAGCATGATGGCCCGCGGGTCGGCCCAGAGGTGGCAGTCGACCGCCCGGACCGAGGGCTCCTCGATCCGCAGCCCGCCGTCGGCGAAGACGAGGAACCAGCGCCCCCCGCCACGGACCCGGATGTCGTAGGTGGCCCGCACGCCGGCGGCCTTCCCGGGATGGACGGCGAAGGACGGCCGGCCGAGCGACCGGTACATCGGGCAGATGAACCCCTCGAACGCCAGCCGGGCATCGCGCCGCTCGATCTTCCAACGACCGCCGGCCAGGTCCAGGCCGTGGACCATCGACTCGTTCATGATGTGGCAGGCCAGCAGCGTCGCCGTCGCCTTGACCCCGCCCACCCACAGCCGGGGCTCGGTGCCCCGCATCCCCTGGGCGATGCGCAGGAACTCGCCGGCGGCGCGCTCCACCCGGTCGGCCAGCGCCGCCGGGTCGCACACCGCCTCGTCGCGCACCTTGGCCTGGGTCATCTCCCCGAGGTCGGCGAGGTCGTCCAGCGGCGACGGCACCTCGTTCAGGAGGTCGAGGTCGACCTCGAAGACGTGGGTGACGTGGGCGGCCAGCTCGCCGACGGTCCAGACCCCGAGGGCCGGCGCGTCCGGGTCGGAGATGGAGCGGATCAGCGAGGAGATGCGGCGGGCCATGGACGCGACCGCCCCGAGCGCTTCGGCCCAGCCGACCGAGGTCGGGGGCATGGCCGCCTATAGAAGCACAAACCGGAAGCGCCAGCCGGTACCGTCAGGGGGTGTTCGTCAAGATCGAGGGCATGACCAACGAGGCCGACGCCCTGCTCGCCGTGGCCATGGGCGCCGACGCCGTGGGGTTCGTCTTCGCCCCGTCGCCCCGGCAGATCGCGCCGGGCATCGCGTCCGACATCGTCAAGCGGCTGCCGACGGAGGTCATGACTGTCGGCGTGTTCCGGGACGAGGCGCCGGCCCGGGTGGTGGAGATCGTCAACACCGTCGGCCTGCGGGCGGCCCAGCTCCACGGCCACGAGACGGCCGACCAGGCCCGCTGGGTCCGCGAGCGGGTGCCGTTCCTCTTCCAGGCCTTCCCCGCCGGGGCGCCGGCGGTGGCCCGGGCCGCGGATTACGGGGCCGACGTGATCATCCTCGACGCCCCCAGCCCCGGCTCCGGGCAGATCTTCGACTGGGCACTCGCCGAGGTGCCCGGCGGCCTGCGGCTCATGCTGGCCGGCGGCCTGACACCGGACAATGTCGTCGAGGCCATCGCCCGGGTCCACCCGTGGGGGGTCGACGTGGCCAGCGGGGTCGAGAAGTCGCCCGGGGTGAAGGATCCGGTGAAGGTCCGGGCGTTCATCAAGGCGGCCAAGTCGACCGAGGAGCCCGAGTACGAGCCCACCGCCCGCGCCCCGTACGACCAGGACGATGCATGACGTCCCTGATGGGCCACCCCTCTGCTGACGGCCGTTTCGGCGAGTTCGGCGGGCGGTTCCTCCCCGAGTCGCTGATCCCGGCGTGCGCGGAGCTGGAAGCCGCGTTCACCGACGCATGGGCCGACCCCTCCTTCCACGCCGAGTACGAGTCGGTGCTGCACCACTACGGCGGCCGCCCGACGCCGGTCACCGAGTGCCGGAACCTGTCCGCCCAGCTCGGCGTGCGGCTCCTGCTGAAGCGGGAGGACCTGGCTCACACCGGCTCCCACAAGATCAACAACGTGATCGGCCAGGCCCTCCTGGCCCGGCGCATGGGCAAGACCCGGCTCATCGCCGAGACCGGCGCCGGCCAGCATGGAGTCGCCACCGCGACCGCGGCCGCGCTCCTGGGCTTCGAGTGCCGGATCTACATGGGCGCGATCGACGTGGTCCGCCAGGCGCTCAACGTCTTCCGCATGGAGCTGCTGGGCGCCGAGGTCGTGCCCGTGTCGTCGGGCAGCAGGACCCTCAAGGACGCCATCAACGAGACGCTCCGGGAATGGGTGGCCACGGTCGGCGCCACCCACTACTGCCTCGGTTCCGTGATGGGACCGCACCCCTATCCCTGGATGGTGCGGGAGTTCCAGCGCATCGTGGGCACCGAGGCGCAGGGCCAGTGTCGGGAGCTGCTGGACGGCGAAGACCCCGACGTGGTGGTCGCATGCGTCGGCGGCGGGTCGAACGCGGCCGGCACCTTCGCCGGCTTCGTCGACACCGACGCCCGGCTGGTCGGCGTCGAGCCGGCCGGCGGCGCGGCCATCGGCCGGGGCATCCCCGGCGTGGTCCACGGCAGCAAGTCCTACCTGCTCCAGGACGAGCACGGCCAGGTGCTGGAGGCCCACTCCCTCTCCGCCGGCCTCGACTACCCCGGGGTGGGGCCGGAGCACGCCCACCTGGCGGCGACGGGCCGGGTGACCTATGTCGCCGCCGACGACGCCGAGGTGCTCGACGCCTTCAGCCTGCTGGCCCGTACCGAGGGCATCATCCCGGCGCTCGAGCCGGCGCACGCCCTGGCGTGGGTGGTCCGGGCCGCCGGCACCGAGGAGCTGCCGGCGGGCTGCACCGTGATGGTGACGCTGTCGGGGCGGGGCGACAAGGATGTGGCCCAGGTCGCCGAGATGCTGCATCCGCGACGAATTGTCGAATCGTTGATGTAGACGAGCGGGTACTAGCGGCTGTACTCTATGCCCGCAACATACAGCGGCAGAGTGGAGCCTGGGCGGTGGCGCATGACTTCGAAGGAGATGTAGCTCATCCGAGGGCGCTACTCGCGCCGTGTCTCCTGCTGCTCCTCGCCGAGGCGCCTGGCCACGGGTACGAGCTGATGGAGCGGCTGAAGCCGCTCGGATTCGACTGGGGCGGCCCGGGGCCGATCTACCGGGAGCTGCGGTCGCTGGAGAACGCCGGCCTCGTGGCGTCGGCGTGGTCGGCCCCCCGCGCCGGGCCCGTGCCGCGGGTGTACGAGCTCACCGACGAGGGCCGGAAGTCGCTCGACCGGTGCGCCGGCAATGTGGTCGAGCTCTCCGGGCTGCTCAACCAGTTCCTGGGACGCCACCGGTCCCTCTGATCGGCAACACTGGCCCTCTGATCGGCAACACTGCCGGAATGACCGGCGCCATCGAGATCGCCCTGCGCGCCCGGCGCGACGCCGGCCGCAAGCTCCTCGTCCCCTACGTGACGGGCGGCCTCGGCCCCGACTGGGTGCGGGTGGTGGAGGCGGTGGCGGCCGCCGGCGCCGACGCCATCGAGGTCGGATTGCCGTTCTCAGACCCGGTCATGGACGGCCCGGTCATCCAGGAGGCGTCCCAGCAGGCGCTGGCGGCCGGCGCCACCCCGGCGTCTATTCTGACCGAGCTGAGCCGGGTTGATGTCGACGTTCCATTGGTCGTCATGACGTATTACAACATCGTGTTCCGGGCCGGGCACCGGCGCTTCGCCCGTTCGCTGGCCGACCAGGGCGTCTCGGGGGCGATCGTCCCCGACCTGCCGTTGATCGAGCTGGACGGCTGGGGGGCGGCGGCCGACGGCGCCGGCGTCGAGACGATCCTGCTGGTGGCGCCCAACACGCCCGACGCCACGCTGGCGCAGATTTGCGAGCGGAGCCACGGCTGGATCTACGGCGTCGCCGTCATGGGGGTGACGGGGGAGCGGGCCACACTGGCATCGACCGCGGCCACGCTCGGCCGCCGGCTGAAGGCGGCCACCGACAAGCCGGTGCTCCTCGGCGTCGGCGTGAGCACACCGGAGCAGGCCGCGGAGGCGGCCGCCGACGCCGACGGGGTGATCGTGGGCTCGGCGCTCGTCCGCCGTCTGCTGGAGGGCGCCGGCCCCGACGGCGCCGCCGCCTTCGTGGCCGAACTGCGCGCCGGGCTGGATGCGCTGTAACTCTCTCTCGCCGGTCGAGGTCAGACCGTGCAGTGGCCATTGCCGTCCTCTTCCCCGGCCAGGGGACGCAGACCCCGCAGATGGGCGTGCCCTGGCGCGGGTCACCGGTGTGGGAGATCGTGGAAAGGGCCGAGAAGGCCGTCGACCTGCCCCTGGCCCACCTGCTCCTTGACGCCGGCGCGGGCGAGCTGAGCCGCACCCGTGAGGCGCAGCTCTCGGTGCTGCTGGCCTCGCTGCTGGCCTGGGAGGGCCTGCGGGACCACGTCGAGGCGCCGCTGGCCTTTGCCGGGCACTCCCTCGGCCAGATCACCGCGCTGATCGCGTCAGGATCGCTCAATCTCGCTGATGGGGTCGCGCTGGCCGTGGCCCGGGCCGACTGCACCCAGGCGGCCGCCGACGCGTCGCCCGGTCGCATGGCCGCCCTGATCGGCGCCGACCTGGACACCGCCGAGAAGGCGTGCACCGACGTCGACGCCTGGGTGGCCAACGACAACGCCCCGGGCCAGGTCGTCATCGGCGGCACCTCCGAGGGGCTGGCGGCGGCCACCGAGCGGGCCCGCGACCTCGGCGTGCGTCGGGTCGTCCCCCTCAAGGTCCAGGCCGCCTTCCACACACCGCTGATGCAGCCCGCGGCCGACGCCTTCGCCGCCGTGCTGGCGACGACCGCCTTCGGGGTGCCGTCGGCTCCCGTCATCTCGAACACCGACGCCCGGCCCTACGCCGGCGCCGACGGCTGGCCCCAGCGGCTGGCCGACCACCTCATCTCGCCCGTACGCTGGCGCTCGTCGATGGAGACGCTGGTCGGAATGGGCTGTACCCAATTCATAGAGACGGGGCCGGGCAACGTCCTGACCGGCCTCGCCAAGCGCACCGTCGGCTCCACCGTGAACCTGCGGAGCATGGCCGCGCCCACCGATGCCCCTCTGGAGGTCGCATAGATGGAGACCGGAACGATCCACGGCGAGACCCTTGCGGTCCCGGAGCGGGTGATCGTGGCGCCGGCGCAGGGCACGTTCCGCCCCGTCGAGGAGGGTGACGTCGCCCTGGAGACGCCGGTGGTGGCCGAGCAGGTGATCGGCTTCGTCGAGGGCAAAGGCCACTCCACGCCGGTCCGCTCGCCGTTCGGCGGCAAGCTCATGGGCCTGCTGGCCCACGCCGGCGAGCGGGTCCGCGAGGGTCAGCCGGTGGCCTGGCTCCGTAGCGCACAGATTTGAGCCCGACCCAAACGGGGTTGCGGGTCGCCATCAGCGGCTGGGGAATGGCGGTCCCCGAACGGCGGGTCACCAACGACGACCTCTCCAAAACCGTCGACACCAACGACGCATGGATCACCGAACGGACCGGGATCAAGGAGCGTCGGGTCGCCGGTGAGGGCGAGTCCACGGCCAGCCTGGCCATCGAGGCCGGTCTGGCCGCCATCAAGGACGCCGGCATCGACCCGGGCGACATCGGCCTGTGCATCGTCGCCACCTGCACCTCCGAGCAGCCGATCCCGCCGACCAGCTCGTTCGTGCAGGACGCCCTCGGCCTGCGCTGCGGCGCCTTTGACATCGACGCCGCCTGCTCAGGATTCGTCTATGCCCTCGTCGCCGGCGCCTCCATGGTCGCCTCCGGTGCGATGGGACCGGTGCTGGTCATCGGGGCCGAAACGCTGACCCGGGTGGTCGACCCCTTCGACCGGTCGACGGTGATCCTCTTCGGTGACGGCGCCGGCGCCGTGGTCCTCACCCCGAGCGACGAGGTCGGCCTGCTGGCCTGGGACCTCGGTTGCGACGGCTCCCTCACCGGCCTCCTCGGCATCCCGGCCGGCGGCAGCCGCATGCCGACGTCGGCGGCCACGGTGGCCGGCGGCGAGCACTGGCTCAAGATGGATGGGCGGGAGGTGTTCCGGCGCGCCGTGCGGGTGATCGTGGACTCTGCGCGGGTCACCCTCGACCACGCCGGCCTCACCGCCGACGACGTCGCACTTTTCATTCCCCATCAAGCCAATGCACGCATTATCGACTCGGCGGCCGCCAAGCTGGGCGTCCCACCCGAGCGCACGTTCGTCAACATCGAGCGTTACGGCAACACCTCGGCCGCCTCCGTGCCGATCGCGCTGGCCGAAGCGGCCGACGCCGGCCGGCTGGAGAAGGGCGACATCGTCCTCCTTTCCGGGTTCGGCGCCGGGATGTCGTGGGCCAGCGCACTGGTGCGCTGGGACCGCTGATGGGCGGACGGATCGCCCTGGTGACCGGCGGGTCCCGGGGCATCGGCCGGGCCGTGGCCGTGGCACTGGCCGAGTCAGGCCACCGGGTGGCGGTGGGCTACGCCTCCGATGCGGCGGCCGCCGAGGAGACGTGCGCGGCCATCGAGGCCCTCGGCACCGACGCCATGACCTTCCAGGCCGACGTGTCCGACCCCGCCGCCCTCGACGCCGCCTTCGGCCGGGTCGAGGCGGCGTGGGGCAAGGTCGAGGTGCTGGTGGCCAACGCCGGCGTGACCGGTGACGGCCTGTCGATGCGCATGTCCGACGACCAGTGGAGCCGGGTGCTGCGCACCAATCTCGACGGTGCCTTCTACGCCATGCGCCGGGCCATGCCCGGCATGGTGCGGGCCCGCTGGGGCCGGATGATCGCCATGGGATCGGTGGTCGCCCTCACCGGCGCCGCCGGCCAGGCCAACTACGCGGCGGCCAAGGCCGGGCTGGTCGGGCTCAGCCGGGCCCTCGCCCGCGAGTTGGGCGGCCGGGGCGTGACGGTCAATGTCGTCGCCCCCGGGCCCATCGCCACGGCCATGACCGATGCGGTCACCGACGCCCGCAAGGCCGAGATGACGGCTCTGGTGCCGCTCGGCCGGTTCGGCACGCCGGAGGAGGTCGCCGCCGTTGTGGCGTTCCTCGCCTCAGACGCGGCAGGCTATGTGACCGGCTCTGTGATCCCCGTCGATGGCGGGCTGGGCATGGGCCACTAATTTTGATCGATACAGACGAGTAGTGGGAGGCCACACGCACATGGACCGCGACCAGATCCTCGAGCTCCTGACCGACGCCGCGGTCGAGGTGATGGACGTCGACCGGGCGACCGTCACCGCCGACGCCCGCTTCGTCGAGGACCTCAACGGCGACAGCCTGAGCGTCCTCGAGATCCTCGAGATCCTCCAGGAGAAGCTCGATGTCGACCTGCCGACCGAAGCCTTCGACGGCGTCGGCACGGTGGGCCAGGCGGCCGACGTCATCACCGGGATCGTCGCCGAGCGGGCCGAGACCACCGCCGGATGAGTCGCACGAGAGTCGCCATCACCGGGCTCGGCGTCAAGACCCCCGCCGGCTGTGACTTGGACTCGTTCTGGGCCACCCTGCTGGCCGGTCGCTCCTGCGCGGCGCCGATCCGGCGGATCGACCCCGCGGCGCTGCCCGTCCGGTTCGCCTGTGAGGTCACCGAGTTCGACCCGGCGTCGTACTTCGACAGCAAGGAGACCCGGCGCACCGACCGGGTGGCCCAGCTCGCCTTCGGCGCCGCGGCCGACGCCCTGGCCGACGCCGGCGAGCTCGGCGCCGACCCGGCCCGCTGCGGCGTGGTGGCCGCCGCAGGCGTGGGCGGGCTCATTACCCAGGAGGAGCAGGAGTACAACCTCTTCTCCCGGGGCCCGGCCCGGGTGTCGCCGATGCTGGTGCCGATGATGATGCCCAACGCGGCCGCCGCCCTGGTCGGCCTGAAGCTGGGGTGGACCGGGCCGAACTTTTGCATCGCCACCGCCTGTGCCGGCGGCACGAACGCGATCGGCGAGGCCGGCCGCCTGATCCGTGAGGGCTCCTCTGACGTGGTGCTGGCCGGCGGGTCCGAGGCGTGTGTGACGCCCATCGCCATCGCCGCCTTCGCCCGCATGGGCGCGCTCAGCAACCGCAACGACGAGCCGACCCTGGCCTCCCGGCCCTTCGACATCGACCGCGACGGCTTCGTCATGGGCGAGGGCGCCGGCTTCGTCGTGCTGGAGTCATGGGACCGGGCCGTCGCCCGTGGCGCCCGCATCTACGGGGAACTGGCCGGGTACGGCCGCAATTCCGACGCCTACCACGTGACCGCCCCGTCGCCCGGGGGTGCGGGCGCGGCCCATTGCATGCGTCTCGCCCTAGCCGACGCCGGCCTCGAGCCGGGCGACATCGGCCACATCAACGCCCACGGGACGTCCACCGACCTCAACGACGCGGCCGAAGCCGAGGCCGTGGTCAAGGTGTTCGGCGAGCACACGGTGCCGCTCACGTCGGCGAAGGGGTCCATCGGGCACCTGATCGCCGCCGCCGGCGCGGTGGAAGCCGTGGCCTCTCTGCTGGCCATCCGCGACGGGTTGATCCCCCCGACCGCCAACCACTCCCGCGCCGAGCCGGAGCTGGCGGTCGACGTGGTGGCCGGCGAGCCCCGCGCGCTGGCCGCCGCCCCCGTCGTGTCGAACTCGTTCGGCTTCGGCGGGCACAATGCCACTCTCGTTCTGACGCCCTACACAGGGTGACGGCCGCCGCCCCGGTCGCCGGCCGGCGGGGGGGTGCGGCCGTTGCCGCCCTCGGTGAGATCGACGGCCGGCGGGTGGCCTGGTTCCGTCTCGACGGCGGCCTGCATCGGGGTGCCATCGGCCCGACCGAGGGCCAGGTCATCGAGCGCACGATCCGGCTGGCGCTCGACGCCGGCGTGCCCGTCGTCGGCGAGATCGCCACGTCGGGGGCCGACGTGCGGGAGGGGCTGGCGTCGCTGGTCGCGTGGGGTCGGGTCGCCAAGGCGCTGGCCGACGCGTCCGGAACAGTGCCAATCCTCCTTACGGTGACCGGGCCGTGCGTGGGCGGGCCGGCGCTGCTCCTCGGCCTGGCCGACCACGTGGTGATGACGGCCGAGGCCTACGCCTACGTCAATGGTCCCCGGGCCGCGGCATCGTTCACCGGCGTGACCACCTCGCACGTCGACCTCGGTGGGGCCGACATCCACGCCGGCCGCAGCGGGGTGGCGTCGATGGTCGTGCTCGACGAGGCGGAGGCGGCGGGCGCGGTCGCCGACCTGCTGTCCTACCTGCCGTCCAACCACCTGGACGACCCGCCGTACTGGCCCACCGACGACCCGCTCGACCGGCCCACGAAGGTGGGCGCCGGCGTGGTGCCCGAGCGGCCGACGGCGTCCTACGACGTCCGCACGGTGATCGGCGACGTCTGCGACGCCGGCACCTTCCTCGAGGTGCGCCCACTCCTGGCCACGAATGTGGTCACCGGCTACGCCCGCCTAGGCGGCATGCCCGTCGGCGTCATCGCCAACCAGCCCAAGAGCCAGGCCGGCACCCTCGACATCGAGGCCTCACGCAAGGCGGCGAGGTTCGTCCAATGCTGCGACGCCTTCGGGCTGCCGCTGTTGACGTTCGTCGACTGCGGCGGCTTCCGGCCCGGCCGCGACCTGGAGTGGCGGGGCATGATCCGCCACGGCGCCGAGCTGGTCCACGCCTACGCCAACGCCACCGTCCCCCGGCTCTGTGTCGTGCTGCGCAAGGCGTATGGTGGCGCCTACATCGCCATGGACTCCCGGGGCCTCGGGAACGACCTCTGCCTGGCCTGGCCGAAGTCGGAGATCGCCGTCATGGGAGCCCCGGGGGCGGTCGCCGTGCTCCAGCGCCGCAAGCTGTCGGCCATCGACGACCTCGCCGAGCGGGCCCGGGTCCAGGCCGAGCTGGAGGCCGACTACACCGAGCGCCTGTGCTCGCCGGCGGTCGCCGCCGATCGGGGCTACGTCGACGACATCATCGACCCCCTCGACACCCGTCGCCTGCTCACCGCCGGCCTCGCCGCCCTGCGCACCAAGCGGGCCGCCCCGCCGTCGCGGGCCAAGCACTCGAACACGCCGCTATGAGCGCAGCGAATGCGATGACACCGTGAGCCTCCTGGACGGCAAGAAGATCGTGGTCACCGGGGTCCTCAACCCCGACTCCATCGCCTTCGGCGTGGCCAAGCTGGCCCAGGAGCAGGGGGCGGAGATCGTCCTCACCTCCTTCGGCCGGGCCATGAGCCTGACCCGCCGGACGGCCCGGAAGCTGTCGTCCGAGCCCGACGTGCTGGAGCTGGACGTCACCCAACCGGCGCACCTCGAGGCACTCACCACCGACCTCGCCAGCCGCTGGACCAGGGTCGACGGGGTGCTGCACGCCATCGGCTTCGCCCCCGCCCCTGCCCTCGGCGGCAACTTCCTGCACACCGGGTGGGACGATGTGGCCACCACCATCCACGCCTCGACGTACTCCCTCAAGGCGCTGGCGGTGGCCGTGCTGCCGCTGATGCAGGACGCCGGCGGGTCGATCGTCGGCCTCGACTTCGACGCGACGCAGGCCTGGCCGGCGTACGACTGGATGGGGGTGGCCAAGGCGGCTTTGGAGTCAACCGCCCGGTACCTGGCCCGCGACCTCGGCGCCCACCGCATCCGGGTCAACCTCGTCTCCGCCGGGCCCCTCCGCTCGGTGGCGGCCCGGGGTATCCCCGGGTTCGACCAGATGGAGGGGGCGTGGGCCGGCCGGTCGCCCCTGGGCTGGGACTCCCGGGACACCTCGCCGGTGGCCAAGGCCTGCGTGGCGCTCCTGTCGGACTGGTTCCCCGCCACCACCGGGGAGATCGTCCACGTCGACGGGGGGTTCCACTCCCAGGCCGCGCCCAGCGTGCCTGGCGAGCGGCCGTAGACGCGCTACTTCTGGTGGACGTAGACGCCCGGCGCGTCGTCGATCGGCGGGTGGCTGGCGCTGCCCATGGAGGGCGGTGAGCGCCGGCCGCCGGCCCGTTCGCCGATCCAGCCCGCCCAGTCCTCCCACCACGATCCCGTGTGCTCGGTGGCGCCCGCCAGCCACGCCCCGGGGTCGGCGCTCAGCTCGTCGTTGGTCCAGTACCGCCGGCGGGGGCCGGGCGGGTTGACGATCCCGGCCACGTGGCCCGACGACGTCAGCACGAAGCGCATGTCCCCGCCCAGGACCTTCGTCGACGCGTAGGACGACAGCCAGGGGGCGATGTGGTCCTCCTTCGCGGCCAGGACGTAGGTGTCGGCGGTGATGCGGTCGAGGTGCAGGCGGGTGCCGGCAAGTGTCATCTCGCCCCGGGCGAGCTGGTTCTCGACGTAGCAGTAGCGCAGGTAGAACGAGTGCATGTCGGCGGGCATGCGGGTGCCGTCGCCGTTCCAGGCCAGGATGTCGAAGGCCGGCGGGGGCTGGCCCATCAGCCACCCGCTCTCCACGTAGTTCCAGATCAGGTCCCGGGCCCGCAAGAGGTCGAACATCGTCGACATATCGGTGGCCTCGAGGTAGCCGCGCTCGAGCATCTTCTTGCTGAGGCGCTCGACCGAGCCCTTGTCGATGAAGCGGCCCATCGGGCCCGGCTCCGAGAAGTCGACCAGGGTGTTGAGCAGGGTGGCGGAGCGGACGCGGTCGTGCTCGTGGGCGGCCAGGTGGGCCAGCAGCATGGTGGTGAGCGTCCCGCCCAGGCACAGCCCGACGATGTTGACGTGCTCGCAGCCGGTGATCTCGGCGATGACGTCGAGGGCGTCGTGGGGGCCGCGCAGGAGGTAGTCGTCGAGGGCGACGTCGCGCATCGACTCGTCGGGGTTCCGGTAGCTGATGGTGAAGACGGTGTGGCCGTTGGAGATCGCCCACTCGGTAAAGCTCCGTCCCGGCGCCAGGTCCATGATGTAGTACTTGTTGATCCACGGCGGACTGAGCAGCAACGGGATCTCGTGCACCGTCTCGGTCTGCGGCGAGTACTGGATCAGCTCCATGAGGTCGTTGCGGAAGACGACCTTGCCCGGCGTGGCCGCCAGGTTCTCACCCAGGCGGAACACCGATGTGTCGACCTGCCGGGGCATGCCCCGGTTGGTGACCAGGTCACTGAAGAAGTTGGCCAGGCCTTCGAGGACTGAAAGACCGCCGGTGTCGAACGCCCGGCGGAGGGCGACCGGGTTGGTCGGGAGGAAGTTGGTGGGGGAGGCGGCGTCGACCAGCAGTCCGACGGCGAAATGGGCCTTGTCGGTGGCGGCGGGATCGAGGTCGGCGGCATCCACCAGCTCGCGGGCGTAGCGCGCCCAGGCCAGGTGGGCCTGCTGGTGCCAGAAGAACCACGGGTTGCTCGACCAGCTCGGGTCGCGGAACCGGCGGTCGCCCGGCTCGGGCTCCAGCCCGCCGACCGCCAGCCCGAAGGCCCGTCCGGAGGCGGCGACGCCCGCCCAGGCCAGGGCGCCGGCGTAGCGGCGGGCCGGCTCGAGCATCCGGGTGGGGTGGGCGGCCAGGACGGACACCACCCGGCCGAGCACCTCGGCGAAGCTGGCGATGTCGAGCCCGGCCAGCAGGCCGGCTTCGGGGCCCAATGCCTCGGTGGCGATGGCGCCGACGACGCCCGGCGCACCCTCGGGCTGGTCGGCAACGTCGCCGTCAGGGCCGTTGGTTGTTGGCGATGTAGCTCCGATAGACAGAGAGCAGCGCCTCCTTCTGGTCGTCGGTGAGCCGGCGGTCGGCGCGGATGGCTGCCTCCGTGACCGGCGACTCGCCGGCGGCATCGGCGGGGTCGTCGCCGAGCAGGCCGGCGTGGGCCAGCATGGCCTCGGTCGAGAGGTCCAGGGCCTGGGCGATCGAGCGCAGGACGCGCACTGATGGCGCGTGCAGTCCCCGCTCGACCTGGCTCAGGTAGGCATTCGAGACCTTGGTCCGTTCCGCCATCTCCCGAAGGGAGAGGTTGGCCAGCCGGCGCTGGGACCGGAGAAAGGTGCCGAACGCCTCAAGCTGGGTCTGCCACAGGTCATCGGCCACGTGCACGTCACGCTAGAGCAGCGCGCCACGGCCGGGGCGGACGTGCCGCCGGCCGTGGTCGTGCTGCAGGTGCCTCCGGTCAGCTCCGGGGAGTGGCCTTCGCCTGCGCGGCCGACGGGGCCCGCGTGGCCGGCAGGGTCGCCTCGAACAGCTGGCTCAGGAACTCCCGCTGGCTCGTGAGGACCTTCTGGGTGAAGCCGTAGGCGTTCTCCAGCACCTGGCTGGGCGGCGCCGGCGTGGCCGAGGCGTACTCAGGCAGCTTGGCGAAGACGGTCTCGACCGTCTCCGACCAGGTCCTGGCGGAGTCGAGGACAGCCCGCTGGCTGGCCTGGATGCCGGCGTACACCTTGTCCTGGATGGCGGTTGTCGTTTCGATCGCAGTAGGCATGGAAGCCTCCTTGCTCGTCGGTTACGTTAACTATATCATGCAACCGCTTGGTAGAAACATGTTTCGTCGACGGGCCGGCGGGTAGATCTGAAGCCGGATGGGCTGTTGCCGCGCGCCCGAAGGGGTGCCGGAGAAGGACAGCGGCCTTTCACCTAGCCGTCACCGAGCGTTGGTCGGGTGGCTACCGCGGCGAAACCCCAGCGGGGCAGAACGAGCGGTGTTCGCAGTTGCGTCCATACGACCCGGCCGGCGCCACCACAGCAGGAAGGGATGGGGACATGCCCGAGACACCAGGCCCGCCAGCCGTCGTCCACGTCACAGACCTCGTTGCCTCGGCCGGCACGGTGCTGGGCCACAGTTCGTGGCGAACGATCACCCAAGCCGACGTCGACACCTTCGCCGAGCTCACCGGCGACCGGCAGTGGATCCACATCGACCCCGTGCGAGCCGCGGCCGGCCCGTTCGGCGGCACGATCGCCTACGGCTACCTCACCCTGTCCTTCGCCACCCAGTTCCTCGACGAGGTCATCGAGGTCGCGGGCGCCGGCCTGGTCCTGAACTACGGCTCCAACCGGGTGCGCTATCCGGCGCCGGTCCCCGTGGGTTCCCGGGTGCGGGCCGCTGTCGAGCTCCGAGAGGTCGACCAGGTCGCCGGCGGCGTGCAGGCCACGTTCCGCCTCACCTTCGAGGTCGACGGGCAGCCGAAGCCCGGCTGCGTCGCCGACATCGTCTACCGCTACTACGCCGACTTCCCGGCCCCGGTGGTCCGATGATCCCGGCGGAGGACATCGTCGGCGACGAGCAGTGGGCCGACACCGACCCCGCCGCATTTGCCCCCGTCCTGGCCCGCCTCGGCGCCGGCCTCGCCGGCAATCCCGGCGCCGCCCTGCGGGAGGCCGCCCGCCTGACGGGCGACGTGGTGCTGGCCACCACCGAGGTGGCGGCCCGCGCCGTCGGGTTGGCCGACGGACCGACGTCGCTGACGCCGGCGCCCGGTGACCGCCGCTTCTCCGACCCGGCCTGGGAGGAGCACCCGTGGTTCCTCGCCCAGCGCCAGGCCTACCTGGCCTGGTCGCGGCACCTCGGCCGGCTGGCGGGGGCCGGCGGCCTGGACGACGCCGACGCCGCCAAGGCCCACTTCGCCCTGGGCATGGTGGCCGACGCCCTGGCCCCGACCAACTTCCTCGGCAGCAACCCGGTCGCCCTGCGCAAGGCGGTTGAGACGGGCGGTTCGAGTGTCGTCGAGGGCATCACCAACTTCCTGGAGGACGTCGCCGAGAACGGCGCCCGGCCTCGCCAGGTCGACGCGTCCGCGCTGCGGGTAGGTCGGGAACTGGCCTGCACCCCGGGCCAGGTCGTGTTCCGGAACGACCTGGTCGAGGTCATCCAGTACGCACCGCAGACGAAGTCGGTGTACCAGACACCGCTGCTGCTGAGCCCGCCGTGGATCAACCGGTACTACATCATGGACCTGGCCCCGGGCCGCAGCTTCGCCGAGTGGGCGGTGAGCCACGGCCACACCACGTTCGCCATGAGCTACCGCAATGCCGACGCGTCGATGCGCGACGTCGGTCTGGACGACTACATGCTCCGGGGCCTCGATGCGGCGCTGGCCGTCGTGGGCGAGATCACGGAGGCCGAGAAGGTCAACGTGGCCGGCCTCTGCGTGGGCGGGATGCTGGCGTCGATGCTCGCCGCCTACCAGGCCCAGGGGGGCGACGATCGCATCCAGTCGCTGACCCTGCTCAACACCCTCCTCGACTTCAGCCAGCCCGGCGACCTGGGCGCCTTCACCGGTCCCGAGGCCGTGGCCGGCGTGGAGCGCCGGATGGCCCGGACCGGCTTTCTGGACGGCCGGGAGATGGGCACCACCTTCGACTCACTCCGGGCCAACGACCTGATCTGGAACTACGTGAGCGCCAACTGGCTGATGGGCGACCAGCCGCCGGCGTTCGACATCCTGGCCTGGAACGCCGACTCCATCGGCGTCCCCGAGGCCACCCACGCCGCCTACCTGCACGCCCTCTACCTCGAGAACCGCCTGGCCGAGGGCGCCATGACCATGGGTGGTCGCCAGCTGTGCCTGGACGACGTCACGGCCGACACCTACATCCTCGCCGCCATGGCCGACCACATCACCCCGTGGAAGTCCTCCTACGCCAGCACCGGCCTGCTCGGGGGCACGGTGCGGTTCGTCCTCAGCTCCGCCGGCCACATCGCCGGCATCGTCAACCCGCCCGGCCCCAAGCGCCGGTACTGGACGAACGACGCGCTCCCCGACACGGCCGAGGACTGGCTGGAGGACGCCACCCAGCACGAGGGCTCGTGGTGGGGGGACTGGGCCGATTGGATCGGCCGGCGGGCCGGGAAACGCCGGCCGCCCCGGGCGGTGGGCAGCGCCGCCCACCCGCCCATCGGTGACGCACCCGGAACGTACGTGCACGCATGAGCAGGACAACCTTCGACAAGCGACAGGCCTTCGACGAACGACAGGCCTTCGACAACGACAGGCCTTCGACAACGACAGGGGAGACACGATGCTCGACACCAAGTTCGTAGGAGTCGCCGGGACCGGCATGATGGGCGCCGGGATCGCTGAAGTGGCGGCCAAGGCCGGGTTCAAGGTGATCCTGCGGGGCCGGACCCAGGCGGCCGCTGACGCGGCACTGGGCAAGGTGTCGAGGTCGCTCGAGTTCCAGGTGGCCAAGGGCAAGCTGCCACCCGAGGAAGGCGCAGCTGCGCTCGACCGGGTCCGGACGACAACTGACATCGGCGATCTCGGACGGTGCAGCATCGTCGTGGAGTCGGTCGTCGAGGACCTCGACGTCAAGCGCCAGCTCTTCGCCGACCTCGACCGGGTGTGCTCCGAGGAGACGATCCTCGCCACCAACACCTCGACGCTGGCGGTCTCCGAGATCGCCCTGGGGACCAAGCGGCCCGGCCGGGTGGTCGGTCTGCATTTCTTCAACCCCGCCCCCCGGATGCCCCTGGTGGAGATCGTGTCGGCGCCGAGCACCTCTGACGCAACGACGGGCGCGGCCCGCCAGTTCGCCGAGGAGTGCGGTAAGGACGCGGTCATGGTGAAGGACAGCGCCGGCTTCATCGTCAATGCCCTGCTGTTCCCCTACCTCAACAGCGCCATCCGGATGCTCGACAGCGAGATCGCCAGCAAGGAGGACATCGACGCGGCCATGAAGGGCGGCTGCAGCTTCCCGATGGGCCCCCTCGAGCTGCTCGACTTCGTGGGCCTCGACACCAGCCTGGCGATCCTGAACGTGCTGTACGAGGAGCACCACGACCCCTGCTCGGCGCCGGCCCCACTGCTCAAGCGCATGGTCACCGCCGGCCGGCTCGGCCGCAAGACCGGCCAGGGCTTCTACGACTACCCGTCCGCCAAGTGACCACCGGAGGCAACCACATGCCCGGATCGTTCCTCGTCTCGTCCGCCCGAACCGCCATCGGCAAGTTGTCGGGCTCGCTGGCTACGCTGCCGGCCGCCGACCTCGGCGGGGCGGCCATCGCCGCCGCCCTCGACCGGGCCGGCATCGCCCCCGATCAGGTCGACGACGTCATCGTCGGCCACGTGCTGCAGGCCGGCCAGGGCCAGAACCCCGCCCGCCAGGCGGCGGTGAAGGCCGGGATCCCGATGGATGTCCCGGCGGTCACGGTGAACAAGGTGTGCCTGTCGGGCATCCACGCCATCTACCTGGCCAACCAGATGATCGCCGCGGGCGACGCCGACATCGTGGTGGCCGCCGGCATGGAGTCCATGACCCAGGCCCCCCACCTGCTGCCCGGATCGCGCCGGGGCTACCGCCTCGGCGACGTCACCATGGTCGACTCCATGATCAGCGACGGCCTGTGGTGCGCCTTCGACGGCGTGCACATGGGCGCCGGCACGGAGGCCTACGTCAAGGCCGCCTCGATCTCCCGCGCCGTCCAGGACGAGCTGGCGGCCAAGAGCCACGAGCGGGCCGCGACCGCGATCAAGGAGGGCCGGTTCGCCGAGGAGATCGTGCCCGTTCCGGTGCCGCAGAAGGGCGACCCCCTCATGTTCGACACCGACGAGGGGGTGCGCCCCGAGAGCACCGTCGAGTCGTTGGGGCGGCTCAAGCCGGCGTTCGCCAAGGACGGCACCATCACCGCCGGCAACGCCTCGCAGATCTCCGACGGGGCCGCCGCCGTGGTGCTCATGAGCCGGGCCAAGGCCACCGAGCTCGGCCTCACCCCACTGGCCGAGGTGGCCGGTTTCGGCATGGTCGCCGGCCCCGACGCCTCGCTGCTGACCCAGCCGTCACGGGCCATCGCCCGGGCGCTGCAGCGGGCCGGCCTGAGCGTGGGCGACATCGACCTGTTCGAGATCAACGAGGCGTTCGCCGCCGTGGCGGCCGCCTCCATGGCCGACCTCGGTATCAGCGACGAGATCGTCAACGTCAACGGTGGGGCCATCGCCCTCGGGCATCCCATCGGCGCGTCCGGCACCCGCCTGGTCCTCACCCTCGTGAATGAGCTCCGCCGGCGCGGCGGCGGCCTCGGCGCCGCCGCCCTGTGTGGCGGCGGCGGCCAGGGCGAGGCCGTGCTGGTCGAAGTGGTACGACCATGACCGATTTTGCCGACCAACTGCCCGACGGCGACGCCAGCCTGACGGGGGAGTGGCTGGACTCCCTCGACGCGGTGGTGGACGCCCACGGCCCCGCCGCCACCCGCCTCATGCTGACCCGCCTGCTGGGCCGGGCCGCCGAGCGCGACGTCGGGCTCCCGGGGGCGACGACCACGCCCTACGTCAACAGCATCCCGGCGGACGCCCAGCCCGAGTACCCGGGCGACCGCGAGGTCGAGCGCCGCATCGAGGCGCTCGTGCGCTGGAACACGACGGTCATGGTGGCGCGGGCCAACACCAACTCCGAGGGCGCCGGCGGGCACATGGCCACGCCGGCCTCCTCGTCGAGCCTCTACGAGATGGGCCACAACCACTTCTTCCGGGGCAAGGACGACGGAGGGGCGGGGGACCAGATCTTCTTCCAGGGCCACGCCAGCCCGGGGGTCTACGCCCGGGCCTTCGTCGAGGGGCGCCTCGACGAGGACCAGCTCGACCGCTTCCGGCGGGAGATCGGTGGCGGCGGGCTGTCCAGCTACCCCCACCCTCGGCTCATGCCCGACTTCTGGGAGTTCCCCACCGTCTCCATGGGCCTCGGGCCGATCTGCTCGATCTACCAGGCCCGGTTCAACCGCTACCTGGCCAACCGCGGCATCGCCGACACCAGCCAGGCCAAGGTGTGGTGCTTCATAGGCGACGGCGAGTGCGACGAGCCCGAGACGCTCGGCGCCATCTCCCTGGCGGCGCGGGAGGGACTCGACAACCTCATCTTCGTTGTCAACTGCAACCTCCAGCGTCTCGACGGTCCGGTGCGCGGCAACGGGAAGATCATCCAGGAACTGGAGGGGGTGTTCCGGGGTGCGGGCTGGGGCGTGATCAAGGTGGTCTGGGGGTCGCGCTGGGACGAGCTGCTGGCCCGCGACACCGACGGTGCCCTCGTGGACCGCATGACGGCCACGCCCGACGGCGAGTACCAGCGGTTCGTCGTGGAGGGCACCGGTCACGCCCGTGAGCACTTCTTCGGTGCCGACCCGCGGCTGGCCACGATGGTCGAGGGCGTGGCCGACGACGACTCGCTGCTCACCCTGCCCCGTGGCGGGCACGACCACGAGAAGCTCTACGCCGCCTACGCCAAGGCGGTGGCCAACACCGGCTCGCCGACCGTCATCCTGACCAAGACGGTGAAGGGCTCGGGCCTCGGGCCGGAGATCGAGGGCCGCAACGCGGCCCACCAGATGAAGAAGATGCCGGCGGCCCAGCTCCGTTCCCTGCGGGACCGCCTCGGCCTGGCCGACCAGGTGGGCGACGAGGAGCTGGAGGGCGGCCTGCCGCCCTACCTTCGGCTCGTGGAAGGGTCGCCGGAAGAGGCGTACCTCCGCGACCGGCGCCGGGCCCTCGGCGGCTCCGTCCCCCGGCGGGTCGTGCGCTGGCAGTCCCCGGGCCAGCCGGCGCCGGCGGTCTTCGACGAGCTCATGGGTGGCTCCGGCACGCGGTCGGTGTCGACGACCATGGCGTTCGCCGGCCTCCTGCGGTCGCTGCTGCGCGACGAGACCGTCGGGAAGCGGGTGGTCCCGATCGTCCCCGACGAGGCCCGGACCTTCGGCCTCGACGCCCTGTTCGGTGAAGTGAAGATCTACGCCCCGACCGGTCAGCTCTACGAGCCGGTCGACGGGGCCATGAAGCTGGCCTACCGCGAGAGCGTCGACGGGCAGATCCTCGAGGAAGGGATCACCGAGGCGGGCTCCATGGCGTCGTTCGCGGCCGCGGGCACGGCGTACGCCACCTGGGGCGAGCCGATGATCCCGTTCTACATCTTCTATTCGATGTTCGGCTTCCAGCGGATCGGCGACCTGATCTGGGCCTTCGGCGACCTGAAGGGCCGGGGCTTCCTGCTCGGCGCCACCGCCGGCCGCACCAGCCTCAACGGCGAGGGTCTCCAGCACCAGGACGGCCACAGCCTGGTCCTGGCGTCGACCATCCCCAACCTGGCCGCCTACGACCCGGCGTTCGCCTACGAGGTGGCGGCCATCGTCCGTGACGGCGTGGCCCGCATGTACGGCGACCAGCCCGACGACGTCTTCTACTACCTCACCCTGTACAACGAGAACTACCCGATGCCGCCGATGCCGGACGGGGTCGAGGACGGCATCCTGAAGGGGCTGTACCGGTTCGCGCCGGCGCCCGAAGGTGACCGTCGGGCCACGATTCTGTTCAGCGGCACGGCCCAGGCCGCGGCGAGGGACGCCCAGCGGATGCTGGCCGACCACCACGGCGTGGCCGCCGAGCTGTGGAGCGCCACGTCGTACAAAGCCCTGCGCGAGGACGCCTTGGCCGCCGTGCGCTGGAACCGGCTGCACCCGACGGAGCTGCCCCGGGTGCCCTACGTGACCGAGGCGCTGGCCGACGCCGAGGGGCCGATCGTCGCCGTCACCGACTTCATGAAGGCCGTCCCCGACCAGGTGGCCCGCTGGCTGCCCGGCCGGCTGTCGACCCTCGGCACCGACGGCTACGGCCGGTCGGACTCCCGTGCTGCCCTCCGCCGCCACTTCGAGACCGACGCCCCCCACCTCGTGGTCGCGGTCCTGGCCGCCCTGGCCGACATCGGCGATGCCAAGCCCGAGGAGGTGGCCGACGCCATCGAGCTCTACGGGCTCGACCCGGAGGCCATCGAGCCTTGGCGAGCATGACTGAGGCCGTGGTGGGCATGACGCTGCCGCGGCGGACGAAGATCATCTGCACCCTGGGGCCGGCGTCGCACTCGCGCGAGGCCCTCCGGGCCCTGGTCGACGCCGGCATGGATGTGGCGCCTGAACTTCTCCCATGGCACCCGGGAGGAGCACGCCGCCCTGTACGCCGGCGTCCGGCAGGCGTCGGATGAGGCGGGGCGGGCCGTCGGTGTGATGGCCGACCTCCAGGGCCCCAAGATCCGGTTTGGGGCCTTCCACGGCGGCGCCGCCATCCTCCGGCCGGGCTCGATGTTCACGGTCACGACCGAGCCGGGCATGGGCACCAGCGAGCGGGCGTCGGTGAGCTACGAGGGACTGGCGCGCGAGATGGTGCCGGGCGACACCCTCCTAGTCGACGACGGCCTGATCAAGCTGGCCGCCCTCGCCTGCGAGGGCCGCGAGATCAGCTGCGAGGTGGTCGAGGGTGGGCCGCTCTCCGACCATAAGGGCGTCAACCTGCCCGGGACGAACCTGCGGATCGGGGCGCTCACCGAGAAGGACGTCGAGGACCTCGTCTTCGCCCTCGAACTGGGGGTGGACATGGTCGCCCTGTCGTTCGTGCGGCGGGCCGCCGACGCGGCCGCGGTGCGCGAGGTGATGGACGCCGCGGGCCGGCGCGTGCCGGTGCTGGCCAAGATCGAGAAGCCCGAGGCCGTGGCCGACTTCGAGGCGCTCATCGACGCGTTCGACGGCGTGATGGTGGCGCGGGGCGACCTGGGCATCGAGCTCCCGCTGGAGCAGCTGCCGGTGACCCAGAAGTGGGTCGCGCAGATGGCCCGGGAGCGGGGCAAGCCGGTGATCGTCGCCACCCAGCTGCTGGAGTCGATGATCCACCACCCCCACCCCACCCGGGCCGAGGCATCCGACGTGGCCAACGCCGTCCTCGACGGCGCCGACGCCCTCATGCTGGCGGGCGAGACGAGCGTCGGCGAGTATCCCTCTGGTGCAGTGTCGACCATGGCCGGGATCGTGAGCGTCGCCGAGCAGCGGGCGCTGGCGCGCATCCCCGACCTGGTGTGCCCGCCGTCCACGTCCGAGGACGCCCTGGCCGCGGCGGCCAGCCGGCTCGGCGCCACCGTCGACGCCAAGGCGCTGGCCGTGTTCACCCGCACGGGCCGGACGGCCCAGCGGCTGGCCAGCCACCGGTCGGTGATCCCCGTGATCGCCTTCACGTCGGAGCCGGCGGTGCGCAGCCAGCTGGCGCTCACGTGGGGCGTGGAGACCTTCGTCTGCTCATTGCCGCTCAACGTCGATGACGCGGTGGCCCAGGCCGAGGAGACGATGCTCCGCCTCGGCCGGGCCCGGCCGGGGGAGCGGGTTGTCATCGTCGCCGGCCAGCCCGGCCGGGCCGGCAGCACCAACACGGTGCGGGTCCACGAGCTCGGGTCGTCGCCCGGGAACGACCGGGCCTGATGGTCATCGAGCGGGTCGGCGTGGTCGGATGCGGGCTCATGGGCTCGGGCATCGCCGAGGTGTGCGCCCGCGCCGGGGTCGACGTGCTCGTCCGGGAGATCGACGAGAACGCCCTGACCGCCGGCCGGCGCCGCATCGAAGCGTCGCTGGAACGGGCCCGGAGCCGGGGGAAGGTGTCGGACGCAGAGGTGGCGACCGCCATGGCCCGGCTGCGCTTCACCACCGACCTGGGCGAGTTCGGCGACCGCCAGCTCGTCCTGGAGGCGGTGCCGGAGTCGGAGGCGCTCAAGCTCGATGTGTTCGCCACCCTCGACAAGGTGGTGGCCGGCGACGCCGTCCTGGCCTCCAACACCTCGGCCATCCCGATCATGAAGCTGGCCATGGCCACCGGCCGGCCCGAGCAGGTGCTGGGGCTCCACTTCTTTAGCCCCGTACCGGTCCTGAAGCTCGTCGAGCTGGTCACCTCGCTGCTGACCGGCGCGGCCGCAGCGGCCACGGTGCGGGCCTTCGCCGAGGAGGCGCTCGGCAAGCGGGTCATCACATCCAAGGACCGGGCCGGGTTCATCGTCAACTCCCTGCTGATCCCGTACCTGATCGCTGCGGTACGGATGCTGGAATCCGGCTTCGCCTCAGCGGAAGACATCGACGCCGGCATGGTGCTGGGCTGCAATCACCCCATGGGCCCGCTCGCCCTGGCCGACTTCATCGGCCTGGACACCACGCTGGCCGCGGCCCAGTCGATGTACGAGGAGTTCAAGGAGCCGCTGTACGCGCCGCCGCCGATGCTGTCGCGCATGGTGGAGGCCGGCCTCCTGGGCCGCAAGACCGGGAGGGGCTTCTACAGCTACGGCTGAGTGCCCTACCCTGGCTCATGGCCGAACTCCAACCAGGTGACGACGCGCCCGACTTCACCGTGCTCGATCAGTCCGGCTCGCCGGTCTCGCTGTCGGACTTCAAGGGCCGCAAGGTCCTGCTGTACTTCTACCCGAAGGCCGACACGTCGGGCTGCATCGCGCAGTCGTGCGCGTTGCGGGACATCTCCGACCAGATCGGCGACACGGTCATCCTGGGCGTCAGCCCCGACAAGCCGGCGAAGCAGGCCAAGTTCGACACCAAGTACGGCCTCGGCTTCCCGCTGCTGGCCGACGAGGACCACGCCGTCTCGCTGGCGTACGACGTGTGGCGGGAGAAGAGCATGTACGGCAAGAAGTACATGGGCATCCTGCGCTCGGCGTTCCTCATCGATGAGGACGGCCGCATCGCCCAGGCCTGGTACAAGGTGAGCCCGGCCGACACCGCGACCAACCTGCTCCGAAGCCTGTAGACGCGAAAAAGCGGGCACGACCCGGAGGCCGTACCCGCTCTATCGCCACGCGATTGGTGTTTAGTAGTCGATGGTGCGGCGGGTGCCGACGGGCACCTCTTCCACGTAGTCGTCGGTGACCACGGTGCGCCGGCCGCCGAGGCTCCCCCGACCGAAGATCGCCATGCTCGTGACCAGCCCGATGGCACCCACGATCATCAGGATGACACCAATTGTTGCGAGGTCGAGACCCGACACCGTGAGGTCGACAGCGAACGCCAGGATGGCGCCAACTGCGAGAAGGAAGACACTGACTCCGATACCCATTTGGGAGAACCTCCAGATCGGTTTTACGTTGTGAGGTTCGTACCCATTGCCCGGGCGGATTATTCACATGTGGTCACCAGCCCACGCTCGGTGGTCGACGCCGAGGCGTCACGGCCGCTGGACTAGGGGGACGCCCCCAGCCACCGCAGCGCCGCCTCGACCACCGTGTCCCTTCCGGCGGCGACGTCCTGGGGCCGCAGCCACACCCGTTCGTCGGGGACGAAGTCCGTGTGGATGAGGTAGTCGTGCGGTGCACCGACCCGGTAGGTGTTCGTCTCGGCGATCGTGGCGTCCCAGTCAGGGCCCATGTCGAGCACCGTGCCGAGCGCCGGCTGGGTGGGCATGCCGGCGGCCATCGCCGTGGACTTGCCGAAGGTGCGGGCACGAGGGAGCAGATCGGCCCACAGCGTGGCGAAGTCGCCGGCGCTGATCGCGCCCGGGCCGGTCAACACCGCCACCGGGCCGTCGTAGGACATCTTTCCCCGTGTGTTGCCTTCCCCCGTTCTGTCCCAGTCGAAGTCCAGCTTGAAGTCGCCCGGCAGGCCCAGGTTCTTCATCTTCAAGTGATCGTCGGGACGCATGCGGACGTCCATGCCGATCGACGCTGTCGGATGGGGGAACAGCGCGGCCAGCCCCGTGAATGGCGCGCCGAGGTAACCGCCGGTGTTGAAGCGGAAGTCCAGGATGAGCCCGTCGACATGGCGGACCTGCGTCACCTCGCGCACCGCCGCTGCGAACTGGTCGGCCGCGGGGTCGAGCCAGCCCCAGACATAGATGTAGCCGACGTTGGTTCCGTTCACGACCCCCCACCGCACGTAGTCGCCGCCGTAGTACGTGGGCTTCGGGACACCTCCGACGGCCAGCTGCTCCGAGCAGAAGCGGCTCCAGACCACGCCGGGCATGAGGCTGGTGGGCACGTGGGCCACGGTCTGGGTCTGCTGCTTGAACACGTCCATCGTGTCGAAGAGATGCCAGTTCAGCCCGGCCGACATGACGAAGCTGTGCTCGAATCCCTCCGGACCGCTGCCCCACCACAGCGGCCACATCGGCAGTTCCTCGTCCAGTAGCTGCTGGTACAGATCGCGCCAAGGCTTGCCGTCGTAGCCCAGAATGCGATCGCCGCGCTGCAGCCCGAGCGGGTGCGGCGACCTCACGTCGTACACGAGTGCGGAGCCGTCGTCCTGGGCGGTGAGGCACGCGCCGGAGGTGTCGCCCATCCACCCGCCAATCCCGAACAGCGGAACGCCCGGTTCAGGCAAGGTGAAGAGGTTGACGCCGAGGTCCCAGGGAATCGTGTGCCCGTCACGCAACGCCACCGACATGTGGTTGATGATGGCGGCGAAGCGCCCGCGGCTCACGCCGGCGGCGATCTCCGGACGGTAGCGGTCGCGCATCGCCCGCCAGTCGACGTCGATGCCTTGGAACGCGGCGAACCTGGCGTCCACGTAGCTCCAGAACGTGTCGAAGGTCTGGAGCTTGCTCGCCGTCGACTCGCCCGGCCCCCACGTCGCGTCCACGGCGGCCCGCCGGTCGGCGGGTGACATGCTCGCCGCACGCGGGCCGGCGGGCGGCAGCGGGCGGGCCGCCACCGCCAGGCGGCTGAACACCCGCTCGGCGCCCCCCAAGTCGGCCTCGAGGATCGACGACTGGGGGTGGGCCGGGGTTGACGCCGCGCCCAGCGCGCCGATGGTTACCGCCGTCGCCACCAAGCAGGACTTCGCCCGACGCCTGATCATGCCGACCCCCGTTCCCCGACGGCCCAAGGATACCGTCGGGGTTAGTTCCGGCGCAGGTTGGCCAGCAGGCGCAGGATCTCGATGTAGAGCCAGACCAGGGTGACGAGAATGGCGAAGGAGGCGAACCAGCCGTAGTTCTCGGGCAGCCCGGCCTTGGCGCCCCGCTCGATCAGGTCGAAGTCCAGGATCAGGTTCATCGACGCCAGGCCGATGGCGAACAGGCCGAAGACGATCCCGATGGGCCCTTCACGCAGGCCGAGGCCGCCGCTGACGAAGAAGCCGGCCACCAGGTTCACCATCACCAGGGCGAAGAAGCCGATCGTCGCGCCGACGACCATCTTGGTGAACTGGGGTGTCACCTTGATCCGCCCGCTCTTGTAGAGGGCGAGCACGCCGCCGGCCACCGCCGCGGTGCCGACGACGGCCTGGATGACGATGCCGGGGTAGCGGGCGTCGAAGAACTGGCTGATGCCACCAAGGAAGACGCCCTCGATCGCGGCATAGGCCATGATCACGCCGGGGTTCGTCACCTGCTTGAAGCTGATGACCAGGCCGAGGATCAGGCCGACGATGGCGGCGGGGAACACCAGGCCGCCCAGGTCGAGCGCCCAGGTGACCGCCCCGGTGGCGAAGGCGATCAGCAGGAGCAGGCCCGTGCGGTTGACCACGCCGTCGACGGTCATGCGCCCGGTCTCCCGACCGGTGGCGCTGCGTCTGGCGTAGGCCTCCTCGAGCGGGTCGACGGTCCGCAGCCGCTGCTCGGTGAACGCCGGGCTCCGGGTGAGCGCCGGGTTGTTGCTGGTACGCACGGTATGTCCTCCTCGGACGTGGACGGGCGCCGCGCCCGTCCTCCATGTCTACAACGCCGGCGGGGTCAAAATGGTGCCGGCTCAGAATGCGACGCAGGTCGGCCCTTCGAACTGCGCGGTGGCGCTGGCGGCCCACTCGCCGCTGCGCCGGGTCAGCACCCGCCAGTAGTAGATGCCGCCAGGCTGGGAGTCACGCAGCGCGTAGGTCGACTGGTTGGCCGCCAGGATCTCGCTGGTCGTGTAGTTGCCCGTGTCCAGCCCGTCCCGTCGGGCCGAGACCGCCACCGTCTGCTCGTTCGTCCCCGCCGGCTGCCACGACAGCTTGACCAGCGCCCGGCCGTTCTCGCATCCGGGCAGGGCCGTCAGCCCGGTCGCCACCGCCCCGGCGCTGGGCCCGGTGACCACGGGCTGGGAGGGCGGTGTCGATGGCGGAAAGCCCGGGCCGCCGAGCGTGGTCGATGACCCCGTCGACGCCGGCGGGCGGGTGGTGCTCGCCTGCGTTCCGACGGGGCTGGTCGTGACCGGGGCGGTCGTGCCGGTGCCGGCGGCCGGGGACGTCGTGGACTGCTCGCCGGTCGTCGACACCGGCTCCTGCGCGGCGCCGTTGTCGGAGCCGCTTGCACCGCAGGCGCCGGCCATCAGGAGGACGACGAGGGCGCCGGCAGGCAGCCGCCACACGCGCCGCCTGCGATCCATCGACACCTTCTCACGATACTCGCAGTACCATCCGACGGCGGCGGGGGGCAGGTGCGGAGCGAGGGGGAAAGGTGGCCGACGTGAGGGCTCTCGATCGGAAGCTGTTGGCACGGGCGGTCGTCGCCGGCCTCCTGGTCGGTTCCGCGGCCGTGCAGATCGTCACCGCCGGGCCGGCGGCCGCGGTCGTGCCGACGGCCATCACGTTCACCGACGTGAACCCGGACGCGTCCACCAACCCGAACGCCAACAGCTCCACCGGTGGCCGGGTGAACGGCCTGGCCAGCGCCAGCGCCAACAACCAGGTGTTCTATGCGGCAACCGAGTTCGGTGGCATCTACAAGACGACGAACGGCGCGGCCAGCTGGACCTTCCTCTCGGGCCACCGTCCGATGGTGGCATGGGACGTCGAGGTCGACCCGACGAACAACAACCGGGTGTACGCCACGTCGTTCTTCGACGGCCGGGCCGCCAACTCGGTGTCGGGCATCGAGAGCTCCGGCGACGCCGGCGCCACCTGGACCCACGCGGCCACGGCCACGCCGCCGGCCGCCGCCTCGGCCACCTACGGCGGGTGCCCGGCCCTCCGGCGCGCCGCCCCGTCCGCGTTCGGGATCGGAATCAACGCCACCAATGGCAACGCGGTCATCGGCACCAACTGTGGAGTCGGGCGTACCAGCGACGGCGGCGCCACGTGGGCCTTCTCCGACCCGACCCCCGGCGATGCGGCCACCAACGTATGGGACATCTATGTCCAGGGCGACGGCACGGTGCTGGCCTGCGGCAACGACGGCGTGCACCGCTCGACCGACGGCGGGGCGATGTGGACGTCTGTCATCGGCAACCTCCCCGGCGCCCTGGCCTTCGGCCGGTGCACGGTCACCGCCTCGCCCGACGAGAACTACGTCCTGTTCGTGGAGTTCGGCGGCCGCGTGTTCGAGAGCGATGACACGGGCGCCACGTGGACCGAGTTCGCCGGCGCATCCGACGGCAGCCGCATCCCCTTCGTCACGGTCAACGACCGCACCGCCGGCTTCGACCTCTGGGTCGGCCGGGGCGTCAACCTCTTCCGGGCCGGCTGCACCACGCCGGCCATGCCGGCGCCGGGCGGGGCCAACCGCTGCCCGACGGTGGCGACGTGGGTCAACGCCCAGGCGGGCGCCCACGCCGACACCGGCGACGTCGTGTTCGACACCGGCGTGGCCAACGACCGCTGCCCGCGGGTCTATTCCTCCGACGGCGGGGTGCACTCCGCCGGGGGCGTCAACCCCGCCTGCCAGACGCCAGGGTGGACGCGGGCCAACGTGGGCCTCCACGCCCTGTGGCTCTACTCGATGACCGGCGCCGACCAGGCCGGCGACGCCAACGAGAACCTCTACCTCGGCGCCCAGGACAACGGCGCCATGGGCACGTCCAACGCCGGCGCCAGCCCGCCGACGTGGAACTTCCCCCACTGCTGCGACGTCTTCAACATCGGCGCCAACCCGACCCGTGTCGTGTGGGACCTCTGGTCGGGCTACGGCCAGTTCCACAGCGTTCCCGGCATGACCGCGCCCGTGGGCGTGATGGGCTTCGCCCCCGGTACTGCGACCCAGGGCGTCGACCTCTTCACGTTCCCGGACAACATCCGCTCCCTCGGGGGCAACTCCTTCGTCTCCGTCAGCGGGTCGGGCGCATCTACGACCGCCGACATCACGGCCAACCCTGTCGTCTGGACCGCCCTCGGCACCGGTGCCCCCGCCGGCGGCTTCTGCGGCGTCCAGGTCTCGATGCTGGCCGGGACGCCGACCTTCTACGCGCAGACCGGCTGCCTCGGCGTCTTCGAGACAGGCGGCAACCGGGGCCCGTTCCAGCTGTGGCGGCTCCAGGGCCTGGCCGGCACCTGGACGCGGATCGACAACAACTTCAGCGCCACGAGCGGTATCGAGATCTTCGGGGCCGACCCCGCCAACCCCAACCGCCTCTACGCGTCGCACCTCTCCGGGCCCAAGGGCGCCCAGATGATCCGGTCGATCGATGGCGGCGCGACCTGGACGGTGGACGCCGGCCTCACCTCGCTCATGGACGGCAACGGCGACTTCCAGATGCAGACGGCCAATGGCGCCGGCGCCACCAGCTTCACCGGCTTCGCCGGGTACGTGCAGCCGACGCTGGTCGCCTTCGACCCCGAAGATTCCAACACGATCGTGGCCGGCGGTCGCGACTCGGGCGTGTTCCTGTCCCGCAACGGCGGCCTCAACTGGTCGTTGCTGACCGACCCCCGGACGTCGAACACGTCTGGCGTCCCGCACCTGCCCCGCCCCTTCTTCGCCTACTTCGACCACGAGCCGGCCGGGACGATCAACGTGTTCGTCGGCACCCAGGGTCGGGGCGCCTGGCGCATCGCGGTCCCGCTCGACCCGTGCGTGCTGACGACGGCCCCGCCGGTCGGGGCGATCATCGGCGGCCCCGGCCCTGACAACCTCCTCGGCACGGCCGGCGACGACTTCATCTTCGGCCTCGAGGGCAACGACAGGATCTTCGCCGGTGCCGGCAACGACACGGTCTGCGGTGGCGACGGCAACGACGAGATCTACGGCGTCGACGGCAACGACACGCTCTACGGGGAGGGCGGCGCCGACAAACTCGCGGGCGGCGAGGGCAACGACACGCTCATCGGCGGGGCCGGCGCGCCCGACGAGCTGGCCGGCGGGCCGGGCGACGATTCGCTCAACACCGTCGACGGTGTCGCGGGTGACCGTTACTCGGGGGGCCCGCACGTCGCCGGCGACACCTGCGTGGCCGACGCGGGGGACATCGGCTTCGGAGACTGCTCGCCGTAGGCCGGCGAGGGCCCGGGGTCAGAAGACGGGGTCGCCGTCGTCGAGGATGTCCTCGTCGCAGCGGCGGGGGGAGAACACGTCCAGGCCGGCGGCGGCCAGGCGGTCCTCGAGCAGGCCCCGGGCCTGCGGTGGCAAGGGACACCCGGGCCCCGGCTTCTCGTCGGGCACCGGCAGCTCCAGCATCTGCGCGGCGACCACGAGACAATGGTCGTACTGGGCCTCCTCGCGGGCTCGGGCGCGGGCCTTGCCCGGCCACGCCGTGTGGTCGCGGAACGCGTCGAGCCGCCGGCGCCGCATCTTCAGCTCATCGGCCAGGCGTCTGATTCGAACGGGAATGGTCTCGCTCCCGGGTCCGGAGGAACGACCCTCTGAGCGTAGCGCTAGCGCCTCGACCTCATTCGTTCGCTTCGCTCACTCCATTCGGTCGAAGTGGGCGAACGTTTGTGGTCAGGGCGCGCCCCGGGGCGGCTCGGGCTCGCGGGTGCGCTCGGGGGCCGGCGGCGCGTCGACGCGCTCGGCCTCCCGTTCGGTGTCCTTCGTGGGGTGCTCGTGGGCGGGCTCGTCGGCCTCGGCCTCGGGACTCGACCGGTCGACGATCTTGGCGCCGATCGCCTCGGCCAGCTCGTCCTCCAGCCGCTTGACCTCCTCGGGCGTCAACGCGTGGGTCAGCACCTGGATGCGGGCCCGGCTGTGCTCCTTGTAGAGAGTGACGGCCACGGGTGCCTCCTTGCCGCCGACGTCCACGGTCAGCTCGAAGCGGGCCACCGACTCGGTGTCGCTCACCCGCGTCACCTCGCCGGTCGCCTTGTCGGCCAGCTGCTCCTCGATGTCGTCGAGACTGGCCGCGGTGAGCGCGCCGGCGACGATGGCCAGGACGGCGATGCAGAAGATGCAGACCAACGGTGCTCCTTTAGATGTAGGGGCCGGCGCGGCCCCGGTCAGCCGCATCCGGCGCGCGACCGCCCCGCTTGGCCAGGGCGGCGTCCAGGTCGGCGCCCGTGACGACCGCCGACGAGCGGGTCAGGGCCTCGACCGCGGCCTGCTGGCAGAGGGCCTTCAGGTCGGCGCCACTCAGGCCGGCCGTGCGGCGGGCGAGGCCGTCGACGTCGACCCCCTCCAGCGGCATGCCGGCGGTGAACAGCTTGAGCAGGGCGGCGCGGCCGGCGGCGTCGGGCAGGGGGATCTCGATGGTGCGGGACAGCCGGCCGCCCCGGAGCAGGGCGGGGTCGAGCTGGTCGGGCCGGTTGGTGGCGCCGAGCACGAAGACGCCCCGCTGTCCGCCCACCCCGTCGATCTCGGCCAGTAGCTGGTTGATCTGGCGGTCGTAGCCGCCCCACTCGCCCCGCTTGCCGGCGATGGCGTCGATCTCGTCGAGGAAGATGATCGACGGCTGGTTGGTCCGGGCCCGCTCGAAGAGGCGGGCGATGGAGCGCTCCGACTCGCCCAGCCACGGGCTGGTCACATCCGCGCCGGTGATCGGGTAGAAGGAGCAGCCGGCCTGGGCGGCGAGGACTTTGGCGATGGTGGTCTTGCCTGTGCCCGGCGGGCCGGTGAGCAGCAGACCGGTAGGAGGTTCCACGCCCAGCGTGCGGGCCAGCTCGGGGTTCTTGACCATGGCGACGACCTGCTGCAGCTCGGCCTTGGTCGCCGCCGGCAGGATGAGCTTGTCCCAGGTCCAGTCCTCGACGGTCGGCCGGTCGGTGCCGCCCCGCTGCTCGAGGGCGGCGCGCAGGTGGGCGGCGGTGAGCGCGACGACCTGCCCGGAGTCGGTGGACTCCTCGAATGCGGCGAGGGCGGCGGCGTCGACGGCCCGGACGATCGCCGCCGGAGTCAGTCCCTCGGCGCTGACCGCCAGCCGCTCGACGTCGACGTCGGGCGCCAGGGGCCGGCCCTTCAGGGCGGCGCCGAAGATGGCGGCCCGGGCCGGCGCGTCGGGCATGTCGACGCGGATATGGCGGTCGAAGCGGCCCGGACGAATGGCCGCCGGGTCGAGGGAGTCGAGGTTGTTGGTGGCCGCCATCACGATGAGCTCAGGGACCCGTCGCCACTGCTCCAGGGTGCGCAGGAGCTCGTTGACCGTGCGCCGGGACTCCTGGTTACCGAAGTCGTCCCGGCGCTGGGCGATCGAGTCGAACTCGTCGAAGAAGAGGATGGTTGGAATGCGGGTGGCGGCGAACTCGAAGGCCTGGCGCAGGTTGCGGGCCGCCTCGCCGGCGTAGGGGGAGACCACGTCGGCGGTCGTGACGTGGACGAGGTTGAGGCCGAACTCGCCGGCGGTGGCCCGGGCGATGAACGACTTGCCCACGCCGGGCGGGCCGTGGAGCAGGAGCCCGTTCCAGCGGAGACGGTAGGCGCGGGCCTCGCCGGCGAAGGCGAGCATGAGCCCGAAGGTGTCCTTCAGCTCGTCCTTCAGGGCGTGCATGCCACCGACGTCGGCGAAGGTCGGCAGGTCGGCCGGGCCCTGGAGCTGGAACGGCGGCGGGCCGTCGGCGGCCGGTGCCGGTGGCGCCGGCGTCGGTGCCCGGGCCGGCGTCGGCGTCGGCACGGCGGCCGAAGCGGCCACGGGCTGCAGCGTACGGCTCCCGATGATGGCGACGGCGAGGCCGGCGGCCAGCAGGCCGCTCACCACCAGGCCCCAGGTGTCACCCGACGACGCGCTGCTGCTGAGGAAGCCGAACAGGATGAACCCGGTGAACGCCAACACCGCCTGGATGGCCGCGCGCGCCTTTCGCCGGCGGTCGACGCGGGGGAGCAGGGCGAGGGCGAGCCAGCCGGCGCAGGGGATGAGGGCCAGGACCACGAGCACGCCGGGCCGTGACCACCACGGCTCGCCGGCGGTCGGGGCCGGTGGCCGGCCCCTCCGGCCGTACAGCCAGCCCAGCCCGAGGATGGCGCCCAGCCCGACGGCGCCGAAGGTGAGGTCGGTGGCGTTGTCCACGGTGGCGATCCACGGCCACGCTCCACTCTCCTTGATGAGGCCGGCGTCATTGACGACCCGCCCCTGGCCGTTCACCACCTTGGCCTTCCGGACCGACCCGTCGTCCTCGACCTGATAGCAGGCGTAGTACACGCGGTCGCGTAACACCGCGCTGAAGACGTCGACCGACGTGGCACCGGGGAAGCACTGCTCGGCCACGCCTTGGGCCGTCGGCCCCTGGAGCGGCTCGCCGGCGTTGAACGAGAGCGGGCCCCTGTCGTCGAAGTCCTTGGTCGCCAGCAGTATGGCGGCCGCCAGCACGTACACGCCCATCAAGGCGGCGGACATGACGACGAAAGGCCGCTTCCGCACGGGGGAAGTTTGGCATCGAGTGTGCAATCGTGTACCTCTGAGGTACACAAATGCTCAATCGATGGTGACCTCCGGCGTGTGCCGGTCGGCGTAGACGATCGGGCCCACGCCGGCGCCGGCGGCGGCCAGCCGGCCGGCGAGGTCGTGGAGGGCGGTGCGCAGGGCGTCGTGCTGGCGGGCGGTGACCGCCTCGCCGATGAACAGGCCGACCTCCGTCTCCTCGGTCAGGCAAGTGTCCCGGGAGTCACGGCAGTTGTAGGCCCAGCAGACGACCGTGGAGCCGGCGGCGTAGACCGCAACCCGGTCGGTGAGCGGCATGTCGCCGCTGCCGAGGGGTGCGAAGGTGTCGCCGGCGGGGTTGGCCAGGCGCAGCTCGATCCGGTCGGACGGCAGCCGCGCCACGTCGTAGCCGCCGAGCGGGGCCAGGTTGCGGGTGGCGACCTCGCAGTAGAGGTCGACCAGCGCCAGCCCGGTGCGGACCGGCCCGCTCTTGAGCGTGCGCCGGGCCAGCTGCTCGGGGCTGGATTTGTAGGTCGACGGCTTCAGGCCGCAGGCGGCGATGGCTGTCCGCCAGTCCTTGATCAGGGGATGGTCGGCGACCAACTCGATGGTGACGTCCTGGCTGACGAGGGCGATCGCCGTGTCATCCGGGAAGGGCTGGCCGGCGGCGGTGGCCGCCGCGGCCCGCAGATTGGACGCCTGGAGACCCCCGACCAGTACCTCCGGATGGCGCTCGGCGATCCGCCGCGCGACCTGGACGCTAGGCATCCAGTCCGGTACGGACGTTCTCCAGGACCTTCTTCCGCCACTGGATCATTGAGGCGAAGTTGTCCCTGTCGATCTTGGCGAGGGTGAGGTGCATCTTGCGGATCTGGTGGTGGGGGACCGACGACCAGAGGTGGTGGAGGCTGTGGTGGCCGTCGCCGTGGGGGTGGATGATCCAGCGGTGGGCCCAGCCCAGGTTGGAGATGGTGGCGTTGAAGGCGGTGTCGCCGGCGATGAAGCGGTGCTCGCCGGCCTCGCCGAGCATGCGGATCACCGGCAGGGCCAGGCCCAGGCCGACGACGAAGTGCAGCCACGCCACGATGGCGACCGACGGGCTGGCCAGGAGGGCAGTGACGCCGGCCACGACCGCGAACCACGCGCCGGACAGCGCGAGGGTGGTGGGGCTGGTGCCGATGGTGGTGTACCAGGACCAGTTGTAGGCCGGGAGCCGGCGGACGACGCCCTTGGCCAGCTGGCCGCCGGACAGGCCGGTCATGGCCTCGAGGTCGAACTTCTCGTAGCGGATGATGTCCGGGTCGTCCTCACTGCCGAGGCGGGCGTGGTGGACCATGTGGCTGCGGCGGTACTCGCCGACCTGGCTGGCGGTGGGGAAGCCGGCCAGCACGTTGGCCAACAGGTCGTTCCAATGGCCCTGGCGCTGCCAGTTGCGGTGCGAGGCCTCGTGCACCATGCACTCCAGCGCCCGGCCGCACCGGCCGAGAAAGACGACGGCGACCAGGCTGATCGCCCAGGCCAGCGGCGCCGGCAGCACGACGTGGGCCACCGCGGCGGCCACGCCGGCGCCGATGAACATCGCCGCGTCACCGGCTGCGGTCAGCGTCGAGCGGCGGAGGTCGGTCTTCGCGGCCGCAGTCAGGATCGGACGGGCCGCCGCCGGCAGCTTGTACCCCCGGGGCAGGCCGCGCTGCGCGGTCTCCGTCGCACGTAGCTCCTGCGCCTGCGATTTCCACTCGCGTGGATCCTCGGGCTGCAGGGGGACGTCGACGTACAGCGTGTCTGACAAGCCAGCCTCCTACTACGAGTATTCCGTCGCAGTCTCCCGGTTCCCGACCTCGCCGACCAGAGAGCGAACCATCAACCAAGGGTCAACTTGCGGGCGCAGCCACTCCGACGGGCAACGTCAGGCGGGTTCGGCGGTGCACGAGCAGCCGCCGGCCGATCTCGTGGACGTCGAGGGCGACGATCACCGGCCCGGGGCCGGGGCCGACGAGCTCGACGTCGATCTCGGCCACGCACCGCTCACCGGGCTTGAGGATGTTCGACACCCACCACCCACGCTGCGGCGGCTGACTGTCCTTGCGGGTTACCAGCACCCGGCCCGGCGGCCCCTCGACGAGGATGCCGTCGACCTTGCGGATGACGCCGGCCTCCCGGCCCCGGTTGACCAGTTCCACCTCGGCGTGGACGGCACCCTCGGAGGTGCCGATGACCGTGCTGGGCCCGAAGCCGATCTCGCTGTCGCCCTGGACCCGCGCCAGCACGAACCAGCCGGCGGTCGCCGCCGCGCCCGTAAGGCCCGCGGCACCCAAAAGCGCTCGAATCATTCGCATACGACCTGGATGCGGTCCAGCTTGGGGTCCTGGGGGCCGACGATCCGCCCGCCGGCGGCGACCTGGGCGGCCAGGTGGGCGACCAGCGCCGGCGTCAGCCGCTCGCCGGGGACGACCACGGGGATGCCCGGCGGGTAGGTGGCGGCCATCTCGGCCGAGATGCGGCCCACGGAGTCCGCCAGCGGCACCCGCTCCTGGGTGGCGTGGAAGGCCTCGCCGGGGCTCATGACCTGCTCCGGCACCTCGTAGAGCGCCCGCTCGACGAAACCCTGCGAGTTGAGATCATGCGTGCTGGGCGAGTCGGCGATGTCATGCAGCGCAGCCACGAGGTGGTCGAGGTCGGGCCGGCTGTGGCCCATGGTCACATTGGCCAGGACGTTGGCGTAGTCGGCCATCTCCATGGTGACCGCGTAGTCGTTGAAGAGCTTCTTCTCGACCTCGTAGCCCGTGTAGCCCGTGCTGATGACGTTGACCGACAGCCGGGTCGGGTCGAAGTGCACCACGCCGTGCGAGCCGATCAGCCGCTTGTCCAGGCAGGAGAGCAGGGGGTGCTCCTCGATGCGCGAACGGGCCTCCTCGGCCAGCTCGATGGCGGTGCTCAGCAGCGCCTCACCTTCGGTGGCCATCTGCATGCGGGCTGCATCGATCGACGCCCGCAGCAGGCAGGACGGGCTGGTGCTCTGCAGCATGCGGTTCACCACTTCGACCCGGTCGTGGTCGACCAGGTCGCCTCGCACGTGGAGCATCGACGCCTGCAGGAAGGCGCTCAGCAGCTTGTGGGCCCCGTCGACGACCATGTCGGCCCCCTGGGAGAGCGCGTGCGGGGGCAGGTCGGGGTGGAACGGGAAGTGGGGGCCCCACGCCTCGTCGACCAGCAGCGGCACGCCGTGGCGGTGGGCGGCATCGGCGATCCCCTTCACGTCGGAGCAAACGCCGTAGTAGGTGGGGGAGACGATCAGGACGGCCCGCACCTCGGGATGGGCGGCCAGGTTGGACTCGACCTGCGCCGGCGTGACCCCGTGGGCGATGTGGCTCTCGGGGTCGAGCTCGGCCGGGATGTAAACCGGGCGCACCCCGCCCATCATCAGCGCCGAGATGATCGACCGGTGGGTGTTGCGGGAAGTGAGGATGGTGTCGCCCGGGTGGCAGACGGCGGTCACCATGACCTGGTTGCCCAGGGTCGACCCGTTGGCCAGGAACCAGGTGCGGTCGGCCCCGTAGGCCTCGGCCGCCAGTTCCTGGGCCTGGTCGAGGGCCGAGCCCGCGACGCCGTCCATGTTGCCCAGGCCGGGGCTGATGTCGAGGGACAGCATCCGCTCGCCGAAGGCGTCCCGCACCGCCGGGTGGGCGCCCTTGCCCTGGATGTGGCCGGGCGTGTGGAAGGCGGCGCGCTTGACCTCGGCGTAGGCGCACAGAGCTTCGAAGTAGGGAGCTGAAGACTGATCCATGGGGGAGGGGGTCAGGATGCCCGGACCAGCACGAGCGGCGTGCGCTCGTCGGCGTTGCCCTGCGGGTTCGGACGCATGGCCTCGACCAGCAGGTCATGGTCGATGAAGGGCGACGCGCCGCAGATCTCGACCCGTCCAAGGTCGTTGGCGTCGACCACGGCCACGCCGCAGCCCAGGGCGGCGGCCACCTTGCAGGCCACGCCCCTCGGGTCGTCGGGGCCCAGGACGATGTCCTGGGTGTAGGGCGGGAGGTTGCCTGGGACGTCGTCGATCCAGGTCACCTGGCGGCCGGCGATCCGGTAGAAGTCTCCGTGGCGGCCGAAGATGCGCCCGGGCATGGCGACGACCAGGGCGGCGAGGATGCGGGGGAGGCCGGCGAGGTCGATCGCCACCTGGAAGGCGTAGGGATTGCACAGGCTGCTGTCGAAATCGAACAGACGGCACAGGATCCGGGCCGGGACCCCGGGGTGGACGTCGTCCAGGTCGACGATGCGGCCCTGGGTGATGGCCAGCGGGGACTCGCAGATGACCAGGATGTCCGTCGGCTCGGGCTGGAGGCCGGCCGAGTCGAGCGCGCCCTGTGCCACCTCGATGATGTCGTCGCCCGGGACGAGCAACGCTGTCTTCAGCGGCATGACCTTCATCCCGGCGCAACCATACCCGTACCCATCCTCGGAACCAGGATCCCGAGACGGTATTGTTCGAGCCGCGAACCAGTCCGAAACCCTCGCTGACCGCCTGCGCCGATTGCGGGCCAAGGAGCACCTCACGCGTGAGGGGCTCAGCGTGCGCACGGCCGAGCTCGACCCGCAGCGGCCCGTCTCCGTGGCCATGATCGGGATGATGGAGGCCCGGGCCAAGCCGTACCGGCTCCCGACCCGCATCAGCACCCGGGGCCTCGCCATCGAGACGGTGGCCCGGGCGCTGAATGTGGAGCTCGAGGAGCTGCTCGACTGCTTCTCCGACGACGACCTGGCCCGCTCCTGCTTCGCCCACCGCCGGCCGGCGCCGGCGCCGCAACTGGCCGGCGGCAAGGCGTTCGCGGCATTCGTCGCGTCTCTTCCGAGCCGCTCCGAGGACCTCCTGCGCGTCCCAGGCGCCGCCCACCTGCAGAACACCGAGGCCTTCGCCTACCTGTTCGCGCTGGAGCGGGAGTACGCCGGCCTGGAGATGCTGGTCGCCGACGAGCCCCCGTTGCTCTTCCTCGACGACGAGGACCGCTCCCGGTGGACCGACGGCATGAACCTCGCGCCCGAGGACGCCGCCACCTTCCGGGACCTCTTCGCCGACTACCAGGCCCACTTCCGGGCCTTGGCCCTGAGCGGTCGCAAGCGCTACCAGGTCGTCCTCAACCGGCAGACCTTCGCCGCCTTCCTGTCCAACAAGACGCCGGCCAAGGCCGCGGCCCTGGTCGACGACATGATCGCCGTGCTGCACGGCGCCCCGCTCTTCCAGATGCTCCTGGTCGACTACCCCCGGGCGCCTGAGGAGCTGGAGATCATCTCCCGGCACACGTCGATCCCGCCCGACTTCGCCGACACCCTGAGCGTGGTCATCCGCCAAACGTCGCGCAGCTCGGCCACCGTCGAGTACTCCCTGATCCCCATGCCGCAGACGTACATGTCGCTGCACCGCGACATCGCCGAGGCCAACCGGGCGTGGTCGATCGGCCTCGACCAGTACGAATCCCGCCACCGCCTGGCCGGCGGCTCCGGCTGGGCCAGGGCGTCGAACGAGACGACCACCCAACTCCTCAAAGAGGTGCTGGCCAGCCTCGGATAGCGTGCGCGTAGTGGATCAAGCGCTGCTCGAACTGCTCTGCTGCCCGAAGGACCAGGGCGCCCCGCTCACCGAGTCCGGCACCTCCCTGGAGTGCCCGACGTGCGCCACGCTCTATCCGGTCGTCGACGACATCGTCGTCTTCCTGACCGCCCAGGAGCTCTCGGACCAGGAGGAGAAGGAGCGCAACTTCCGCAGCCAGGAGAGCGAGTGGTACGACGACATGTACGTCGGCTACACGGACCTGGTCGAGGTCCCCACGGTCGTGCGCCGGCTCGGTCGGCCGTTCGGGCCCATCCTCGACGCCGGCTGCGGCACCGGCCGCATCACCGAGGCCCTGGTCCCGCTGGGCCAGCCGATCATCGCCGTCGACTACAGCGAGGCATGCCTGCGGCGGATGCAGCGGCGCACGGCCGGCGCCCGGGTGCTGGCGGTGCAGTCGGACCTCCGCAACCTGCCGATCCGGTCGTCGGTCATGTCGGCGGCGATCTCCATCGAGGTCCACCCGCACCTGCGCGACGGTGACCGCGAGCGCTACCTCGGCGAGCTGGCGCGCGTGATGATCCTCGGCGCGCCACTGTCCATCTCGACGCTCAACTACAACCTGGTGTTCCGGGCGTGGCGGACCATGGGCAACGAGGGCGCCCGTGAGGGCGAGCACGTGCTCGGCAACGACTACCACTACCGGCGGTTCGACCGGACGGAGTTCCGCCGGGAGCTGTCGCGTTTCTTCGAGGTGGAGGAGTTGACCGGCATCCGCAACATCCCGGCCCGCAGCCTGGCCGGTGCGGTGAGCAAGGTCGGGTGGCGCAAGGGCGGCGACAAGCTGCTCGGCGTGCTGACCGACCGGGGCTACAAGGTCGACCACTTCCTGGAGCGCACGGCGGTCGCCGAGATGGTCGGCTTCTTCTGGCTGGCGAAGGCCGTCAAGCGCCGTTCTTGACGCGCCGCGCCGGATGCGCCGGCTCCGGCGACAGCAGGAGCAGTATGCCGCGACGGGTCACGCCCTCGTAGGAGCCGACCCGTCCCCAGAACACCGGTGGGACGCCGGCATCCTGGGCCCGCTGGCGCCGGCGGACGATTCGGAGGAGGGCTCGGCCGGCGCTCACAGGCACCATCTTGGTGCGCCGGACGGCGGTCGGGGTGTATCCCCTGCGCCGATGCCGCATAGAGTCCCGCCCATGGCAACCGAAGAGGAACTTCAGCAGGCCTGGATCAACACCCGTCTCGGGGTGCTCAAGGCCATCGATGGACAGGTGGGTAATGGCAAGGTGACGACGGACAACGCGTCGCAGGCCCTGGACCTGGCGGAGGCCTACGCCTGGCTCACCCGCCCCGACCAGAGCCACGGCAAGGGCGCCTGAGCGGAGGGAGATCCTGGCGGGAGCGTCACACCGTGCGGCGGTGTGACGCAGGGAGCGTGAAAGGGCCTGGACCAACGCGGTCCAGGCCCTTTCGGACGTGGTCGGGAGACTGTCCGGCTAGCGGGCCGGCGCCGCCGGGCCGCCCGGGTCGGTGCCGTCGGAGACGCGCTCACAGTTGGCCACGGTGTCCGCACCGGGCCCGCCCGAGCAGAAGTCGTCGTTCGGCACCGCGTTGATCGCCGGGTTCAGCGGCGACTGCGGAGGCGACGGGTTGTCGCCGTTGATGTAGTCGCTGCCGTCACCGCCGGCGATGGTGTCGCTGCCGAAGTTGCCGTAGAGGGCGTCGTCGCCGTCGCCTCCGACGACCACATCGTTGCCCGGTCCGCCGAACGCGTGGTCGTCGCCGCTGCCGGCAACGATCACGTCGTCGCCGCCGTTGCCGATGACCTGATCGGCGCCGTCTTCGCCCACGAGGACGTCGCGGCCGGCGTTGCCGAACAGCAGGTCGTCGCCGGCGCCACCGACGAAGGTGTCGCGACTGCCGGGTGTCGAGGCCGGGTTCGCAGCTGGGGCGTCCCCGACGATGATGTCGTTGCCCCCGCCGCCGTCGATGACGTCGTTCCCGCCATTCCCGCAGATGATGTCGTTGCCCTCGCCGCCCATGATGGTGTCGCGACCGGGACTGCCGACGATCACATCATTGCCCGGCGTGCCCTGAATGAACCCCGACCCGGCGATCGTGGCCAGTGCCGGCGGCTTCTCGGGGTCGTAGAAACAGGTCGCCCCGTTCCCGGGACCTTGCTCCGCCACCGCCGCGTGCATGAGCAGCGGGGTCAGCATGAGCGCAGGTGTAAACAACACCACGGCCAACTTCCTCTTCATTCCGGCATCTCCTCGCCAAACGGGAACAGGTTGCGCCGGTCTACCGCATTTCCGCACTATCTGCACGAGATCTTCTGCCTTACGGTAACGGGCAGGAGCCCAGTACGTTGAGGTGGAGGGGGAAGGACAGAGACGGCGATGTGATGAACGGCCACTCCTTGCCGTAGCTCTCGCCCGGGGAGCATCCGGCCCGAGGCGAGAAGGTGACGTTGACCATGCAGCTTCCGCCCGGGCCAAGGTCTACGAACGAGCACGAATCCACGTCGAGCACGAACGGCGGGCTCCCCGGATCACCACTGAGGTGGAGACCGGTCAGCGTGGCCGTGCCGACGTTGGTGACGAGGAGCTCCTCCGTCGGGTGACTGGGACCGAAGAGGTACCACCATCGCGGCGACTCGCCGACGAGGCCGAGGTCGAGACAGCAGTTGGGCGGCATCGGCCACCTGACGAACGCGAGGTCCACCGAAAGGAGTGGGAAGCCGGCCGTCCCGACGAGTGGCGCCGTGGCAACGGCGCCGGACGTCTCGCCGGAGGCCACCAACGTGGGGTTCACGGTCGGGCCCGGGATATACGGCGCATACCGAACGCTGACGCTGCACGACTTGCGCGGGAAGAGCGTTCTGGCCGTGCAGGCGTCCTCCGTGATCGAGAACTGGCTCGATCCCGAGAGCGACACGCTCAGTGCCGACCCGGTCGCGCCGCCGCCGGCATTCGTCAGCACGAACGTCTTCTTCGCGTCTCCCCCAGGGTGGTGTCGAGCGTCCCGAAGTCCCACGAGGTGCTTTATGGGGTCGAATGTGGAATGGACGATGGGTTAGGCTTCGAACCCTGCCCGGATGGCGAAATTCGGCAAACGCGATGGTCTCAAACACCATTGTCCGCAAGGACTTGCGGGTTCAAGTCCCGCTCCGGGCACTCGTCGGTCAGCGCTTAGGACCGACAAAGGTGTCCATCAACGCCACGTCGTCGCGCCGGGACACCGATACCTGCCACGGGCCGTTGGGCCTCGCAGCGATGCCGACCCGCCGGCATGCCTCAAGGAAGATCCCGCGAATATCGTCGGATCGGTTGGAGAACGAGTACCGGGGATACGAGTAGCGGCCCCTGATCCGGTTCATGCCCCGGTAGCCGTCAGACTGGATCAGGCCCCGCAGGAGCAGCCGCGGATGACGAGTGAGAGCGATCGTCTCCTGCCAGGGCTGTAGGGCGATCGGCCGGAGGTGCTTCTTGCCGACTGCGTGCTGAGGAAACATGCAGGGCCAATGGCGCGAGTACGAACCAACCGTCACGCAGCCGGGGTTCTGGACGATGCCGACCTTGTTCGGGAGCACGCGTGCCATCGCGGCCTGGCACTCGGCGATGATCGCCACATACCGCTCGTCGAGCGCGATGCGCAGCCGGAAGACGCCCGGCCGGTGGGTCAATGAGATGCACCCATCGCCGAGGTAGAGGCCGAGGAGATACGCGTACTGACTCTCAGGCACGGTTCGGACCAGTTCGCAGTCTCCGGCGCCATGGTGGACGGCGTGCTCATGCGCTCGCCTGGCGACGAGCACGGAGTCGGTGCCCAGGGTGATCCACGTGCGCACCGTGCCTCGCGGCACACCGGTCTGGCGAGCCACTTCGGCCTGCGAAAGCCCAGCCAGGAGGAGGCTTCGCACACACTCGATGTCCTCGGATGGTCGTGTCATCACGCCAGAGTCTAGTCGAACGTATGTTCGTCCTGGACGCGCAAAAAGATGGAGTCCCGAGGAAGTTCCGCTTCCTCCGACCCGAGAGTCGGTCTCTGCGTTGCCCCCTTGGGACTCCGAGGGTCACTGTAAGGAGCCGAGCCCCTACTGTCAAGGGCCTTTTCGAAAAGGGCTCAGACCCCCCATGTCGTCGCTCGTTCGAGCAGGAAGCGGCTCACCGCCAGACACCGGTCGAGCAGGTCGCAGAGCAGCTCCTCGCCGGCCCAAACCTTGGCCAGCGAAACCTGCTGGCGGGCGACGATCGTCAGGCTGCGTTCGGGGGCGTCGGTAACCGAGCCGAACGAGTCGATGGCCGAGACCTCCAACGGCAGCTCCGGCCCCCCCACGCCGGCCAGGTCGGTGGCGAGCACCAGCAGGTCGGGCCCGCTCGGAAGCGGTGGGAGGGCCCAGGTGAACGTCAGTGGGAAGGAGAACTCGTCCGGCGGCTCGTCGTCGTCGGGCAGGTTGGCGGCCACGTCCTCGAACGCCAGCAGCACCCGGGGCTCGACCTCCAGGGCCAGATGGAGGTCGAGCGGGCCGCCGCAGCCCTCCTCGGGATGGAGGTCGACCTCCCAGACCTGGCGGAGCGAGTACGTCTCGACGAAGTGACGCTCGTCGTGGACATGGAACCCATGGTCCACGGCGTGGTCCTTCAGCTCTGCGACGTACCCCGCCACGTCGATGGCGGCCAAGCACTACCTCCTGCGATCGGGTGGGACGGACGCCGTCGAGCGTAGGGGATGATGCCGGGCTACCCGGCTCCGTCGCCGTTCCCGGCCAGATCGGCGACGTTCGGCACCCTCGCCTTGTGGGCATCGGTGGTCTTGCTCGCCCCGGACAGCAGGTTGCGGGCCAGTTGCAGGCCGGCGACGCCCTGGGACAACGCCTGGGCCAGCGCCTCCGACAGGCCGGCGGCGCCATTGAGGACGATCATCTGGTCGATCGAGCCGAACGGCTTGGCCGCCGCCTCCACGATGGCCGGCCACTGCTCGGCCAATTGCTGCCCGATGACCGCGTCCTGGTTCTCGGCCAGCGCGTCGGCGCGGGCCTTGATGGCCTCGGCCTCAGCCATACCTTTGGCCCGTACGGAGTCACCCTCAGCCAGACCTCGAGCCCTGGTGGCGCCGGCCTCGGCGTCGCCCCGGAGCCTGACCGACTCCGCCTGGGCCGCCGCCTCCAACCGCACGTGCTCCGCCTCGGCGCCGGCCTCGACCTTGACCCGGTTCCCGTTCGCGGTCGCGGCCAGCTCGACCTCCTGGGCCTTGGCCTCGGCCGCGGAGATCCGCGAGTCGCGCTCGGCCCGGGCCAGGGTGACCTTTTGGTAGGCCTCGGCGTCGGCCGGCTTGCGGACCATGGCCTGCAGCCGCTGCTCCTCCAGCTGGGCCTGCAGCTCGGCCACCTTGGTCTCCTGGACCACGACCTCCTGGCGGGCCGAGGCCTCCGACAGCGGGCCGGCCTGGCGGGTCAATGCCGCGGCCCGGTCGATCTCGGCCTGGTACCCCGACTGTTTGATCTGGCTCTCCCGGCGGGCCTCGGCCTTCAGGGCGTCGGCCTGCTGCTCCTGCTCGGTGGCCTCCCGGTCGGCGTGGGCCTGGGCGATGCGGGCCTGGCTGGCGACGGCGGCGGCGTGGGGCTTGCCCAGGTTCTCGATGTAGCCCGTGGGGTCGTCGATCTCCTGGATCTGCAGGGAGTCGACGATGAGGCCCAGCTTCTCCATCTCGGTGCCGGAGGACTGGCGGGTGAGCTGGGTGAGCTTCTCCCGGTCGCGGATCATCTCCTCGACGGTCATGCTGCCGACGATGGCCCGCAGGTGGCCGGCGAAGACATTGTGGACGCGGGCGTCCATCTGGTCCTGCTGGTCGAGGAAGCGCCGGGCCGAGTTGGCGATGGAGGTGAAGTCGTCGCCGACCTTGAAGATCACCACGCCCTTGATCCCGAGCGGGATGCCCTGGTGGGTGACGCAGTCGATGGCCAGCTCAGCCTCGCGGAGGTCGAGGGTGAGCCGGCGGACGGTCTGCACCCCAGGTACGACGAGCGTGCCTTTTCCGGTCACGATCTTGAACCCGAGGCTCTCCTGGACCGCGTCGCTCGGGACGTTGGCGCGCAGGCCGGAGATGATCAGGGCCTCGTTGGGCTCTGCCACCCTCCAGCAGGCCTTGAACAGGACGACGAACACCACGAGGGCGACGGCGATGCCGATGAGGACGGTCATGAGAGAACCTCCGGGAGGGCTACATGCGGGCGACGACCACCGTGCGCGGTGGGAAGTACTCCACGACCACGATGCGGCTACCCGTCGTCATGGTCTCGTCCGCATCGGACGCGTATGCGTGGAACGCCTCGCTGCCGCCGCGTATCGAAACCATGACCTCGCCGATCTGTCCCGGACCGATCGTCCCGGTCACCCGGCCGATCTTTCCGACCATTTGGTGGTCCGGCAACCGACCCTCCCGTGCACCTTGCTGTCACTCAGTGTCGCACTGTCCCGTCGCTAGCGCGTTGTAGCGTCTTGCAGGGTGACCGACGACGCGCTGCTCGCCGTGCTGTCCGAGGCCTCCGCCGCCGTACGGGCCGCCCTCGACGCCCTCGGAGACTGGGGGCCGGCGGGGACCCGACCGGGCCAGTACCACTCCGACATCGCCGCCGACAAGGCCGCCCTCGACGTCCTGCGCGGCGCCGGCCTCGGCGTGCTGAGTGAGGAGACCGGGCCGCACGACACCGAGCGGGATGTCGTCGTGGTCCTCGACCCGGTCGACGGGTCGACCAACGCGGCGCGGGGCATCCCGTGGTTCGCCACCAGCCTGTGTGCGGTCGACGCCCGCGGCGCACGGGTCGCCCTCGTTGTCAACCAGGCCACAGGCGAGCGGTTCGAGGCCATCCGCGGCGAAGGTGCGCTGCGGAACGGCCGGCCCACGGAGCCCACCGTGTGCACTCGCCTGGACGACGCCGTCCTCGGGCTCACCGGGTATCCGCCCGTCGACATGGGTTGGCGCCAGATGCGCTCCCTGGGCGCCGCAGCCCTCGACCTCTGCGCCGTGGCTTGCGGACACCTCGACGCCTACGTCGACTGCTCCAACCACGCCCACAGCCCGTGGGACTACCTCGGCGGGATGCTCGTGTGCCAGGAGGCCGGCGCTCGGGTCACCGAGGCGGCGGGGCGGGAGTTGGTGACGCTGGGCTGGACCGACCGCCGGGTACCCGTGGCGGCGGCGACGCCGGAGCTGCTGCGCGAGCTGCTCGCCGCCAGGCAGGGGTTCCCCGTGCCCGCCACCGCGGCATAGCGCCCTTGCCGCCGGCAGTGCGCGCCCGCGCCCAGACGCTGCTACTCGCCGCCTACGAGCGCCTGCCGTTGGTCGCCCGCGTCTTCCTGATCCGCCGGGCCACGCCTTCGTTCCACATCGGGTCGATCTGCGTCGTCGAGCGGGCCGACGGCCATATGCTCCTCGTGCGTCAGTCCTACCGGCGCGGCGGCTGGGGGTTCCCGGGAGGGCTGCTGCAGCGGGGTGAGGAGCCGGCCGACGCCGCCCGCCGTGAGCTCAGCGAGGAGCTCGGCATCGACGTCGAGCTCCAGGGCCTGCCGGTTGTCGTCATCGACGTGAAGGCGCGCCGGGTGGATGTGGTGTTCCACGCCCGTCTGGCCGACGAGTCGCCGCAGCCGGAGCGCACCGACCACTCGCCCGAGATCACCGATGCCCGGTGGTTCGCCCCCGACGACCTGCCCAGGCTGCTGCCCGAGGCCGCGTCCGCCCTCATCCAACTCGGCCGGACGTTCCCGCCCCGGTAGCCTCGGCGGGCGACGGGGCGCTTAGCTCAGCTGGTTAGAGCACATCCCTTACAAGGATGGGGTCGGGGGTTCGAGTCCCTCAGCGCCCACAAGGCAAAACTGCAGGTCACAGGCCATATGCGGCTTCCGAATACGGCTTCCTATGGCCGGCTGGTGCACATCTGGTGCACATCACGTCCGGCGAAGATCGATGATCTTGGCCGCCGGAGTGGGGGTCGAAGCGGCGATGAAGGCGTCCAAACGGTCGGCGAGAGCATCGCCATGCTCAGGAAAGAGGTGGGCGTAGCTGTTCGCATAGCCTCCCAGTACCGGGACGATTCACCGGATCACCCTTGCGGGACGCAACGTCACTTCCACGGGCACCGCTGACCTCCCTCCCGCTGAGGGTTCCTCCTGCGGGACCCGGTCGTCGTTCGCCTTCCGCGCCATCCTTGCCTCGACATTCGGGACTTCCGTACCTTGCTGTTGTCCGAGCCGCTCCAGTGGGGCTCAAGATGAAGTCAAGGGGGCTGGCGCAAGGCTGTGTGCCATGGACAGGACATGGGAATGCCGTTCGCACCTCGCTGGCGTTGACTGGACAATTCTTAAGGATGACCTCGGACGAGACAATTTCGACAACGGCCGCACGGCCGACGAGCTCCGGCTCTCGTTCGAGCGCAGCCACGCGACGGTCACCGTGTGGTGCGACCGGCGAGTGGTCGGGACGGCGCGGGTGCTGTCCGACGGCGTGTGCAACGCCTACATCGTCGACGTGTGGACTCAGTCGTCGTATCGGCGGCAGGGGATAGGCACGGCAATGGTGCGCGCTCTTCTCGAGACAGTCCCAGGGCAACACGTCGCCCTCCTCACCGACAAGCGCTCGGACCTCTATTCGTCGCTCGGCTTCGTCGGTGACGACGGGGGGATGTCGCTCGTGGCTGGTAGCTGGCTCAACCGGGCGGCGCGCGCCTCCTCGACGGCACGGTCCTCTGGCCACCCGCGCCCTTCCCTCCACGCCCGGCCGTAGCCCTCATGCCCGAGGCGCTCGACGAGAATCTGAACGGTGCGCTCGTAGGCGTCGCGTTCGGCACGTCTCCGATGCGCCCCGATGGCGTCAAGCATGCGGTCCGATGCACCCAGAAGGTGGGTGGCTCGTTCCAATCCGGCTCGGCTCGTCGCGGCGACGGAGGCGAGACCCGTCAATGCCTCTACGACGCTGAGCGGGCTGCGGCCCGCGACGGCGACTTCGAGGCCTTCGATCGTGAAGCCGCTCGCGGCGGTCAGGTCCCCGCGGCGGAGCGCCAACCTGCCGAGAGCGACCAGATCTGCGACGACGACTCGGGGGAACCCGATATCCCGTGCGACCGCCAGCGAGCGCTCGTAATGGGAGGACGCAGCAGCGACGGTCCCCTCCACCTCGCGCAGCTCGCCCAGCGCCAGTTCGTGGACCGCGACGCCGCCCTCCTCGTCGAGGTCGTGGGCGGCGGCGAGCGCCTCGCAGAGATGGTGGGCGGCCGCTTGGAGGTCGCCCGTCTCGATGGCGATCAGCCCCAGGTTGTGAAGCGCGAAGTTGATCGCCGTGCCGTAGCCTCGCGTGACGGGACAGCGGCGCCACACGTCGAGAGAGGCTGAGCAGATCCGGAGCGCCTCGCCGTAGTCACCTTGCACCAACGAGACGGCGGCGAGGTAGTGGAGGCTCACGGCCGTCCCGAGGTCGTCGCCGAGCTCTTGGAACACCGAGAGAGCCTCTTGTCGGGGAGCGATCGCTCCCGCGACGTCGCCTCTCGCCAAAGCAAGGGTGCCCTGGACCAGGAGCGCCTCGGCCCGCACCCGAGGTTCCGCGTCCGCGGCCGCGGCCACGACACGCTCCGTCCACGCCCATCCCTCTGACACATACGAGAAGCCAGCGGTGTGAATGACTCGCCGGCCTCGACGAGTCGCTCCCAGGCGTATTCGCGAATCGTCTCGAGCTGGTGGTATCGGGTCTCGGCACTGTGCTGGTCGCCCGAGAGCAGCGACTTGTCGACGAGCGCGGCGAGCAGTCCGGCAACCAGTTCGGGCTCCACGCCTTGGCTGTCCTGGTCGTCGGCTACCACGCGCCGGGCGGCGGCGAGCGTGAAGCCGCCCTTGAAGACCGAGAGCCGCCTGAAGACAATCGCCTCGTCCGGTGTAAGGGACTCGTGGCTCCATTCAACGGCTGCCCGCAGTGTCTGATGTCGAGCCGGTCCCGCTCTGGATCCACGATCGAGGAGCGTGAAGCGTCGATCGAGGGCGCTGAGCATCTCCCCCGGGGTCAAGCCGGGCGAGCGCGCGGCGGCGAGCTCGATAGCGAGCGGGAGGCCGTCGAGCCGCTGGCAGAGCTGGCTTACTGCCGTGGCCGTCGGGACGTCGTGGACGAGCGGACCCCGAGCGGCGGCTCGGTCGACGAACAGGCGGACCGACGGCGCCGGGGCGAGCGGGTGTGCCCGCCAGACCCGCTCGCCGTCGACCCGCAAGGGCTCGCGACTTGTTGCTAGCACCGCGACGCCGAGCGCGACCTGCAGCAGCGTATCGACCACGGTCGCAGCCGCTCCGGCGACGTGTTCGCAGTTGTCCAGGACGACCAGTAGCCGCCGGCCCCCGAGCGTCATGGCTAGCGCTTCGCGAAGGGACCCGCTGGGGACGTCAGCCACGCCGAGGGCAGCGGCGATCACCTCTGGCACTAGGTTGGCGTCGGCCACCGCGCCAAGCTCGATGAGCAGTACCCCACCCGCAAATCGGACCTTCGCCCGCCGCGCCAGCTCGACCGCCAGCCGGGTCTTGCCGATCCCGCCTGGTCCCGTCACCGTCACGATCCTTCCGCTCGCTACCAGCTCGTCCAGCTCGACCAATTCGGCCTCCCGCCCGACGAAGCTGGACCGATAGGTGGGCAGTCCATCGTCGGTCGCAGCTGCCATACGAGGCCGCCAGTCGAGGCCCGAACGCTGGTGGAGGATGTCGTTCTCCAGCTGACGAAGAGCGGCGGAGGGTTCGATGCCGAGCTCCTCGAGGAGGTGGCGACGGAGTTCACTCAATGCCCGTAGGGCCTCGGCCTGGTGCCCGCACCTATACAGAGCAATCATCAGTTGGCCCCATAACCGCTCGCGCACCGGATTCTCACGCGCGAGCGATGCCAAGCCGTCCGCAATCGAGGCGTGGCGGCCGAGCGCAAGCTCAGCCTCGAACCGTTCCTCGGCGGCTACGAGCCGAAGCTCGTGAAGACGGGCGATTTCCCCTTGGGCGAACTCGTAGAAGGCGAAGTCCGCCAGAGCGTCACCTCGCCACAGCGAGAGAGCTTCGCACAGCAACCGTTGGGCTGCCTCGGCTCGGTCCTCCTTGAGCGCTGCCCGGCCGGCGCTGACCAGCCGTTCGAAGCGACAGGCGTCGATCTGCTCGGTATCGACGGTCAGCACGTAGCCCGGGGATCGCGTCGTGATGACGGTCGCCCCGAGGCGCTTCCGTAGTGACGACACGTAGCCCTGGAGCGTGTTCGCAGCGCTGGCCGGCGCGTCGTCACCCCATAGCGCATCGACTAGCCGATCTCCGGAAACGAGCTGGTTGGGGTGGAGCAGAAGGATGCCGAGCACCGTGCGGACCTTGCCGGGCCCCGGGTCAATGGGATGGCCACCGGCCGAAGCCCTGAGCGTGCCGAGAATCCCGAACTCAATCGGACCGATGGGGGACGAGCGATTCACAGGACGCTCCGCCAGCTCAGCCCTCCACGTTCGAGACGGCCAATCCGCCCCAGAGAGACGCATGATAATTCAGCCCTTGTCGGTCCACACTTGCGGCAACATCCTGCGAACCTTCGCCGCACGACCGCACTCTTGGGCATGGCGCCCGGAGTTCCGCGCTACAACAGCGTCGCGTGGCCAGCAAGCAACCGAGGTCCGGTTCGCCGTGCTGCTGCTCGTCGCTCTCGTTGCCCTGACGGCACGCTCGGCTTGGACACCACTCTCGGCGCGTTCCTGGCCTGAGCCATCCTGGGCATGGTCGACCGCGACACGATGACCCACCCCAACTTCCACCTGAAGCTGGAGGCCATCGCCTACGGGTTCGTGATCCCGGTGTTCTTGCGTCCAGCGGCCTGCGCTTCGACCTCCGCGCCCTGCTCGACAGCCCGTCGGCCATCGCCGGCGTCCCGCTGTTCCTGCTCGCCCTGCTGGTCGTCCGCGGCGCGCCCGCTACCTTCGTCTGGGCCGGCGCCTTGTCCGTCGTGATCGCCCCCGCTGGTGGCGGTCACGCTGATTCGAAGCACCGCGGGCGCCGGCAGCGTCGCCTTCGGACGCGACGGAGATCGATCCCGCGGGCAACTGAAAGGTGGGTCCCGCGGTGGCTATCTCTCCCAATGGCTCCGCCCGAGGCCCGCCTCCCGTGCCCGGACGATGGCCGCGGCGCGGTCCGCGACCTGGAGCTTCGAGAAGATGCTGGACACGTTGTTCCTGACGGTCTTCGGGCTCAGGTACAGGGCCGTGGCTATGTCGGCATTTCGCCGGCCGGAGGCCATGAGGTCGAGGATTTCCCGCTCCCGCGCCGTCAAGGCGGGCAGGGGCGACAGCCGCCCGAGCTCGCCGAGGTCGCCGAAGTAGCCGAGGATGCGCCGGGCTACCGTCGGCCCGAACACCGCCTCGCCGGCGACGACGGACCGCAGGGCACGGACCACTTCCGATCGTCCCGCCCCCTTCAGGAGGTAACCGCGAGCACCTGCGCGAATCGCCTCGAACACCGAGTCGTCGTCGTCGAACATGGTGAGGACGAGGACAGCGGTCGTTGGCCGATGGGCGGTGATCCGGCGAGTGGCGTCCACACCCGAGCCACCGGGGAGGTGTAAGTCCATGACCACGATGTCAGGTTCGAGCCGGGCCGCGGCGGCGACGGCCTCGTCGCCGGTACCGGCCACGCCCACGACGGCCGCCCAGTCGAGGCTGTTGACCAGCGAGCGCATGCCGTCGAGGAAGAAAGGGTGGTCGTCGACGAGGAGCACGCCGAGCTCCTCCGCGGCTTGCCCGTCGTCGAGCTCCGTCATGGTTGCGCACCCAGGGGGATCACCGCGTGCAGCACCGTCCCGCCCTCCGACCGCCGCTCGACGGCGCACGTCCCGCCCAGCTCGGCGGCTCGCTCCTGCGCCGATGCGAGTCCCACGCCGATGCGCGAACCGTCGAGGCCGCGCCCGTCGTCGGCGACTTCGAGCTCGGCCCGCTCGTCGACGCGGAGGCGGACCACGCAATGGCGCGCCCGCGCGTGGCGGGCGACGTTGGTCATCGCTTCCCCCGCGATGCGCAGTAGCGCCACCTCCACGGCGGCGGGCAGGTTCACCGGGTCCGGGTCGGCGAACACCTCGAACGACGTGCGACCGGTGAGACTCACCGCTTGCGTGCGAATGGCGCCGACCAGCCCGAGCTCGTCGAGCGTCGGCGGCCGGAGGTCGTAGACCAGGCGCCGGACGTCGGCGATGAGATCCTGTGTGCCGGCTCGCAGGCGATTCAGCAACTGGCGGGCGCTGGCGGGGTCGCGCTCGACCAACTCGGCGACCTCGTCGAGCTGCAACGTGGTGGCGGCCAGGGCGGGGCCGAGGCCGTCGTGGAGATCGCGGCGTAGGTGCCTTCGCTCCTCCTCGCGGGCCCCGACCAGCCGCTGGCGCGAGCGCTGGAGCTCCTCACCGCGCTGGACGGTGCCCACGGCCACCGCGGCCTGGCGGGCGAGATCGTGAAGGAGGCGAAGGTCACGGTGGTCCAGAGGCACATCCCGCTCCCGCCTCCCCACCTCGAGGCGACCGACGATCTCGCCGTTGGCGGCCAGGCGGACCGACTCGACCCCGCACAGATCGCGGCCGAACTCGGCGGCCAGTCGCAGCCGGCGATCGCTCAGCACGGCCAATGCCACGTACGGGACCCGAAGGGATGCGGCGATCACGGCGGCCACCTCGGGCAGCAGCGCGTCGGAATCCGCGGTGGTGGCCAGCCGTCGACCCAACCGGGCGACGGCGGCGTCCGGCTCGCTCCTGTCCCCGTAGAGCAGGTGGTCGACGCCACGCTGGAGCCGTGACCGCATCGGCGCGGCGACGCCAGTCACGATCAGGGCGGCGGCGAGCGAGCTCCCGGATCCGCTGCCCGGGAAGAGGGCGGTGGCCGCGGCAACCAGCCCGAGGTACCCGCCCGCGAGCACTGCCGTGACCGCGGCGAACACCAGGGAGCGGCGCAGGATGACATCCAGGTCCCAGAGGCGGTAATGGAGCACGGCGACCACGGACGAAACCGCGAAGGCGATGGCGGCCGCTTCGATCAGCACCGGCCCGACCACGGCGTCGATCTGAAAGCCCGGGATCACGAACGTGCCGATCGGGCCCACCGAGAACATGGCCAGGTTGATCACCGCGGCCACGCTGAACCAGGCCAGCGCGCCCCGCCGCGGCGGCGCAGCTCGGCGGAGCCGACCGATCAGCGCGAAGGTGCATGCCGCCGTCACCGCACCGAGGGCGACGGGCTGCCACCGGAGCAGGAACCGGCCGGCGCCCGCCCACGCGGGCACGTGGACGGGGCCGTACGACGGGCTTGGGAACCCGACCGTGTAGACGACCGCGGTCAGTGCGCCCAGAACGGCCGCGGCCATGACGGCGCGTCCGGCGCGCGTGCGGAGGGGGACATCCGGGAACGCGTAGACCAGGAGGGTCCGGTGGATGACATTCCCAGGGAGGTAGGCGAACTGGCCGACCGCCCCGACCGCGGTGGCCAGCGGCAGATGGTTCGACGGCATGGACACCAGGGCGGCGGCCCCGTACTGGGTCCCGAAAGCGGACAACGCCAGCGACACACCGGAGACGTACAACAGCCAGCCCAGGGCGTTGTCCGGCCGGCGGACCGACAGCCACGCGCCAATGAGGCTGTAGAGCACGCCGCCGGTGAAGTCCGGCACCGCGTAGAGCGAGAACCCGGCCTCGGGCACGTGTCGGTTGACCGGGAAGAGCGCCAGCGAGGCCAGCGCGATCAGGGCGGCGGCGGCGCCGATCGTCCATACCAGCGCGCTCCACGGGCGAGCCAGCCCGGCCGGCCCGTCGACGGGGGGCCGAGAGGTGGTCCATGCTCCGCCGTCAGCCAGCGAGACAGTTGAGACCGTCTCGGTCATGGCGCCGATACTGCCATGGCGGACGCCAAACGTCACGGGTCCGTTGTCCCGACATCGACGGGACACGCAACGGGACCGCCCTCCCTGGTCGACGGGTCAGGCCGCGGCGCACGGTGAGGGCGACCAGAGCGGCCCTTTGAGGGCGGCGGAGCAAAGGAGCAACGACATGGAACCCACTGTTGTCAGCAATCCCCGGCCTCGAGCCGGTCGGATCGGAAGGGCTGCGGTCCTGATGGCGGGAGCCGCCGCCCTGTGCACCGGCATACCGACCGCGGCTCAGGCCACCACCGCCGGCGCCGAGACCTTCACCGGCGTGCTCGTCGAGACGGGCGGGAACGTCCAGTTCCCGCTGGTCGCCCGGGGCGCCTTCACCGCGGTCGGGCACGACGAGCCGCTCGACTCGGAACCCGGCGACACCCCCAACCTCTATCGAGACCGCATGGTGTTCCCGCAGGGGACGCTGTCCTTCGTGCACCGACGCGACGTCAACGCCATCGACGTCGACCCCCGGACCTGCGTGGCGACGATCCGGATGCACGGCGCATGGGAGATCGACGGTGGAACCGGCGACCTGGCCGGGGCCACGGGGAGCGGGACGGTCACCGGGTCGAGCCACGGGTTGGCCCAGCGCGTCGACGGCGAGTGCTCGACGGACGTCGAGCCCCTCGTGCTGGTGATGCACGTGTCGGCCACCGGCACGCTGTCGCTGCCGGAGTTGTCGGCGTAGTCACCACGGCGGACCGAGGCGGCCATACCGGGTCGGCGTGCCCATCCCGACCCGGTACGGCCGCCTCCGCACCGGGCTTCCTGGCCATGGAGCGGACTGCCTCCGCTGCGATGTCGCGCCCCAGGAAGCCCGCTGCCCCCTGGGGGTTATCTACGACGGCGAAAGGCGAACTTGTCGCTGTTCACCGCGCGCCGAGACCTGTCCACGGCCCTACGCCCCACACGGGGGCCAGCGCTCCAACCGGGCCAGACCCCTACGCCCGGGCCATCACCGGCGACGCCACGTCGCACGAGGCCGTCGACGGCTACACGTGGCGCCTCCCCGACACCGACGTCACCCTCAACAACACGGACAGTTCGCCCTTCGTCCCGCGCCGTCCGACTACAGCTGGTTGCTGACGACGAGGCTCTTCGGGTCGCCGTTCCGGTGCCGGAACGACGACCGGGGCCCGCAGGAGGAACCGCTTTGGGGGACGCTCGTCGGTTTCCTGCGGGTGATCCCTGGGAAGCGTCGCGGAGCCGATAGCGGGTTTGCTACGGGGACGCCACTCGTCGGACAGCTGCGAGCGGAAACTGGTCACCAGGCCGCGCGCCACGCCTACCCGGTGCACCGGGAGAGCCGCCGAGTGGCGACCGCGCGCCGATGGGAGAGGTGTCTGCGATGCCCGCCACGGCCGGGTTATTCGAATATGCGATCCTCGTCGGGTGATTCGAGTCGAGCCGATCATCGAAGCCTGGGCGGACGCGTTAGCCGAAGGAGACGACGCGTTCTCCGCACGGTTCGATGTGGTCGTTGAGGAGGGTTGGGAGGGTTTCCCGGAGGTCGTCCCGTTCCTAGTAAGGGCTGCCCACGGCGCGTCGCCCGTCGAGTGGGGACCGCACCTCGTCTTCGATGAGGACGGAGCCCTGGTGGGGAACGGGGGCTGGAAGGGGGTGCCCGTCAATGGAGTCGCCGAGTTGGGCTATTCGGTGGCGCCCGCACGTCGAGGTCGCGGAATTGCGACAGCCCTCGTGTTTGAGTTGCTGGCTGGTGCACGTGCCGCCGGGTTGGTGGAGGCGATCGCCCATACGCTCCCCCAGGAATCGCCGTCGACCTCGGTGCTGGCGCGATGTGGGTTCGCGAAGGTCGAGGAGCTGGTCGATCCCGATGACGGGCTCGTCTGGCGCTGGAGGATCCGTCTCGTTGAGTAGGGGCGCTTGGGTCGCACGCCGACTATCGCGTCACGGGCATCGGACTCGCCTCCGGTTCGTCCCGTACAACGTACGAGCCTCCGTCCGTGGACCGCCTGCGTTCCGCAGGCTGATCCCTTGGGGACGCGCGCTGGGGGGACCGATGCCGCGCCGGGTCAGCAGGTCATGGGCCTTGACCACCGTGAGGCCCTCGTCCACCAGCCAGGTCTTGAGCTGGTCGTGCTCGCCGGCCAGGATGGCCCGGCTGCGCCGTGGCCGTCGGCGCGATGGGGGCGGACCCGTCGCACCCTGGCCGATCAGCTCGTCGCTGAGCTGCTCGTCGCCGCCGTCGCGGTCCTCGCCGCCATGGACATCGACCTGACCAAGGTGCGGGGATGGCTCAATCGTCGTGACGACCCGACGTTCCGGGAACGGGTGCGCGGCATCTGCGGGCTGTACTTGAGCCCGCCGGAACGGGCGCTGGTGCTCTCGGTCGACGAGAAGACGTCGATCCAGACCAAGCGACGCCGCCATCCCGATCAGCCGGCCCGTCACGGGAGGACGCTATTGGGGACGGCTTCTTGCCTGCTCTGCCGCCGACGGGTGGGCACAGGGCCGGCTTCGCCGGCCCGGGACCCGAGGTACTGCCACCTCGGCCGGCCTTCCCGCGAGTGAACTCAGACCGCCCTCTGAGATCGCCGACTCGTGCTTCACCGCGCGCTCAGCGGCGGTCTGAGGTCACTCGCTGACACTAGTCCGCGGGTGCGCCAACGTAAACTCCCTCGTCGGCGGGCAACACGCGAGGCGTCACGCCGTCACATGCGCGGTCACGCCGGCATCCCCCGGCGGCCTCTGTGGTTGGAGGCGGCGCGACCGACGTCGTGGGGTGGCGGTTCGTCGAGTCGACACCGGCCGTGTTCAGGGCGAGCCCGCCGATGGCGGCCAGCGCGATCACCCCGGCGGCAACCCGCGTGAGGCGTCTGTGAGCGCGGGGTCGGGGCGCCGTGGCAGGTACCCGGGATTCGATCAACGTGCTGAGTGACACTGCGTTTCCTTTCTTCTCTTGAGATGTACGGACCGCCTCGTGCAGCTCGGGCCGCCATCGAAGGGGTCGGTCGCGGCCGAACGAGCACAAGATCGACACCCTTCCGCGGAGGTCGATCTGGCACAGCTCGGCCCAGCCCGATCGCAGGCGGCCCTCTTGGCGCAGGTCTACGAACGCCCGTCGGGCGTCTTGCTCGGACCCGAAGACCCCGACCAGGTCCCCCACGCCGCCCAGCGCGGCTCCAACGGCTCCGAACAGCAAGTAGCGCCGTGCTGGCGCCAGCTCGGTCCCGTCGACGTCGAGCCGGCTGAAAAGCTCGCCGAGCGGCATCTCGCTGGCGATGTTGCCGACGCGAATGCGCAAGGTACGTCGGCTCTTCACGTAGTCGACCAGAACGGGCGATTCGTCCTCGCCAAAAACGACGGACGGGCGACACCCTGATCCAGTCGTCGGAGCGAGCGGGGCGGGCTGGCCGGTCATCGCTCCTCGCATCCCGCCGGGACCGGCATCGGCGCGCCGTGACCCGTTGCAGACGAAGCGTCGTAGATGCTGGTGACCACCACCGTCAGGTCGTCGGCTGCGTCGTTGCGGGCCAGATGCGGCTGGCGGCCGCCGAGATAGGTCGATCCCGACCCGAACTCCTGGCGCGTGCAGCCTTCGTCGAACACTGTCAGCACCCCGGTGAGGACCACCACCGAGTGGACGCCCGGGTGCACGTGCCATCCGCTCGTGTGCCCAGGCGCGTACGAGAGGCTCGTCACGGAAATGTCCGGCTCGACCCACTGATCGGCGTTCGTCTTGGCGGCCCGCACGCCGCCGGCCGGGGCCGCGTCCGACCTGTCCACGGCGTAAAGAGCCGTGGCGACGAGCGCAGCGCCCGCAAGCATGGCGACCACGCCGGCGCGGTGGGTTGCCGTGCACGGAGACGACGCACAGCGGCGCGCCGCCCGTCGCGCCCTGCGGCGCTCCTGGGCCTGGTGCCCGGCGGCGACGTCCTCGCTCATTTCGGCGACGTGGCGCTCTGCCAGCAAGAGTGCAATGTGGGGGTTCACTCGGTCCTCCTTGTCGAGACCGAGAGTGCGCCGTGGACCTTGAACTAACCTTGAGCGACGCTTGAGCGTGAGGTGGCAACGGCGATGAGTGACGGGTGTGCGTCGGCTGAAGTCCGGGTTCTGGGTGTGCTCGAGGTGCTGGCCGATGGCGCCCCGGTGACGTTGCCGGCGGCCAAGGTCAGCGCGGTGTTGGCGATGCTGGCGCTGCACCCGGGGCAGGTGGTCTCGGCCGAACGCCTATCCGAGGGACTTTGGGGCGAAGCCCCGCCCCCCAGCTCGGAGACCTCGGGCAGGCCGGACAGCGTCTCGCTGAGGCCGCGCGCTACAGCCGGGAGGCGGGGCAGCAGTTCCACCTCTCCGGGGAGCTGGGCTGGTTGGGGGAGGTCGCCTTCCTGGGCGGCGATGTGGCCGAAGCCGAGCGACTGTTGGTACAGCAGTTGTCCGCAGCCAGGGAACAGGGCGCCTGGGTCTGGACCCGGCATGCGCTGCTCTGGCTGGCGAAGGTGGCGGTCCGGCGAGGCGACGTTGCGTCAGCCAGGTCGCTTCTGGACGAGGTCCAGGCGATGTCTCGCGCTGTTGGGATGGCGACGGATCCCGAGGAACTCGAAGCGGTCGCCGAGCTTCGGGCGGCAGAGGGTAGGCACGAGGACGGCGCGAGTCTGCTCGGCACGGCCGAGGCGCTCCGCGAGACCCTGGGCGAACCGGTCCCGCGGGCGTATCGGCCGGATATCCAAAGCGTCATTTCCCAGCTGGCTGCCGGGTTGGGACCCGCCGCCTTCGCCGCCGCCTGGGCCCAGGGACGGCGCGCGGCGGCTCCCTAGCGAGCCGCCGTTTGCCGATGGGCTCCATGCCACCCGTGGCCCACGTATTGGTCCTGGCTCCAGCGAAACACCAGCTTTTCTCCAGCGCCTCGTCGCATGCTCGCTCCGTGCCCCAACGGCACCACGAGCGAGGAGGAAACAATGCGGACAACCCACAGGAGCGTCGTGCGCCGGCTCGCATGCGCTGCGGCCGCAGTCGCGTGCGGGCTCGGCATCGAGGCCGCGCCAGCGACGGCCCACAACGCCGGCTGCGTCACGACCGGCAACGGCACGGTGGTGTCAGTCGGGTCGGGCAAGGATGCGCCGTTCGTCGGCGAGCACAACCCGCACCGCCACAACACCGTCTTCAACCAGCTGGACGCCGACAATCTCGGCCGGCTCGATCTCGTGTACGGCGCCGGCGACCAGTACGGCGCCCGCTTCGCCTCCGACCAGGGCCGCTCCGCAGTCGAGCGGCCGACCTGTTAGCCGAAGCGGGCAAGCGGAGCGGAAGAAGTAGCCATGAACCGACTTCTCACCATGATCGCCGTCGCCGGTGGGCTCACCCTCACCGGCGGTACGGCCCACGCCGCGCCCTCCCCGCTTCCTGCGGGCTGCACGTTCGACAAGGGTAGGACCATCTGCGTTGCGACCGACTCCTACGGCGAGGCCCGTGACACGGGCGAAGCCTGCGAGCTGCTCGACCCCGAGACCGGGACCGTCACCGTTGGTGTGGTCATCGAGCGTATCGAGGTCACGATCCGGGCGGTGACCATTCTTAAGGGCAAGAACACCGACCGGAAGCCGCTGTCGACGAGTGGCGATCGGACCGACACGTTGATCGGGTCGATCTGCGTCGCCCAGGATGAGCGCGGCTAGATAGTAGCGAACGCACCTGCGACGCCCGCAGCTCGATGACCTTGTCGCCGTCCGTCTCAGGAGCGGCCCCAAGATGGCGAACTCCATCCTCCCAGCCTGCCACGGAAGGCAAAGCGCGCCTGCCTTCCTCGGTTGACTGGAGCTCGAGATCGTTCACGGCGCGGTAGAGCAAGCCGATCCCCTAAATGGGTCCGGCGGGTCTGCGGAGGACGGGTGATTGAACCTTCGGCCTCCGTGCGCCTCGGGACCCCGCAGGAGGATCGGCTTGCGGGGCATCGGGCCAGCCATGCCGCGCCCGGTTCGTGCGATTACGTCCGGCCAGCCCAGTACGTCGGTCGCCGGTGGTCATGCGCTACGGCCAGGACATGAATTTCGTCGACTGCGACCAGATAGGCGAGGTGATAGGGGTAGCGAGATACCGGCGCGCGCCGAACGTCGAGGGCTTCAGCCAGTCCCTCGAAATCGTCGTCCGGATGCGCTCGGCGAACTGCGCAGTCGTGGGAGGCGTCAACTCGAAGGAGATGGCGGTCGCCTCGACAATCGGCGCGTAGATTGCCAACATCGCCGCCGCGTCAGCAGCAGCAGTAGTAGTAGTAGTAGTAGTAGTAGTAGTAGTAGTAGTAGTAGTAG
>JAHFUP010000005.1:0-24391 GCA_023265025.1 Acidimicrobiia bacterium | reverse complement strand
AGTAGTAGTAGTAGTAGTAGTAGTAGTAGTAGTAGTAGTAGTAGTAGCGGGCCGCACCTTGAACACGCTCACGGCAAGATCTTGCCCCTTGGCGATCGCCGACGGCGCCGGCGGCCGCGAATCCCTCGGGGTGGGTACCCGCCCCGCGAGCGTCCTGCGTCCATCGGCCGTTCCTCCTGCGGGACCCCGGTCGTCGTTCCTCCCGCGGGACCCCGGTCGTCGGGCTATACGGATTGGCGTGATCTGCCTGGTGGTGTCGACAAGGACGGGCGGATGGAGACATCCTGCCGAGCCCAGCCTGGCGTTCTGAGCGTTTATCAGCATGCGTGGGCCTCCAAAAGGCGTGCTTTGGACTCCCAGCGAAAGTCAGTCGAGCCGGCCGTCCCTGCGCCCGCTCTTCGAATGGTCGGCCGTGGCAGCGTGGGGCGGGTGATCGGCACCGCAACTTCGCCGGCACCCGCCGCCCTGAAAGGTCAGTTGCGCGCCGCCGCGATCCACCGCCAGGCGGACGTCGCACCCCCGGCAAATCGTTCCTATGGGTGACGCACCGGCGAATCCACCCGCACTACCGTTCGCCCGGTGGCGAGATATGGATGGGGTCGGATCGCCGACTGCGTGGTCGTGCTGCTGCTTGCGGTCTCCGGTCAGATGCAGATCTGGTCGCAGCCTGACGCATGGGAGCCCAACGCCGGCGTGCATGCCGCGCTTCTGGCCGCCATCACCTTTCCCCTCTTGGTGCGCCGGCGCCACCCGCTGGTCGTCGTCATCGTCGCCTTCTCGGCCTCGTGGCTTCAGTACGAATTGGGCGGCGGGCAGTTCCAGCCGTGGTTCGCCGACCTCATGGCGCTGTATTCCGTCGGGGCCCACGCCCCGCTGCGGCAGGCGCTGGCGGGCGCGGCCGTCGGTGCGACGTCGGTGCTCGCCATCGACATACCTCGCCTCGTCGATGGCGAACCGGTCGGCGAAGTCGTCCCCGCATGGTTCATATTCGCCGGCATCTGGGCCTTCGGACGCTGGATGCGCCGCCGCCGCCGTGAAACCGAGGAGCTCACGGAACGCGCCGACACTCTCGAACGCGAACAGGAACGGCAGGCGCAGATCGCCGTCGCCGCGGAACGGGCCCGTATCGCCAGGGAGCTGCACGACCTCGTCGCCCACAGCATGGGGGTGATCGTGATCCAAGCCCAGGGGTCACAACGAGCACTCGACCGGGACACCGCCGCCGTTCGCGCGTCGTTGCAATCGATCGAGGCGACTGGACGCCAGGGCCTGGCCGAGCTGCGCCGGCTCCTAGGGATTCTGACCGACGCACACTCGGGCGAGGGGACATCACCCCAACCCAGCCTGGATCGGCTCGGTGAGCTCGTCGAAGGGGTCCGGGGTGCGGGCCTGGATACCGACCTTCAGTGCGACGGCGACGTGCGGCCGTTGCCCCCCGGCGTCGAGCTGGCGGCATACCGGATCGTTCAGGAGGCGCTCACCAACGCCCTCAAGCACGCGCATGCGCGCTCCGCCCGGGTGCGGGTGCACTACCTGCCCACTCGCATCGACCTGGAGGTCGCCGACGACGGCGCCGGCGGGACGCCCAAGGGAAACGGGCACGGCCTGGTGGGCATGCGCGAGCGGGTCAGCCTCTACGGGGGCACACTGAGCCTCGGCGACGCCCCTGAAGGCGGCTTCCCGGTCCGCGCCTCCATACCGGTCGAGAGCGCCGAGCGGTGAGCATCCGCGTTCTGCTGGTCGATGACGAGGAGCTGGTCCGCACCGGGCTCAGGATGATCCTGGAGGCGGAGCCCGACATCACGGTCGTGGGAGAGGCGGTCGACGGCGGGCAGGCGGTCGACAAGAGCGACAGCCTGGCCCCGGACGTCGTGCTGATGGACGTGCGCATGCCACGGATGGACGGTCTTGAGGCCACTCGCCGCCTGTCGGGACGCGATGCGCCGCCCAAGATCATCGTGCTCACCACCTTTGACTTGGACGAGCACGTCTACGAGGCGCTGCGGGCCGGCGCCAGCGGCTTCCTGCTGAAGGACGCCCCTGCCCATCAGCTGATCCACGCCATTCGGGCGGTCGCCGCTGGCGACGCCCTACTGGCGCCGTCCGTCACCCGCCGGCTGATCGCGCAGTTCACCCGCCCCCACCCGGACGTCGCATCGACGTCGCTCTCTGAGCTGACCGAGCGCGAGACGGAGGTCCTCAAGCTTCTTGCCGAGGGCCTATCCAACGCCGAGATCGCCGCCCATCTGTTCGTCGGTGAGTCGACCGTCAAGACCCACGTCGCCCGTGTCCTGTCCAAGCTCGGTGTTCGCGACAGGGTCCAAGCGGTCGTCCTCGCGTACCGGTCGGGACTGGCGTAAATCGGCCGCACGGACGACCCCGAAATCGCTCTCTCGACGGACGACGAGAAAGGGCGGCACTCCTAGGTTCCAACAGGCAAGGACCTACCGAACCAAAGAGGAGATGAACATGGAACGTGCACAGGACCACATGGCGACGACCACGACGCGGAAGCGCTGGCTGAAGGGACTCTTGGCCGGGGCGACGATGACCGGAACGGTCCTCGTGGGCCACGTCACGCCGGCGGAGGCGATCACCGGCGCGCAGAGCCTGACGGTCGTCGGGATCAACGACCGCCAGACCGTCGTCGCTACCGGGCCAGTGGCCGGAGTTGGCTCCGTCACCCCGATCGACGCCGAGAGCGACCTACTCTCCTTCGCGAACGGGACGCTCCGGCTCGACCACCCGCAGACCGGTGGCGATTTTCACCTCAACCCGTTGACATGCGTCGCCACCGCGACCTTCAGCGGGACCTACACACTGGGCCAGGGCACCGGCGCCTACGCCGGCGTGAGCGGCGCCGGCACCTACAGCGGCCGGGGCGTCTTCCGGTTCGGTCACAGCGCTGATGGAAGCTGCTCGGAGGAGAACGAGCTCGTCCGCTTCTTCACCGCGAGGAACACCGGCTCGACGTCCCTGCCCTAGCTAGGCCCCGCCCATCGGATCTGCTCCGCCAGCTGGGTTGCACCCGTAATGTGTCCGCCCGCCAGATCATGGGACGGTCCTGAGCTGGGCGAATTCAGGCAATCAGGGCAAAGCGGGACCCGGAGCGAGGCGGAGGCGCTCCGGGCCAGCATCGAGGCGCTCGGCGCGGGCTCGGCGGTCCACCGGCTTGCACTCGAACCTCCGAGACGTGAGGTCCCGCAAGGTCCTCCTGCGTGCCGACCTGGGCGAGCTTCACAGCGGAGGGGTCCCCTGCGCACCCGTGAACGCATGAAAGTGTGGAGGGCGAAGGGCCCCCTCCGGGGCAAGCAGCCGAAGCTCAACGTCCGCCAAGAAGCTCACCCGGTCGCGCTGCACCGGGCTGGCGAGCACAGCCGTGCGGAAGCGGAGACCTCTTCGGAGTTACCCGCTCATCCGTGTACCGGGCGATCCAGTGTGACGCCGGGCGTCCGCGAGTGGCGCTGCCCGGCCGTGACCCGCTCGGGGGCACCGTGACCTCTAGCTAGGAGCAGCCGGCGGGCGGGGCCGAGCCGAAGACCACCCCGCGAATGACGACGGCCAGGCCCTGGACGGGCTGGCCGTTCACGAATGCCTGGACCGGCATGTCGTAGCGGCGACCGTCTGCCGTGCCGAGATTCACACGCGCGGAGCCGCGGCCCACGGCCGCGTCGACGCGGGCCTTTGAGAACGGGGTTCCCGTCGCCGCGATCACAAGGCCGACTTCGAAGGCGATCTCCGCCTCCCGGGAGGTCCCCGTTACCTCGTAGCAGAGGTCGATCGCAGGACCGATCGTGGCGAGCGCGGCCGGCCCGGAGATCGCCATCCGCCACCCGCCGGCCTCGGCGACGGCGGGGCCGGCGGGTGCGGTGGTCGGCGGCGTGGTCGTCGGCGAGGTCGTCGACGACTGGGCGACGGTGGTCGTGACTGCCGCCGACGTGGACGAGGGCGCGCCTGCCGCCGTGGTCGTGGAGCCGTCGCCGTCCGAGCACCCGCCGGCGAGCAGGAGCGCCACGGCGACGATGGTGAGCCGATTCCGGAGGACCGTTCGCATGGCCAGACGGTATCCATGCCCGCGGGCGCGGGCTCGGACCGCGGCGGCGGAGGTCCCCGAAGGTCGTGACCGGCTCACAGGAAAGTCTCGGGCCAGTCACAGCAACCGGGTGCTTACTGAGGCAGGGGAGCGGTCGACACGCCCGTTCCCGTAGCGACGCCGAAGGAGCAGACCGTGACCGACACCTCCGAAGCCGACCCGCTGGACGCAGGAGGCGGGGCGACGACCGCGACGCTGGCCCGACCTGGACCGGCATGGGAGATTCCGTCCTCGACGGGTGGCGCCGGAGCCGGCGTCGTGCCGGCGGCCGCCCCGCCGGCGCCGGCGGGGTCGGGCCGTGGCGCCACGGCCACGATCGCCGCATTCGTGGTCATGGCGTTGGCGGGGTTCGTCGTCGCCGGCACCCTGCGCTCCCGCTCGACACCGACGCCGTCCACCCCGCCGTTCGTCGCCGCGCCGGCCCGCCCGTCCGCCGGCGCCACGCCCGCGCCGGCGGCGCCCTCGGCTGGCGCCACCGCCAACAGCGCCCTGTCCTCGACGGACATCGCGACGATCGCCGCCAAAGTCAACAAGGGCGTCGTGAACATCAACACCGAGCTCGGCCTCGAGGGCGGCCGGGCGGCTGGGACCGGCATGGTGCTCACGTCGTCGGGCGAGGTCCTGACCAACAACCACGTGATCCTCGGGTCGACCAAGATCACGGTGACCGTCGTCGACACCGGCCGCACGTACACGGCGCACGTCGTGGGCACCGCCCCCTCGGAGGACGTCGCCGTCCTGCAGCTCGAGGGTGCGTCCGGGCTGAAGACGGTCAACACGGCGACGGCGACGGTCGCCCTCGGTGACCCGGTGGTGGCCACCGGGAACGCCGGCGGTCGGGGCGGCACGCCCGCGGTCGTGGCCGGCGCGGTCGTCGCCCTTGGCCAGGCGATCACCGCCACCGACGAGAACGGCGGCAACCCACAGCGGCTCACCGACCTGATCCAGATCGACGCACCCATCGAGGCCGGCGACTCCGGCGGTCCGTTGGCCAACCGGGCCGGTGACGTCATCGGGATGAACTCGGCCGCCGAGGTGAGCGGCTCGAGGTTCCGGGCCACGTCGACGTCGGGCTTCGCCATCCCGATCGCCAAGGCCATGTCCATCGTCCGCCAGATCGAGTCCGGCAAGGAGTCGAGCACCATCCATATCGGCCTGCCCGCGTTCCTCGGTGTCCAGATGGCGGCGTCCACCGGAGGGCGCGGCACGGTCCCGGCCTCGCCCGGCGCCCTCATCGCCGGCGTCGAGAAGGGTACGCCGGCCGCGGCAATCGGGCTGGCCGCCGGCGACACGATCACCTCCGTCGCCGGCCGGGCCGTCGCTTCGTCGGCGCAGCTGACCGCCGCGCTCCAGTCGATCGACCCCGGCACCCAGGTCGCCATCGGGTGGACCGACTCGTCGGGCGCATCGCGCACCGCCCGGGCGACGCTGATCGCCGGCCCCGCCGACTGATTCCCCGACCCCGAAAAGCGCGGGACACGGGGTACGGGGGCCGTCGGACGGGACGGTAGTGTGGCGGTTCGTTCTCGAGCGACGTCCCGAGGAGGAACACGTTGGCGGATCAGGTCACGGACCCGAGCGCTGCCGGCTGGAAGCGCGATCCGTCTGGCCGGTACGCCGGCCGGTACTGGGACGGCTCGGTGTGGACGGAGCACGTCGTGAGCCAGGACCGCGTCCGGTCGACCGACCCGCTCGTCGCCGAGGCGGTCCGGCCCGAGCCGGCGGCCGCTCCCGCGCCGGTGCCGAGGCACGTGCTGCCGCCGCCCTCGGGGCCGGCGCCCGCCGGCGGGTGGCGGGCCTGGCCGCTCTGGGCCCGGGTCGGCCTGCCGCTCGCCATCGTGATCGCCGTCGTGATCGTCCTCGCCCAGACCGGGAAGGACGGCAGTGCGGGGACCACGACCGCCCCGCCGGCGTCGAAGCCGTTCGCCATCGGCGCCACGGCGCCGACCGATCAGTTCGACGTCACCGTCTACGGGTACAAGGATCCGCAGCCGCCGGGCCAGTTCCTCCAGCCGTCGGCGGGCACCCACTACGTGTCCGTGGACGTCCAGCTCGCCAACCGGGGCTCCGCCCAGCAGAACTTCTCCTCCCTGCTGCAGATCCACCTACTTGACGGCAGCAACCGCCAGTACGACCCCACTTTCGGGGAGGTCACCCCGCCGGCGCCGGACGGCGAGATCCCCCCGGACCAGGCCATCCGGGGCCTGGCGCTCTTCGAGATCCCCAACGGGGTGACCGGCCTACGGGTGCGCGTGCAGGGCAGCCTCACCGCCGGCGGCGTCTACTTCGCCCTCTCCTGAGCAAGGCTGTCGGTATGGCCGTCAACCTCCTGGGACTCCGTACCGTCATCTACCCCTCACCCGACCTCGAGGCGTCGAAGGCGTGGTGGACGGCGCTCGTCGGCGTCGAGCCGTACTTCGACGAGCCGTTCTACGTCGGCTTCAACATCGCCGGCTACGAGCTGGGCCTGCTGCCCGACGGCGACCCCGGCGATGGCGCCATCATCTACTGGGGCGTCGAGGACGTCGCCGCCGCGTTCGACGCCGCGTTGGCGCAGGGCGCCACGCCGCACGCACCGGTGGTCGAGGTCGGTGGCGGCATCGTCACCGGCAGCGTCACCAACCGCTTGGGGATGATCGTGGGGTTCATCTTCAACCCCCACTTCGCCACGACCTGACGGTCAGCCCAGCGCCAGCGGCCCGAGCTCTCCCAGCACGGCCGGACGGGGCTCGGCGGGTTCCCGCCGGCGCCAAGGGCGCCATGCCGGCGCCGGTGCTGGCTCAGGCGCCACCGGGACCGGGGCCGCGGTCCGGGCGGCGCGGTTGGCGGCGTGGGCGAGGAGGGCGATGTAGGCCAGGAACGAGTCGACCAGGAACAGGTGGACCACGAGGAGCACCCGGAACGTCGGGAGGAGGCCGACCACGAGCGTGGTGCCGATGGCGGCCAGCAGGCCGCCGGCGATCCGCCGGCGGCGCTGGACCGGGGCGGAGCGCGACGACGAGTGCGGGGGAGGGCCCCGGTCGTCGTCGAAGCTGTCGAGGAACGCGTCCTTACGGGCGGCGTGGACGCGGACGGCCGGCGGCACCAGCACGCCCGCCCAGATGACGGCCAGGAGGAGGATGACGACCACGGCCGCGCCTACGCCGCCCGGTCACCCTGCGTGGGCATGGGCGTCAGACTAGGGCAGGGCGCCCGGTGGCTCCAGTGGTCCCGCCAACACCGGCGGGATCGGTCTTTACCGCTCGGGCGGGCACGTGCAGTTGTCGGTGGCCATGTTGCAACCGTTGCAGGCCACGCGGCCCTCATGGTTGTCGATGTGCACGCCCTTGCCGCACAGCGCGCATGTCCCTCGGGCAATGATGTCGCTGAGCTTGGATCCCATGCTGCCTGACTCCTTGTTCGTGCGGTCTCTCCGTGCGGAGCGCGCGTTTCACTCTAGCGAAAAGCAGACTACCGGGAGCGGCCCCGTATAGCGATGGGGGAGGGCGTATTCTGGACCCCGAACCCCATGGGAACGCAAGGAACAGGCCGACGTAGGCAGCGGAAGGACACAGGGTCGGATGGCTGCGGGTAGAGCGGCGACGCGAAAGGTCTACCGCTGCCCCGAGTGCTACGCGCGGGTCGTCGGCGAGCCCGACGACGACGCCAAGACCACGCTCTGGCTCCACGGCCTCTCCGGCCGCTGCCGTGCCAAGCAGACGCCGAAGACCGAGAAGCCCCGGCGCAAGGAGCGCTTGGAGGCCATGCTCGGCGAGGAGTGGGGATAGTCGGGGGCGCTGCCCCCGACGGCCCCCGAAATCAACTGCTACGTGCGCCTTCGGCGCGCTGACTGCTTGTTCCGGGCGGCAGGCCTTCGGCGCCGTCCGGCGAGTCGGGGCGGACGCCCCGACTCGGGCGCTGCCCCCGACGGCCCCCGAAATCAACTGCTACGTGCGCCTTCGGCGCGCTGACTTCTTGTTCCGGGCGGCAGGCCTTCGGCGCCGTCCGGCGAGTTGGGGCGGACGCCCCGACTCGAACCCCTGACACCGCGCCCCGACTCGGACCCCGGACACCCGCGCGCACCTCTACTGCTGGGCGAAGTAGCGTTTCGCCGTGTTCGTGCCGGAGACGAGGCCCATGGGCAACGCCGCCGCCAGGTATGCCGGCAAGGGCGTGCGTGTGCTCGTCACCTGGGCGGTGGCGATCGGTGTGGGCGGCATCCTGCTGGCGGTGGGCAGCGCGGTGCTGTTCGCCCAGGCCAAGGCGTTCTTCACCGCCGGCGAGGCCGGCTCCGACGTGGCCAAGATCGAGCTGGCGCCGCTCGCCACTCGTTCGATCATGTACGCGGCCGACGGGACCATCCTCCAGTACCTCCACGGCGAGGAGGACCGGAAGCCGGTCCCCATCGACCAGGTCCCCAAGCACGTGGTGACCGCCGTTCTGGACGCCGAGGACGAGCGCTTCTACGAACACGGGCCTCTCGACCTGCGCTCGATGACCCGGGCCCTCGTCTCCAACCTGGAGGCCGGCGAGATCTCCGAGGGCGGGTCCACCATCACCCAGCAGCTGGTCAAGATCGCGCTTCTCAACCCCAAGCAGGACATCAACCGCAAGCTCCAGGAGGCCTCGCTGGCCATCCGGCTCGAGCGCCAGATGTCGAAGACGGAGATCCTCGAGCGCTACCTGAACACCGTCTACTTCGGCAACCACGCCTACGGGCTCCAAGCCGCGGCCGAGCGCTATTACCGGACCGACGTCGACAAGCTCACCCTTGGCCAGGCCATCCTCCTGGCCGGGCTCATTCGCAATCCCGTCGGCGCCGACCCCTACAACAACCCGGAGGACGCCCGCGGCCGGCGCGATGTGATCATCGACCGGATGGAGCGCCTCGGCCACATCACGCCGGAGCAGGTGGTGGAGCTGAAGGCCGAGCCGCTGCCGACGCCGCTGCCCGAGGAGGAAGTCGCCGGCAGCAACTACTTCACCCGCCACGTGGTCGACCTGCTGCAGAAGGACCCCAAGTACCTCGGCGTCACGGAAGCCGAACGGGACCGTCTTCTCTTCCGCGGGGGGATCAGTGTCCACACCACGATCATCCCCCGCGCCCAGGACATGGCCGAGCAGTCGATCGCCGACACGCTGCCGGCCAACCGGAGGGAGTTCAACGCCGCCCTGGTCTCGGTGGAGCCGGCCAGCGGTGCGGTGCGGGCCGCGGTCAGCGGGCTCGACTTCGCCCAGCACAAGATCGACCTGATCACCGGCCTAGGCCGCCAGACCGGCTCCTCGTTCAAGATGCTCACGCTCATGGCCGCGCTGGAGCACGGCGAGATACCGGCGGACACCATCTCGGGGATCGCGCCATGCGTCATAGCCAACCCGACCAGCATTGACGAGATCTGGGATCCCTCGAACGTCGAGGGCCAGGGCGGCGGGATCATGACGCTCACCGAGGCCACCGTGCAGTCGGTCAACTGCGCGTATGCCCGCCTGATCAAGCTGGTCGGGCCCGACAAGGTGGTCGACGTCGCCCGCCGCATGGGGATCAAGAAGGCCGACCTCAGGCCGGACCTGGCCATCACCCTCGGTGCGCGTGAGGTCACCCCCCTGGAGATGGCCACCGCCTACGCCACCCTCGCCAACGACGGCGAGTACCACGAGCCCTACTTCATCGACCGGATCGAGGACCGCGACGGCAACCTACTGTTCAAGCAGTCCACCAAGGGCGAGCGCGCCGTGTCCGTGGCCAATGCCCGCACCGTGACCCAGACCCTGACCCAGGTCGTGCAGCGGGGCACGGGCACCGCCGCCCAGGTCCCGCGGTGGCAGGTGGCCGGCAAGACCGGCTCCGCCGACAGGAACGCCGATGCCTGGTTCGTGGGGGTCACCCCGAAGCTGGCCACCGCGGTCTGGATGGGCGATCCGGCCAGCAACGAGAACTCCATGATCAACGTGGGTGCGTTCCCGAGGGTGTACGGCGGCACCTACCCGGCGATGATCTTCAGCGCCTTCATGAAGCAGTTCCTCGCCGGCCAGACCGTCGTCGACTTCGCCCCACCCGATCGCGTCCCCAACCAGCGAGCGCCCAAGTTCCTCGAGCTGGTGCCCTGCCTGCGGATCGAGGTGATGTCGCCGAAGATCTGCGGCGAGGTGACCAACAGCGGGTCGCGCAACATCAGCCCGTCCAACAACGGTCGCACCGACCCGGCCAACGACGACGACGGGCAGACCACCGGGCCTCGACCCGTTGTCCCCGTGCCGCAGCCGGTCTTCCCGCAGCAACCGGTGGTGACGATCCCTCTCTTCCCCGACATCACCATCCCGCGCGTGACGGTGCCGCCGTTCGTCACTGACACGACACCCACGACAAGACGCAACCGTGGGTAGCTGGCCCGCTTGACGGTCTTCCACGACCTGCTGCAGGTCCAGGAGCACGACACCGCCGCCGACCGCCTGCGGCACCGGCGCCAGACCCTCCCCGAAGCGGCTGCGTTGGCGGCCAGCGAGGACGAGTTGGCCGGCCTGGAGGCGACCTTGGCCGGCGTGGGTACCGACGCGGCCGAGTCCGCCAAGCTCCAGCGCCGGCTGGAAGGCGAGCTGGCGCTGCTGGAGTCGAAGATCTCCGAGCTCGACGCCAAGCTCTACTCCGGCGCGGTGACCGTCCCGCGCGAGCTGCAGGCCATGCAGACCGAGGGGGACGCCATGCGCCAGCGCCGGGCCGCGCTGGAGGACGAGGTGCTCGAGGCCATGTCGGCCCGGGAGACCGTCGACGAGCAGGTGGCCGGCCTGGAGCGCCGGCGGTCCGAGCTCGACGGCGAGTGTGTGCGCCTGCGGGTCGCGGTGGCGGAAGCTCAGGCGCAGGTCGACCGTGACCTGACCGCCGAGGTGGCGGCGCGAGCCGATGCGGCGACGCGTATCCCCGCCGACGTCACCGCGCTCTACGAGCAGCTCCGTGCCCACCTGGGCGGCGTCGCCGCCGCTCCGCTGGTGAACGGCCGCTGCGGCGGCTGCCACCTCGCCCTGCCGGCCACCGAGATCGACCGGCTGCGCAAGGAGCCGGCGGAGACCCTCGTGCGCTGCGAGCAGTGCGAGCGCATCCTCGTGCGCCCCTAGGATCGACGTGATCCTCTGGCCCGTCGGGTTCGCGCTCGGCCTGGTGTGGCTCGTCTTCCGCGACCCGGCGTTCGACTACCGCATGGTCGTGGTGGGCGCGCTGCTGCCTGACGTGATCGACGCCCCCTTCGGCGGGGCCCGCCTGGCCCACACGCTGCTGGCGGCCGTGACCGTCCTGACCCTGGTGATGCTCGGCACCCGTGGCCGCCGGCACGTGCGGCGCAGCCTGCTGGCCGTGCCCATCGGCATGTTCGCCCACCTGCTGGCCGATGGCATGTGGGTCCGCACCGAGACCTTCTGGTGGCCCTTCCACGGCCGCTCCCTGACCGGCCGCCTGCCCGGCCTCGACCACGGCGTCGCCGTCCTGCTGATCGAGGAGCTGGCCGGCGTGGTGATCGTCGCCTGGTGCTGGCGCCGCTTCCGCCTATCAGACCCCTCCGTCCGCACCGGCTTCCTGCGGACCGGCCACCTCCCGAGAGACCTGCTCGGCTGAGGAGCCCGGGAGACATTCCGGCGGAGTGAGACCGGAGGCGCCCAAGGCGCCCCCTCTCAGTGGGAGTTCTTCGCCTGGAACAGGTGGTAGAGGAGGATGAGCTGGGCGATGGCCAGCGGCTCGCTGCGCTTGCCGGCCTCGATGGTGCCGAGGGACTCCGGCACCTGCTCGTCGATGTTGAGCTCCTTCCAGATCTCCTGCTCCACCTCTTTGGTGATGTCGCGGGGGGCGTAGGAGTGGATGTGGAGGGCGTCGACCGGCTTGCCGTCGTCGTCACGGCTCAGCTTGAGGTGCATGGCCTCGCGGTGGTCATCGGTGAGGATGTTGGCCAGATCGGGGTGGGAGATCGTCGGTCGCAGGAGCAGCGTGGCCGACAGAGGCTCCTTCTCGTCGCGCCCTTCGATCTTGTCGAACCGGATAACGATGTCGGCCTGCGACCGCTGGGGGCGGATGAACTGGGCCGACTCCGGCTCACGCTTCTCCAGGTCGGCGAGGACCTGCTCGGTGGTGTAGCCCCGCTTGGAGGTGTCGCGCTTGATCTTCCAGTCGTACCGGACGGGCTCCGGTGGGTCGAGGTAGACGGTGGCGTCGAAGCAGGCGCGGGCCAGCTTGGAGTAGAGCGGCAGCAGGCCCTCGATGATCACGTACTCCCGCGGCTCGACCAGCACCGGGCGGCCCAGCGTGCCGTCGTGGTGGTTGTAGACCGGCTTCAGGATGGGGTGGCCGAGGGCGAGCAGCTGGAGGTGCTGCTCCATGATCTCGACGTAGTTGCAGTCGGGATGCAGCGGCGTGAACGGGAGGTTCTTGCGCTCGATGCGGTCGTAGCGGTGGTAGTCGTCGACGCAGATGGACGTGATGCGGTCGGCGCCGAGCGAGTCGACCAGGCCCTTGGTGATCGTCGTCTTACCGGCCGCGCTGTCGCCGGCGATGGCCAACATGATGGGACGGCCGGGTCCGTCGCCACCGTTGCGCCAGGCGCGCTGGAGGTTGACCTGCTTGTCGGGCATCGATCTCTCCCTTGTGTCGGTCAGGCCGCCAGGGCCGCTTCGGCCAGGCGTCGGAGCTCGGTCACTGCGGCCGTCAGCCCGCCCTGGTACTTGTACAGCGCGCTCCCGGCGATGAACACCCGGGCGCCGGCCGCCGCCGCGCCGGAGATGGTGTCGGGTGAGATGCCGCCGTCGACCTCGAGGTCGATGTTGAGGCCGCTCTCGGCGATCATGTGGGCCGCCTCGCGTATTTTCGGCTCCATGGTGGCGATGTACGCCTGGCCGCCGAAGCCGGGGTTGACGGTCATGACGAGCACCATGTCGACCAGGTCGAGCACGTGCTGCACGACGCTGAGGGGGGTGTGCGGGTTCAGGGCCACGCCCGTCTTCCCACCCGCATCGCGAATGGTGGAGAGGGTCTTGTGCAGGTGGGTGGTGGTCTCGGCATGGACGATGAGCATCTCGCAGCCGGCGTCCAGGTACTGGAGCATCATGGCGTCGGGGTTGACGACCATGAGGTGGGCCTCGAACGGCACGTCCGCGTGCGGCCGGCAGGCCTTGATGACGTCGGGCCCGAAGGTGAGGTTGGGCACGAACACGCCGTCCATGACGTCCCACTGGATCTTGTCGACCCCGGCGGCCTCCAAGGCGGAGACTTCCTCGCCCAGCTTGGAGTAGTCCGCCGGCAGTACCGACGGCACGATCTGCACCGGACTGGCCGGCGGCCTGATGTTGGTCACGGTTGCGTGCTCGGGAACGGACATGTGCCTCGATTCTGGGCGTTGACCGCCAAGGGGTGAGTTGGGAAAGCCTACGGTTTCCCCGATCGCCGCGCCTCACCCCTAAGGTGGATTCCATGGGTGAGAACCTGTCGGTCGTCCCGGCCGTCGACGATCACCGCCCTCCGGTCCGCCTGCTCCTCGTCGACGACCACCAGGTGGTGCTCGAGGGGCTGGCATCCATGCTGGCATCCCAGAGCAGCCGGGTCGTCATCGCCGCGGCGACGACCACCGCCGAGGACGCCCTCCGCCTGGCCGCCGAGCGCCAGCCCGATGTCGTCCTCCTCGACGTCCGCCTCCGGGGTGCCAGCGGGCTGGACCTGTGCGGCGAGCTGGTGAAGCGCCACCCCGGCATCAAGGTCGTCTTCTTCACCGTCTATGACGACGAGCAGTACCTCTTCCAGGCCCTGCGGGTGGGGGCGTCGGGCTTCCTCTTGAAGACGACCACCGGCCCCGAGCTGGCCGACCACCTCGACCGGGTGATGGACGGCGACGTGGCCGTCGACTCGACCCTGGCCGGGCGGGTGGCGATGACCGCCGCCCGCCTCCAGAGCGGCGAGTTCTGGCCCGGCGCCCGCACCGGCCTCACCCAGCGGGAGAGCGAGGTGCTCGGGCTCATGGTGCGCGGCCTCTCGAACCGGGCCATCGCCCTGCGCCTCTCCATCGGCGAGGACACGGTGAAGACCCACGCCCGGGCCGTCTACCGCAAGCTGGAGGTGTCCGACCGGGCCCAGGCCGTCGCCGTCGCCCTCCGGGAGGGCATCTTCCATTGAGCCAGCCGCCAACTGGTGACGATTCGACAGGCCGGGACCTGTTCGATCGTCACCAGGACGATGTGCTGGAGCTGCTCGAGCACATCATCGAGGTGACGTCCGCCGACCTCGACGTGCAGGAGGTGAGCCAGCGGGTCGCCGGCCTGGTCACCGCCGCGACGCAGTCGGATGTCTGCTTCGTCCACCTGGTCGACGAGGAGTTGCGCCGGGTGGTGCTGGCGGGGGCGACGCCGCCATTCGACGAGCAGGTCGGCAGCGTCCAGCTCGCGCTCGGCGAAGGGATCGCCGGCTGGGTGGCCAAGAACGCCGAGCCCGCCGTCGTGCCCGACAAGTGGAAGGACAGCCGGTACCGCTACATCCCGGAGCTGCGCGGCGAGGATTTCACGTCGATGGTCTCCGTGCCGATGCTGGTACGGGGCCGGGTGGTCGGTGTCCTCAACGTCCACTCCCGGGCGGCCCGCACGTACGGCGACAGCGACCTCGTCCTGCTCGCCCAGGTGGCCAACCTCATGGCCCGGGCCATCGAGAACGCCCGGCTCTACCGTCGCCTGGCCGAGCGGGAGGAGATGCTGGAGCGCTTCGCCACCCGCACCGTGGAGGCGCAGGAGCTGGAGCGCCGGCGGCTGGCGGGGGAGATCCACGACGGGATCAGCCAGCGCCTGGTGAGCCTCTGGTACCACCTGCTCGCCGCCGAGGACGGGGTGGGTGCTCCCGACGCCGGCCTGGTGCGCCGGGAGCTGGCCACGGCCAAGGAGCTGGCGACGTCGGCGCTGGCCGAGGCCCGCGCCGCCATCACCGGTCTGCGCCCGTTCGTCCTCGATGACTTGGGGCTGGGCCCTGGACTGGAAAGTCTGGGGCGGACGCTGACCCGCGTAGAGGTGGAGGTCGAGGTGGAGGTCGAGCCGGTGGAGCTGGCCCCCCACGTCGAGGCCGCGCTCTACCGGATCGCGCAGGAGGCGCTGCAGAACGTGGTCAAGCACGCCGGCGCGTCGAGCGTCCTCGTGCGCCTAGGCGCGGTCGACGGCGGCGTGCGCCTTGTCGTCTCCGACGACGGCCAGGGGTTCGACGCCGACACCGTGGCCGGCGCCGAGGAGCGTCACTCCTACGGGCTGGTCGGCATGCGCGAGCGGGCGGAGCTGATCGGCGCGTCGATCGCGGTCGTGTCCCGGCCGGGCACCGGTACGACGGTCGAGGTCGTCGTGCCGGTGCCCGACGCGGCGGCGTGATCCCAGGAAATCGGATAAAAAGTGAAAGGAGTCGGTTGAAGCGGACACAAGGTTCCGTACGAAGGCAGTGACTGGGTGGGGTAGCACCGGGATGGGGGAGAACGGGTGCGCAGAAGGAGAGTGCTGGGGTGGTTGGCCGTGACGGCGCTGCTCCTTATATCCGTGTCAGGGCCGGCGCAGGCCCAGGATTCCTCGCGCCCGGACAACGTCGAGCTTCATTCGCCGTCCCGCAACGGCCAGCTGCGCGCCGGCGCCCTCGCCAGGTTCGAGGGCCGTACTATCGACCTGGCCGCCGATTGGGGCGACGCCAAGGCCTGCCTGGTCTGGCGCCAGGGCGGCGTGTTGGAATGCTTCCGCTCGGCCGAGGCGCTCGACGCCCGGGAGGCGCAGCTGGCACCCCGCCGGGCCGCGCTGGACTCGACGACGAGCTACGGGGCGACCGCGGCCTACTCCTACTCCTGCTCCAGCGCGCTGCGCCTCTACGAGTACAACTGGTACAGCGGGCGCCGGCTCTCGTTCTGGGACCGTGGCTTCTGGCAGAACCTCGGTGACTACGGTTTCGAGGACCAGACGTCGTCCTACATCGTCGGCGGCTGCTACGTCTACCTGGCCGAGCACGCCTATGGCGGCGGCTGGTGGTACCCCGGCCCCAATTATCCCTATGCCGGCGAGCCGGCGATGTCCTGGGACTGGCAGGACACGATTTCGTCCATCTACATCGGTTAGGTCTCCCGGCGCCGCGGTCTCCCCAGCCGCCGCGGTCGTCGGGATTGGTGAGGCGGCCGGCCCTCCGGGGTCGGCCGTCTCCCGCGTCTGCAGACAGGTTCCACTTGGCGAATGCCCAGTGTTGAAGGAGGCTGGCGCCGCCGTGGTGGACGATCAGCGACAGGCCATCGACCGGTTCGAGGCCATCTACCAGGCGCACTACGCCGCGGTCGCCGCCTATTCCCGCCGGCGGGCCCACGATCCCGTCGACGCCCAGGACGCCGTCGCCGAGACGTTCACCATCGCCTGGCGGCGCCGAATGGAGCTGCCCGAAGGCGAGGGCGCCCTCCCGTGGCTGTACGGCGTGGCCCGGCGCGTCTTGGCCAATCAGCGGCGCGGCAACCGCCGGCGCGACGACCTCTCGGTCCGGCTGCGAGGCCCTGAGCCCGAGCCACCCGGGGTGGAGGCCGAGCTCATCTCCGCCGACGAGCGGCGGACCGTCCTCGCCGCGCTGGGCCGCCTCCGCGACAACGACCAGGAAATCCTCCGGCTGGCGGTGTGGGAGGAGCTCCCGCACCGTGAGATCGCCGGGATTGTCGGATGCTCCGAATCCTCGGTCGCCGTCCGGCTGCACCGGGCCCGCACCCGGCTGGGTCGCGAAATCGGGAAAGAAGAGCGGCGGGTTGGACAAGAAGGACATGACGGAACCCGTCGGCGAGCGGAGGGTCAAGAGCTGTGATCAACCTGGGCGACCCGCTGGACCGGCTGAGAGCCGCGAATCCCGTGCCCGCCGGCCAGGTGACCCACACGCGTCCCGACCCGGTGCTCTTCCGCAGGATCATCACCGAACAGCCACCCGCCGGCGCCCGCGGTCATCATCCGACGCCGGCGCGCCGGCGGGCGAAACGGTGGGTTCCGGTGCTCGTGGCGAGCGGATTGCTCGTAGGGGCGGCCTACGACCTGCTCCGTGGCGAGGTCACCAAGCCCCTCCTGGTCGCGTGTTACGAGCGGGCCGACCTGGCCGCGAATACCGCCGTCGCGGTCGTGGGGAGCGACGGGCCGGTGGCCGCCTGCACGGAGCTGTGGCGGAAGGGGGCATTCGACAGCGGCACAGACGCGCCGGCGCTGGTCGAGTGCGTGCTCGACTCGGGGGTGGTCGGTGTGTTCCCGACAGCGCCCGGGGCTGACACCTGCGCGCTCATCAACCTGGTGCCCCCCACCCCGAGCGCACCGACGACACGGCCGGTGCCCACCACCGCCGACGTCGGCGCCCGCATCCTCCAGTTCCGCGACGCAGTGTTCCCTCAGCTCCTCGACATCCCGTGCGTGGACCCGCGGGTGGCGGCGGCCACCGTTCGGCGCGAGCTCGACCGGGCCGGCCTGTCGGACTGGACGGTCCGCGGCGGCGAAGGGCTCGCCGGCGACGGCTTCTCGCCCGAACGGCCCTGCGCCACGCTCGCGTTGCGGCAGGAGAACAAGGAGGTCGTGCTGGTGCCGTCACCTCGCCGGTAGTCAGAGTGACCCGGCGTGGGTATGCCACGCCGTATGACCTCCAACCTCCGGGCGGTGCTGTTCGACCTCGACGGCACGCTCCTCGACACCAACTACTTCCACACCGTCTCCTGGTGGAAGGCCCTCTGTGAGGCCGGCGAGGACATCGCCATGGCGCGCATCCATCCGCTCATCGGCATGGGCTCGGACCAGTTGCTCACCGAGCTGCTGGGCGAGGAGCGTGAGGGCCTGAGCGACCTGCACGCCAAGTACTACACGCCCTACAAGAAGGACCTCCACGCCTTCCCGGAGGCGCCGGACCTGCTCGCCGCCGTCGCCCGCCGGGGCGTGCAGGTGGTGCTGGCCTCATCCTCGAAGGAGGAGGACCTCGACCAGCTGCTGGAGGCTCTTGGCGCCGAGGACGGGGTCATCAGCGAGATCGTCCACGGCGACATGGTCGGTTCCAGCAAGCCGGCACCCGACATCTTCGCGGTGGCGCTCGAGCGCCTCGACCTCGATCCGGTGCAGACGATGGTCGTCGGCGACACCCGCTGGGACATCGAGGCTGCGGCCAAGCTGGACCTCGACGTCGTCACCGTCCTCACCGGTGGCTGGACCCGCCGGGATCTCGCCGACGCCGGCGCGGTGGCCGTCTACGACGACGTGGCCCGGCTGCGCTCCGAGCTCGACGACAGCCCGTTGGCCCGCCTGCTGAGTTGAAGCGACGAAGCGGTGACTCCCGGGCCGACGGCGCCCGGGGGTCACCGCTCGGCGTGCGTCAGACTCCTGCGGTCTCCATGTCCCGGCTGTAGCTGCCGGTGGCCGCCGCGCTGGTCAGGCCGGCCCGGTGGGAGGCCACCTTCTGGGCCTCGGCCACGTTGTCCGTCGAGCCCTTCCACGTGCGGAGCGCCTCGTCCTGCAGGGCCCGGCCGTAGGAGAACGTGAGCTGCCAGGGGTGAGGCCCCATCTTGTTCATGATGTCGAGGTGCTCGGTGGCGATAGCGGCCGACTGGCCGCCGGACAGGAAGGCGATGCCGGGTACCGCGGGCGGCACCGTGCGGTAGAGGCACTCGAGGGTCCGCTCGGCGACCTCCTGGGCGCTGGCCTGGGCGGCGCAGCCCTTGCCCGAGATGACCATGTTGGGCTTGAGCACCATGCCCTCGAGGGCGACCTGCTGGCGGTTGAGCTCCTGGAACACCCGGCGCTGGGCCCGCTCCGTCACCTCGAAGCAGAGATCGATGTCGTTGGAGCCGTCCATCAAAACCTCGGGCTCGATGATCGGCACGAGGCCACCCTCCTGGCACAGGGCGCCGTAGCGGGCCAGGGCGTGGGCGTTGCAGTGCAGGGCGTAGTCCGACGGGAAGCCTCTGGCCTCGTCGATGATGATCACGGCCCGCCACTTGGCGAACTTGGCGCCCAGGCTGACGTATTCGGCGATGCGCTCCCGCAGGCCGTCCAGGCCCTCGGTGACCTGCTCGTCGTTGTCGTTGGCGAGGGGCTTGGAGCCGGTGTCGACCTTGATGCCGGGCAGGATCCCCTTGGTCTTGAGCATCTCGGGAAACGACGTACCGTCGGCGGAGGACTGGCGGATCGTCTCGTCGTACAGGATGACCCCGCTGATGTACTCCTCGATGCCCGGGGTGCTGAGGAGGGTGTCGCGGTAGGCCCGCCGGTTCTCCTCGGTCGACTCGATGTCGAGAGCCGCGAAGCGCTTGGTGATCGTGGCGTTGCTCTCGTCTGCCGCCAGGACCCCCCGGCCCCGAGCGACCATCGCCTTGGCGACGGCAGCAAGATCAGTGACGCTCATATCTTGGAGATCCTCCTGGTCAGGGTGCTTGTTCTGGGAGGAACGTTAGCCCGGCGAGCCGTTCCGGACCAGGGTGAACCCGTCCTTGCCGGCCCCCACCAGGTGGGTCAGGAACAGGCCGGCGGTCGCCGGCAGGTGCTCGTGGGCCCGGGCGACCACGTGCCAGGCCCGCTGGCGGGGGAGGTCGGCGCACCGCCATTCCTCCAGCGTGCCTTCGTCGAGCTCCCGGGCCACGGCGTCGCGGGAGATGAGCGTGATGCCCAGCCCCACCTGCACGGACTCGCGGATGGCGCCGTTGGATCCGAGGGTCAGGGTGCGGGGGTCGATCCCCATCTCGTCGAGCAGCTCCTCCGCGGTGCCCCGGGTGCCCGAGCCCTCCTCGCGGACCAGGACGACGGACCGGGCGACGGTCTCCACGTCGACGTCGCGCACCGCCGGCTTCCCACTGCCGGCGGCGACGAGCACCAGGACGTTGGGCCGGGTGGCGAGTGTGACGAACCGCCCGCCGCCCGGCGGGCGCCCGCCGACGGCGAGGTCGGCCTCGTGCTCCTCAAGGGCGTCCCATACCCGGTCACGGTTGCCGACCTCGAGGGTGATGCCGGCTTCGGGGTGCCGGGCCCGGAACGAGGCCAGGAACTTGGGGACGACGTGCTCGCCGGCGGTGGTGACCGCGGCCAGCCGGAGCTGGCCCCGCTCCGGATCGAGGGCTTCGGCGGTGGCCGACTTGGCCGTCTCGAGCAGCGCCAGCACTTGGCGGGCGTAGCGGGCGAACACCTCGCCGGCCGGGGTGATGACGAGCCCACGGCCCGCACGTTCCACCAGCCGGATGCCGAGCTCCTTCTCGATCGACCCGACCGCGGCCGAAACCGCCGGCGGGCTCACGAGCAGCGAGCGGGCCGCGTCGATGACGGAGCCGGCGGTGGCGACCTCGACGAACGTCCGCAGCTGGTTGAAGGTCATGCGTAAGCATACAGTGAACGATAGAGCCTCGAACACGGGAAACACGTCATGGACAGGCTAAGAGCCGTTCTGCCACACTGATTCCCGAGCGAACGAGGAGGTCGCATGGCAGAAAACGGCCAGAAGACAGCGGGACCCGCAGGCAAAGCCGATTTCACCCGGCAGGCTCTGAAGGGCGAGAAGCGCTGGGGCGCCGGGGTCATCCCCTACGCCAAGATGGGTTACTGGGAGCCGGACTACACCCCGAAGGACACTGACATCATCAGTGCCTTCCGGATCACGCCCCAGAAGGGCGTCGACCCGATCGAAGCCGGAGCCGCCGTCGCCGGCGAGTCCTCCACCGCCACGTGGACCGTGGTGTGGACCGACCGGCTGACCGCCTACGAGAACTACCAGGCCAAGTGCTTCAAGGTCGAAGCGGTGCCCGGCACCGAGGACCAGCACATCGCCTACATCGCGCATGACATCGACCTGTTCGAAGAGGGGTCGATCGCCAACCTGACATCGTCGATCATCGGCAACGTCTTCGGCTTCAAGGCCCTGAAGGCCCTGCGTCTCGAGGACCAGCGCATCCCGCCCCATTACCTGAAGACGTTCCAGGGCCCGGCCCACGGAATCGTCATGGAGCGGGAGTACCTCAACAAGTACGGCCGCCCGCTGCTGGGCGCCACGATCAAGCCCAAGCTCGGCTTGTCGGCCCGCAACTACGGCCGGGTCGTCTACGAGGCCCTCAAGGGCGGTCTCGACTTCACCAAGGACGACGAGAACATCAACAGCCAGCCCTTCGGCCGCTGGCGTGACCGGTACCTCCACTGCATCGAGGCCGTCAAGCGGGCCGAGGAGCGCACCGGCGAGATCAAGGGTCACTACATGAACGTGACCGCCGCCACCATGGAAGACATGTACGAGCGGGCCGCGTTCGCCAAGGAACTGGGCTCGATCATCATCATGATCGACCTCACGATCGGCTACACGGCCACCCAGTCCATGGCCAAGTACGCCCGGGCCAACGGCATGATCCTCCACATGCACCGGGCCGGCCACGGCACCTACACCCGCCAGAAGAACCACGGGGTGAGCTTCCGGGTCATCTCCAAGTGGATGCGCATGGCCGGTGTCGACCACATCCACGCCGGCACCGTCGTGGGCAAGCTCGAGGGTGACCCCAACATGATCGCCGGGTACTACGACACCCTGCGCGACGACTTCGTCGGCGTGAACCCACAGAACGGCATCTACTTCGACCAGCCGTGGCAGTCCATGCCGGGCGTCATGCCGGTCGCGTCGGGCGGCATCCACGCCGGCCAGATGCACCAGCTGCTCCACTACCTCGGTGAGGACGTCGTCCTCCAGTTCGGCGGTGGCTCCATCGGCCACCCCATGGGCATCGAGGCCGGCGCCGAGTGCAACCGCGTCGCCGTCGAGGCCATGATCAAGGCCCGCAACGAGGGTCGCGACTACATGAAGGAGGGCGAGGACATCCTGAAGAAGGCTGCCCGCCAGTACCCGTCCCTGCAGCAGGCCCTCGACACCTGGGGCGAGATCAGCTTCAACTACGAGTCCACCGACACGCCCGACGTCACCCCGACGCCGACGAGCTGAGGAAGGAGCACAGCATGCGTATCAAGCAAGGGACGTTCTCGACCCTGCCCGACCTCACCGACGACGAGATCAAGGCCCAGATCCAGTACTGCATCGACCAGGGATGGGCGGTCTCGGTCGAGTTCACCGACGACCCGCACCCCCGCAACATCTACTGGGAGCTGTGGGGCATGCCCATGTTCGACACCCAGGACGCGTCGGCCTGCTTCACCGAGGTCGCCGCGTGCAGGGAGGCGTACCCGAAGCACTACATCAAGGTGAACGGGTACAACGCCCGGTACACGAAGCAGACGATCGGCCTGTCGTTCATCGTCAACCGGCCCGAAACGGAGCCCGGCTTCCGTCTCGACCGCACCGAGCTGAACGACCGCCACATCGCCTACACCATGCACTCCTACGCCGCCGAGGTGCCCCACGGCACGCGGTACCAGGACAGCGACGGCAAGGGCCCCGAGCCCGACTGATCACGAGTCACGCACGCCGCCGGGGCCACTAGACTGGAGCCGGCGGCGGCGTGGCCGAGTGGTTTAGGCAAGGGCCTGCAAAGCCCTGTACAGGAGTTCGATTCTCCTCGCCGCCTCATGCGCCCCTGACCTGTATAATCGCAGGTCAGGGGCACTTTTCGTTGTGACCGCGAGGCACCGCAGCCACCCGCCAGTGCCCCAGAAACCCCTGGTTCTGCTCCCCAGCGCTCCCAAGGCGCTCCCACAGGAGGTTCCAGGTGGGGTTCATCGAGAAGCGCAGCGGCGGCCACCGGGCCCGGTACGGGGATCCGCTCGGCCGCCTGACGTCCAAGACCTTCACCCGTAAGGCCAACGCCGAGCGCTGGCCGAAGGAGATGGAGGTCGCCATCGAGCGCGGGGACTGGCTCGACCCTCGCAGCGCCCAGGTGCCGCTGGCGACCTGGGCCGAGGAATACCTGTCGCTGGCCCGGCGCCTGTCGCCGTCGACGCAGGAGACCTACGAGCGCGACCTGCGTAAGTACATCCTGCCGAGGTTCGGCGCCTACCGACTCGGCCGCCTGCCTGGCCGAGGCCCACCAGGAGCGCTGGCTGGTCCGGGCGCACTGGTATTCGCCAACACGGTCGGCAGTCCGCTGATCTCATCCAGCTTCTGGCAGCAAACCACTTCTCGAAGGGCCTGCAGGCCGCCGGCGTGTCCTGTCGATTTCACGACCTGAGGCACACCAGCGTCGCCCTGGCCATCGCCGAGGGCGCCCACCCCAAGGCAATCCAGACGAGGATGGGTCACTCCTCGGTCAACGTGACCCTCGACCGCTACGGCCACCTGTTCCCCGAGCTCGACGAGGCGATCGCCACCTCGTTCGGCGAGCGCCTTCGTGTTGCGCGTGGCCGGCGGGGCGGCGGAGCAGGATCTGGCGGGGAGCAGGCCGCGACCGTGCTGTAACACCCAGGGACGTCGATACTGCCCGGCACTTCCTGGTTACTCCGCTACGGCGGCTGCTGCGCGCAGCGCTGCCTCGTACGCCTGGCGTTCGAAGCGGAAGGGGCCAAGGCCGGCGTAGGTGACCGAGGGCCGATTATGGCGTCGGAAGTCATGCCAGACGACGTCGTTGTCACTGACTTCGATCTTCACCAAAAGCGAGTCGCACCCAGGGAACGAACAGCCGCACGCTCCCACCGCAACCCGACCGTCGGCGAAGAAGGACTCACGCGGGTCTTCCCAGACGTCATCGCCTCCAAGCAGCTGCCGCGAGGGAGGTAGTACGACGCCCGGCGGTGGTGCCACCCACGCCTCATCGGGCTCGGAGGCCGCCTCGCGCGCAAGGTCGTAGAGCCGCCTGCCATTCACAAAGATCACCGCTGAGCTCGGCCAGAAGAGGCCGTCGTCCTCGATGACCAACTGGAACACATCCATCCACCCAGTGTGGCCCGAGACGCGACGAGACCGGGGCCCGGTCGGGATGGCCCAGTACCGGCGATACCGCTTACTACGGGGGCGGGTGCAGCCGACTGGGAGCGGCACCTACTGACCGCCCAGGCCGCCGACGGGAATGGTGACCTTGGGATCGCGAAGGCACACCCAGGCTGCCTTGCCTGCGGCGAAGCGTGGATTCAGCGGGTGATCACCATGGAGGGTGCAGAGTGGCCACGGGTCCGTTAGTTCGTCGGGCCAAAGGTTGTCCGCCACATTGAAGGTCAGGTCAGCGAGGAGCCGCTCCGCGTCGTCGGGCGAGACGACGTCTGCGTGATCGAACTGCGTTCCCACCTCGCCCCAGGAGCCGGGGCCGTCGTGAACGCTGCACATCCGGGACAACTGACGCTTCCGTGGGTCAGGCGGCGGCCCAAGGAAGCTCGGGGCCGAGCCCACCTCGGTCCAGCATGATCATGGTGATGAACGCATCTGGGTTGTGAAAGCCGCGGGCG
>JAHFUP010000064.1 GCA_023265025.1 Acidimicrobiia bacterium | reverse complement strand
CGCCGGTGGCGCCGGTGGCGCCCGAGGTGGCGGGCCCGCCGGTGACCCGGGCGGCGCCGAGGATGCCGTCGTTGGTGGCGGTGACCGAGGCGTTGGCGGCGCCGGTGGCGCCGCTGGCGCCGGACGGGCCGGAGGTGGCGCTCGGCATGGCCACGGCGCCGGAGGCGGCGGGGCCAGTGGCGCCGGTGTTCGTCGCGCTGGACTGGGCGGTCGTGGCGCCCGTGCCGCCGGTGGTGGCGACCGGGGCGACGGTGGCGGTGCTTGCGCCGCCGGCGCCGCCGGCGGCGGCGACGGTGGCCACCGAGGAGCCGCCGGCCGAGGTGGTGACGACCGGGCTGAGCGTGCCGGTGGCGAGGACGACGTCGGCGGCCCCGCCGCCGGCGCCGGCGGTGGCGGCCAGGAGGTCGCCGCCGGCGCCTCCATCACCGGCCACCGAGGCCGTGACCAGCGTGTTGGAGGCGGCGCCGCTGTCGCCCGAGCCGCTGATGGAGGCGGCGTTGGAGCCGGAGGCGGCGTTGGAGCGGGCGGTTCCAACGGCTCCAACGGGGCCGGTGGCGCCGGTCGGCCCGCTGTCGCCGCTGGTGGCGGCCCCGCCGGTGGCGGTGGCCGACCCCAGGATCGAGGTGTTGGTGGCGGTGGCGTTGGAGTTGGCCGCCCCGGTGGCGCCGCTGGGGCCCGAGGCGCCGCTGGCTCCAACAGGGTTGGCGGTGGCCGAGGAGGCGGCCGGGCCGGTGCGGCCCTCGTTCGTCGAGCTGGACTGGGCGACGGCCTCGCCGGTGTCGCCCGAGGTGGCCCGGGGCGAGACGGTGACCGTGCTCGCTCCCCCGGTACCGCCGGCGCCGTTGCCCGTGGCCACGCTGGCGCCGCCGGTGGAGCTGGTCGTCACCGGGCTGGAGACCCCGGTGGCCAGGACGGCGGTGGCGGCCGGGCCGCCGCCGGCCGTGATGGTGCGACCACCCGAGCCGCCGGCGCCGCCGGCGCCGCCGGCGCCGATCACGGCGACGTCGTTGGTGGTGGCGCCGGAGTCGCCCGAGGTGCCGTCGGAGATGGCGGTGGCGCCCGATGCGGCGTTGGACAGGGCCTCGCCGTCGGCCACGACGGCACCGGTGTCGCCCGTGGCCCCCGAGGTCCCGCTGCGGGCCGCCCCGCCGGTGGCGGTGGCGGTACCCAGGGCCGGCACGGTGATCGTGATGCCGGCGACGGTGATGGTCAGGCCGGAGGAGTTGGTGGCCGTCGAGGCGGTGGTGGCCGCCCCGGTGGCGCCGCTGGCCCCCGACGGGCCCGACACCCCGGCCGGGTTGGCCGAAGCGGTCGAGAAGGCTGGGCCGGTGTCCCCGGTGTTGGTGGCGCTGGACTGGGCGGTGGCCGGGCCGGTGAAGCCGGAGAGGGCGACCGGGCTGGCGGTGGTGGACGACGCCCCGCCGTTCCCACCGCCCACGGCCAGGGTGGCGACGCTGCTGCCGCCGGTGGTGTTGGCGACCACCGGGCTGAGAGCGCCGGAGGCAAGCACGCCGGCGCCGGCGGCCCCGCCGGCGGCGGCGTCAACCGTGGCCAGGTCCCCGCCGGCGCCGCCGGCGCCGGCGGCGTCGACGGCGAGCACGGCGTTGGCGGCGTCGCCCGAGCCGCCGGAGCGGCCGTCGGAGAGGGCGCTGGCGCCCGTGCCGGCCACCGAACGGGCGGTGCCGGCGACGGTGACGTCGCCCGTGTCGCCGGTGGCGCCGGAGGCGCCGCTGAAGGCGTCGCCGGCGGTCGAGGCGGTGGCGGCGCCGGTCGGGCCCGAGTTGCCGGAGGCCCCGCTGCGACCGGCCGGCGCCGTCGAAGCCGACGACGAGGCCGGCCCCGTGGCACCGGTGTTGGTGGCGCTGGCCTGCGAGGTGGCGGCGCCGGTGTCGCCCGTGTCGGCGAGAGGCGCCATGGTCACGTTGGAGGCGCCGCCGTCGCCGCCGGCGGCGTCGAGGGTGGCGATCGACGAGCCGCCCCGGGCGTTCACGACGACCGGGCTGGAGACGCCGGCGCTGCCCACGACCACACCCGCAGGTCCGCCGGCCGAAGCCGAAACCGTCGCCAGGTCGCCGCCGGCCCCGCCGTCCCCGCCCAGGGAGACGGCGTCGAGGTCGTTGGTGGCCGGGCCGGAGTCGCCCGAGGTGGCGTCGCCCCGGGCCATGCCGCCGGTGCTGGCCGCCGAGAGGGAGGTGCCGGTGGAGGTCACGTCGCCGCTGTCGCCGGTGTCGCCCGACCCGCCGCTGGCGACGGCGGGTCCGACCACCTGGGTCACGGGGCCGGGGCCGGTGACCGTGCGGGTGATGGTGCGGGCGCTCGACGAGGTGGCCCCGCCGGTGGCGCCGGTGGTGCCGGTGTTGCCCGACGCGCCGGCCGGGTTGGCCGAGGCACCCGAGGCGGCATTGCCGGTAGAGCCGGAGTTGGTGGCGCTGGACTGGCCGTCGGCCGAGCCGGTGTTGCCGGTGACCGCCGTCGGGCGGAGGGTGCCGGTGGCGGCCCCGCCGTTGCCGCCGGATGCGTCGAGGGTGGCGATCGCCGAGCCGCCGCTGGCGGTGACGGTGACCGGGCTGAGCACGCCGGTGCTGGCCACCAACGTGCCGGCCGGACCGCCGGCGTCGGCGGTGGCGGTGGCGCCGAAGCCGCCGGCCCCGCCGGCGCCGCCGACGACGTCCAGCTCGCTGGTGTTGACCGCCGGGCCGGAGGCGCCCGAGTTGGCGTCGGCGCCGGCGAGGGCGCCGCTGTTGGCGTCGGAACGGGCGAACCCGTCGGCGTCGACGTCGCCGGTGTCGCCCGAGTCGCCGCTGTCGCCCGACGCCGCCGGCACGACCGTCACCGACACCGGACCGCCGGTGACCACGTTGAGGTTCACCGTCCGGGTCCCCGTCGAGTTCACCGCACCGGTGTTGCCCGTCGTACCCGAGTTGCCCGAGGCGCCGGCCGGGTTGGACGTCGCCCCGCTGGTGGCCGAGCCCGTGGTCCCGGTGTTGGTGGCGCTCGTCTGGGACGTCACGGACCCGGTCGAGCCGGTCGTCGCCGACGGGGCGAGGGTGGCGGTGGACGACCCGCCGTCGCCGCCCGAGACGTCGACGGTGGCGATCGAGGCGCCGCCGCTCGAGGTGACGGTGACCGGGCTGGACACGCCGGCGGAGAGCACGACGTTGACGCCCGCGCCGCCGGCGGTGGCGACCGCGGAGGCCCCGTCGCCCCCGTCGCCGCCCGGGCCACCCAGGGCCGTGACGGTGGAGTCGTTGACGGCGGGACCGCTGTCGCCCGAGATGGCGTCGCCGGCGGCGACCGCCCCGGTGTTGGCGGCGGAGTCGGCCCGGCCGGCGGCGACCACGGTGCCGGTGTCGCCCGAGTTGCCGGAGTCACCCGAGACCGGCACGACGATCACGGGGTTCACGGGGCCGGCGCCGGGCATGACGGTGAGGTTGATCGTGCGGGCGCCGGTGGCGGTGGCGTTGCCGGTGTTGCCCGTGGCGCCGGAGTGGCCCGAACCGGCGACCGGGTTCGATGTCGCCGTCGACGAGGCCGGCCCGGTGGTACCGGTGTTGGTGGCGGTGGCCTGCGACGACGCCGAGTCCGTGTCGCCCGAGGTCGCCGACGGAGCAACGTTCACGGTCACCGAGCCGCCGTTGCCGCCCGACGCGTCGACCGTCGCCACCGTCGAGCCGCCCGAGGCGGTCAGGGTGACGGGGCTGAGGACGCCGGCGCTGACAGCCACGTTGGTGCCGGCGCCGGCCGGGCCGGCGTCGGCCAGGGCGAGGTCGCCGCCGGCGCCGCCGGGGCCACCCAGGGCCACGACGTCGGTGGTGTTGACCGCAGCCCCGCTGTCGCCCGAGCGGGCTGAGCGGCCGGCGTCGGCCGAGGCGCCGGTGTTGGCCACCGGGTTGGCCTGGCCGTCGGCGACGGAGCCGCCGGTGGCGCCCGAGTCGCCGCTGTCGCCCGAGGCGGCGTTGCCGGAGGTGCCGGTGACCGTGCCCAGGATGGCGCTGTTCGTCGACGTCCGGTTGGTGCTGGCGTTGCCCGTCGTGCCCGTGTTGCCCGAGGTGCCGGACGAGGCGATCGGGCTCGACGACGCCGACGAGGTGGCGGCGCCGGTCGTGCCGGTGTTGGTGGCGCTGGTCTGACCGCTGACCGAGCCGGTCGAGCCGGAGGTGGCCCTGGGCGACACGGTGACGTTGGTCGAGCCGCCGTCGCCGCCGCTGGCGTCGGAGTCGGCCACCACCACACCGCCTCGGGCGGTGAGCGTGACCGGACTCAGGACGCCGGCGTCGACCGCGGCGTTGATCGAGTCGGCGCCGGCGGCCCCCAGCGCAGTGGCGCCGCCGCCGGCCCCGCCCGCGCCACCAGCGGAGACGACGGTGGTGTCGTTGACCGCCGGGCCGCTGCCGCCCGAAACGGCGTTGGTGTTGGCGTTGGCCCCGGTGTTGGAGGTGCTGTTGGCGTCTCCAACGGCGACGGCGGCGCCGGTCAGGCCGGAATCCCCGCTGCCGCCACCCACTGCGCCGGCGGCCCCGCCGCCCGAGGAGGCCCCGCCGGCGGTGACGTTGACCGTTCCCAGGATGCCGGTGTTGGTGGCGGTCGGGTTGGCGGTCGCGGTGCCGGTCGCCCCGGTGGCGCCCGAGCTGCCGCTGCGGGAGACGGGGTCGGAAGAGGCCGAGCTGTCCGACGAACCGGTCCGGCCGGTGTTGGTGGCGCTGGTCTGGGCGGCAGCCGAGCCGGAGTCGCCGGTGGTGGCGGTCGGCGTGACCGTCAGCGTGGTGGCCCCGCCGTTGCCGCCGCCGGCCGCAGCCGTGCTGACCGAGCTGCCGGCGACACTCGCGGCAACCAGGCTGGACCCGGCGCCGGCCTGCACGGCGGCCCCGCCGGCGCCCGACGTCGGGGCCGCGCTGCCGCCGGCCCCGCCGGCGGCAGCCGACGTGGCGACCAGGGTGTCGTTGCGGGCCTCGCCGGTGGCCCCCGACGTGGCGTTGGCGTCGGCGTTGGCGCCGGAGTTGCCGATGGAGTCGGCGGCGCCGAAGGAGCCGGCCGGGCCGGTGGCTCCCGAGGCGCCGCTGGTGCCGACGTGGGCGGAGTTCCCCTCGACGCTGGCGCTGGTCGCCGAGGCCGACCCGAGGGTCGCCGAGTTCGTGGCCGTCGGGCTGGAGGTGGCGTCGCCGGTGCGGCCGGTGCTGCCGCTGGCGCCCGAGGTCGACGACGGGTTCGACGTGGCCGACGACGTGGCGTCGCCGGTGCGACCGGAGTTGGTGGCGCTGGCCGAGGCGGCGGCGTCGCCGGAGTCGCCCGAGGTGGCGGTCGGGGTGACGGTGACCGTGGTGGCCCCGCCGTTGCCGCCGGCCGCGTCGCCGGTGGCGACCGACGAGCCGCCGGTGGCCATGCCGGCCACGGCCACGACCGGGCCGAGGACCGTGTTCGAGGCTGCCCCGCCGGCGCCCGAGGTCGGGGTGGACGAGCCGCCGGCCCCGCCGGCCCCGCCGCCGCCGATCACGAGGGTGACGTTGACCGCGTCGCCAGTGTCGCCCGAGCGGGCGTTGGCGACACCGTTGGCACCGGTGTTGGCGATGGAGTTGGACTCGCCGCCGGCGAGGGCCGGCCCGGAGTCACCCGAAGCGCCCGGGTTGCCCGAGGTCGCCGGGCCGCCGGTGGCGGTCGCCACGCCGAGGATGCCGTCGTTGGTGGCTGTCGGGTTGGACACCGCCGCACCGGTGGCGCCGGTCGCACCGGTGCCCCCCGAGTTGGCCGTCGGGTTCGACGCGGAGGTCGACCGGGCTGCCCCGGTGGTGCCCGAGTTGGTGGCGCTGGCCGAGGCGTCGGCGTCGCCGGAGTCGCCCGTGGAGGCGGTCGGGGTGACGGTGACGGTGTTGGCCCCGCCGTTGCCGCCGCCGGCGTCGCCGGTGGCGACCGAGGAGCCGGCCCGGGCCACGGCGGCGATGGGGAGGTCCGCGGCCCCGCCGGCGACGGTGTTGTCCACGGAGCCGCCGGCGCCCGAGGTGACCCTGGTGTCGCCCCCGGTCCCGCCGGCCCCTCCGGTGGAGAGGACGGCCGTCACGTTGGCCGCGTCGCCGGTGTCGCCCGAGCGGGCGTTGGCCAGGGCGTTGGCGCCGGTGTTGGCGATGGACGTGGCGTTGCCGTCGGCGATGGCGGCGCCGGACTGCCCGGAGGCGCCGGAGCTGCCCGAGAGGGCCGGGCCGCCGGCCGCCGTTGCCGAACCGAGAGTCGACGTGTTCACCGCGGTGGGCGACGAGGTGGCCGCCCCGGTCGACCCCGTCGCCTCGGACGTGCCGGAGTTGGCCACCGGGTTGGACACCGCGGAGGACACCGCGTCCCCGGTGTTGCCGGAGTTGTCGGCGCTCGACTGGGCCGACGCGGGGCCGGTGTCGCCGCTGGTGGCCGTCGGGGTCACGGTCACCGTGGTCGCCCCGCCGTTGCCGCCGGCCGCGGTCCCGGTGGCCACGCTGCTGCCGGCGGTGGCGGTGACGGCCAGCGGGGAGGTCGGGCTGCCGACGACGTTGTTGACGACCGAGCCGCCGGCGCCGGAGACGGTGGTGGCCGTGCCGGCCTGGCCGCCAGCGCCGCCGGCGGAGGTCACGATCGTCAGGTTGCTGACGGTGCCGCTGTTGCCGGTGACGGCGGTGGCGTTGGAGCCGGCGCCGGTGTTGGCGTTGGAGTTGGCGTTGCCGGTGGCGACGGCCTGGCCGGTGGGGCCGGAGTCGCCGGAGGCGCCGCTGAGGGCGCCGCCACCCGTCGCCGCCGCCGAGCCGAGGATGCCGTCGTTGGTGGCCGACGGGTTGGAGGTCGCCGACCCGGTCGGGCCCGAGACCCCGGAGCCGCCCGAGGTGGCGACCGGGTTGGACGTCGAGTTGGAGCTGGCGCCACCGGTGGTGCCGGAGTTGGTCGCGCTCGACTGGGCCGAGGCGCCGGCCGGGGTGCCGCCGCCTGCGCCGTTGGCGACCGGGGTGACGTTGACCACCGAGGCGCCGCCGTTGCCGCCGTCGGCGTTGGCGGTGGCGATGCTGCTGCCGCCGGTGGCGACCGCGTTGATGGTGCCCCCGCCGATGCCGATGACCGTCTGGGTGGCCGAGCCGCCGGGGCCGGCGATGGCCAGGGCCGAGCCGCCGTTGCCGCCGGCGCCGCCCTGCGAGTCGACCGAGGTGGCGTTGCCGCCCCCGCCAGCGGCGCCCCCGCCGCCAGATGTACCGCCGGACGTGGTCGGGTTGACGTTGACGGTGGACGCCCCGCCGTTGCCGCCGCGGGCGTCGGCCGTGGCAATGCTGCTGCCACCGATCGTCGTGGCCGTGACCGGGCCGCCGCCGATGCCGATGACGGTGTTGGTGGCGTTGCCCCCGGGGCCGGAGATGGCCACCGCGTCGCCGCCCGCCCCGCCGGCGCCGCCGACCGAGCTGATGTTGGTCACGTTGGTCGCCGCGCCACCCGAGCCCGTGCGGGCCACCGCGTTGGAGTTGGCTCCCGTGTTGGCGACGCTGTCGGCATTCCCGGTGGCGATCGCGTTCCCCGTGTTCCCGGTCGAGCCGGACGGGCCGCTGGTCGCTCCGCCGGTCGTCTGGCTCGAGGAGCCGACGATGCCGGTGTTGGAAGCCTGAGGGGTCGAAGTCGTGGTGCCGGTCCCACCCGAGCCACCGGACGGACCGGAGACAGCCGAGGGGCCGGAGTTGGCGTTGGCGTCCGCCGAGCCGGTGGTGCCCGAGTTGGAAGAACCCGAGCCGGCGTTGGAACCGCCCGTGCTCCCCGTGTCTGCTGAAGGAGAGGCGACGACGCCGGAGCCTCCACCGCTACCGCCGCCGGCGTTGGCCGTGCTGCGGCTGGTGCCTCCCAGGGCAGTACCACTCACAGGACCTCCGCCGATGGCGATGGCCATGTTCGTGGCACTGCCTGCAGTGCCACCCTGAGTGTCACCACCCACGGCGATCCCATTTGCATATCGGCCTTTGCCGACTGCAATGGCCAGCGTTTCGGCATTGCCGCCACCGAAGCCACCGATAGACGTGCAATCGGCATCTCCACGAATGGCGATACAACTCGACTTCGCATTCTTGCCGTGCCCGGCGATCGTCGTGCCAATGGCGCTGGAACCAATGGTGATGATCATGTGGGAGGCATCGCCACCGAGCGGGCTCCGGTACGGGTTGGTGTCACTGCTGCAACCCGAACCGATGAGCACCTCGAGCAGGTCACCGCGGCCGTTGTCGTCGCGGATCGCCCGGCACTTCCGCCCGTCCGCCGTCCGCGTGAACGTCACGCCCGTCCCGCCGGCACCGACCGTGTGGCCGCCGTCGGCGTCCTCCGTGACGCCGGCGCCGCCGGCGTCGTGGGCGGACGGGGTGGTGGGCCCACCGCTCTGGCGGAGGGCCGTCGAGATGAGCGAGCTCATCGGCAGGCTGCCGCCAGTGGAGGGGCCGGCCGACGACGCCGGAGCGGACGTCTCGGGTGCGGTTACGGACTGCGGCGCCGAGCTCGCGCTCGACGGGACCGTCGACGTCTGGGTCACCGAGGTGCCCGGCGTCGACGGGGTGGTGGTGCTCGTGACGTCGGACTTCACGACAGCCGCCGCGGGGGCCGGAGCCGGCGCGGTGGTGGAGGTGACCGACATGAGGACCGACAGCGGCGCCTTCGAGCCTCCGCTCCCTACCGAGGGAACAGTGGTGGTCGGCGACGGGGCGACGGTCGTGCTGGTGGCTGGCGCCACAGTGGTCGGTGGGGTAGCCGGAGCCACCGTCGTCACCGGAGCACTGCCGGCCTCTGTCCCCTGGGACTGGGTACCCGCCGGCTGGGTGGCCGGGGCGGTCTGGGCCGAGGCGGGTCGGGCGTTCAGGACCAGGAAGAGCCCGGTCAGGAGCGCGAAAGCGGCAACCCACCTCAGGGGCCGCACCTCCTCGTTCCCGGCACTGCTGCTCATCAGGCTGAACCAGCCGTCCTTGATTTGGAAGCCTTGGTTGGGCCGCGGGATGCGGGGCCGTCAGGCCACCGCAGGGACGAGGGAAGTAAACCATGGCGCCGACGGGGTGAACAAGCGCAAAATGGCCTCTGACCTGCACTTTTACACCTGTTGGAACGTGTTGGACCGACCATCACATCGCGTTGGACCGAGGCCCGCTACCTAGGTCCGCGTGGGGCCGATGTTCTCCACAGTTTTCACGGCCAGAGAATTTCTGCGGTCACCGGGGCGATCGGACCGTCCCCCTCCTCGTGATGGAGCAGCCACGCCTCGGATCCGGCCTCCAACGTGGCCCTGATGGAGAGGGATCCGCCACCCTCGACCGTCGCCAGCATCCTGTTGGAAATGGTCGACCCGCCAGGGCCCGTGGCCGAGAGCACGAGGCGGGGCCGCCCACCACCCCCCCGCCCGTCCAGCACGAACGCGCCGGGCCGCGGCGGGCCCAGGGAGTAGGTCGCCTCGCAGGGCCGGGTCGCGCAGGCTCCGGCCGGGCGCGCCGGAGTCACGAGCGTCATCGAGCGACTGGTGGCGACGTAGGTCACCGTGACTTCGTCCACCGCCGCCGCGACCGTCCCGGCCCGCAGCTCGACTCCTCCGGCCGAGGTGATCTCGACCGTCGTCTGGGGCGCCAGGTCGACGCACTCGCGCTCGTCGGCGGCGGCCGTGCCCGCCACCGGGCAGGCCCGGACCGGTGCTCCGACGCCGCTCCGCCGGACCGTCAGCCGAGGCGACGCGGCTCGCACCAGGACCCGGAGACCCGACCCTCCGGTCCGCACGTCGGGCAGGGTCAAGCCCCTCACCCGCAGGGTCACCGACGCGGCATCGGTCGTGGGGACGGCGGTCGGCGCCGGCGCCGGCGTCGTCGTCGTCGTCGAGGACAGGGTCGTGGTGGGCCCGGGGGCCGGCGTCGCCGAGTCGTTGCCCTCGCCGGCCGAGCACGCCCCCAGCACCAGGGCGGCGGCGGCCACCGCCAGCGGTCCGGCTCGCACCTCCGCACACTAGGCGTCGGGTGGGCCCGGCTGGGCTCGAACCAGCGACCGACGGATTATGAGTCCGCTGCTCTGACCACTGAGCTACGGGCCCTCGGGCTCCGGGGGTGGGACTCGAACCCACAACAAACGGCTTAACAGGCCGGTGCTCTGCCGATTGAGCTACCCCGGAATCGTCGACGAGCGTAGCAGCGCCGGCGCCGGCTCGACCACGACGGGGCAGAGACAATCCGAAAAAGGGGTAGACAATGGATATGAGATTCCGATTGGGATTGGTGACCGGCCTGGCCACCGGGTATTACCTCGGCGCCCGCGCCGGCCGTCAGCGGTATGACCAGATCAACCGGCTCATGAGAAGAGTGCGCCGGACCGAGGCATTCCAAACGGTGGTCGAGGACGCCAAGTCGGCCGTCGGCGAGGGCGTTGAGAAAGCCCGTTCCGCCCTCCATCACAATGCCCCCAACAATGGCCACTCGGAGCCCTCCGGCACCGAGCTGCCGGGCGACTATTCCTCGTCGAGGTAGTCCCGCAGCTTCTGGCTGCGGATGGGGTGCCGGAGCTTGGCGAGGGTCTTGGCCTCGATCTGGCGGATGCGCTCGCGGGTGACCCCGAACTCCTTGCCCACCTCTTCCAGGGTCCGGATCTGCCCGTCGTCGAGCCCGAAGCGCAGCCGGACGACGGCCCGCTCGCGGTCGGTCAGCTCCTCGAGGGCCTCCCCTACCGCCTCCGACAGGAGGGCGCGGGTGGCGGCGTCGGCCGGGGCGATGGCCTGCTGGTCCTCGATGAAGTCGCCGAGGTGGCTGTCGTCCTCGGAGCCCACGGGCGTCTCCAGCGACACCGGCTCCTGGGCGATGCGCTGGATCTCACGCACCCGCGCCGGCGCCATCCCGACCTTCACCGCCACCTCCTCGACCGTCGGCTCCCGGCCGATCTCCTGGAGCAGGAGGCGCTGCATCCGCAGCACGGTGTTGATGGTCTCAACCATGTGGACGGGGATCCGGATGGTGCGGGCCTGGTCGGCGATGGCCCGGGTGATGGCCTGGCGGATCCACCACGTGGCGTAGGTCGAGAACTTGAAGCCCTTGGTGTAGTCGAACTTCTCGACGGCCCGGATGAGGCCGAGGTTGCCCTCCTGGATGAGGTCGAGGAACAGGAGCCCCCGGCCCATGTACCGCTTGGCGATCGACACGACCAGCCGCAGGTTGGCCTCGATGAGCTGCTTCTTGGCCTGGAAGCCATCGGCCACGAGTCGCTCCAGGGGCTGGCACTCGCGCTCGGGGATGGGCACACCGGGGCCGTAGCGGTCCTCCAGCTCGGCGATCTGGGCCACGGCCGTGAGCCCCGCCTCGATCCGCTTGGCCAGGGCGACCTCCTGGGCGCCGCTCAGCAGGCTGACCTTGCCGATCTCCTTGAGGTAGGTGCGAACGGGGTCCGATGACCCGCCCCGACCGCTGTCCGCCCGTCCCCCGCCGTCGTCGGCCACCTCGCCCACCGGCCGGCGCGCCGGCCGCGACACCGCCGGCGGAAGCGGCGGATCGGGGAGGAAGGCCGCCACCGACGGGTCGATCGCCGGCCCCGGCACCGCGAAATGAGGGCGGGGTTCGTCGGGCACCAGCAGGTCGCTGCCGTTCAGCTCGACCTCGCCCTCGTCGAGGAGGATGCCCTCGTCGGAGAGGCGCTGGCGGACCCCCTCGATCAGGTCCTCGCTCAGCTCCACGTTCTTGAGCACGGCCATGACATCGTCGACACTCAGTGCCCGCCGCGCCCGGCCTTGGGCCAGCAGACGGGTGAACTCTTCCGCTGACACTCCCGCCGGTGGCGTGAGCGCATCACTGCTCTGGCTCATTTCCCACCTCGAAACGGTCGACGAGCCAGCGTACCAACCTCCCCGTCGCCTCGACGCTCGTCGCCGGCTCCCGCACCTCCTCCAGGAGCAGCTTCAGCCAGGCCACCTCCTCGTTGAGCCCGCCCGAGCGCCGGTTCGCCGCCTCCAGTTCGACGATCACCCGCTTGGCCGCCTCGGTCGCCAACCGGGCCAGCACGTCGCCCGCCTCCACGTCGGACTCCTCGACGGCGAGCCGCTGCAGCAGGGACGCCACCGGCGGGGCGGCCCCGTCGAGCGCCTCGGCGAGCGTCGGCGCCGAGCAAAGAGCCTGGTAGCCGGCCAGCATGAGCGGTTCCGCGAACAGGGTCTCGTGGAGCAGCTCGGCCACCTCCTCCGGCCGGTGGACCGCCAACCGAAGGGCCTCTTCCTCGACGCTGTGGGGCAGCACGATCCGGCTGCCCTGCTGTGACGCCGCCGACCGGGCCGGCGCCGGCGCCCGGCCCTCGAGCAGGCCTCGCAGCCGGGCCGGGTCGATGCCGGTCCGATCAGAGACCGTCATCACGTACTGGTCGCGCACCAAGTCGCTGGGGTGCTCCCGGACCGCGACCATGGCCGCCTCCGCAGCCCGGGCCTTGCCCGCCGGCGTGCGCAGGTCGGACCGGTCGAAGAGCCGATCGATCCGGAAAGTGAGGAAGGGCTTGGCCCCCTTCACGGCCGCGGCCAACGCCCCTGGATCATCCAGTGCAAACTGTCCTGGGTCGGTGCCCGGCGGCAGGTCGGCCACGGCCAGGTCGAGCGAGTACCGCGTCTCCCACTCGTAGAACCGGTCGGCGGCGGCCTGGCCGGCGTCGTCCGCGTCGTAGGCCAGCACCAGCCGGCGGGCGAAGTTCTTGAGCACCCGCACGTGCTCGTCGGACAGCGCCGTCCCGCAGGTGGCCACCCCGGTCGCGATGCCCGCCCGGGCCAGCCCGATCACGTCGGTGTAGCCCTCGCACACCACGACCTCGTTGGTGTCGACGACGGCCGACTTGGCCCAGTTCAGCCCGTAGAGCACCCGGCTCTTCGAGTAGAGCGGCGTCTCCGGCGAGTTCCGGTACTTCGGACCTTCACCGTCGGCCAGGCGCCGGCCCCCGAACGCCACCGGGTCGCCCCGCACGTCGAAGATGGGGAACAGCACCCGGCTGCGGAAGAAGTCCTGGATGCGGTCGCGCTTGTTCACGAACCCGAGACCAGTGTCGCGGGCCACGTCGGCCGGCAGCCTGAGGGCCTGGCACAGCTCGTCCCACCCGTCGGGCGCCCACCCGATCCGGTAGCTGCGGACGACCTCGCCGTCGTAGCCCCGGGAGCGCAGGTAGTTCCTCGCCCCCTTGGCGTCGTCGCCGGCCAGCAGGCGCTCGTGGTACCAGTCGACGGCCTGGGTCATGGCCGCCACCAGCCGGGCCCGCCGCTGGCGCTCCTCGCTGACCGCGGCGGTGTCGTAGCGGATCTGGATGCCCGAGCGGGCGGCCAGGCGCTCGACCGCCTCGGCGAACTCCAGGTGCTCGACCTCCCGCACGAAGGTGATCACGTCGCCGCCCTTCCCACAGCCGAAGCAGTAGTACAGCCCCTCCTCGGCGTTGATCGAGAACGACGGCGACTTCTCGGCGTGGAACGGGCACAGCCCCTGCCAGCGCCGGCCGGCCCGCTTGAGGGCGATGTGCTCGCCGGCGACGGCCACGAAGTCCGTCGCCGCCCTCACCCGCTCGATGTCCTCCGCGAGAATGCCCACTGCCGGCGACGGTACTTGTCAGCCCTTGGCGCCGCCGGTGAAGTTCCAGGACGCCAGATGCACCGTCGGGACGTGATAGGTGCCGTCGAACAGCCGGGCGTCGTTGGCCACGCCGAGGACGTTGCCCGGCGCCAGCGCGTCGACGTAGGACTGGGTGAAGCGCAGGTTCGGCACCCCGCCCACCACCTGCCCGCCTTCGATCAGGAACGTGCCGTTGCGGGTCAGGCCGGTGACCACCTGGGTCTTGGGGTCGAGGATCCGGGTGTACCAGAACTCGGTGACCAGCAGCCCCCGCTCCACCGAGCCGATCAGGTCCTCCACGGACCGGGTGCCCGGCGCCATGAACAGGTTGGTGGCGATGCCCCCGCTGCCCCCGCCGAAGCCATGGCCGGTGCTCTCGACGCCGGCCTTGGCCGCCGACTTCCGGTCGTGGCACAGCCCCAGCGACACGCCCTCCCGGACGAGGTCGACCCGCCGGCGGGGCGTGCCCTCGGCGTCGAAGCCCCGGCTGATGGCCCGGGAGTCGGTGGCGTCGTCCCACAGCGTGATCGCGGCGTCGAGCTGGGCCTCGCCCAGCTTCACGAACGAGCGGTCCTCCTCGAACGTCCGGCCGTTGTAGCCGTCCCGCAGGAACTCCAGCATGTTGGCCAGGCAGAACGGCTCCAGCACCACCTCGTAGCGGCCCGGCTCGATGTCCACCAGGTCGTCGCCCCGGCGGGCCTTCTCCGCCGCGGTCCGGCCGGCGGCTCCCCCGTCGATGTCCGACAGGCGGCTGGAGCTCTGCCACCCCCGGCCGTCGGAGCGCTCCGTCCGGTGGATGGCCTCGATGGTCGACGAGCTCGACCGGCCGGCCAGCCGCTGGCCCGCCGAGTTGGCGAAGGCCGAGTGCGACCCGTTGGAGTCGACGTAGCCGGCGCCGCGCAGACCGGGCCCGGCGTCGACGAACTCCTTCACCGCCTGGGCCCGCAGCGCCGGCGGCGCCAGCTGGGTGGCCTCGTCGTAGGACGTCACCACCGGCGCCGGCGCCGGCGGGGCCAGGCCGGGCCACTCGGGGTCGACGGCCCGCATCTCGGCGGCGGCCAGCGTCCGCTCGACCAGCCGTTCCAGCCCGCCGGCGTCGGGTCGGTCGGTGCCGGCCGACGCCACCCGCCCCCCCACCGAGACCCGCAGCCGGGCCCACACGTAGTCGTCGGCCACGTTCTGGTGGATCGAGGAGTTGGCGAAGCGGGTCAGCGCCGACCGCCCGGTCGAGCACGCCGCCTCCGCCTCGGCCCGGTCCCCGACCAGCTCCACCAGCCGATCTGCGACGTCGAGCGGCTCGATCACTTCGAACGCACCCCGACCCGCACACCCCGGAACCGCCCCGGCACCGCCGGGTGCCCGGTGTGCCCGTACTGCTGGGGCTGGCCCTTCCCGCAGTTGGGCGTGCCCCAGAACACCCACTCGTCCTCGCCGCCCAGCATGTCGAGCGACGCCCAGAACTGGGGCGTGATGCCGGTGTAGGTCGGGTTCCGCAGCAGCCGCCCCTGCACGCCGCCCTTCACCTCGTAGCCCACCTCGCAGCCGAACTGGAAGTTGAGCCGCTTGTCGTCGATCGACCACGACCGGTTGGTCTCCATGTAGACCCCGTCGTCGGTGGCGGCGATGATCTCCTCCAGCGACGAGTCGCCCGGCAGGATGCCGACGTTCGTCATCCGCACCATGGGCAGCCGGTTCCAGCCGTCGCCCCGCACCATCCCCCCCGGCGGCAGGCCGGCGACGTGGGCCGAGTCCCGCCCCGACAGCACGCCGACCCAGATGCCCTCCTTGACGATGTCGACCCGCTGCGCCGGCGTGCCCTCGTCGTCGTACCCGAACGACCCCAGCGCCCCGGGCAGGGTGGCGTCGGCGGTGATGTTCATCAGCGGCGAGCCGTACTTGAGGGTGCCCAGCTCGGCCAGATCGAGGAACGAGGTGCCGGCGAACGCCGCCTCCCACCCCAGGATGCGGTCGAGCTCGATGGCGTGGCCCACCGACTCGTGGATCTGCAGCGCCAGTTGCTCCCGCCCCAGGATGAGATCGGTCAGCCCCGACGGGCACTCGGGCGCCGACAGCAGGGCGACCGCCTCCTCCCCCACCCGCTGGGCGTTGCCAGCGAGGTCGGCGTCGCGCACCATCTCGTAGCCCCGGGTACCCCAGATGCCCCCGATGCCGCCGTAACTCCGGCGCTGGGTCTCCGACTCCCCCACCGCGGTGGCCTCCATGGACGTCCCACATTCAACGAGATGCTGTGAGATGCGGTGTCCCTGGCTCGACACGAACCACTTCTCGGTGTCCCAGGCGTGCATGTGAGCCGACGCCACGCCCACGCCGGCCACCGCCTTCATCACCGCGGTCACCTCCACCAGCAGGTCGCCCCGCTCCGACAGCGCCACACCGAACGGGTGCTCCTGGCACGGCGAGTCCCAGTGAGCCTGGGCCACGCCGACGTCGGCCAGCTCGACCGCCGGCCCCGCCACCACCGCCGACGCCTTGGCGATGGCCGCCGCCTCCTCGCCGGCCCGGCGGGCACCCTCGGGGTCCGGCGTGGCGAAGAACCCCCACGACGACCCGATCAGCGCCCGCACCCCCACGCCGGCCGACTCGTTCTGCGACAGCCGCTCGAGCACCCCGTTGCGGGCGCCGAGCCCCTCGCTGGCCGTGACCATGGCCCGGGCGTCGGCGTAGGTGGCGCCGGCGTCGAGCGCCCCCTGGACCGCGGCCTCGGCGACATCGAACATGGCCGGGGACGCTACCCGACGGTGAGCGATCCCTTGCTGGTGACCACCCACGGCGACCGGTACAGCAGGGCGACCTCCCCGCCGGCGGGCACCTCCACCTCGACGCTGGCGCCACCGCACTGGCGGCCCAGGTACCGGAACCCGACTTTCACGATGTGCTTCCCGGGCGCGGCGGCGATGACCGTCGGCGTCCCACCCCACCCCACCGTGCCCGCCGGCAGCCCGTCGACGGTGATGTCGCCCGGTTTGGTGATCAGGAACTGCCCGAAACGCCGCTTCGCCGTGACGCTGATGCCGTCAGCCATGCCGCCGACAGTACCGCTCGGTGCATTTCTGGTCGTGAAATGGGCCGATCCGGCCGAGATCACGACCAGAAATGCACACGGCTACCCCGCGAGGATGGCGTGCGCCGCCGACAACCGGGCGATCGGCACCCGGAACGGCGAGCACGACACGTAGTCCAACCCCGCCTCCGCGAACAAGAAGATCGACTCCGGATCGCCACCGTGCTCCCCGCACACGCCGAGCTTCAGACCGGGCTTGGCCGCCCGGCCCCGCTGGGCGGCGATCTTCACCAGCTCGCCCACGCCGCCGGCGTCGATCGTCTCGAACGGGTTGCGCTTCAGCAGCGCCTGCTCCAGGTACGCCGGCATCAGGCGGGCCTCGATGTCGTCCCGGCTGAAGCCGAACGTCATCTGGGTCAGGTCGTTGGTGCCGAAGGAGAAGAAGTCGGCCTCCTCGGCGATCTCGTCGGCCCGCAGGGCAGCCCGCGGCGTCTCGATCATGGTGCCGATGGTGACGTCCACACCCGATGACACGCCCGCAACGGCGCCCTCGACCCACCCTCGGGCCATAGCCAGCTCCTCGCGGCCGACGGTCAGCGGGATCATGATCTCGACGACCGGCGTGCCGCCGGCGGCCACCCGGTCGGCGGCCGCCTCCATGAGGGCCCGCACCTGCATGGCGTACAGCCCCGGCTTGATGACGCCCAACCGCACGCCCCGCACGCCCAGCATGGGGTTGAACTCGTGCCACGACTCGGCCGCCTTGAGCAGCCCCTGTTCCTCCGGATTGAGGCTTCCCTCCCTCGCCTCCTTCACCCGCAGCTCCTCGGTGCGGGGCAGGAACTCGTGCAGCGGCGGGTCGAGCAGGCGGATGGTCACCGGCAGGCCGTCCATGGCCTCCAGCACCTCGTAGAAGTCGGCCTTCTGGGCCACCCGGAGCTCCTCCAGGGCGGCGGTCTCCTCGGCGTCGGTGGCGGCCAGGATCATCCGCCGGACGATCGGCAGCCGGTCCTCGGCCAGGAACATGTGCTCGGTGCGGCACAGCCCGATGCCCTCGGCCCCGAACTCACGCGCCTTGCGGGCGTCGGGCCCGGTGTCGGCGTTGGCCCGGACGGCCATCTTCCCAGCCCGGATCTCGTCCGCCCAACCCAGGATGGTGGCGAACTCCGCCGGCGGCTCGGGCAGCACGACCGGCACCTCGCCGGCGATCACGTTCCCAGTCGACCCGTCGACCGAGATCACGTCGCCCTCGTTTATCGTCACGCCGCCGGCCTCGAAGCTCGTACCTCTTATATGCACGCCGTCGGCGCCGACCACCGCCGGCGTGCCCCACCCCCGGGCGACCACCGCGGCGTGGCTGACCAGCCCGCCCCTCGAGGTCAGGATGCCCTTGGCCACGCTCATCCCGTGCACGTCCTCGGGCGACGTCTCCGTCCTGACCAGGATGACGGCCTCGCCCCGCCCGGCGGCGGTCGCCGCGTCGTCGGCGGTGAAGTACGCCCGACCGACCGCGGCGCCCGGCGACGCGTTCAGCCCCTTGGCGATCACCACCTCGTCGCCCTTGTACATGAACCGCGGGTGCAGCACCTGGTCGAGGTGCTCGGCCGTCACCCGCTGGACGGCCTCGGCGTGCGACAGGGTCATGCGCTCGTCGGTCGTCATGTCGACGGCCATCCGCAACGCGGCCACGCCGCCCCGCTTGCCGACCCGGGTCTGGAGCATCCAGAGCTTGCCCTGGTCGATGGTGAACTCGGTGTCGCACATGTCCCGGTAGTGGCGCTCCAACCGGTCGAAGATGCCGAGCAGCTCGTCGTAGATCGCCGGGAACAGCCGCTGCATCTCCGACAGCTTGAGCGTGTTGCGGATGCCGGCCACCACGTCTTCGCCCTGGGCGTTGACCAGGAAGTCGCCGTAGGCGCCGGCCGCACCCGTCGCCGGGTCGCGGGTGAAGCCCACACCGGTGCCCGAGTTGTCGTCGCGGTTGCCGAACACCATGGCCTGGACGTTCACCGCGGTGCCGAGGTCGTGGGGGATGCGTTCGCGCACCCGGTAGGCGACGGCCCGGGCCCCGCCCCACGACTGGAAGACGGCCTCGATGGCGCCCCGCAGCTGGTCCATGGGCGACTGAGGGAACGCCTTGCCGGTGTGGTGCTCGACAATGGCCTTGTAGTCCTCGACCAGCTCGGCCAGCGCGTCGGCCGGGATGGTGGCGTCGCTGGCGGCGCCCGAGCGCTCCTTGGCTTTCTCGAAGTGGGCCTCGAACGGCTCGCCGGGCACGTCGAGCACGATCCGGCCGTACATGGCCACGAACCGCCGGTAGCTGTCGTAGGCGAACCGCTCGTCGTCGGTCTGCTTGGCCAGCGCCAGCACCGACTCGTCGTTGAGCCCCAGGTTGAGGACGGTGTCCATCATCCCGGGCATGGAGAACTTGGCCCCCGACCGCACGCTGACCAGCAGCGGGTCGGTGGCGTCGCCCAGGCGCTTGCCCATCGACGTCTCCAGCTTCTCGAGCTGGGCCGCGACCTCTTCGTCCAGGCCCGCCGGCCACCCGCCGTCCATGTACGCCCGGCAGGCGTCGGTGGTGATGGAGAACCCGTGCGGCACCGGCAGCCCGAGTACCGACGTCATCTCGGCCAGGTTGGCCCCCTTGCCGCCGAGCAGGTCCTTCATGCTCATGGGCGGCACATCGTGCGGGTGGTCAAAGGCAAAGACGTAGGTCACAAGCTCTCCTGGACGCAGCGGAACAACCGTCAGCGTAGTTGGACCACCCCTGCGGGCAGCCAGTTACGCCAGGCGGCTGCGCAACTCCTCGACCAAGCCGTCGATCGGGACCCGCTCCTGCTCCAGGGTGTCGCGGTCACGGATCGTCACCGCCCGGTCCTCCAACGAATCGAAGTCGATCGTCACGCAGAAGGGCGTGCCGATCTCGTCCTGCCGGCGGTAGCGCCGGCCGATGGCCTGGGTCTCGTCGTACTCGCACATGAAGTGGGGCTGGAGGAGCTTGAGCACCTCCCGGGCCGCCGGCGTAAGGGTGTCCTTCTTCGACAGGGGTAGGACGGCCACCTTGTACGGCGCCAACTTCTTGTGCAGGCGCAGCACCGTGCGCTTCTCACCGTTGACCTCGTCCTCGTCGTAGGCGGCGAGCAGGAACGCCATCATGCTGCGGCCCACGCCGGCCGCCGGCTCGATGACGTGGGGCACGTACCGCTCGTTGGTGGTCTGGTCGAAGTACTCCAGGCGCTCGCCGGAGAACTTGGCGTGCTGGGTCAGGTCGTAGTCGGTGCGGTTGGCCACGCCCTCCAGCTCGCCCCAGCCCCACGGGTAGTCGAACTCCACGTCGGCGGTGCCGGTGGAATAGTGCGACAGCTCCTCGGGGTCGTGGTGGCGCAGGCGCAGCTTCTCGGCCGGGATGCCGAGGTCGGTGTACCACCGCAGCCGCTCCTCGCACCAGTACTCGAACCACTTCTGGCCGTCCGCCGGCGGGACGAAGAACTCCATCTCCATCTGCTCGAACTCGCGGGTGCGGAAGATGAAGTTGCCGGGCGTGATCTCGTTGCGGAACGACTTGCCCTGCTGGGCGATGCCGAACGGCGGCTTCTTCCGGCTGGTCTGCAGCACGTTGGCGAAGTTCACGAAGATGCCCTGCGCCGTCTCCGGGCGCAGGTAGGCGGTGGCGCCCTCGTCCTCCACCGGGCCGACGTGGGTCTTGAACATGAGGTGGAACGGCCGGGCCTCGGTCAGGTCCCTGCTGCCGCAGTTGGGGCAGGTGCCCTCGATCTGGTCCTCCCGCCACCGCTCCTTGCAGTTGCGGCAGTCGACCAGGGGGTCGGAGAACGTGGCCAGGTGGCCCGACGCCTCCCACACCTTGGGCGCCATCAGGATGGCGGCGTCGAGGCCGACGATGTCGTCACGCTCCTGGACCATGGCCCGCCACCACGCCTCCATCACGTTGCGCTTGAGCAGCACACCGATGGGGCCGTAGTCCCACGTCGACCGGAACCCGCCGTAAATCTCACTCGACGGGAACACGAACCCCCGGCGCTTGGCCAGGTTGACGACGGTCTCAGTGAGGTCGGGCACGCCGTCGAGCGTAGTTGCCGGGCTCACGCCGCCCGCCTGACCATCGCCGCGGCGCCGGCCACCAGGTCCCCGATGTCCTCCGGCGCCGCCTCCAGCAGCCGCCATCCCACGCCCTCGATCCGGTTCCGCCGCCGCCGGTTGCCCCGGAACGCCCGCCGGCCGGCGTGCCAACGGAAACCGTCGAGCTCCATCGCCAGCCGGTACTCCGGGTACGCCAGGTCGACCCTCGCGATGAGCTCGCCGCCGACCCAGATCTCGTACTGGCGCACCGGCTGGGGCAGGCCGGCGGCCAGCAGCCGGCGCACCACCCGCATCTCCGCCACCCCCTCGGGCAACCCGTCCCCGTCCCACGCCGCCAGCAGCTCCCGCAGCCGGCCCTGCGCCGGCAGGTCCTCCAGCCGGCAGAGCCGCCGGCACAGCACATCGTCGACCGCCTCCTCCAGCGCGTCGCCACGCACCACGCCGGCGAGATCCGTCACCATCCGCGACGGCCGGGTCACCGGGACGCCGTCCCGCCGAACGCCGTCCACCGCCGACCGGTGCACCCGCGCCAGCGCGTTGCGCCCGCTCTGCCCCGGCGGCACGGTGATGTCCAACGGCCCCGGCCGGAACCCCGACACACCCCACACCACCGCCGCCGCCCGGTGCGACACCACCGCCCCCGGCCCGGCGATCAGGCACGCCGCCAACGCCCGCTGGTGCCACGTGACGGGCACGCCGGCGATCCGGTACAGGCCCGGGCTGACCACCGCCCAGCGCCCTGTCGTCACGCGAGTGCGGATCATGCGATCCGTGAGCCCGCATGCCAGGGCCTGGTCACGCAGGATCAACGAATGTTGGCGCACGGCGACCCGCGCGATCTCGGCATCCATGGATCAAGTATGCCAAGGGGGTGTGACAATGCACGGTTTGTGCAATCTTGTACCGTCACGGTACAAGATTGCACAAACCCGGAGGGAAAGGTGGCGGGGGAGTGAGGGGCCGGCGCCGGCCGGCGCCGGCCCCTCACTCCCCCGCCAGCGCCCCCGCCACGGGCAACGACCGCAGCCGGCGCTCCAGGTGGTGCTCCATGGCCCGGGTGGCCAGCCGCTCGACCTCGGCGACAGTCGGCCCCGCCGGCATCCCCAACGCCCCCACCAGGTCGCCACCGAGCACCCGCCGGATGAGATCCAGGGCGGCCGGCGACAAGGAAACCGAGTCGCCGCGCCCCGAGCAGGCCACGCACAACACGCCGCCCTGGGCCAGGTCGAACGACGTCAGCCCGTACCGGTCGCCGCAGCCGGCGCACTCGTCGAGCAGCGGATGGAAGCCCTCCGTCGACAGGAGCTTCAGGAAGAACGCCGGCACCAGGAGCGCCGAATCATGCGCCGACAACGCCCGCAGGCCCCCGAGCAGCATCACGAACAACCGCCCATTCGCATGCCGTTCCTGCGCCAGCTGGTCGGTGGCCTCCAGCAAGGCAGACGCCTTGGCCAGCCGCGACAGATCCTCCCGCACCGGCCGGAAGAACTCCACCACCTCCGCCTGGGTGACGATGTCGAGCTCACGCCCCTCGTAGAACAGCAGCGACACGTGGACCAGCGGCTCCAGCCGGGCGCCGAAACGGCTCTTGGTCTTGCGGACGCCCTTCACCACCGCCCGCACCTTGCCGTGGCGCTCCGTCATCAGGTTGACGATGCGGTCGGACTCCCCCAGACGCCACGTGCGCAGCACGATCCCCTGGTCTCGGTACAGGCCCACAGTGAATTACAAGCTTAGGCTTCCAGTCCCCCGAAACGGCGGTCCCGACGCTGGAACTCGCGCACTGCCTCGAAGAGGTGCTCCCGCCGGAAGTCCGGCCAGAGCACATCCGTGAAGACCAGCTCGCTGTAGGCCAGCTCCCACAGCAGGAAGTTGGAGATCCGGTACTCCCCCGACGTCCGCACCACCAGATCGGGGTCGGGCATGTCGGCGTGGTACAGGTGCTCCCTGATGGCGCGCTCGGAAACCCCACGGGGCGACACGCCGGCCTCCACCATCGACCGCACCGCGTCGACGATCTCCGCCCGCCCCCCGTAGTTGAAGGCGATGGTCAGCGTCATCGTGCGGTTGCCGGCCGTGAGCGACAGCGCCTCGTCCATCCGACGGATCAGCCGGCGGGGCACCCGCCAGTCCCGCCGGCCCAGAAACCGGATGCGCACGTCGCGCTCGTTCAGCTCGTCCCGCCGGCGCAGCAGCATGCTCTCGTTGAACCGCATGAGGTAGCGGACCTCGTCCGGCGGACGCTTCCAGTTCTCGGTGGAGAACGCGTAGACGGTCAGCCACTTGACGCCCAGCTCCAGCGCCCCCTCGACCGCGTCGAAGAGAGCTTCCTCGCCGGCGGCGTGCCCCTCGGTGCGGGGCAGGCCCCGCTTCTGGGCCCAGCGGCCGTTGCCGTCCATGACCACGCCGATGTGGACGGGCACCCCGTTGGGGTCGATCTCCGGCACGGGCACGGGCCAGAGCGTAGGGCGTGGTGCCGGAAGTCTCCCGTTGGGTACAAGCTGAAATCGTGAGGGCGAAGCTCGACAGGCTCGGGGAACGGTGGAAGTGGTTCGCCACCGTGCTGGCGGTGCAGAAGCGGTACCGCGAGCTGAACGGCAACTACCTGGCGTCGTCGGTCACCCTGTCGGCGTTCCTCTCGATTTTCCCGCTCCTCCTCTTCGCCATCGCCATCGTCGGCTTCGTCGCCGCCGGCAACACCAACTTCACCAGCGACGTGATCGGGCAGCTCGGCATCAATGGCCTGGCCGCGGACAACATCACGAACGCACTCTCCAAGGCCCAGGAGAGCCGCCGAGCGGCGTCGATCATCGGCATCGTCGGCCTCCTGTGGTCAGGACTCGGACTGGTGGCCGCGCTGCAGTACGCCATCAACGCCGCCTGGCAGGTCGGCGGTAGGGGCTGGCGCGACAAGCTCAAGGGGCTGCTGTGGCTCGGCGGCGCCGCCCTGCTCTTCCTCACGTCCTTCGCCACCACCGCGGCCATCAACTGGCTGCCCGGCTACCTCGCCCCGCTCACGACGGCCGCCAGCCTCTCCGTGAGCATGGGCCTGTGGCTGTGGACGTTCAAGGTCCTCGCCACCCGTGAGGTCGGCTGGAAGGCGCTGGTTCCCGGGGCGGTGGTGGGTGCCGTCGGCCTGGAGGTCCTCAAGGTGGTGGGCGGCATCTACGTCCCCCGTGCGGTCGGTTCGGCGTCGGCCCTCTACGGCACCCTCGGCATCGTGTTCGCCACCCTGGCCTGGCTGCTGTTCTTCGGGCGACTGGTGGTCTACGCGGCGGTGACCAACGTCGTGCGCTGGGAGGAGGACCACGGCACCGTCGTCCTCGAGATGGAGGTGCCCAAGGTCCAGGGGGACACGACCAAGCCGGTCGACGTCACCCGCGCCGGCGAGACGAAGTCCCAGGCCGCGACCGTCTAGCCTCCGCGGCTCGTGGAGACTCTGCCGTACGGCTCCTGGCCGTCCCCGATCACCGCCGCGTCCCTCGTCGAGCGGGCGGTGTCGCTCAGTGGCCTCCAGTCCTCCGGCGGGGCGCTGTACTGGATCGAGAGCCGCCCGGCCGAGGCGGGGCGCCAGGTGATCGTCCGCTGGGCCCCCGGCACCGACCCGGTCGACGTCCTCCCCGCCCCCTTCTCGGCCCGTACGACCGTCCACGAGTACGGCGGCGGGTCATTCTGCGTGTCGGGCGACACCGTGTTCTTCTCCAACTTCGACGACCAGCGGCTGTACCGGCTCGATCCGGGCGCCGAGCCCCGCCTCATCGCCGGCGAGGCCGGCGCCCGGTACGCCGATGGAGACGTGCGACCCGACGGCGCGTACCTGACGTGCGTTCGGGAGCGCCACCTCGGCGACCATGTCCTCAACGACGTGGTTGTCATACCGACCGCCGGCTCGACCAAGCCGATGGTTGTCGGATCCGGCCACGACTTCTATGCCGCCCCCCGCTTCGGGCAGTCGCGACAGATCGAGTGGCTGGCCTGGGACCACCCGCGCATGCCCTGGGACGGCACCGTCCTCGAGCCGAACCGTGTCGCCGGCGGCCCCGACGAGTCGATCAGCCAGCCCCGCTGGTCTCCCGACGACGCCCTCCACTGGATCTCCGACCGCACCGGCTGGTGGAACCTGTACCGGGAGGGCGAGCCCCTCCAGCCCGCCGAGGCCGAGTTCGCCGGCCCCGACTGGGTCTTCGGCCAGTCCACCTACGACTTCCTGCCGGGCGGCCGCATCGTCGCCACCTGGACCGGCCACATCGGGATCATCGGCGAGGAGCCGCTCGACGTTCCCTACACCTCATTCTCCTCCGTCCGGGCCTTCGGCGACCGGGTGGCCGCCATCGCCGCCTCCCCGACCCGGGCGCCGGCCGTCGTGGTCATCGACCCCGCCACCGCCGAAGTGCACGTGGTCCGTGAGAGCCGGCCCACCCGCGTCGACCCCGGCTACCTCTCGACGCCCCGCACCATCGACTTCCCCACCACCGGCGGCCGCACCGCCCACGCCCTGTACTACCCGCCGGCCAACGCCGGCTGCCAGGGCCCCAAACGCGAGCTGCCGCCCCTCGTCGTCACCAGCCACGGCGGCCCGACGTCGCAGGCCTCGACCGCCCTGGAGCTGCGCACCCAGTTCTGGACCAGCCGGGGCATGGCGGTGGTCGACGTCGACTACGGCGGCAGCTCGGGCTACGGCCGGGCCTACCGCCGCCAGCTCGACGGCCAGTGGGGCGTGGTCGACGTCGACGACTGCGTCGCCGCGGCCCGCCACCTGGCCGCCTCCGGCGAGGTCGACGGCCGGCGCATGGCCATCCGGGGCAGCAGCGCCAGCGGCCTCACCACCCTGCTGGCGCTGACCAGGGGCGTCTTCGCCGCCGGCGCCAGCCTGTACGGGGTGGCCGACCTCGCCGCCCTGGCCACCGACACCCACAAGTTCGAGTCCCGCTACCTCGACGGCCTGGTCGGCCCGTGGCCGGAGGCGGCCGACGTCTACCGCGACCGCTCGCCCATCACCCACGCCGACGAGCTCCGCGCTCCCCTGATCATCTTCCAGGGCCTCGACGACAAGGTCGTGCCGCCGTCCCAGGCCGAAGTGCTGGTCGCCGCCCTCCGCCGGGCTGGCCTCCCCTTCGCCTACCTCACCTTCGAGGGCGAGGCCCACGGCTTCCGCACGGCCGAGACCCTCCGCCGGGTGCAGGAGGCCGAGCTGTCCTTCTACGGCCAGGTCCTCGGCTTCGAGCCGGCCGACGACATCGAGCCGGTACCGATCGAGCGCCCCTGAGAAACCGCTCAAGTCGCGGGCCCGATCTGCCGAGGTACCGGCCATGGCAGGTTTCCGCCGATGGGTAGCCCCCCTGGCGCTGTTGCTGGCAACGGCGTGCGGCATCCCAGGCGCCGCCCCGGACGACCAGACGCTCTCCATGGCGGGGCCGGGGCCGGCGCCGGCGGTCCGGCCGGTGACGACGACCCCGCCGTTGCCGGGCGCGTAGTCAGCCCGCCGGCACCCACCCCAGGGCGGCGCGGGTGGCCTCGACGTCGAGGGCCATCTGGCGCAGCAGGTCGTCGACGGAGTCGTAGCGCTCCTCGTCGCGGAGCCGGCTGACGAAGGACACCCGGGCGGGACGGCCGTAGAGGTCGCCGGCGAAGTCGAGCAGGTACGCCTCCAGCACCACGGGGGCGGCGCCGTCCGTGAACGTCGGCCGCCGGCCCACCGAGATCGCCGCCGCCTGCACGCCGTCGTACCAGCCGGCGTAGATGCCCGGCGCCGGCAGCAGGATGTCGGCGGGGACGCCGACGTTGGCCGTCGGGTAGCCGAGCTCCCGCCCCCGCTGGTCGCCCTGCTCGACGGTGCCCCGAACCTCGTGCGGGCGCCCGAGCAGCTCGGCCGCGCCGGCGACGTCGCCGGCCTCCAGCAGCCGGCGCACCTGGGTCGACGAGATCCCCGCCAGCAGCGGGACGTGCACCACCTCGAACCCCAGCGGGGCGCCCATCTCGGCCAGCAGCTCGACGTTGCCCCGCCGGCGCCGCCCGAAGTGGAAGTCCTCACCCACCACCACGACCCGGGCACCCAGCGCCCCGGCCAGCACCTCACGCACGAAGTCCTCCGGCTCCTCCTTGGACCGCGCCTCGTCGAAGTGGACGACGACGGTGTGGTCGACGCCGGTCGACGCCAGCACCTCCAGCTTCTGGTCGAGGTCGGTCAGCAGCTTCGGGGCCGATTCCGGGCGGACGACCGCCGCCGGGTGCCGGTCGAAGGTGAGCACGACGGAGTCGAGCCCACCGTCGGCCGCCAGCCGCCGGAGCTGGTCGATCACGAGCTGGTGGCCCCGGTGCACCCCGTCGTAGGCGCCGATGGTGACTGCGGTGCCGGCGCGCGGGGCGACGAAGTTCGCCGGGTCGGTCACCACGTCCATCGCCAGAGGCTAGCTAGTGAGGCGCCAGGACCACGGCGGGCTTCAACCGCCCGTCGGCGACCCGCTCGTACACCGCCAGGAGCACGCCGGCGCCGTCGAGCACGGCCCACGGCCCCTCGCCGGGCCAGTCGACCTCGAGCGCCTTGCCGTAGCCGACCGCGTCGGCCATGGCCTCGCCGGCGGTCACCGGAGGCAGGTGGGCGACGCCGGCCGCCGCCGGCAGGACGTCCGCCGGCCCGAGGTCGTCCAGCGCGACGGCCATCTCCACGGTGAACGGCCCGACGCCCGTCCGCCGCAGCCGGCGCAGGTGGGCGCCGCCGCCCAGGGCGGTCCCCAGGTCGGCGGCCAGCGTGCGCACGTAGGTGCCGGACGAGCAGTCGACCTCGACCCGGTACGTCCCCGGCTCCGAGCCAAGGGAAACCTCGAAGCGGTGCACCGTGACGGGCCGCGCCACCCGCTCCACCTCGACGCCGGCCCGGGCCAGCTCGTGCAGGCGCCGGCCCCCCACCGACACGGCCGACACCATCGGCGGCACCTGCTGGATGTCGCCTACGAACGCCGCCGCCGCGGCCCGCACGTCGGCGAGCGCCACCCCCGACATGTCGTAGGTGGCCAGCACCTCGCCACTGTCGTCGAGGGTCGACGTGGCCACGCCCAGCACCACCTCGGCGACGTAGGACTTGGGCAACGGGGCGAGGAACCGCAGCAGGCGGGTGGCCCGCCCCATGCCGACCACGAGCACGCCGGTGGCGTCGGGGTCGAGCGTGCCCCCGTGGCCGATCCTCTTCTGCCCGAAGATGCGCCGGCACCGCCCCACCACGTCGTGCGACGTGCACCCCGCCGGCTTGTCGACGACTGCGAAACCGTCGATGCTCAGGCGACCACCGGCAGGGCGTCGCGGATGGCGTCCAGCAGTTCCCGCACGCCCATCGGCGACACGAACCCCGCCGCCGCCTTGTGCCCGCCCCCACCGAAGCCGATGGCGAGCCGGCCCACGTCGTAGTCGGTGACCGCCCGCAGCGACGCCTTGGTGCCGTCGGGCGTCTCCTTCAGCACACAGGAGACGTCGGCCTCGGTGGTCCGCCGCAGCAGGTCGATGAGGCCCTCGGTCTCCTCCAGGCCCACGCCGAACTCGGTCAGGTCGGCGGCGGTGACCCAGGTGGCGACGAAGCGCCGGTCGCCGTCGTACTCCGCCCGCTGGAGGGCGGCGCCCGCCAGCTTCAGGTAGGCCAGCCGGTGCTCCTCGAAGAGCTGGCGGTTCATCGCCGCGATCGGGAGGTCGAAGGAGGCCAGCTCCTTGGCCAGGTCGAAGACCGCCGGCGTCGTCACGTGGTACTGGAAGCGGCCGGTGTCGCAGACGAGGCCGGTGTACAGGCACGCGGCCGCCTCCCGGTTGAGCTCCCAACCCAGCCGGTCGAGCAGCCCGCGGACCACGACGGCGGAGGCGGCGGCGTCGGGGTCGATCAGGTTGATCGTGCCGTAGCCGTCGTTGGTGCTGTGATGGTCGACCACGATGAGCTCGCGGGCCCGGCGGGCGGGCTCGCCCAGCTCGGCCAGGCGGCCGATCGACCCGCAGTCGAAGGTGACCATCAGGTCCGGCTCCGTCGGGTAGTCGGCGGGCTTCGTCGCCAGGTCGAGCCCGGGAAGGAAGTCGTAGTGGGCGGCGACCTCGAACGGCGCCGGCCACGAGGCCACCGACTGCTTGCCGTTGGCCAGGGCCAGGTGGTGCAGTGCGAGCATCGAGCCGAGGGCGTCGCCGTCGGGGGTGTGGTGGCAGGCCAGTGCCAGCGCCGGCGCGGCGGCGATCGCCGCGGCTGCCTGGTCGAGCACCGTACCGACTTGGCTACTCATGAGCCGTCGTCCTCGTTCCTGTGGAGATCACGTAAGAGTTGTTCCACTCTAGACCCAGAGGCTATAGCCGGGTCAGGGACGAACGACAGGAGGGGCGTGCCGCGCAGACGGAGCTGCCGAGCGATCGCGGCCTGTAGCCGGATGCGGTGCTCACCGAGTGCCACAGCCACTCCCTCCGGATCGCCCCTCGACAGAGAGGAGAACCAGACCACAGCATGGCTCAGACCGGGCTCCACCCGCACACCCGTGACGGTCACCAGCGTCAGGCGCTCGTCGTCGATGAGCTCCAGCTCGTCCCCGAGCACCTCCTGCACGACCTGGTTGACCCGGTCCATGCGGGGCGCCCGCTTGGGGCTCATGCGTCCACCCACTCCGTCTCGAACCGGGTGACTTCGATATCGGGCTTGCTCCACACCCAGCGCTCCACGTTGTCGACCACCTCGGCCGCGTGCCCATAGGAGTCCGACACCACGGCCAGCCCGATGAGCGCCCGCTGCCACTTGTCCTGGTAGCCGACCTCCGCCACCGAGATCTGGAACCGGTGGCGGAGCCCCTCGACGATCGGACGCAACACGGCTCGTTTCTCCTTGAGCGACCGGCTGGCGGGGATGTGCAGCTCGAGCTGCACCACCGCTACGTGCGTGCGATTTCCCGCTCTTCGTAGGTCTCGATGATGTCGCCACCCTTGAGGTCCTGGAAGTCCGACAGGCCGATGCCGCACTCGAAGCCGGAGGCCACCTCGCGGACGTCGTCCTTGAAGCGCCGGAGCGACGTGATGGTGCCGGTCCAGATGATGACCCCTTCCCGGAGGAAGCGGACCTTGGAGTTGCGGGTGATGGCCCCGTTGCGGACCATGCAGCCGGCGACGGCCCCGATGCGGGGCACCCGGAAGACCTCACGGACCTCGGCCTCGCCCGTGACGATCTCCTCGTACTCGGGCTTGAGGAGGCCGACCATGGCCTTCTCGACGTCCTCGAGCACCCCGTAGATGATCTGGTAGGTGCGGATGTCGACGTCCTCGTGCTCGGCCAGGTCCCGGGCCTTGCGGTCGGGGCGCACGTTGAAGCCGATGATCGTCGAGTTCGAGGCCGACGCCAGCTGGACGTCGTTCTCGGTGATCCCGCCCACTGCCCGGTGCACGAAGGCCAGCTTGACCTCGTCGCGCTCCAGGCGCTTCAGGCTCTCGGTGAGGGCCTCCAACGACCCGTTCACGTCGGCCTTCAGGATCAGGTTCAGGGTGGCCTGCTCGCCCCGCTGGATCTGCTCGAACAGGTCCTCGAGGCGGGCGCCGCCGCCGATGTGCAGCGACGGGAGCTGGCGCATGCCGCGGAGGCGGAAGCGCTGGGCCCGGGCCTCGGCCACGACCTTGGCCGTCTTGTCGTCGGGGGCGACCCGGAAGTCGTCGCCGGCGCTGGGCACGTCGGACAGGCCGAGCACCTGGACCGGCATCGACGGAGATGCCTCCTTGATGTTGTCGCCCTTGTCGTCGATCAGCGCCCGGACCCGGCCCCACGCCGCCCCGGCAACCATGGGGTCGCCCACGCGGAGGGTGCCCCGGTCGACCAGGACGGTGGCCACCGGGCCCCGGCCCTTGTCGAGCTGGGCCTCGAGGACCACGCCCTGGGCCCGGCCCTCGGGGTTGGCCACGAGCTCCTCGAGGTCGGCGACGACGAGTAGCTGCTCGAGGAGGTCGTCGATCCCGAGGTTCTGGAGGGCGGAGACCTCGACCATGATCGTGTCGCCACCCCACTCCTCGGGCACGAGGCCGTGCTCGGAGAGGGCCTGGCGGACCCGGTTGGGGTCGGCCTCCTCGCGGTCGATCTTGTTGATGGCGACCACAATGGGCACGTCGGCCGCCTTGGCGTGGTTCAGTGCCTCGACGGTCTGGGGCATGACGCCGTCGTCGGCCGCCACGACCAGCACGACGATGTCGGTGGCCTCGGCCCCCCGGGCCCGCATGGCGGTGAACGCCTCGTGGCCGGGGGTGTCGATGAAGGTGATCAGGCGGCCATCCTTGACCGCCTGGTAGGCGCCGATGTGCTGGGTGATGCCGCCGGCCTCGCCGGCCACCACGTTGGCCTCCCGGATGCGGTCCAGGAGCTTGGTCTTGCCGTGGTCGACGTGGCCCATGACGGTGATGACCGGCGGCCGGGGGCGCAGGTCGGCCTCGTCGTCGTCGTCGTCCCGGAGGAGCTCGCTGAGCTTGACCTCCTCCTCCTGGCCCGGCTCGACCAGCAGGACCTCGGCGCCGACCTCGGCCGCGAACAGCTCGATCATGTCGTCGGTGAGGGACTGGGTGGCCGTCACCATCTCGCCCTGCTGAAGCAGGAAGCGGACGACGTCGGCCGCGGTGCGGTTCAGCTTCGGACCGAGATCCTGGGCACTGGACCCGCGCTCGATGACGACCTCGCCCTCGGGGACGGGGGCATCTGATCGCGTGTAGTTGGTGGCCTGCGTCGGCTCCAGCTCTTCGAAGCTGCGACGCCGGCGCCGGCGGCGCTGCGGTGGGCGCCGGCCCTGACCGGGACCGCCGCGGCCGGGAGGCCCACCGCCGGGACCGCCGGGACCGCCGGGGCCGCCACCGGGACCGCCGGGACGGCCGGGG
>JAHFUP010000147.1 GCA_023265025.1 Acidimicrobiia bacterium | reverse complement strand
GCGTTGGCGGGCGACGCCAGCGGGCCGGCGACCGTCACGACGATGGTCAGGCCGGCGGCGACCACCTGCGACGCGAGCACTGTGCTGACCCATCGATGCGCCCGAGACGCTGCTCGCCTAGTGGACGGGCGGGAGACCAGATGCGCCTTCGACTTCCTCATCGAGTACTCCCGCCATCCGTGAAGCGGCTACTGCACGCGGGACCGGGCCCGACACCGGACCAGGACCGGCTGGCCGGACGCCGGCCGTGCGACTGCGCTGAGAGCGAATTCACGCCGACTCCCTCCGTCGTGCCCTGGATGTCCCAGCGCAAGGTTCAAAGGGATCGGCATCGTGCGAAGCAGACTTGAGGAGCGTGCCCGCTCAATGATGCATTTGCACCGCGTGAGAGATCCGCGCCCGATGCGCTCAAGATGGGTCAGCGTTGGAACGGAACCCCGCCGCATCACTTGTTCACGACGCGTTTGCACGGAAGTATCCGATTGGTTCACCTCCAGCGCGGCGGGGCGGCCAATCGCGGATCGGCTCCACGTCCCGAAGGCGAGCGTGACACATTGACGAACGGTGAGAGGTACACGACCAGACGTGACCGGCCCACGTCACTGTCCGATCGGAGCAGACGAAGCGCCTCGAGTTTCGTTTGGTCGGAGGCCGTGGCCGAGCAGGAGGCCAAGGGTCGCCGGGTGATCGAGGCGGCCAGCGTGAGCCAGTCCAAGGCCAAGCGCCAGCGCGACCTCGTCTTCAAGGTGGCCGACCACCAAGGCGAGCCGTGCCACGCGGTCGTGGTCGAGATGTGCCGGCCCTCCTTCAGCTCAGCGCTCGAACGGAATTGCCAAGTTGGGCCGGCAGGACCGGGGGAACGCCAACCACGACGATCTGTCAACAGGCCACTCAGTGGGCGCGCCTACTGCCAACTTGTACGACCCGTCACAGCACTGGTCGCTCGGGCCGAGGCGCGCACCCAGCAGGAGCGGACGATCGCGGCCCGGGTCCGTCAGGCCGAGGAGATGGCCGTCGTCCGCCGGCGGAGCCGTACGGCCGTGCTGGTGGCCGTCTTCGCCGTCGTCGCGTTGATCCTGGTGCTCCTGGCCGTCACTGGCTGAGGGCGAGGCCGAAGGATTCACTCCCACCGTCGACACGGTCACGTCGTCCCGAGACCACGCGCTGACCGAGGCCCGCCTTTACGATGCCGTCATGAGGCGCTGGCTCGATCGCTACCAGCGGGGTGACCGGGTAGGCGTGTGGACCGAGATGACCAGCCTCGGGCCCGAAATTGGCACCGAGGAGCTGGCGGAGGCGTTCGTCGTAGTCCGAGAGACGATGCGGCGCGTGCGGCAGAACGTCGAGCGCCTCGTCGAGCGACTTCCTGCGATCGGCTATGTGTTCGCGGAGACGGCGGATCTGCCAGTGTTCGCGCCACCACCCGCCGACATCGAGGACCGTCTTGACGACCTGGAGGCTCGGGTCGGTCGGCTGCCTCTCGCTCTGCGCGGGTGGTACCAGGAGGTCGGCATGGTCAGCCTCGTGGGGCGTCACCCCCAATGGGCCTACGAGTACCACGATCCACTCGTCGTGGACGCCCCGATCGACTTCGTCCTGTCGGAGTACGCCGAGTGGGACGAGGACCGAGGTACGGAGTGGGACCGCGGGCCCTTCACGATCGACATCGCTCCGGACTGTCTCCACAAGGCAAATATCAGCGGTGGCGCGCCGTATGGCATGCGGGTGCCGAACATCGGCGTCGATGGCCTTCTGCTCTGGGAGCCGCACCACACGACGTTCGTCAACTACCTGCGGATCGCGTTCGCCTGGGGCGGGTGTCCCGGATGGGGTCGGGGTGCCCTCGACGGCTGGGCTCGGCCCGCGGAACCCCCTCCGTCGACGCTGGCCGAGATCGCCGCCGAGATGCTGGCGATCTGAACCGCGGCAATCGCCCTTGCGTCGCGGCAGGGGATGAGCTCCCCGGGCTGCACCTTGACCCGCTCCAGGTACGCATCGACGTCCACACGTGTGATGCGTGCAACCCGCCTGATCCGACACCAAAAGGGTGTCACCTGTTGTCGAGGACGGCGTACGCCGTACGAAGGGTGACACCCAGCTCCTTCGCCAGCGCGGGGACGCCAAGCCAGTTGTCACCGCGTCGGTGCGCTCGGGCGCGGCAGGGACGGTACGACCGTCTACTTGGCCTCCATCGGTTACCGAAAGAGCACGGCGGTGAGCCACCACAGGATCGCCCCGAGCGCCGCCATGGCGAGGACGGCCAGGGCGGCCCGCCACTCACCCCTGGCCGGCCGCTCGGGCTTGGATGGTTCGTCGCGCTCCGGCTCAGCCAAGTGCTGGTATTCCACGGGGGCCTGAGTGTGTGATCCCTGGCACAGCGACCGAGCCTACGGGCCGGCGCGCTCCAGGGACGGCCCGGGGCGGGCGATGACCCGGGTCCGCTGGAGGCCTTCGAGGGCCTGGTGGGCGTCGTGGCTGGCGCGTACGCGCTGGGCGTGCTGGGGACCGGAGGGGGGCTCGGGCCCGAGGGCCCGTTCGAGAGGATGGGCGGCGCCACCGAGGCCGCGCACGCCCCAGGTCCGGCGGTAGGACTCGATGGCCACCGCCCCCTGGCGCCAGAGCCGGAGGTCGCGCCAGCGGTCGGGGCGGGGACCGAGGGCGTCGGTGATGTAGGCCGGCGGGCGAGCCTCGACGGCGCGCAGGACGCGACCGAGGCGGCGGTCGATGGCGTCGTCGATCGCCGCTCGCCGCTCGACGCCGGGGCGTACCGCCTCCTCGTACTGCTCGATCTGGGCCACCTTGGCGGTCAGGGCGGGACGGGCACGGTCGAGGGCGATGAGCTCGCGGTGGGCCTGCTCCAGACGCGACGGCGGGGCGTCGTCGGCCTCCAGACGAGCGATCGTCGATGCCACTTTGGCGCGCCTGCCGTCGAGGGCACGCAGCTGCTGGGGGGCGACGACGATCTTCTCGGGGACCTGGGCGAGCGGCGCGAGGCCGGCCCGCTCGGCGTAGAGCTGGCGCAGGCTCATGGCGGCGAGATCGGCGTGGTCGCCGCCGGCGTCGACGGCCAGGGTCTTGGCTCGTGACGCAGCCAGCGCTCGGGCGAACTCGGCCAGGGGGTCAGGTGGGCGATCGGGACCGTGGAGCTCGGCGCGATCGTCGCGCCCGGCGACGACGTAGAAGACGCTCGCCTCCCGGTGGCGGCTGGCGGCCGAGTAGGCGAGCTCGCGGAACACACTGTCGTCGCCGAGCACGAAGGTGAGTTCCGCAGTCTTGCCCTGGGTCTTGTGGATGGTGCCTGCGTACCCGTGCTGGACGGTCGGCCGGCGGCCACCGCCGTCCTTCTCGAAGTAGTCCGAGTCCAAGGTGACCTGATGGCCGTCGGTCGTCATCCGCAGCGTGTTGGATTTGGGGTCGACCGCGTCGACCCAGCCCTTGGTGCCGTTGCGGATGCCGAGGTAGGAAGCGTTGACTCGGGTCATCACCAGGTCGCCGGCCTGGAAGGGCTGACCGCCGATGTACAGCGTCGGGCCGGTCAGGCGTCCCTCCTTGGCCATGTAACGGCGAGCCCGGCGGTTGAGATCATCGACATCGGCCCGCCGAGGGGCGCTCATGAGGGCCTCGGTCCCGCGGGTGCGGAAGACGGCCCACCAGTCGGCCACCAGCTGACCCCGGACCTCGGCCACATTGGGGCCGGTGACGAAGCGGCCCTGGGCCCGGTAGGCGGCGATGAACTTCTGGGGGTCGCCGCTGCGCAGCTCGTCGAGCGCGTTGCGGTCCCACTCGTGACGCTGGCGGCGGTTCTCGTGTAGCTCGATGGTCGGAAGCCGTTCGCTCAGGCCCCGCAGGAGCCCGCCGGCGTCGATCTCGGGGAGCTGGCGGGTGTCGCCGACGAGGACGAGCTTGGCGTTGGCGCCGACGGCATATGCGGCGAGATCGGCCAGCTTGCGGGTCCCGGCCATGCCGGCCTCATCGACCACGAGCACCGTCTTGGCGGGTAAGCCGCCGGCGTGCTTTCCGTAGCGCAGGTCCCACAGGAGCCGGTCGATGGTCGAGCTGCGGATGCCCGCACCCCGCTGAAGCTCGTCGGCGGCCTCGCCGGCGAGGGAGGCTCCGATGACCCGGAAGCCGCTGCGCGCCCAGGCGTCGCGCGCGGCGTCGAGGCTGAAGGTCTTGCCTGTCCCGGCCTTGGCCACGACCACGTCGACGCCGGCGCCGGAGGTGGTGAGCCGGCGGACGAGGGCTTCCTGGTCCTCGCCGAGGGTCGCACCGGCCCTGGCCCGCTCGGCGATCACCGCGTCGACCACGTCGGGTCGGGCGACCCCGACACCGGCATCGGTTCGGGCGATGGCCGTGTCGATGAGGCGGTGCTCGATGGCCAGCAGCTCGGGAGTGCTGAAGCGGGATTCGTTGGGGTTGCCCGAGACGACCCGGCCGTCGGGACGACGGATGACGTCGTGGTGGCAGATCCGGCTGGCGGCATCGACGACGGCGACCACCGCGGGGGAGTCGAGGAAGTCGTCGGCGAGGGACTCGACGCGTGTGCGAGAGGCGCCGTGCTGGTGGGCCTCGGCGATGGCCCGGACCACGTCCCGTCGGGTGAAGGTGGAGGCCTGCTCGGTCAAGCCGTCGGGGCCGGCCAGTTGCTCGAACAGCTCGGCCACGTCTTTGCGCTTGGGCGTCTTCGCCTCATGGCGGCCGAGGGTGCCGTGCGCCGCGGTCGGGTCCCAGCCGGCGTCGAGGGCGCGGGCCGCCCACTGTTGCTCCAGGGTCTCGCCGTCGACGTCGAAGCGGCCCTTCGGCTTGCGGGTGGCCAGGGTGGCGAGCTGGGCGCTGCGGGCGGTGACGGTGCCCTGGTCGGCTTGGGCCTCGAGGATCTGCTGGCGGCGCTGAGAGTGGGTGTCGATCCACTCCCGGGGGATGCCGGCGACCTCGGCGTGCCCCTGCTCAACCGGCGTCCACTCGACACCGAGGTGCCGGGTCAGTTGGTCGCGCAGGGCGGCCTGGTAGAGGAACCCGGCGGTGCGGGCGTGGTGGTAGAGCACGGGGCTGTAGAGGGCGCCGACGCGGCCGTCGGCCCCCTCCGTCATGTTGGCCACCAGCAAGTGGGAGTGCAGCTGGGGGTCGCCGGCGCGGCTGGTGCGGTGGCGGAAGGCGGCGATGGCCAGGCCCTCGCCGCTGACGCGGTTGACACCGGCATGGCCCCGGCGGGTGATGGTGGCGTTGTCCTCGAGGTAGCCGATGGTCTGGACCATGGCCACTTCGTGGGCGGCGATCACCTGGGCCTGGACCTCGGGACCGCCGAAGGCGTAGAGCAGCGACACCGACTTGGGGGCCGAAAGCGTCACGTCGAAGCCGGGGCGAGTTGGCTGGCGGCGCCCGGGCCGCTCGGGAAAGAGGCTCTCGCCGGTGACCGGGTGGAAGCCGCCCAGGACCAGCTGCAGCGTGGCGGCCTGGACCTCGCCGCTCAGGCCGAGGTCCTCGGCCATCCGCCCGTGCCAGCGACCGGGCGCCTCGCCGGCGCCCAGGTAGTAGTCCTCCACGCCGTCGGCGATCGAGCGCAGGTAGTAGTGGTGCTTGCCTGGGGCCAGCTTGCCGATGCTGAGCACGGAGGCCTCCTGGGGGCGCCGAGCGGGGAAGTTTGGTTGTGCTAACGAGTGGTGTTAATAAGAAACAAGCAGCGTTAAGCGGAGGGTAGCACCCTTGGTGCCAGTGTGTGCCAAGGGCGGCGGAGGAGCGCAGCGCAGCGGAGCGACGGAGCCGACCGCCGGCTTCTCCATGTCCCAGCTTGGTGTCGCGGCGATCGAGGATCGGAGGGCGGTCCGGGGGCGAGGCCGCGTGGACTGGCTGGTAGGGGGTGGTCGCCGACGGAGGATCAGGCGGACGGGTCGGGATGTCCGAACTGACGGCGAGGCGGTGCTGCGGGTGCTGAGGGCCTCAGCGTGGGCGACCAGTGGGTCAGCCAGTTTCGCGACCCAGTTGGACGGGTCACCGCTGATGGGATGATGTCAGCGTGGTGCCGAGCCTCGGTGATGACCTGCTGCTATTGAGCGAGAGGATGGCCTGCGTCGCGGCGCGAGCCGATGAGAGCTCCTTCGCGGACCCGCTGACGACCCTTCTGGAAGCGGCCGAGAGTGCTTCCGCGGCGTGGTCCGGCTCATCGCTGGGTTACCACGCTCTCGTCTACTACGCCGATCTCGCACCGCCGCCGCCCGGTGCACACTTCAGCCGGGAGTGGGGATTCATCAGCCCCCTTCAGGGAACAACGGGCGACTGGCGCGAGTACCCGCACGATCACGTCATCCGATACATCGAGAAGTCCGCTGGCACGCCCGACCTCTCGCGGCTACATACGGATGCAACGGAGGCGTACCAATTGGTAGACGATGCGAAGGACGACGTCGCATCGATGCTCAGAGCTGAACTCGGCGGACGGGTAGACGAGCACTTGGGCAAGGTACTGGAGAAGGTGCTCGGGATCTCAATCCTGTCCTACGACACGTGTCTACGGGCGCAGTTGCCGTCAGGCCAGTTCATGTCGCGTGACTCAGCGGCACTCGGGGGGGGCCTGCGTTCCGCTCCTCATCAGGAGGTCATTGCTCGGGTCGTGTCTCTCAGGGCGCCATTCGAAGCCGCTAGGGAGCTGGCGCAGCTGTGCCAGCGAGCGGCGCGGCACCTTGCTCGTGTCGGGGGTTCCAATGCCCCAACTGCCCCGCCAGCGACACAACGCAGCCGGGTCTTGATCGGGCACGGGCGGTCGCCGCTCTGGCGCGAACTCAAGGACTTCGTAGCCGATCGCCTGCAGCTTCCGTGGGACGAATTCAATAGGGTCTCGGTAGCTGGCGTAGGTACCACCGACCGCTTGCAGCAAATGGTGGAGTCGGCAGCCGTGGCCCTACTCGTAGCGACCGCCGACGACGAGCGAGCCGATGGACAGCGCATGGCCCGTCAGAACGTGGTTCACGAGATCGGCCTGTTTCAGGGGCATTTGGGGTTCAGTCGCGCGATTGTCTTGATTGAAGACGGCTGCGAAGAGTTCTCGAACATTCATGGCCTCGGTCAGATCCGGTTCCCTTCCGGCAACATCTCAGCGTCGTTCGAGGACGTGCGTCGCGTTCTCGAGCGCGAGGGCCTCATCTGATCGGTGCCGAAGCAGCCGGTCGTCCCTCCTACCCCTACGTCTCGATTGAGCTCGTAACGGGTCTCTGGCGGCGAGT
>JAHFUP010000146.1 GCA_023265025.1 Acidimicrobiia bacterium | reverse complement strand
CCAATCCCCTCACAACGCGCCGAGTGCCCCACAACGACCGGGGTGCCGCAGGAGGAAAAGCGACCGGGGTCCCGGAGCTATCAAAGCCGCCGACGAGCACCAGAACCACTACATCGACCAAGGACGAGGCATCAGCCCAAGATCACATCGTCATAGAGCCCGGACACCACCAAAAAGGCGAACGTAAGCAGAGTGAGGGTTCCGAGAAGCGTCCCGGCCAGGGCCACGCGGGATATGGCGCCCGCACGCCGAGAGCGACGGAGTGCCGCGAGGCCGCAGGCGATGGCCGGAACCGAAAAGACGGCGATCCCTAGGAGGAAGACCGACATCACCCCGAAGACCACGGAGCACACTCCGAGCCGGTCGGTGGGCGGTCGTTGGGCGGCCCAACCCGATGGCGGAGGCTCGCCACCGGGCGGCGGCGTTGTCACCGCCCACCCCAAAACCGCCCGCGCACGCGGTCATCTCTCACGATACGCTCCTTCCTCAGGAGATGGCGTCATCGTACTCCTGACGAACGACGACCGGGGTGCCGCAGGAGGAACGACGACTGAAAGGGCCAGTCCCGCCGAGGGTTGGGCCCAGGCAGGACTGATCGTCCCGCAAGGGTGGTCCGGTGAACCGTCCCGGGGACGGGGGCTTCTGTGGTGCGACCCCGAAAGGCGCTCGGGCGGCCCCTGGCCGACAACCGAGGTGGGAGATTGACTTGACAGAAACAGGGCGGTTTGGCTCGTCCCCCTTTACAACCGGTCGAGAAGGGCGGTGGCCGTGCGGTCGTCGGTGACCAGCACGTTGGGCCGGATGCCGATCTCCTCGCCGTGGAGGAGGACCTCGGCCAGGCCCTCCAGCTTGTGCGCCCCGCCGGCGACGAGGCACCGCCGGCGGGCGGCGTTCATCTTGACGAAGGACACGGCCACGCTGCGGCCGTTCAGGCTGTCGACGATGCGCTGGGCCTCGGCCCGCACGTCGGCGGGCAGGTCGGCGCCGCGCCGCAGCCAGAACCGGTCGCACACGTCGACGATCGCCGTCGGGTCCAACGGCAGGACGGTCTCCCGCAGTGCCTCGATCTCGGCGACCGCCGCGGTCTGCGGGCCCCAGTGGCGCATCATGAAGTGGCCACCGTCGTTCACGACACCCAGACCGAACAGCGACAGGCTCAGCCGGGGCGCGTCCTTCGGCGTCTCCGCCTGCCAGTCCTCGCCCAGGACGTGGGGAGCGACCCGGGCGATGACCTCCTCCTTCTGGTCCTCGTCGCCGAGCATGTACAGCCGCGGGAGCCAGACGAGGTGGACCTTCGGCCACGGGACGGAGAAGATGTCGGCCAGCTCGAGGGCGTTCTGGTCGGCGTCCACGAACTCGTGGCTGGGCTGGCGCAGGGAGTGGGTCCGCACCCACATGGCGCCCACCATGGAGAATATTTCGAGCTGCCCGAGGACGGGCTTTCGCTGTTCGACCAGATTCCGGAGCGCCCGTACGGTGAAATGCACGCCCCGCCCGGCGCCAATCGCCACGCTGTCCTCGGCGCTGTCGACGAGGTCATAGACGTAGTCTGCCGCCACCCGCCCGAGCTGATAGTGGAGTTGATCGCCGTCGTCGTCGCCGACCCCGCTTGACGCGGCGTCGTCGACCTCGACGACAAGGGCCCGACTCAGGCGGGCCCGCCGCTCGAGCTCGGCACCCAGGCCGCGGTTGACCTCCGGCACGGGCCCGAACAGGTCCGACACTTCGATGGAGACGAGCCCCTCCTCGCGGGCATAGCGGATGAGGTCCCGCACCCGGCGGGCCGAGCACCCGAACCGCTCCCCGATCGCCGCCGTCTCCAGCCCCTGCTCGTAATGGAGCCGGGCCGCCTCCCGGGCGAGCTGGTCCTTCTGCAGGTCGCCCCGGTCGCCCACGTCCTCAGCCATGGCAGGCGACGTTAGCGACCGCGTCGTCTGACGCGCCGGCCGACGTCATCCGACGCCCGAAATTGCGTCAAAGTGCAACCCGGTTTTTGTTACAAATACGTCCGATCGCCTGCCATCTATTGACTCTTGTCGGCGTCGCACAAAGGGAGTACTACATATGAGAGAAGCCTGAGAATTTGGGGGGAGAGTTCATGAAGAGGATGAGATGGGGCCTTCAACTGGCGCGCCACGGCCTCGTTGCGACTGCGCTGGCGGTGTCATTGGCGGGTTGCTCGGAGCTCCGCGCCGCGGCGACCGGGGAGTGCACGGGCGAGCGGCCCATGACCATCGTGATGCTGGACGGGTCGGCCACCCAGGCCGACGACGGCCTGCTGGCCGAGCAGGCCGGGCTGGTGGCCGCCGTCGCCCAGCGCACCAGCGAGCAGTGCGGCCGGCTCCGAGTCGAGCGCTTCCGGGGGTCGGCGACCGACGTCGACACCATTCTGGAGCGCGACGTCACGCCGGAGGGCGCCACCGAGGCCACCCGGGCCCGCAACCGGGTTGCCGTCGTCGACGGCGTCCGCCAGGACGTCGAAGAGGCGCTGGCCGCCACGCTGGCACGGGGTAGCAGCGACCCGCTGGGCGCCATCGCCCGCGGCGGCCGGCTCCTGCACCAGGAGCGGCGGGCGCGCCGGATGCTCGTGGTCGTGACCGACGGCGTGCAGTCCCACGAGCCGAACCTGGCCACGGCCGAGCTGTCGGCGGCGACCGCCTCCCGCTTCGTCGATGCCGCCGGCCCCCCGCCGGACCTCGCCGGCATCGAGCTCGTCGTCACCGGCCTCGGCCTGGTCGGCGGGGCCAAGCCGCCGACGTCCTACGTCAACGGCTTGGTCGCGTTCTACAGCGAGATCTGCCGGCGGGCATCGGCGGCGTCGTGCCAGGTGGCCGACGCCCTGCTGCTCCCGGCCGTCCCCCGGAGGGCGATATGACCTTTCTCCGGAAGAGCATCGTGCCGGGCACGGCGAGGGGACGCTTCGAGCTCGCCGGCTTCCGGCACCTCGCCGGCGTCGAGGTGGCCGGCGTCACCCAGGTCCGATTCCAGGAGGGTGACCGTGAGCTCCGCGCCCACGAGGAGGAGGCCGAGCTGCTGCTGGCCGACAAGGACCGCCGCCTGCTGCAGGCGCGGGAGCTGCGCCGCAGCCGGCGCCTCCGGGCCCGGCGCAGGGGCATGGAGGCCCAGGCGGCCGCCGCCCGCTCGCTGGTCGCCCGCCGCCGGCAGGACTTCGACGACGCCAACCGCCGGCTGGGCGAGGCCCGTGAGACGCTGACCCCGCTCGCCTTCCGCCGGCTGTCGCACCACGCGTACCTGCGCCGGAAGGTCGTCTTCGCCGTCGGCGAGGCGGTGAGCCTGGCCGTCGCGTTCTCCGTCGCGTTCGACGTCCCGCCACTGGAAGGGCTGCTGCTGTCCGCCGGCATCGCCCTCGCCTTCGTGGTCGCCGGCGACCTCGGCGGCATCCTCCGCCACGCCGTCGACGGTGCCCGCCTGTCCGCCGTCGACCTCGACGCCCGCTACGCCCACCTCGCCCTCACCGGGGGCCGGCGGTGGCTCAACGCCGCATGGTGCGTGGCCGCCGCCGTCTTCGGGCTGGCCGGTTTGGCCGTCGGCACCCTGCGGGCTGGCGGGGGGTCGGGCTTCGCCCTGGCTGCGACCATGGCCCTGCTCACCCTCGTCCTCGCCGTCGCCTCCGCCGTCTCAAGTTGGCAACACGCCAACCTCCCGTCCGACCTGCTCGACCACCTCGACCGGGCCGAGCGGGACGCGGCCCGGGCGTGGGCGCAGGCCGCCGCGTCCCCCGTGCTGGCCCACTACGACGCCCTCGGCGAGCGGATCGACGTCCGGTGGCAGGCCACTGAGGAGCTGGCCGCGGCCCGGCTCCGGCTGGCCCACGCCCTGTGCGCCTTCTTCCGGGCCCGGCACCCCGAGCTGTTCGGCCACGGCGTCCGGCTGCGGCCGGCGCAAAGCAACGGCTCGACGCCACTGCGGACCGCGCCGTGGCCGGCACACTCCGCGAACGGCGCAAGGCGGCAGTCATGAACGCCGGCGCCCTCGCCGTCGCCGCCGCGCTGACCCTCGCCACCGCGTGCGCCGGCACCTCCGCCGGCGACCGGCCGGTCGCCCTCGCCGGCCCCGCCGGCGCCGGCGAAGCCCGGCCAGGCGTTCCGACCGTCCCGGCCGACGACCGGACCGGCATCCCCCACGTCGACCCCGACGACGCGCCGATCACCACCCGCACCACCGTGCTGGCCAACCAGCGGCCGGCGGTCGTGGTCACGCTTCCCGAGGCGGTGCTGTTCGCCTTCGGCTCGGCCGAGCTGCGCCCCGAGGCCGAAGCGCCGCTGCACGCCGTCGTCGACGTGCTCCGCCGGCAGCCGGGCGCCTCCGCCGAGGTGGCCGGCCACACCGATGCCGTCGGCACCGCCGAGTACAACCAGGCGCTCTCCCAGCAGCGGGCCGCGGCCGTCGTGGAATGGCTGGTCGGACACGGCGTGCCCCGGGCCCAGCTGCACCCCGTCGGCTACGGCGCCACCCGGCCCGTCGCCGGCAACACCACCGAGGACGACCGCCGGCGCAACCGCCGGGTCGAGCTCACTGTCTCATAAACCCAGAAAGAGAGAAGACAATGCTTGCCGTCCTGTCCATCGCCGTCACCCTGGTGGCGCTGGCGCTCGTCGTGACGTTGAAGTCCGTCCACCGGATCGGCCCCGCCCAGGTCGGTCTGGTCATCAAGAAGCTGGGCATGCGGAACCTGGAGAACGACAACCCCATCGCCTTCCTGGGCGAGGCCGGCTACCAGGCCGACCTGCTCATGCCCGGGCTGCGGTTCAAGCTCTGGCCGGTGTTCTCGGTCAGCCGCTTCCCGTGGGTGCAGGTGCCGGCGGGGGAGATCGCCGTCGTCATTGCCCAGGTCGGTGAGCCCCTGCCCGTCGGCGCCAAGAGCGCCGAGTACCGGACGGAGTTCGAGCACTTCTCCGACCTGCCGTCCTTCCTGGCCCACGGCGGGCAGAAAGGCGTCCAGCGTCCGGTCCTGCCTCCCGGCACGCTCCTGCCGATCCACCCGGTGGCGTTCCTGATCGTGACGTCCCGTGATGTCTACGGGCTGCCGGTGTCGCCCGAGATGGCGTCGCTGGCCGGCGACGGCGAGCTCACGCCCGAGTCGTTCGGTCTGACACCCGAGCAGCTCGAGGTCGTCGTCATCGCCCCCGAGGGCGACGGCGACGTGGTCGGCGTCGTCACCACGTTGGAAGGCGCCCCGCTCGACAAGGGCGACATCGCCTCCCGCCTCGGCGGCTTCGGCGACATCGTGGCCCTGGAGTCCGACCCCGAGGTGTCCGACGCCGAGCTCATCGACACCCTGCTCGGTTCGAAGAACGATCTGCACAACAACTACCAGGACTTCCAGGCCTTCCTCGACGCCGGCGGGCGCATCGGCCTGCAGCACGACCCCCTGCTCTACGGGGCGTACCTGCTGAACCGTACCTCGTGCGGGTAGAGATGGTCCCGATGCTGGTGGTGAACCAGGGTGAGGTCGCGGTCATCAAGGGCTTCGTCGGCCTGCCGACGCTCGACACGTCGGGCGTCGAGTTCAAGTTCGGGTCCATAGTCCGCCCCGGCCACCGCGGCATCTGGCAGGAGCCGCTCCGGACGGGCAAGTACGCCATCAACCCGCGCGTGTACGCGCCCGAGATCGTGCCCACGTTCATCCTCACGCTCAACTGGGCCCACGCCTCGAGCGAGGCCCACGACCTCGACGCCCGCCTGCTGCCGATCGTCGGCAAGAGCCGGGAGGGGTTCATCTTCACCATCGACCTGCAGGTCCAGATCCACGTGTCCGACACCAAGGCCCCGAAGGTGATCTCGATGGTGGCCACCATGCTGAACCTGGTCAACGAGGTGCTGCAATCGGCGGTCGGCAACCACTTCCGGAACACCCTTCAGGACCTGGAGGCGGTGCGGTTCATCGAGACCCGCCAGGAGGTGCAGCGGGCCGCGTTCGTCGCCGTGCGCGAGCACCTGGCCGCCTACGACGTCGAGACCCGCGGCGTCTACATCCAGGACGTGGTGTTCCCCGAGGAGTTGGTCGAGGTGCTGACCCGCCGGGAGATCGCCACCCAGGAGCGCACCACCTACGTCGAGCAGCAGAAGGCCGAGACGGCCCGCATCGAGGTCGAGAAGGCCCGGGGTACCGCCGACATGCAGGTCGAGCTGGCGTCCGCCCAGGTGTCCGTTGACATCAGCGCCAACCAATCCCGCGCCCGGGAAGCCGAGGCCCGCGGTGAGGCGGCATACGTCCGCACGACCGGCCGGGCCGAGGCTGACCGCACCGAGGCCATCGGCCTCGCCGAGGCGCGGGCGGCCGAGGCGCTGGGCCTGGCCAAGGCCGCCGGGTACGACGCCCAGCGCGACGCCATCGGCGAGGGGGCGACGGCGCTGGTGGCCATCGCCGGCGCCATCGCCGAGGGTGGGATCGACATCATGCCCGACGTCCTCGTCACCGGCGGGGGCGGTGGCGCCCTCGACGGGCTGGCGGCCACGCTCGTGAACCTGTTCCGCCCGAAGGCGGCGGTCGAGACGCCGCCGGCCGACGAGTTGCCGGCGGCCTCCTAGCCGGCGCCTACGGTGGTACGGGTGAGTGTGAGCCCGCGCCTGCGTGTCCTGGCCGCGTCCGCCGTCGCCGCCCTGGCCCTCGCCGGGTGCAGCGGCGGTGCCGGCGGCGACAAGGCCGGCGCGCCGGCGGGTGGCCCTGCCACCTCTGCGGCGCCGGCCGTCACCGCCTCGACGCAGGTACCGGCCGGGGTGTCGGCGGCCGGCGCACCCGGCACGCCAGGGGCGGCGTCGGCGGTGCCGGGGAGCGGGACCGCCGGGGCCGACGGCGGCTCGGCGACCGCAGTCGGCGGCTCGCAGGGACCGGCCGGTACGTCTGGCGGCGCCACCACGCCGGCGCCGCCAGCCGGAACGCCGCCAGCCGCCGCGCCGCCAGCCGGAACGTCAGAGACGCCGGGGGCGGGAAACCCGGCCGTGACGCCCGAGCAGTGTGCGCTGCTCCGGCAGTTGCAGGGCATCGTCGACGACGCGCAGGTGCGGGCGCTGGTGGCGATGGCCGGCTGCTAGTCCCTGACCGCAAACGTTCGCCGCGTTCGTGGGGTTTCCAGTCCGTGGCCGCCATCGCCGCCGAAGGCGGCCCCTCCGGCTGCGGCGCGAGCTCCGCTCGCCCGCCGGAGCACGATCACTTCGACCGAATGGAGTGAGCGAAGCGAACGAATGAGGTCGAGGCACTGATGTGGAACGGCTTGTCAAGGTCCCGGCGAGATT
>JAHFUP010000145.1 GCA_023265025.1 Acidimicrobiia bacterium | reverse complement strand
GGCCGGTAGCCCGCAGCCGGCGGTCGACATATGGCCCGAGGCCGGTGGGCAGCACCTCGAAAGCCCGACCCACCCCGATCGCGGCTGCTCAGTGGCCCTTGACATCAGTGCCACGAGACCCCTTCGGCCAGGCGGTAGCGGGGACGGCAACCGACCGATGAATGGCGTCGGCTACTGGTTCACTGTCGAGGTCGGCCTCCCAGCCGGTATCGCACGTCCGTCGAGGCCCGGTCTTCGGGGATGGCCACTCTGTAGCACGGGTGCTACGTTAGCTGCCATGAGCCGCGAGATCACCCAGCGAGAGTTGCGAAACGACAGCGGTGAGATCATGCGAAAGCTCGACGAGGGCGAGACGTTCATCGTCACGCGCAACGGCGTTCCCGTGGGCGAGCTCACTCCATTGCGTCGCCACCGCTTCGTAGCCGCCGAGGCGGCGGTCGCTCTCTTCCGGACGGCACCCGCAGTTGACGCGCGGCGGTTCCGCTCAGAGCTAGATCAGGTCGCGAGCCAAGACGCTTCACCTCGTGCCTGAGGAGCGGGGGCACCGGCGCGGTCTGCTTGATACCTCGGTCGTCATCGACATCGAGACGCTGGACCCGTCCCAGCTCCCTGCGGAGGTTGCCGTCAGCGTCCTCACCATGGCCGAGCTGGCCGCCGGTCCCCACGCGACGACCGATCCCGAAGAGCGCGCGCGCCGTCAGGACCGGCTCCAGCGGGCCGAGGCGACGTTCGATCCACTCCCCTTCGACACCGATGCCGCTCGCGCCTATGGCCGCGTGTTCTCTGCGGTCATGGCAACCGGGCGCAAGGCGCGGGGCGCCCGAGCCGTCGACCTGCTCATCGCAGCAACCGCACTTGCCGCCGGCCTTCCGCTCTACACCCGCAACGGCGACGACTTCCTGGCGCTCGATGGTCTCATCGAGGTAGTGGTTCTGTAGGGCACCTTGCCGGCGTTGTGGGGCCATCGACGGGAGACAGTCGCCTGTCGTTATGCGATACCCGGCCCATCGTCGTCGAGCGCGACGGCACCGAGCGGTACGGACGTCCGCGGCGGGGCTGGCTGGAAGCCTCGAAGCTCTACCCAGTCGCTCCGCCGGGGCGGGATCCAGCGGTCCGCCTCGGCGGCCGCGACAGACAACAACGCGGCCGACGAAGCCTTCACTGCTTCGACAGCGTCGACGAACTGGTGCATCGACCAGGGAACCTCGTGGGCGCGAAGCCCAGTCGGCCAGATGACCCCGGCACGGTTGGTCACGCGCTGCCGTATAACCGGCGTTCAGGGGCGGTGGACGTGACCAGTGGGTGCTGTCATTGTGGACCACCTCGCCGTCGACAGCTCGACACGACCGTCGGCCTGACGTCGTGGGGGGTGGGACTTCGTAGGCGTCCTTCTAGAGTTGCCGTTCCCCTTCGGACACGTCGGCCCGTGCGAGGAAACGCAGGCTGACCTCCGGCGACTCATAGAGGCTCCGGCGCACGCCGTGTGCCTCTCAGGCGCTCAGCGGTAGGCCTGCGCCTGGATGCCGTACAGCTCGGCGTAGAGCCCGCCGGCGGCGATCAGCTGGTCGTGGGAGTCGTGCTCCCGCACCCGGCCGCCGTCCACCACCACGATCAGATCGGCGAGGCGCACGGTCGAGAAACGGTGCGAGATAAGAACCGTGACCGCACCGGTGTCGCGTCCCGCCCGGCTGGCGGCCGACGCGTAGTGCTCGAACAGGGCGTGTTCAGCGTCGGCATCCAGGCCCGACGTCGGCTCGTCGAGGATGAGGACGAGGGGCGTCTCGTCCATCAGGGCCCGGGAGATGGCGACCTTCTGCCACTGTCCCTCCGACAGGTCGGTCCCGCCCTTGAACTCCTTGCCCAGGAGAGCGTCGAACCCGCCCGGCAGCATCATGGCCAGGTCGGCCGCCTGTCCTGCGTCGAGGGCGGCGGCGATCGCGTCGCGGTTCTCGGCGTGATCGAGATGGCCGAGCCCGACCGACGTGGCCAGCGTCTCCTGGAACCGGACGAAGTCCTGGAAGCCGGCCGATAGGCGCCGGCGCCATGCGTCGACGTCGAAACGGTGAAGGTCGGTCCCGTCGACGGTGATCGTGCCGCTGGACGGCTCGTAGCAGCGGGACAGCAGCTTCACCAGCGTCGTCTTGCCGGCGCCGTTCTCGCCGACGATGGCGACAACGCAGCCGGCCGGGAATTGCAGGTTCACTCCGCCCAGCACCTCAACGTCGGTGCCTGGGTACCGGAAGCCCACGTCGTGGAAGGCGATGCCGTCGACGAGGCGATCCGGCACGCTCGCCGGCTGGTCTTGGAAACGCCTGGCCGCGGCGTCGTAGTCGTTGAGCCACAGCAGTCGCCCGACGGCCTGCATCGTCCCCGACGTCTCGCTGGCCAGAGAGACGGCCCGCGACACCTGGCCGCTCACGTCGCTGGCCAGCGCCACGACGAGAAGCACGTCACCGGGGGTGGCCCTGCCCTTCGCCGCCTGGCTCACGGCGAGCACAATGGCGGCGATGTAGCCGGCGGCGAAGGTCGACCAGCCCAGGGCGCGCACCATGCCGGCCCGCACCTGGGCCCGGGCGTTCGTGTCGGTGACCTCGGCCCAGATGTGGCGATGCCGGTCGATCAGGTGGGCACCGAGGTTGAACACCCGGGCCTCCTTGGCCGATCCCGGTGTGGTCACCACCTTGAACAGATGGGTCTGGGAGCGGACCCGCTCCGCGGTTGCGTCCCGCGCCGCCTCGGTGATCCGACTGGCGCGCGCGCCCGCCCACACGGACGGAACGGCCAGAAAGGGCAGCACGAGCATGGCGGGATGGACCGAGGCCAGCAGGACGACGGTGATGCCGAGGCGTACCACCAGGCCGGCGCCCGAGCCGATCGTGGCCACGACGTTGCTCAGCAATCGCGTCTGGTTGCGCAACAAGGAGACCCGGTCGGCGTACTCCGGCCGCTCGTGGTGCTCGATACCGGGAGTGGTTGACGTCAGGCGCATGATGTCGCCCACGAGAACTCGGGCCGTCGTCTCGTGGAGCTCGGAGAACATGGCGCTGACGCCCGCGCCCGCGGCGCCCTGAGCGGCCAGGGACAGGGCCAGGGCCAGACCGGCCCACACGACCGTCGTGTCATGGCCGGCGGTGGCGCCGTCGACGAGCACCTTCAGCCACACGGCAGTGAGTGGGCGCCCGGCCACCTGCACCAGCAGGTCGAGACCCACGGCCGCGGCCGCCAACCGCAGGTTCGTGCGCCGGACCGTCGACCACAGGAGCGCGGCCGAGCGACGAAGGTCAGCCACTGAAGCGGGCCGCCTGCAAGCCGAACATCCGGGCGTATCCGTCGTCTGCAGCCACCAGCTCGTCGTGTGTACCCAGCTCGGCCACCCGGCCCCGGTCGAGCACGCAGATGCGTTGGGCGCGACGGACCGTCGAGAAGCGATGGGAGATGAGGAGGGTCGTCAGCGCTTGCCCGCGGGCGGGGTCGGAGGTGAGGTCCAGGAAGTCGTCGAACAGCTCGGCCTCGGCCCGGACGTCGAGGTTGGCGGTCGGCTCGTCGAGGGCGAGGATCCCGGCGCCGCCCTCGACGGCCAGGAGGGCACGGGCCAGGGCGACCCGCTGCCACTCGCCGCCGGACAGCTCGACACCCCCGGTGTAGCCGCGGGCCAGCACCGTGTCCCAGCCCGCCGGGAGCGCCTCGATCAGCTTCAGCGACCCGGCCCGTGTCGCGGCGGTGATGAGCGCAGGCCGGTCGTCCCGCAGCCGCAGCTCGCCCAGGCCGACGTTGTCGGTGGCCGCCAGCTCATAGCGAACGAAGTCCTGGAAGATCACGGCCAGGCGGGCACGCCACGACTCCAGGTCCAGCTCCCGGATGTCGATGCCGTCGACCAGGATGCGGCCTCCAGTCGGCTCGTAGAGGCGGGCCAGCAGCTTCACGAGGGTCGTCTTGCCCGCCCCGTTGGCGCCCACGATGGCCAGCGACGTGCCGGCCGGGACGACGAGATCGAGCCCGTCGAACACCGGTCTGCGGGCGCCAGGGTAGGCGAACGTCAGGTTGTCGAAGACGATCGAGGTCGCGGGTAGACACAGCGCCAACTTGGTGCCCGAGGGGGCGGCGGCGGTCGCGGCGTTCGACCGTCGCTGCAACTCGGCCGCGGCCGGGAGCGACGCGGTGCCAAAGTCGATCTGGTACTCGTCGGTGCCGATGATGCCGAGGTCGACGACCTGGCGCGCCGCCTGCAGGACGACGGCCAGGGTGGCGAAGGTGATGCGCCGATCGGCGGCGGCCAGGCCGACCATCACGAACACCAGCGCCTGGATGGGCAGGACCAGGAGGAAGCACCCGGCCATCCTCCGAGCCGTGCGTCGCCGGACCGTCGCCATGCCCGTCGTGACCGTCCGCCACGCCTGCTGGTGGTGGCCGATGATCCATTCGGCCAGTCCGAAGACCCGCACCTCCTTGGCCGGAGCGGGCACCACGGCCAGGCCGGTGTAGTACCCGGCCCGCCGGTAGGTGGGCACGAACTCGTCGAAGGCCCGGGCCTGGATGTACTGCGCGCGGTGGATGAGCCGGCGCAAGGCGACGGTGGCCGCCAGGAGCAACGCAGCCAGGGCTACCGAGTACCGGGCCACGAGAAGGGCGGCACCGACGGTCTGGAGGTACCGCATGCTGACGCCGATCACGCCCAGGGCCGCGCCCCCCGGCGTGGCCGACCGGAACGTCAGCGGCCGGCCGGCGGCCACTTCCATAAGGTCCTGGACGGCCTGGTCCTCCACGAGCCCGACGCCGGCAGGACGGGCCGCAGCCTCCATGGCGTTGGCGGCAACGGCACCGTCGATCCGGCTGGTGGCGCGGTACCGCACGACGCCCAGCAGGGGGCCGAGAATCTGCTGGGCCGTGAACAAACCGGCCAGGACGGCGAGCGGCACCGCCACCGCCCCCACACCGGGATCGGTGACGGCCCGGTCCACCAGGACGCCGGTCACGGCGATCACGGCCAGGGGGTGGGCGGCCTGCACGAGGTTGAGCACGACCACGGCGACGAGGAGCCCGGGGCCGACCTCAGGCAACAGTCCCAGCAGCTGACGGGTCGTCCCTCGTCTCGTTCCTTCCGCCGTTTCCACCGTCCGCATCCTCGCGCCCGGCGCGGGCCGTGGCAGGTCGAATTCCAGTCGCTAGAATGGTGTTGCGGGTTAGAACATCTCGGCGATCACCTCGGCCAACACCTCCCCGGCATCGCAGACCACGCCGTGGCGGTGAGCCCATTTGCACACGTTGGTAGACAAGTCCACGATCCGGCAGCGGCACTTGACGGGCTGAAACTCCACAGGACATGCAGTCCGCGGTCAGCTGCGGCGCAGCGCCGCGAGAGCGCCCTCCGCCCTATTGAGCGCGTTGTCGACTTCGCCCGCAGGCCGGGTCTCGACGACCCAGGCGAGGTATTGGATCGGGATCTGGACGGCAGCCCATCGATAGCCGAGCTCCACGGACGCAGGGTCCAGGGCCGCGCCCGTGGCCTGCCGCCAGGCGTCGGCATAGGCGGAGAAACCCGGCGAGTCCCGCGCTGCGACGCTGGCCAGATCGAGGATCGGCGAGCCGACTCGAGCACTTCCCCAGTCGACGAGCACCCCCTCGCCGTCGGCCACGAGGATGTTTCCGGCGTGCACGTCGCCGTGCAGGAGGGAGCGAGGGAGAGCGTCGAGAACCTCCGCGATGCGGTCGTCGTCGGCCATGGCATCCAGAACCGACCGTGCCCGGTCGAGCGATGGCCCGGGGGAACGGGCGGCCTGGCGCACGACGGCGCCGAGCGAGTAGGAGAGGCAGATGTCGCGCCACCAGTCCGCGTCAACGACAGGAATCTCTTTCAGGTCGGTCCAGCCCTGCGCGTAGGTCGCGTGCAGTAGCGCCAGGGAGCGAAAGACGGCCGGGGGAACGGATGCGTTGGTGACGTTTGTCCCCGGATAGAACGGCACGATCAACCAGGGACCTCGCTCGTCCGTTCCGTCGGCCAGCAGGCGTGGGATCGCAGCGGCCCTGGGTCGGACGACCTGTGCCGCTCGAAGGCCCAGGACCTCGTGCGGCCAGGTCCACTTCTGGACAGCTGCGATCGTGCGCTGCCGGCCGGCTTCGTCGGGGACGGTGATGTCGATACGTTCAATCCGGTCTGCCACGGTCCCGCCCGTCATCGGCGTCCGTCGACAGCCGAGGATCCGCCTCCCATCCGCTGCCGACAGCGCCCACGCGACGACCGACACGGGCAACTCCGCATTCACAGCGCGGCGCGTGCGCCTGCCTGCCGGGGCGCATCGATGGCCCACGGCTGGGCGAAGGACCGCCACGCTTCGGCATCGTCGAAGAAGAGGAGCGCCCAGACGGCGTCACGCCCCATCTGGCGTTGCGCCTCGAAACGGTGGTTGCCGTCAGAGACGAGGAGCGCGTCGGCCCTACATGCGTCAACGATGACCGGGGGCGCGTCCCAACCGCTGCGCAGGCTCTGCTGGATTCCCGCCAGCCGAGGCCCCCAGTCCTCCGGAGCGCGGGGATACGGCATATCGGGCTCCGGCCCCACGATGCGCACCAGCTCTCCGACCGGCACCTCGACCGGGCCGATCCACCACCGCTGCTGGCGCCGCAGCCCTCGTACCATGGGCACGTTGCGACCGGAGCCGTTGAGGTAGTCGTACACCCACGCTTCGACCTCGCCGGTGGCGGCAGCCCGACGCGCCGCCCCGAGGGTGGCGTCGTCGCGCCACCGGCTCGGCGCCGCGACCACGGTCCGCACCCACGCAGCAACCGACTTGACCGTCTCGTCGACACCCGCCCCACCGGTGTCGACGCCCTCGTGGATGTGCTCGCGCAACCACGCGCTCCACCGCGTCTGCTCCTCGATATCGCGTTCCCGCTGGCGGCCCCGCCAGGGCGGCCGGGCCTCCAGGCGCTCCCGCCGGATGGCGTCTGGGCAGTCCAAGAGGAAGAAATGCAAGGACCTCACCCATCGCGTCTGTCTGAGGTCCTGCAAATGAAACGGCGCTAGCGGGCCGAGCAGCACCGTCGGCAGGCCTCCCGCCGCGAGCCCGTGGGCCACCGACAGCCACGCGGCGCGGACCGCCGCCCAGTTCACGCCGACGCCGTCGGCCTGCATGTTGAACGGGGCTATCAGCGAGTCGATGTCATTCCTGAAGGAGCGCTCTGTGTCAAGCAGCGCCTCCTCGAAGAGGGGGCTCGATCAGCCCTTTGCCGGTGACCAGGGCGATTGAGTCCTCGCCTCCGGGCGCGCCGAAGTGG